>CAYUIT010000001.1:0-163871 GCA_964444835.1 uncultured Steroidobacteraceae bacterium
GACCGTCGATCCCTGAACCAGGCCTAAGTGTCGTGTGATCGTGCGCCCGGGCACGGTCTCCAAATTGGTCAACTCCATACTGATGCCAACTCCTCTGTTTGCTGTTGGCAAGCATGCCAGACGCGTTGCCATCATGGACACTGGATCCTCACTTTGCGCGATTCGCTAGAATCGGGCGATCAAATCCGGGGGGCGCAGCATGAGCATCGATCGACGTCAGTTCTTGGTGTCGGCCGCAGTGACCGGCGCCGTGGCCGCGATCGCGGGGCCCGCTGAGGCAGCTCCACCGCCAGACGCCTTGCTCGACGATCTCGTCACACGAATGACCGTCGCAGAGAAAGCTGGGCAGCTGAACCTCGAAGCAGCCATCTCGCCTAACAGGGCCGATCCCGACATCGCCAAGATGAATCCATTCTTGCCGCCGATCTCGGTGGCGGAAGCGCGTGCGCAATTCGACGGCTTGCTGGCGCGGATCACGGCAGGCCAAGTCGGCGCGCTCATGAGCCCGATGGATCTTGAGTCGATAGAATTCGCGCAACGTGCCGCAGTGACGCGGTCGCGCTTGAAGATCCCATTGCTGTTCGCGGCTGACATCATTCACGGCTGCAAGACAGTGTTTCCAGTGCCACTCGCCGAGGCTGCCAGCTTCGAACCTGAACTTGCGCGGCGCACGGCGCGCGCCTGCGCCATTGAAGCCACTGCGACTGGGCTCGACGTCACTTTTGCTCCAATGGTCGACATCGGTCGCGACCAACGCTGGGGTCGGGTGGTCGAGGGCGCGGGCGAAGACGTGCTACTCGGCTCGCTGTTCGCCGCTGCTCGCGTTGCAGGATTTCAAGGACCGCAACGGGGTGCTGCCGACAGTCTGCTCGCCTGCGCAAAGCATTTCGCCGCATACGGCGCGGCCGAAAGTGGCCTCGACTACCAAGGCGCGCTGATTTCCGAGCGCGTGTTGCACGAGGTGTACCTGCCACCGTTCAAGGCGGCATTCGATGCCGGTGCCATCCTGACTATGGCCGCGTTTAACACCATCGATGGCGTGCCGAGCACCGGCAATCAAAAACTACTAACTACCGTGCTGCGCGATCGCTTCGGCTTTCCAGGCGCAGTGATCTCCGACTTCGAGAGCGAGAAAGAGCTAATCCCGCATGGCCAAGCGGCCGACGAAGCCGATGCCGCCCGGATCGCGCTCGGCGCTGGCTGCGATCTCGGCATGATCAGTGGCATCTTCTTGCGTCACGTTCCGCGACTCATCGAGATCGGTGCGCTCGAGATGGCGACGCTGGATCGCGCCGTGCGCCGCCTATTGTTCGTCAAGCGCGAGGCCGGCTTGTTCGATGCGCCGTTCAAGCGAGTCGACCGGCGCCGCTTTCGGCAACGCGCGCCGGCGGCGCACCGAGCCTTGGCGCGTGAAGCGGCGCGTAAGTCAATCGTGCTGTTGAAGAACGACAATGCGGTGTTGCCGCTCCGCAAGAGCGGACAACGCATCGCGTTGATCGGACCATTCGCGCTCGACACCGCCAACTTGAACGGACCCTGGTCGCCGTCCGCGCCGCAAGATCCCTCAATTTCGTTTGCGGACGGGCTGCGGGCCGCTGTCGAAGACGCGGCGTCTTTGACCGTCGTGCCAGGTGCGGAGGTGCATAAAGCGATCCCCGGTGGGATCGATGCGGCCGTGCAGGCGGCTCGAGCGGCGGACGTCGTGGTGCTCGCCCTCGGCGAGAGCGAAGACATGTCTGGCGAAGCGGCGTCGCGTACAGACATTGTGATGCCCCCTGCTCAGCAAGCTCTAGCGGAAGCCGTTGCTGCAACGAGCAAGCCAATCGTCGTCGTGCTGAGAAACGGCCGTGCGTTAGCGCTCGAGGGCGCCGTGCGGGACGCGTCCGCGATTGTCGTTGCCTGGTTCTTGGGAAGTGAAACCGGCCCTGCGCTCGCAGAAATCTTGTTAGGTGGTGAGAGTCCCTCGGGTCGCTTGCCGGTGACCTTCCCGCTCGCGAGCGGCCAACAACCGTACTATTACGCACGCGAGTCGTCGGGGCGCCCGGCGCTCAATCGCTCCACCGAGAAATTCAAGTCGCACTTTCTTGGCATTCCGGATGCACCGCTATATGCGTTCGGCCATGGCCTCACGTACAGCGAGATCCGATACGGCGCGACGCAAGCCAGCATGGCTAACGGCAAGCTCACGATTGCTTGTACGGTCACGAATGCCGGCCAACGCGCCGTCGAGGAAGTCGCGCAACTCTATATCCACGACAACGCATCCGAGGTTGTGCAACCCGTGCGCAAACTCATCGCGTTTCGCAAGATTCCGCTTTTGCCGGGGCAAACTCAGCGCGTCGACTTTGTCGTCGACGAGCACCAGCTTGCGCATCTTGACCAGGAATTGAATACGGTGGCTCCGAGCGGCAGGTTCACTGCTTGGATTGCGCCATCGGCGGTCGCGGGCGAACCCACGTCGTTCGTTTGGGGCAGCGCGTAAAGCAAAAAGCCCCTGACCGGGGCTATTTTGACTCACCTGAGTGAGTTGGTAGCGGGGGCAGGATTTGAACCTGCGACCTTCGGGTTATGAGCCCGACGAGCTGCCAGACTGCTCCACCCCGCAACCGAGGGGCGCGCATTCTAACCAAAGCGCGGCGCTCTTTGGCAACTATTATCCGATAACGCTCGCGCAGAGCGCGAGAACGGCGTTCGGCACGACGCCCACGGCCACAATGGCCAACGCATTGAGCGCCAACACGAGCCGCACACCGAATTGGCCGCTCGATTTGACCGGCAGGTCACCAGGCTCGTCGAAATACATCAATTTGACGATGCGCAGGTAATAGAACAAGCCCACGACCGACACCAGCGCGGCCAAGATGATCAGGACAAAGTGACCCTGCAGCCACAACGCTTGCAGAATGCTCAGCTTGGCCCAGAAGCCAACGAACGGCGGAATCCCGGCTGTCGAGAACATCAGAATGGCCATGATGCCGGCGAGCAGCGGATCGCGCGAATGCAGACCCTTGAAGTGATCGAGCTCCTCAGCCTCGAAGCCCGCGCGGCTCATCAACAGCAGCACGCCGAAAGAGCCGAGTGCTACGACGACGTATGCCAGCGTGTAGAACAGCGCCGCTTCATAGCCCGCTGCTGTGCCGGCGACAAAGCCGAGCAAAATGAAGCCGACGTTACCGATCGTCGAGTACGCCAACATGCGCTTCATGTTGGTCTGCGCGATCGCTACGAGATTGCCAAGCACCAGAGACAGTGCCGCAACGATGGCGAGCATGTCTTGCCAGTCGGAATCGACGCCACCCAGGCCGTGAGCTAACAAGCGGAACGCCAAGGCAAACGACGCAATCTTTGGAACCGTGCCGATGAACAGCGTCACCGCCGTCGGCGCGCCATGGTAAACGTCAGGCACCCACATGTGGAACGGGACGGCGCCGAACTTGAACGCGACGCCGACGATCAAGAACACGAGTCCGAGAATGACGCCAAGGCTAGGTTCTCCGCCACTCATGGCGGCAAGCTCATCGAGCGCCAGCGTGCCCGTCAAACCGTAGATCATCGACATGCCGTACAAGAGCGCGCCGGAAGCGATCGCGCCGAGTACGAAATACTTCATCGCCGACTCCGCCGCGACCCCAGAATCGCGATCGAATGCAACCATGGCGTACAACGACAACGCCAACAGCTCGACGCCGATATAGAGCGTGAGCAAGCTGTTAGCCGAAATCATCACGAAGATACCGAGCAAGGCTGTGAGCGCCAGCACGTAGTACTCGCCGCGCATCATGCCGCGCCGGTCGAGATAGTCGCGGGAGTACAGCAGCGCCACGGCGGTCACCGCGAAGCCAAACAACTTCAAGATCGTGGCCAAGCCATCGGCGACGTATAGGCCGTTGAACAACACTTGTCGGTCGGGTGCGGCTGCATAGAGCACCGTCAGTGCCGCCCCCACAACGAGCACGAGCAGCGTCAGCGTTGGCGTCAATGCACGCCGGGTCGCGCCCCAAAAGACGTCCACGAGCAACACCACGCAGATCGCGCCCGCCAAGTACATCTCGGGCAGCGCCCGAATCAAGTTTGCGAGGTTGAATGCGTCGTTCATCTAGAGCGGAACCTTACTGACGAGAATGTGCTCGACGAGATGCCGTACGGACGCTTGCATCACTTCGAGTAAGGGAGCGGGCCAGAGCCCTAACAACAGCACGCCGATGGCCAAGACCCCAAGAATGATGAACTCACGCGCGTTCAGATCCTCGAGCGACGCCACGCCATCGTTCGCCACCGGGCCGAACATCACGCGCTTGACCATCCACAGCGTGTAGGCTGCCCCGAGAATCAAGGTGGTCGCCGCGAGGAATGCATACCAGAAGTTAGCCTTGAAAGCGGCAATCACTACGAGGAACTCGCCGACGAAGCCCGACGTACCGGGCAACCCCGCGTTCGCCATCGCAAACAGCACCATGAACGCGCCAAAGATCGGCATCCTGTTCATCACGCCGCCATAGCTGGAAATCTCGCGGCTGTGCAGGCGGTCGTACAGCACACCGACGCAGAGGAACATTGCGCCGGAAACAAGGCCGTGCGACACCATCTGCACCATCGCGCCATCGATACCCATCGCGGCACCGGCAGCGTTGCCTTGCAACGCGAAGATGTCGAACGCCAAAAACGCACCCAACGTAACGAAACCCATATGCGCGATCGACGAGTATGCGATGAGCTTCTTCATGTCCGACTGCACAAGCGCGACGAAGCCGATATACACCACCGCGATCAACGACAAGCCGATGATCACCCAGTCGAGCTCACGGCTCGCATCGGGCGTGATAGGCAAACTAAATCGCAAGAAGCCGTAACCGCCCATCTTCAACATGATGGCCGCCAGGATCACCGAGCCGCCAGTCGGCGCCTCGACGTGCGCATCGGGCAACCATGTATGTACCGGCACCATCGGAATCTTCACCGCAAATGCCAGCAGGAATGCAATAAAGATCCAAGTCTGCTCCGTCAGCGAGAGCGGCAGCTCATGGAACTTCTCGATCGCATAGTCGCCCGTCTTCAAATACATGTAGATGAGCGCAACCAGCATGAACACGGAGCCCAAGAACGTGTACAGAAAGAACTTGAGCGTGGCGTACACGCGCCGCGGACCGCCCCAGATACCGATGATGAGGAACATCGGGATCAGCATGGCCTCCCAGAACACGTAGAAGAGCAAACCGTCGAGCGCGGAGAACACCCCGACCATAAGCCCTTCCATGATCAGGAACGCGGCGTAGTACTGCGAAGGACGCGCCTCAATGACGTCCCACGCCGCTACGATCACTGGAATCGTGATAAAGGTTGTTAGGAGAATCAGCGGCAACGCAATGCCGTCGATACCTAAGTGGTAGTCGGAATTCAGCGCATCGATCCAACCGAACCGCTCGACGAATTGAAACGCCGCTGTCGATGCATCGAAGCCGGTGTAGAGCGGGATCGACAGTCCAAACACGAGCAAGGCCGTGCCAAGCGCCAACCAGCGCCCCATGCCAATGCTGCGATCGCCCAAGGCGAGCACGAGGACGCCGCCCAAGATTGGCAGCCAAATCAGGATCGACAGAAGTCCTACACCTAACATCTCGCGGTCGTCTCTCGATGGGTAGTGGGCCTAGGCACGCAGCAAGAACCAGCTGAGCAGCCCAGCCAGACCCAGCATCATCCAAAACGCGTACGAATAGAGGAATCCGGATTGCACCCATCGGGTAACACCGGCGAGCCAACCGACGAGCGCCGCAGAGCCGTTGACGAGGGCTCCGTCGATGATCGCTTGATCGCCGGCCTTCCAGAAAATGCGTCCTAACAAGCGGCTGCCCGCGGCGAGCACATTCTCGTTGAACCAATCGAAGAAATACTTCTGGTCGAGAATGCGTCGCAGCCAGCCGAATGGACGTGCGAGGGAGTCAGCGACATCCGGTCGCTTCAAGAACAAGAACCACGCAGCCAGCACGCCCCCGAGGGCGAGGTAGAGCGGTGGATGAGCGACGGCGTGCAACGCGAAGCTCAAAGCGCCCTGGAACGTCTTGCCGAGTTCGCCGACGACATCGTTCTGTTCGAGCACGAAAATTGACTCGCCAAATGCGCCGCGGAAAAGCAGCGGAGCGATCGTCAATGCGCCGATCAGAAATGACGGAATCGCTAACAAGATGAGCGGCCAATACATCACTGGCGACTCATGTGGCGTGCCACCGTGCCCGTGATCGTGCCCATGATCGTCATGGCCGTGCTCGACTTGGGCGTGGTCCACATGGGCTGCGTGGGCGTGATCCTCCACGGCGAACCGCGGCTTCCCATGGAACGTCATGAAGATCATGCGGAACGTGTACAACGCCGTGACGAACACACCGATCATCACGCACCAGTACGCATAGGTCGCGCCAACGCGATGCGACTCGTGCACGGCCTCGATGATCGCGTCCTTTGAGTAGAAGCCGGAGAAAAACGGCGTGCCGATCAACGCGAGTGCGCCGATCCAGCAGGTCGCCGCCGTGATCGGCATGTACTTCGCGAGCCCGCCCATCTTGCGCATGTCTTGTTCATGGTGCATACCGATGATCACGGAGCCTGCGGCCAAGAACAGCAGCGCCTTGAAGAACGCGTGCGTCATCAAGTGGAAAATGGCCGCACTGTACGCCGACACGCCCAGCGCGACAGTCATGTAGCCGAGCTGTGACAACGTGGAGTACGCCACCACGCGCTTGATATCGTTGTTGACCACGCCAAGGAAGCCCATGAACAGCGCTGTCGTGGCTCCGATCACGAGTACGAATGACAAGGCCGTCTCTGAGTACTCGAACAGCGGCGACATACGCGCCACCATGAAAATGCCGGCCGTGACCATCGTCGCGGCATGGATCAACGCCGAGATCGGCGTGGGGCCTTCCATCGAATCCGGCAGCCAAACGTGCAGCGGTACCTGCGCGGATTTGCCCATCGCGCCGATGAACAAGCAGATGCAGATCAGCGTGATCGCCGAGACGGTCCACGTTGGCGTGATTGCGAACGATTCCCCGGCAATCTGTGGCGCGGCGGAAAATGCGTCGCGATAGTCGAGTGACCCGGTGTAATAGACGACGGCAGCGATGCCGAGCAAGAAGCCGAAGTCGCCGACGCGGTTGACGAGAAACGCCTTCATGTTGGCGAACACGGCGCTCGGGCGCTTGAACCAAAAGCCGATCAGCAGATAGGAGACGAGACCAACGGCCTCCCAGCCGAAGAACAACTGCATGAAGTTGTTCGCCATCACCAGCATCAACATCGAGAATGTGAACAGCGAAATGTAGCTGAAGAAGCGTTGGTAGCCGTCGTCATCGGCCATGTAGCCAATCGTGTAGACGTGCACGCAGAACGACACGAATGTGACGACGCACATCATCAATGCCGTCAGTTCGTCGACCAGGAAGCCGACTTCCATGCGCACACCGTCACTGATCAACCACGTATAGACCGATTCGTTATAAGTCGGCACGCCGTCGACGAAAACGAGCTTGGCCACGTAGAGCGACAAGGCTGCGGAGACGCCCACAGCGGCAATCGTGACAAACGCGGCGCCCTGCCGCCCCACTTGCCGACCGAACAACCCAGCGATGACCGCCGCGACGAGCGGCAGCAGTGGGATCGCTAACAACAATGACGAATTCATGCGCGGTTTGCCATTAGCCCTTGAGCGTATTCAGATCTTCGACGTTGATGCTGCGCCGTTCGCGGAACAGCACCACGAGGATCGCGAGACCAATCGCCGACTCCGCCGCGGCCACTGTCAGCACGAAGAACACGAAGATCTGCCCGTCGATATCGTTCAAAAAGCGCGAGAACGCGACGAAGTTGAAATTCACCGCCAACAACATCAGCTCGATGCACATCAAGAGCAGCAACACGTTCTTCCGATTCAGGAAGATTCCGGCGACGGCGATCGCGAATAGGATGCCGGACAAGGTCAGCATGTGTGCCAGCGTGATCATTCCCGCTTCTCCGCCTCGACCTTGACGATTCGGACACGGTCGGCCGCTCGCACCGCCACTTGCTTCGCCACGTTCTGCACTTTGAGACCCGGGCGCTTGCGCATCGTCAGGGAAATCGCCGCAACGATCGCAACGAGCAACAAGATCGCGGCGAGTTCGAACGCGTAGACATACTCGGTGTAGAGCGCCCGACCCAGTTCGGCTGTGTTGCTGTGGTCTTTCGGCAATGGGGCCGCGCCTTGCGTGACATCGACTCCCAAGCGCTTGGCTGCGACCACACCGACGATCTGCACGATCACGACAAATGCGGTGATCCAGCCCAACCACGCGTAGCGCGTGAATCCTTTACGCAGTTCCTCGATATTGATGTCGAGCATCATCACGACAAACAAGAACAGGACCATGACGGCGCCTACGTAGACAAGCACCAACACGACCGCCAGGAACTCCGCCCCGATCAGCAACCAGATCGATGCGCTCGTGAAGAAGCACAGCACGAGCAACAGGGCCGAATGCACGGGGTTGCGCGCCACGATGAGGCCGAGCGCAGACAACACCAAGATGCCTGCGAACAAGTAAAACAGCGCCTCGACGAACACCCTACTCCCCTTGTCCCATACGTTATGTGCCGCGCTCAGCGATAAGGCGCGTCGGCGGATTTGTCCGCATTGATGAGCGCTTCGTAGCGCTCGCCGACGGCTAACAGCTTGTCTTTCGACATGATGTTTTCGCCGCGATTCTCCATGTGGTACTCGTGAATGCGCGTCTCGACGATTGCATCGACAGGACACGCCTCCTCGCAGAACCCACAATAGATACACTTGAAAAGATCGATGTCGTAGCGCGTCGTGCGCCGCGTACCGTTCTCGGCCACATCGGATTCAATGGTGATCGCCAACGCCGGGCACACCGCCTCGCAGAGCTTGCACGCAATGCAACGCTCCTCGCCGTTCGGATACCGCCGCAGCGCATGCAGGCCTCGAAAGCGCGGCGACTGCGGCGTCTTTTCCTCGGGATAGTTGATCGTGAACTTCTTGCGGAACAAGGTGCGCGCCGTCACCGACAAGCCCACCGCGAGTTCGCTCAGCAAGAACGTTTTGAGAATGCTATTCGCCATGAATCAAGCGCTCCACGGGCCGACTTTGAAGTACGCCATCAAACCCTCGACGAAGATCCATACGATCGTCACCGGAATCAGCACCTTCCAACCCAGGCGCATGATTTGATCGTAGCGATAGCGCGGAAAGGTGGCGCGAAACCACAGGAAGCAGAACAGGAAAAAGAACAGCTTCGCGAACAACCAGTGAAAGCCGTCGCCAATGAACCAGCCCACACCCCAAATCTCACGAAGCGCGCTATCCGCCGCGATGTAGCCGTCGAAGGGGCTCAACCAACCGCCGAAGAAGAACACGGCGGTGAGCGCTGAGATCAAGATCATGTTCGCGTACTCGGCCAGGAAGAACAGCGCGAACGCCATGCCCGAGTACTCGACATGGAAGCCAGCGACGATCTCTGACTCGCCCTCCGCCACATCGAACGGCGCACGATTCGTCTCCGCAACGCCAGAGATCAGATAGACCATGAACAGCGGGAACAACCAAAACCAATTCCAGGCGAGTGCGCCGCCTTGCTGAGCACGCACGATATCGCCCAAGTTCAAGCTGCCAGCGACCATGATCACGCCGACGAGCGCAAAGCCCATTGCGATTTCGTAGGCCACGATCTGCGCTGCCGAGCGCATCGCACCCAAGAATGCGTACTTCGAGTTGGACGCCCAACCTGCGAGGATCACGCCGTACACGCCAACCGACGTGAGCGCCAGCACGTACAACAAGCCTGCGTTGACATCGGCAATCACGAGATTCGGGTCGAGCGGAATCACGGCCCAGATCGCAAACGCCGGGATCAATGTGATCGCCGGCGCGATGCGGAACAGGAACTTGTTAGCACTGCTCGGAACGACAATTTCTTTGAACAACAGCTTGAAGACGTCGGCGAACGGCTGAAAGATGCCTGGCAGGAATCCAAACAGACTGCCGACGCGGTTCGGACCACGACGCAACTGCATGTAGCCGATGACCTTGCGCTCGAGAAGCGTCGTAAACGCCACTGACAAGATCAGCACGACCGTGACGAGCAGGATCCAGCCGCTGGAGACGATCGTCGAGCGCGTCAATTCCGACAGCGAGTCCCAGTAGCTAACAATCGAATTCCACATAAGCGCTACCGCTCGGCCCCCACGTACACGGCGGGCTCGCGCCGCGCTTCTGGCGTGCGTTGTAACGACGGCGAGCGCCGCAACAATGCGTCCACCGAGTACATCGGCACATCGGGAACACGGATGTCCCCGGCCACGGCCGACGCTACATGTGCGCCGCGATATGGCACGGGGACTGCGTCGCCACACTCACGCCGTACCGCATCACGAACTTGGTCAGACGAGTCGAACGCGAAATCGGCTGCGCCCGTGAGATTGCCCAGTACGCGCAACACTTTCCATGCGGGCCGCGCTTCGCCGAGAGGCTTGGCCGCGCCGGCGAAGCTCTGCCATGTCCCTTCCCAATTCACAAACGTCCCGGAGGACTCCACGAACGTACCGCTCGGTAGCAGCACCTGTGCGACCGACTCGAGCTCGGGTGACGTGAACGGTGTGACCGCGACAACGGACTTCGCATCGCGCAGCGACGCGAGTGCGTCGGCCACGCCGCTGTCGAGCCAAGGCTCGAGCCCTCCCACTAACAAATACGCCGCCTGCGGCTTCGCGAGCATTTCGCGTGCTGTTTTGCCGCTCGGCGTGATGGCGCGACCACCCGCATTACGATGAGGAACGGCACCCGCCAAATAGCCCCCGGCTGCATTACCGCCTTCCGTGAGCAAACCCAAGGTTCCGCCGACATGTTCGGCGAGCGCTGCGGCCAACGCGCGCAGATCGGCGTAAGCCGGATGCCGCAATGCCAACGCTCCTAACAACACGGCATGACGCGCGCCGTTGGCGAGCGCAGCCGCCGCCGCTCGATGCGCGGTATTGATCGTGGCAGCCTCGACCACCGACTTCAGGTGCGCGGGCGGCGCAGCCCCATTCAAGGCCGCGGCATAGACCGCCGCAAGTTCGCCCACGAGCTTAGCCGGCGCGCTTTCCAAATACGCGGCGACCGGGAACAAATACTCGAAGCGCGCGGGGTTCAAAAACGCCACTTTTGCCGCGCGACGCGCCCCCTTACGCACGCGATGTGCGAGCAGCGGCGCTTCGCGGCGCAGATTCGAGCCGACGACTAACAAACCGTCGAGCTGCTCGACGGCCGCAAGCGTGAGCCCGCCGAGCCCCGGCACGATGGGATCGGCTGCTTGATCGCGAAAGTCCACTTGCCGCAAGCGATGGTCGATATTGGGGGAGCCGAGGCCGCGCGTGATTTGCGCCGCGAGATACTGCTCCTCCAGCGTCGCGCTCGCGCTGACGAGCGTTGCCAAATCGCTGCCCGCCGACTTCAACGCTGTCGCCGCTGCATTGAGTGCAGTTTCCCAATCGACGGTACGCCAAGCGCCGTTCTCGCGCAGCTTGGGTGCCAACAAGCGATCCGCGCTGTACACGCCTTCGTAACTGAACCGATCGCGATCGGCGATCCAGGTTTCGTTGACACTTTCGTTTTGCCGGGGCACGACCCGCATCAACTTGCCGCGCAATACATGGCCCCAAAGGTTCGCCCCAACGCCGTCGTGCGGCGAGACCAGCGCGTGCTGCGTCATCTCCCAAGAACGGCCGCGATAGCGGAACGGCTTAGAGTTCAACGCACCGACCGGGCACAAATCGATGATGTTGCCGGACAGCTCATGCTCGACGGCACGCTCTACATAGGTGCCGATTTCCATGTGCTCGCCGCGGCCCGTCGTGCCGAGCTCTTGAATGCCCGCGACGTCTTGCCCGAAACGGACGCACCGCGTGCAATGAATGCAGCGCGTCATATCGGTCGACACGAGCGGACCAATGTCTTTGTCCTTCACGACACGTTTGCGCTCGGTGAAGCGCGAGATGTCGCGGCCAAACCCCATCGCCAAATCTTGCAACTCACACTCCCCGCCCTGATCACAGATCGGGCAGTCGAGCGGGTGGTTGATCAACAAGAACTCCATCGTCGCTTTTTGGGCCGCGATGGCCTTCGGCGACTTCGTGAAGATCTTCATGCCCTCCGCGACGGGTGTCGCACACGCGGGCAGCGGCTTCGGCGCCTTCTCCACCTCGACGAGACACATCCGACAGTTCGCGGCGATCGGCAACTTGTCGTGGTAACAGAAGCGCGGCACGTAGGCATCGTTCGCGTCCGTCACGTGAATGATCATCGCGCCTTTCTTGGCCTTCACGGCGCGGCCATCGACCTCGACGTTGATCTCGTCGGACGGCGGGGGCGTCGCCGGCGCTGTCGGATTCGGCGTGCTCATGCCGCCCTCCGCGCCGGATCGTCGACGATGCTGCGGCCACCGTTATCGATCATGTATTCAAACTCGTGGCGAAAATGCTTGAGGAAGCTCTGCACCGGCCACGCGGCAGCATCTCCCAGTGCGCAAATGGTATGGCCTTCGATTCGGCCCGCCACGTCGACTAACAAGTTGAGATCGTCACGATGGCCTTGGCCCGCCAGAATGCGCTGCAGCACGCGATTCAACCAGCCGGTGCCCTCTCGGCACGGCGTGCATTGACCACAAGACTCCGACTTGTAAAAGCGCGACAAGCGCTCCAAGGTCTTGACCATGCACGTCGTCTCGTCCATCACGATGACGGCCGCCGATCCCACGGAAGAGCCAGCAGCCTTGAGCGAGTCGTAGTCCATGTTGGCTGCCATGATCTTCTCGGCTGGCAACACGTACACCGACGAGCCACCCGGAATCACGGCCTTCAGTTTGCGTCCGCCCCGTACGCCACCCGCAATTTCTAGGAGATCGGCGAACGGAATGCCTAACGGTAATTCGTAGTTACCGGGTTTATTGACGTGGCCCGACACGGAGAACACCACCGTGCCACCGGCATTCGCCACGCCGAGCTTGGCGAACCACTCGGGCCCTTTGCGCAAAATCGTCGGTACCGACGCATAGCTCTGCGTGTTGTTGATCGTGGTCGGCGCGCCATACAAGCCGTAGGCTGCGGGAAACGGCGGCTTGAAGCGCGGCTTCCCTTGTTTGCCCTCGAGCGAATCGAGCAGCGCTGTCTCTTCACCGCAAATGTACGCGCCCGCGCCGACCGCCGTGTAGAGATCGAAATCGACGCCGGAACCGAGAATGTTCTTACCTAACAACCCTGCCGCGTAGGCTTCCTTCACGGCCGCTTCGAAGCGCGGCACCGGCTCACCCAGAAATTCGCCGCGAATGTAGTTGTAACCCACCGTTGCGCCCATGCAATAGCCACCGATGGCCATGCCTTCGACGAGCGAGTGTGGGTTGAAGCGCAAGATGTCACGGTCGTGGCAGGTGCCTGGCTCGCTCTCGTCCGAATTGCACACCGCGTACTTCTGCATCGGGGCATTGCGTGGCATGAAGCTCCACTTTGTCCCGGTCGGGAAACCCGCACCTCCGCGACCACGAAGGCCGGATGCTTTCACTTGTTCGATGACTTGCTCGCGCGGAATCTTTTCCCGCAGGATCTTCTTCCAAGCCTCGTAGCCACCAATCGATTGGTATGTGGCGAGCTTCCACGACTCCGCGAGCTTCAACGGCTCGAACACCGTCAAGTTCATTTTGTCGGACCAACGCTCCATCGCGCTCGACATCGGCTACGTCCTCACTTCAACTCGTCGAGCACTTGGTCCACCTTCTCCGGCGTCAAGAACTCGTGGAAATGGTGATCGACCATCATCATCGGTGCGCCCGTGCATGCGGCCAGACACTCTTCCTCGCGCTTGAGAAAGATGCGGCCATCCGGCGTGCTCTCCCCCAACTTGATGCCGAGCTTGCGTTCGCAATGCGCAACGAGTTCCTCGGCACCCATCAGCATGCAACTGATGTTCGTGCAAATGCTCACATGGTGCCGCCCACACGGGTGTGTCTCGAACATCGAGTAGAAGCTGGCGACTTCATACACCTGGATCGCAGGCAAACGCAGATACTCCGCGACGCCATCCATCAATTCAGGCGTCAGGAAGCCGTTGTTTTGCTCCTGTGTAAAGCGCAACGCCGACAACACCGCTGAACGCTGCCGTCCGGTGGGGAAGCGTCCGATCCACTCATCGATCTCGTGGCGCGTGTGTTCATTGAGGCGCAGCGACTTCTCGCCTAACACCGGCTCGAAGGTGCCGCCGTCCGCGGTTTTCACGACGTGCGTCATTAGCGATCGATCTCCCCAAACACGATGTCTTGTGTCCCGATCACGGCGACGACGTCCGCCAACATGTGGCCTGTGGTCATCTCCTCGAGCGCCGCGAGATGCGCGAAGCCGGGCGCGCGGCACTTCAAACGATACGGCTTGTTAGCGCCATCTGAGATCAAATAGATACCGAACTCGCCCTTCGGCGCCTCGACGGCGGCGTACGTCTCGCCTTCCGGTACTGAGTAGCCCTCGGTAAACAACTTGAAGTGATGAATCAACGACTCCATGTCGCCCTTCATCTCCTCACGACGCGGCGGCCGCACCTTGCGATCGTCGATCATGATCGGCCCCGGGTTCAGCCGCAGCCAATCAACGCATTGCTTGATGATGCGATTGCTCTGCCGCATCTCTTCAATGCGTACCAGGTAGCGGTCGTAACAGTCGCCGTTCACGCCCACGGGAATGTCGAAATCGAGCTCGCCATACACTTCGTAGGGCTGCTTCTTGCGCAAATCCCACGCGATCCCGGAACCCCGCAGCATCGGCCCCGTGAAGCCGAGCGCCATCGCGCGCTCGGGCGTGACGACTCCGATGTTGACCGTACGCTGCTTCCAGATGCGGTTATCGGTGAGCAGGGTTTCGTACTCATCGATGCACGCCGGAAAGCGCTGCGTAAAGGCCTCGATGAAATCGAGCAGCGATCCACTGCGCGCCTCGTTGAGACGATCGGCATCTTTCTGGCTGCGCCATTTCGACGCCTGGTACTTCGGCATCGTCGCTGGCAAATCGCGATGCACGCCACCCGGCCGATAATACGTGGCATGCATGCGCGTGCCCGACACGGCCTCGTAGCAATCCATCAAGTCCTCGCGTTCCTTGAACGCAAGCAAGAACACGGTCATTGCGCCGATGTCGAGCCCGTGCGCCCCGAGCCACATCAAGTGGTTCAGCACCCGCGTGATCTCATCGAACATCACGCGTATGTATTGCGCACGCAGCGGCGGCGTGACGCCGAGCAAGCGCTCGATTGCCATCACATACGCGTGCTCGTTGCACATCATCGACACGTAGTCGAGGCGATCCATATAGCCAATCGACTGGTTGAACGGCTTCGACTCCGCGAGTTTCTCCGTGCCACGGTGCAACAAGCCGATGTGCGGATCGGCTTTCTGAATCACTTCGCCGTCCATCTCGAGCACGAGACGCAACACACCGTGCGCAGCCGGGTGCTGCGGGCCAAAGTTCATCGTGAAATTGCGAATCTCTGCCATGGGTCGTTAGCTCTTCGCCGGCGGCGCGCTTTTGAGCGCAGGCTCGTACCGATTGTCGTGCCGAATGACGCGCGGCACGAGCACGCGCGGCTCGATGCTCACGGGCTCGTACACGACGCGCTGCTGTTCAGGGTCGTAGCGCACCTCGACGTTGCCGATGAGCGGGAAGTCCTTGCGGAAGGGATGCCCGATGAAGCCGTAATCGGTGAGGATGCGGCGCAAATCTGGATGGCCCGCAAACAAGATCCCGAACAGATCGAACGCTTCACGCTCGAACCAATTGGCCGAGGGCCAAATGTCGACGACCGAATCGATCAACGGATCCTCGGCATCCTCGCAACGCGCGCGAATTCTGAGGCGCTCGTTGTGCGTAATGGATAGCAGTTGGTAGGCCACTGCGAAGCGTGCGCCGTCATGCGGCACCGCTGCAGCGCTACGATTGACGCCACGGCTGAAGCCTGAGCCCGTGGCGCTAGTGGTCTTCCACTCGCTCTCGCCGTACTCGGAATAATCGATACCGGCGAGATCGATCAGCATTTCAAACTTGAGCTCGGGCGTATCGCGCAACGTGGTACACACTTCGCGCAGCAGCTTCGGCTCCACTTCGAAACACAACTCCGACCCGAGGGACGGCACGCGCCGCACCTTGTCGCCCAAGGCCGCGACAATCCGGGTGGCTAGTGCTTCGATTCGATCACTCACGTCGTGCGTCCATCCCAGCTCAGCGCGCAACCGTACTGGTGCGCGCAATTTTTTTCTGCAATTGGATGATGCCGTACAGCAATGCTTCGGCCGTCGGCGGACAGCCGGGCACATACACGTCCACCGGCACAATGCGATCGCAACCGCGCACCACTGCATACGAATAGTGGTAGTACCCGCCGCCATTCGCGCAGGAGCCCATCGAGATGACCCAGCGTGGCTCCGGCATCTGGTCGTACACCTTGCGTAAAGCGGGTGCCATTTTGTTGACCAGCGTGCCAGCCACGATCATCACGTCCGACTGGCGCGGACTCGGACGAAACACAATGCCAAACCGATCCAAGTCGTAACGCGAGGCGCCCGCATGCATCATCTCGACGGCGCAGCACGCGAGGCCAAATGTCATCGGCCAGAGTGACCCGGTGCGCGCCCAATTGACCAGGTTGTCAACCTGCGTTGTCAGAAACCCACGCTCCGCAAAACCTTGCGCTGCGGAGTCGACGCTGTCCTCGCCTAATCCCATTCGAGCGCGCCTTTCTTCCATTCGTAGATGAAGCCGACGACGAGGATGAACAAGAAGATCCCCATCGATACGAGACCGAAAGTGCCGAGTTCGTCCATGACCACCGCCCACGGAAACAGGAAGGCGATTTCGAGATCGAACACGATGAACAGAATGGCCACCAAGTAGTAGCGCACATCGAACTTGGTGCGGCTGTCTTCAAATGCCTCGAAGCCGCACTCGTAGGCGGACAGCTTTTCGCGGTCGCCGCCGAATTTCGCTTGTGAATTGCCGATGAGCGTGCCGAGGACGAGCAACAACGTCGCAAGACCCGTGGCGACGCCCAAGAAGATCAAGATCGGTAGATAGTTCGCAAGCATCGATGTCACTACAAAAAAGGGACAACCACTCTCGCGTTTGCGAAAGCACGGGTGCCCCCTCGATGGGCGCGAATTGTACCAGGAGAAAGAAGGTGGTGCCGACGGGGAGACTCGAACTCCCACGGATCGCTCCGCTAGCCCCTCAAGCTAGTGTGTCTACCAATTCCACCACGTCGGCATGCAACGAGAATTTTTCGAACGCAACGTCAGCGACGTTACGGGCTCTGCGGCTGCGGCGCAGGCGTGGGCACGGCATCCGCCGGCGCGGGAACCTCATCAACTCCACTCGGCACCGGCACGGCTGGCGTGCTCTGCGGCGCTGGCGCGGACTGCGTGGCCACTTCGTCCAGCAAGGTTTTCGATTCGCGCACTTCCCGCTGGAACAAGTAAGTGAGCAGCAAACTGTTCACCATGAACACGGCGGCGAAAATCGCAGTCGCCCGCGACAAACCCGTAGTGGCGCCCCGCGCGCCGAACACGGTACCCGACGCGCCTGCGCCGAAGCCCGCGCCCGCGTCAGCACCCTTGCCGCGTTGGAGCAGCACGAGGCCGACGATCGCGATCGCCGAAAACACTTGCAAGACTGTCAGAGTGGTCTTCAACATGGTCCGTATCTCGTGTGTCGCACCCGTCCGCGTGACCGAGTGTTCAACTGGCCGCCGCGACGATTGCGAGGAATTCTTCGGCTTTGAGCGACGCGCCGCCGATCAATCCGCCATCGACATCGGGCATCGCGAACAACTCGCGCGCATTCGCGCCCTTGACGCTGCCGCCATAGAGAACCCGAATCGAGCCGCCAATTCTAGCATCCTGGGCGGAAATTCGACTACGGATGAACGCGTGGACTTCCTGGGCCTGCTCCGGGCTCGCCGTTTTGCCCGTGCCGATTGCCCAAACGGGTTCATAAGCCACGACCGCGCGCTCGAGAGCGCCGACACCAGCCGCCCGGATCACGGCATCCAGTTGTTCCGCTACAACGGCCGTCGTCCGGCCAGCCTCGCGCTCGGCCAGTTGCTCTCCCACGCATAAAATCGGCAGCAGACCCTCAGCCTGGGCAGCGCAGAATTTCCGCGCCACGAGCTCGCTGGTTTCGCCGTAGATGGCACGGCGCTCCGAATGCCCGACGATGACAGCCTGGCACCCAACATCGCGCAACATCGCGGCCGACACTTCCCCCGTGAATGCACCGACTTTTTCCGCGCAAACGTCCTGTGCGCCCAAGCCCACGGAGGAGCCACCCAGCCTGCCCGCCAATTCCGCGAGATAGACGAACGGGGCACACACGAAGCATTCGGCACCCTGCCCCGGCTTGATGCCAGCCAATACGGCCGCCACCAATGCGGTGTTCTCCGCACGGGAACCGTGCATCTTCCAATTACCCGCGACGATTTTGCGACGCATGTGTGCTTTGCCCCCGGAATTGCGAGGGCGGCGAGATTACAACTAACGAGCGGCGATTGCGACCTGCGAGGTACTCAGGCCGCGACTTGTCGCACGGCGCTCGCGATTTCCTCGGCGCTAGCGCGGGTGACTTGCTCATCGGCGGCTTCCACCATCACGCGAATGACCGGCTCGGTGCCTGAGGCACGTAGCACCACACGTCCCTCAGAACCCAGCCGACGCTCCACCTGCGACACCACGCTCTGCACGCCCGGCACCGCGCTCGGGTCGAAGCGCTTGGCCACCTTCACGTTGATCATGTGTTGCGGAAACTTCGGCATCGCCGAGGCTAACTCTGCTAGCCCGCGCTGGGTCTCGCGCATCACGGCGAGCACTTGCAGCGCAGCGATCAACGCATCGCCCGTCGTCGTCTTGTCGAGCGTGAGGATATGGCCCGAAGTCTCGCCACCGATGATGCCGCCGGTCTCGCGCAACATCGCGAGCACGTATCGGTCGCCCACCTGTGCACGCCGGAACTCGATGCCGACTTTGCGCAGCGCGACTTCGAGTCCGAGGTTCGTCATCAACGTGCCCACAACTGGGCCACGTAACGCGCCGGCACGGTGACGCGCCGTTGCGATGATGTACATCAATTGGTCGCCATCAACGGCTCGGCCGAATTCATCGACCATCACGAGTCGATCACCATCGCCGTCGAGTGCAATGCCGGCCGCAGCCCGTACGCCAGGCACTGTCAGTTGCAACAAACCTGGCGATGTCGAGCCGCAGCCATCGTTGATGTTGCGGCCGTTGGGCGATGAACCGATTGGGATGATTTCGGCGCCGAGATCTGCGAGCGTTCGCGGCGCCACTTTGTACCCCGCGCCATTGGCGCAATCGATCACGAGCTTCAAGCCCGCGAGATCCATGCCGGCCGGCAACGTACTCGCACAGAACTCTTGATAGAATCGCCGTGATTCGTCGACACGCACGGCACGACCCAGATTCATTGAACTGCGCGTGATCGGGCCTTTGTCGAGCTCAGCTTCAATCTGCCGCTCGATGTCGTCCGAAAGCTTCCCGCCTTCAGAGTCGAAGAACTTGATGCCATTGTCGTCGTAGGGATTGTGCGACGCGCTGATCACCACGCCAAAGTCGCACTCGAACTTGCGCGTGAGATACGCGACGCCAGGCGTGGGTAGCGGACCAATCAGCTTTACATTGACACCGGCCGCGACGAACCCCGCTTCGAGCGCCGCTTCGAACATGTAGCCCGACAAGCGCGTGTCTTTGCCGATCAGCACGCTGCCGCCATTGGGGGCAAGCACTCGAGCGGCCGCGCTGGCCAGTCGCAACGCGAAATCCACTGTCATCGGATGCTCGCCGACCAAGCCGCGAACACCATCGGTACCAAAATACTTTCGACTCATCGGCTATTTCCTTCGGGACTCTTTGCGTCCGCGCCTCGGTAGGCCTCGATCACTCGCAGCGCATCAACCGTCGCAGCGACGTCATGCGCGCGAACGATACTCGCCCCATTGAGTACCGCAAGTGCCGCGAGCGTGACGCTGCCGCTCATGCGCTCGGCGACCGGCCTGCCCGTGATCGCCTGGAGCATCGACTTGCGCGACAGGCCGACCAAGATCGGTACCTCCAGCGGCGTAAGCGCGGCTAACGACCGCAACAGCGCCAGGTTGTGCGCGACCGTTTTGCCAAAGCCGAAGCCCGGATCGATGCACAATCGGTGGCGCGGGATCCCGGCCCCCGCGCAAGCCTGCATCCGTTGCGCCAAGAAATCCCGGACTTCCGTCACGACGTCCTCGTATTGCGGCTGGGCCTGCATCGTCCGCGGCTCGCCTTGCATATGCATGAGGCACAGCGCGGCACCTGACCGTGCTGCGGCGGCGAGCGCGCCGGGCTCGGCAAAGGCGCGAACATCATTGAGTAACTCGGCACCGGCCGCGACGGCGGCGGTCATGACTTCCGGCTTACTGGTATCGACCGAGATAACGACATCGCTGCGCGCGCGCACGCGCTCTACGACCGGCAAGACTCGATCGATTTCTTCCGCAGTAGGGACCGGCGCGGCACCCGGGCGGGTCGATTCCCCACCGATATCGATGATGGCAGCGCCCTCGTCGGCAAGGCGCAATGCATGCGCCACGGCGGCATCCGGCCCGTGGAAACGCCCCCCGTCCGAAAAGGAGTCGGGCGTGACATTAACCACGCCCATCACCACTGGCCGAGCTAGGTCGAGCGACCGCGATCTGCACTCCAGCCGCATCGCGCGGCGTCCGAGCTGTTAGTGCTGACCTGCCGGCGAGCCGATCGGCCCACTGGCATCACCCTCGGGCCCGCGGCGCGGCGGCGGATTCGACATGGAGTCGTCCCAGCCGGCCGGCGGTTGCGGTGTCCGCCCCGCCATGATGTCTTTGATCTGCGCGTCGTCGATCGTTTCGTACTTCACGAGCGCTTCCGCCATCGCGTGCAACTTCTCGATATTGGTTTCGAGGATTACCTTCGCGCGCTGGTAGTTAGTCTCGATGACCTTACGAACTTCTTCGTCGATCAGGTGCGCTGTACCATCCGACACTTGTTTGTGCTGCGTGACCGAGCGACCAAGGAACACCTCGCCGCTCTCGTCCGTATACGTCAGCGGCCCGAGCCGATCTGACAAGCCCCACTTCGTCACCATATTCCGCGCGAGTTCGGTCGCACGCTCAATGTCGTTTGAGGCACCGGTCGTCACGGAGTCGACGCCGAAGATGATCTCCTCCGCGATGCGGCCACCAAACAATGTGGAAATCGCACTTTCGATGCGACGCTTCGACAAACTGTAGCGGTCCTGCTCCGGCAAGAACTGCGTCACGCCCAGCGCGCGACCGCGCGGAATGATCGTAACTTTGTACACCGGATCATGCTCTGGCACCGTAACGCCCACGATCGCGTGACCCGCCTCGTGGTAGGCCGTCATCTTCTTTTCCTGATCGGACATGACCATCGAGCGCCGCTCGGCACCCATCATGATCTTGTCCTTGGCGCGCTCGAACTCGTCCATTGAAACGGTGCGCTTGTTAGCGCGTGCGGCAAACAAGGCCGCCTCGTTGACGAGATTGGCGAGATCGGCACCGGAGAACCCCGGCGTTCCGCGCGCGATCAGACCCGGCTTGACGTCGTCGCCAAGCGGCACTTTACGCATGTGTACCCGCAGGATTTGCTCGCGGCCGCGCACGTCCGGCAGCGGCACGACCACTTGCCGATCGAATCGGCCCGGGCGCAGGAGCGCCGGGTCCAGCACGTCCGGTCGGTTGGTCGCAGCGATAACAATGATGCCTTCGCTGCCTTCGAAACCGTCCATCTCGACGAGCAACTGGTTCAGCGTCTGCTCGCGCTCGTCGTGACCGCCCCCGAGACCAGCACCACGATGCCGCCCGACGGCGTCGATTTCATCAATGAAGATGATGCACGGCGCATGCTTCTTCGCCTGCTCGAACATGTCGCGCACACGCGAAGCGCCGACACCCACAAACATCTCCACGAAGTCGGAACCCGAAATCGTGAAGAACGGCACTTTCGCTTCGCCAGCAATCGCGCGCGCCAGCAAGGTCTTGCCGGTACCGGGCGAGCCCACCATCAGGACGCCCTTTGGAATCTTGCCGCCCAATTTCTGGAACTTGGACGGGTCTTTGAGGAAGTCGACGATCTCGCCGACCTCTTGCTTCGCTTCGTCGACGCCCGCGACATCGGCGAACGTGACATTCACCTGGTCTTCGCCCAACAGCCGCGCGCGACTCTTGCCGAAGGACATGGCCCCGCGGCCACCCGCGGCGCCTTGCATTTGGCGCAGCATGTAGACGAATACGAGGATCAACAGCAACGCAGGTGCTAACTGCAGTAACAACTGCGCGACGAAATTGGGTTCCTTCGGTGCCTCGCCCTTGATGGTGACGCCCGCCTTGCTCAACGTGCCGATGAGCGCGGTGTTTTCTGTCTCGGGGTTGTAGGCGGTGAAAGCCGTGCCGTCTTTGCGCTTGCCGAGAATCTCTTTCCCGCGAAGCGTGACCGACTCAACGCGGTTGCTCGCCACGTCGTCCAGGAACTTTGAGTAGTACACGGCTTCGGGCGTGCCCGTGGGCGGCATGTACCGGCTAAAGACAACGAACAGCACCAGGACGATGACGCCCCAGAGCAGTATGTTCTTCGTCAGGTCGTTCAATGTAGGTTCCTCGGCAAAAGCAAGCTCGTCGCCACGCTACACCATCCGGTTACCACTCGCCAGCAAGTAAAGCGCAACTACGTCGGCGGGACGAGGCAGTGAGCGGCATTGTCGAATATTCGTAACTCTAGCCTGCGCGGATGCAGCAAAGTCAGGGGGCTCGTCTCATTCCAATCTCATGTGGGGCCGATGTCGGCCTTTTCAAGCTGCCATAGCACCCACCGGTGCTTCTAGCGTGGGGTCGTGGTTCCCTTGAACGCAGCTCGCACATTTCTTTGGAGTCGGCCACCGCGATTGCAGTTCCCCAGCGCAAGCGCCGCGAGCTGGGCGGCGCGATGAACGTGCGTCCGTGTAGACTTTCGCCTTATGGAACTCTCCGAACGTCAGCGCAAATACCTTCGCGGCCTCGCCCATGCGCTCGAGCCTGTCATTCGTGTTGGGCAAAACGGTGTCACCGAATCGGTCGTCACCGAGACCGCTCGTGCCCTGCACGACCATGAACTCATCAAAGTGAAGATACGCGGCGCCGATCGATCGGAGCGCGATGCGGCGTTCGAAACCCTGGCAACGCGCACAGAGAGCACCTTAGTCCATCGCATAGGCCACGTCGGCGTGCTTTATCGCGCGCGTCACGACAAGCCTGGAATTGTGATCCCAGCCGCATAAAGCAAGTTCGTTCCTGGCCGACATAGAGCCGTGGGGCGACTATTCGCCTCATGAGAGAGTGCTGTCAGCGCACGTCACAACGTCGCGGATCGTCAGCATTAAGTTAACCGCCGACGAACATGGCTCTACTATCGACCAAGACCTTCTCGAGGAATGCGCTCGCTGTCTACGCAGCGGCGACGTTCGTCGTTTTGGGCACGTTGATCGCCTCGCGCTATCTCGTCGTGCAGAAGTTCGCCACGATCGAGCAGGCCGATGCTACTCGGTCACTCGAAGTGCTGCGTCGCTCGTTCACTTCGCACAACACCGAAATCGAAACCGTGTCGCGCGACTATGCGCGCTGGGACGACATGTACAGCTACGTGTCGTCGCTCGACTCCACGTTCGAAACGGAAAACTTTTCGCAGCCTGGCCTCGACGAAATGAACGTCGAGCTCGTGTGGGTTCTCGATGCTAACGACCGACTCATCTCGAGTTTTGACAACGATACCGATGGCGCACGCTACCAACATCCGGCGCGCAACCACATCACGCAGGAAATTAACGCGCTCACACCGCTGATCAAGTCGATCCGCGACCAGGAAGGCGGCCTACGACTCGCGCTGATCGCGGGCGCGCCGCACGTCATCGCCGCACACACGATTCTGCATTCGGATCGCTCGGGCCCGCCAGGCGGAACGCTGGTGTTTGCGCGCGCGATGGGCAGCCCAGAGCTCGAGCAAGTGCGCATCGATGCGCAATCTGACGCGCAATTCGTGCTGACAGATTCTCCGCTCGGGATCCAGCGCCTCCAGGCCGAGCCCGATTTGCGGAGCGCCGAAGCACGCGCCATTCGCGCCAACACTGCCGAACAACTGGCCGGACATCTGCGCCTCGATGGCATCGACGGCAAGCCGGTCGCCTTGTTGAGCACCACTTTCTCGCGTGATGTCATGCAAGGCGGGCTGCGCAGCGCTAACTACCTGGTGTTCCTCGTGGCACTCTTGGTGGCCTTGGCGATCTTCGGCTGGCACATCTACAGCCGCCGGCTCGATCGCTCGAGCGCAGCGGCGCGTGCCAGTCAGGCCCGCTATCGAGCCGTGTTCGAGCGCACACCCGCCGGCATCATGCTATTCAGCCGCCAGTCCCAAGTGATCTTGGATGCAAACCCTGCCGCGCAGCGCATGTTGGGTGCGCCCATCGCCCTGCTGCAGCAATATCGCATCGGCTCGCTGTTTCGCGATGACGTGAAGCTCGAGCCCGACCCGCGGCTGACGCCCGAACAAGCGACTTTCTTCCGTACGACGACCGTGGAACGCTCAGATGGCTCGGGAATCGACCTCGACTATGTGGTCGTCGACATCGAGCCTAATAACGATAGTGTCGCGGCGCTGATCATGCGCGACGTTTCGCATCGCCGCGAGGCGGAGCGCCGCACGGCCGAACACGCGCGCTCGCTACGACACCAAGCCATGCACGATCCGTTGACCGGGCTGCCGAACCGCTTGCATCTGAACGAGCACCTGCCCGAAATGATGCGCGAAGCCGAGCGCACCGGCGGCTCGCTCGCCGTCCTGTACCTCGATTGCGACCACTTCAAGAACATCAACGACTCGCGCGGCCACACGGTCGGCGATGAGTACCTGCGCTGCGTGGCGAAGCGTCTGCGCAGCACGATTGCGGCGTCCGATTTCGTGGCCCGTATGGGCGGGGACGAATTCCTGGTTGTCACACAACACGATGAGGCCGAGCCGAACGCGCAAACGATCGCAAAGCGCTTGGCGGAGCACTTGAAACAGCCCATTCAGCTCGGCGACTCGAGCTACACCATCACGTGCAGCATTGGCGTCGCCGCGTATCCGCACAACGGCGGCACGATGAGCGAACTGCTACGCGCCGCCGATATCGCGCTCTATGAGGCCAAGGCACGCGGTCGCGACAGCATCCAAGAATTCGACTCGTCCATGAGCCAGCGCGTGCAAGAGCGCCTTGGGCTCGAGCTCGATTTACGCAAGGCAGTCGAAGCGGAGGCGATCGACATCCATCTGCAGCCGATCGTGGATATTCGCAGCGGTCAGATCGTCAGCTTCGAGGCGCTCGCGCGCTGGCACCACCCGCTACACGGTTCGGTGCCACCGTTGTCGTTCATCAAAGTTGCGGAGCAGAGCGACTTGATCGTGGCGTTGGGTGAGTGCGTGTTGAACAAGGTTGCAGCCTTGATGCGGCATTGGATCGACTCGGGGGTCGAGCCCGTGCCGGTTGCCGTCAATGTGAGCGCCAAACAATTGCAGCGCTCGGAGCTTCCCGCGAGAATTCTGGAAATCGCGCAGCGCCATGGCGTGTCGCCGCAGCTGATCGGTATCGAGCTGACCGAGACCGTGGCGATGCAGGACTCGTCGGAACACGTCGCGAAATTGCACGCGTTGCGCGATCTCGGCATGCGTGTGTCGGTGGACGATTTCGGCACCGGCTATTCGAGTCTGTCGTACCTGCGCAATCTGCCGATCGATTACTTGAAGATCGATCGCTCGTTCGTGCGCGACATGAATGTCGACGGCAACGACGCCGCGATCGTCCGCGCGATCATCAGCATGGCCTCTAGCCTGCGCTTGGGAACGGTAGCCGAAGGTGTCGAAACGCTGGAGCAGGCGTCGCAGCTCGTCGCACTCGGCTGCTCCATTGCCCAAGGCTACTACTTCTCAAAGCCGATCCCAGCCGAGGATACGTTGCAGCTGTTGCGCTCAGCCCAGACCGCAAACACCGCGCCCAATCGACGCCTTGCGATCACAGCCGTCAGCGCTTAGACGTAGCGCACCTTCACGATCTCGTAACTGCGCACGCCGCCGGGCGCCGTCACATCGACCACATCTCCCTCGCTCTTGCCGACGAGCGCGCGCGCGATCGGCGACGTGACGGAGATTCGACCTGACTTGATGTCGGCCTCGTCCTCACCCACGATTTGATAAGTGATCTTCTTGCCGTCGTCTTGGTCTTCGAGCTCGACCGTGGCGCCGAAAATCACTTTGCCGTTGTTCGTCAGCGCCGCCGTGTCGATGATCTCCGCCGCAGACAACTTGGCTTCGATCTCGGCAATTCGGCCCTCGATGAACCCTTGCTGCTCGCGGGCCGCGTGATACTCGGCATTCTCCGATAAGTCGCCGTGAGCACGCGCTTCTGCGATCGCCTTGATGACATTCGGACGGTCTTCCGACTTCAGGCGCTTCAATTCGGCGCGCAACGCCTCGGCGCCGCGTAAGGTCATCGGCGTGCGCTTCATGAGCGAGCCTCGGCATGCAGGTCTTGCAGTCGATTCACGGCAACCTCCTCCACGTGGTCGAGAGCATCGCAGGTCGCAAGCGCGCCAGCCAGCGTGGTGTAGTACGTGACGCGCTTGTGCACGGCCTCGCGCCGAATGGAATTCGACTCGCGAATCGCGCGTTTGCCTTCTGTCGTGTTGACGATCAAATCCACATCGCCGTTTTTGATCATATCGACAATGTGTGGCCGACCATCGCGCACCTTGTTGACCCGCTTACACGGCAGCCCCGCCTCGACGATCTTGGCAGCGGTGCCATCGGTCGCGAGGATGCTGAAGCCACGGTCGATCAGTTTGCGCGCCAGCACGGCGGCGCCCGGCTTATCGCGCTCGCGCACGCTGATGAACGCCACACCCGAGCGGGGCAATTTCACACCCGAGGCGGACTGCGCTTTGGCGTAGGCCTCACCGAACGTGCGGCCGGTGCCCATCACTTCACCCGTACTTTTCATCTCGGGCCCGAGGATCGGGTCGGCCTCGGGGAATTTCACAAACGGGAACACCGCTTCCTTCACCGAGAAATACGGCGGCACGATTTCTTGCAACATGCCTTGCGCAGCGAGTTTGCGGCCGACCATCACCCGCGCGCCAATTTTCGCGAGCGGGCGTCCCGTCGCTTTCGACACAAACGGCGCCGTCCGCGATGCCCGCGGATTCACTTCGAGCACGTAGATGATGCCGTTCTGAATCGCGAACTGAATGTTCATGAGCCCGATCACCGAGAGCGCTTTGGCAAGCTTCTTCGTCTGCTCGCGGATTTCGTTTTGGACCGCCTCGCTCAAGCTATTCGGCGGCAACGAACAGCCGGAATCGCCCGAGTGCACACCCGCTTGCTCGACGTGCTCCATGATGCCGCCGATCAACACGTTCTCGCCGTCGCAGACGGCGTCGACATCCACTTCGATCGCGACATCGAGGAAGCGATCGAGCAGTACTGGGCTGTCGTTCGATACCTTCACGGCATCGGTCATGTAGGCACGCAGATCGTCTTCGGTGAACACGACCTCCATCGCGCGACCGCCGAGCACATATGAGGGCCGCACGACCAACGGGAACCCGACTTCGCGCGCGAGCGCCACGGCCTGATCTTCCGTGCGCGCCGTGGCATTGGCGGGCTGCTTGAGGCCGAGGTTCTTGACGAGGATCTGGAAACGCTCGCGATCCTCCGCGATGTCGATCGACTCCGGCGACGTGCCGATGATGGGCGCACCGGCTGCCTCCAACGCCCGTGACAGCTTGAGCGGCGTTTGCCCGCCGTACTGCACGATCACGCCTTCTGGCTGTTCTTTGTCGATGACCTCGAGCACGTCTTCCAAGGTCAGCGGCTCGAAGTAGAGACGGTCGGAGGTGTCGTAGTCCGTTGAGACCGTCTCGGGGTTGCAATTGACCATGATGGTCTCGAAACCATCCTCACGCAGCGCGAGCGCTGCGTGCACGCAACAGTAATCGAACTCGATGCCCTGCCCGATACGATTCGGGCCGCCGCCCAAGATCATGATCTTGCGCTTGTTAGTCGGCGCCGCCTCGCACTCCTCTTCGTAGGTGGAGTACAGATACGCGGTCGACGTGGCGAACTCGGCCGCGCAAGTATCGACGCGCTTAAACACGGGACGTACGCCCAACTCGATGCGCTTGGCTCGGATCGCGTCTTCACGCTGCGCCGTGAGCCGCGCAAGCCGCGCATCGGAGAAGCCTTTGCGCTTCAACACGCGGAGCCGCGCCGCATCCAGCGCTTTGAGGCCGCCGCTCCGAACGGCTTCCTCCTCGGCGATCAGATCCTCGAGCTGCGCGAGGAACCATGGCTCGATCCGTGTGAGTTCATAGATGCGCTCATGCGACCAACCTGCGCGAATCGCATCGGCCGTGTACAGCAACCGGTTAGGCCCGGGAGCGCGCAGCTCGTAGGCCAGCTTCTCGGCCGACTCCTCGTTGAGCGGCAGCGGTAACATCTCAGTGAGACCATCGAGCCCGGTTTCGAGTCCACGCAGCGCTTTCTGCAGCGACTCCTGAAACGTACGGCCGATGGCCATCACCTCGCCGACCGACTTCATCTGCGTTGTGAGGCGCGTATTTGCCGCCGGGAACTTCTCGAAGGTGAAGCGCGGAATCTTGGTAACGACGTAGTCGATCGACGGCTCGAACGAGGCCGGCGTGGCGCCGCCCGTGATGTCGTTCTTGAGTTCATCGAGCGTGTAGCCGACTGCGAGCTTGGCCGCCACTTTCGCGATCGGGAAGCCGGTCGCCTTCGATGCCAACGCCGAGGAGCGCGACACGCGCGGATTCATCTCGATGACTAACAACCGGCCATCAGCCGGGTTCACGGCGAACTGTACGTTCGACCCGCCAGTTTCGACGCCGATTTTGCGCAACACGGCAATCGAAGCATTGCGCATGCGTTGATATTCTTTGTCCGTCAGTGTTTGCGCAGGTGCGACGGTGATCGAGTCGCCGGTGTGCACCCCCATCGGATCGAGGTTCTCGATCGAGCACACAATGATGCAGTTGTCATTCTTGTCGCGAATGACCTCCATCTCGAACTCTTTCCAACCCAGGACCGATTCTTCGATCAACACTTCCGAGGTCGGCGAGGCATCGAGGCCACGCGCAACGATCTCCTCGAACTCTTCGCGGTTGTATGCAATGCCACCGCCGCTACCACCCATCGTGAACGATGGCCGAATCACGCACGGATAGCCGATGCCCTGCTGGATTGCCACAGCCTCATCAAGGGTGTGCGCGACGGCAGCGCGCGGGCATTCCAAGCCGATTTCGCGCATCGCGATGCGGAACAACTCGCGATCCTCGGCCATGTCGATGGCCTCGCGCGAGGCCGCGATTAGCTCTACACCGTACTGCTGCAATACGCCTTCGCGCACCAAATCCAACGCGGTATTGAGTGCGGTTTGACCGCCCATCGTCGGCAAGAGCGCGTCGGGCCGCTCTTTCTCGATGATGCTCGCGACGGTGCGCCAATTGACCGGTTCGATATAGATGGCGTCCGCCATCTCCGGGTCGGTCATGATCGTGGCGGGGTTGGAGTTCACCAGAATGACGCGGTAACCCTCCTCGCGCAGCGCCTTGCAAGCCTGCGCGCCTGAGTAATCGAACTCGCATGCCTGGCCGATGACGATCGGGCCAGCGCCGATGATCAAGATGCTTTGGATATCTGTTCTTTTGGGCATCGTGCTGTCCTAACCGACCGACTGCGCAGAGTTCGCGAGGGGCACGCGAGTCCCCGAACGCGCTCGCAAGCGCTGCTGCAGCCGCTGCAACATCAATTGGATGAAGCGGTCGAACAAACCCGCAATGTCGTGCGGGCCCGGGCTCGCCTCGGGATGGCCCTGGAAGCTGAACGCGGGCTTATCGGTCAACGCGATTCCTTGCAAGGAGCCGTCGAACAACGATCGATGGGTCGGACGCACATTGGATGGCAGTGTCGCCTCGTCGACTGCGAAGCCGTGATTCTGGCTCGTGATGAAGACGCGGCCGGTGTCGAGGTCTTGCACGGGATGATTTGCGCCGTGATGACCGAACTTCATCTTGACAGTTTGTGCACCCGCCGCGAGCCCTAACAACTGGTGTCCCAGACAAATGCCGAACACGGGCAGATCGGTACCGAGGAACTCGCGGATCGCCTCGATGGCATAGGTGCACGGCTCGGGATCGCCTGGACCGTTCGACAAGAACACACCATCGGGGTCGAGCGCTAGCACTTCCGCGGCCGGCGTCTGAGCTGGCACCACGGTCATGCGACAGCCGCGATCGGCTAACAACCGCAAGATATTGCGCTTCACGCCGAAATCGTACGCGACGACATGCAAACGCTGATGCGCGCGAATGACGGGCCGGTCGTCAGGCAACCAGATCGTGCCGTCGTTCCACTGATAGCGTTGCTTGACGCTGACCACCTTCGCGAGATCCATGCCCTTCAGGCCTGGGAATTTCTTGGCAGCGCGCACCGCAGCCGCATCGTCGGCTTTGTCGCCTGTCATGATGCAGCCGGCTTGTGCGCCCTTCTCGCGCAGCAACCGCGTCAGGCGCCGAGTGTCGATCCCGGCGATGGCGACGGTCTTGTTACGCTCGAGAAACTCGCGCAAGGTCTCCGACTTGCGCCAACTGCTCGCGAGCAGCGGCAAGTCGCGAATGACCAACCCCGCCGCATACACCGACGGCGCCTCGAGATCCTCGGGCGTCGTGCCTGTGTTGCCGATGTGGGGATAAGTGAGTGTGACGATCTGTCGGGAGTACGACGGGTCGGACAGAATTTCCTGGTAGCCCGTCAATGCAGTATTGAAGACGACTTCGCCGGTGGTGTTGCCTTTGGCACCGATAGACACGCCACGAAAAATCGAGCCGTCCGCTAGAGCTAGAACCGCTGCTACTGCCGTCACCCGCACTCCCCTGGGCACGCTCGCTTATGCGGCGCGCCGTTCTAATAAAACCAACGACGTCTCCGCTCCGGGCGTCTGGCGAGCACAAGACCTGCACCCTCCTTGGGCCTCGCCGACCACACTTTAACGCTGGCCGTAGTCGAGCGCTGGCAACCAAGCTGCCAGCGAGATCTTCGCGCGGGAGTTACATGGACAAAGCGGGAGGAGTTCTAGTGAACGCCCTCCCGCTTCGTTTTGGACTAACCCGATTCGGATTAGAAGGTAATTTTACGAACCGAATGGGGGGGTGTCCATGTGAAAAAACCGCCGCGTTTGGTCAGATTCATCAGGCGCCGCAGCGCTCTCGCGCCCCACGACGGCCCGAATGCGCGCCCAGGAGCGCCGATTAGATCTGACAGCCATATAAGCTTTACGCCGCAAGGCCCTGTTTATAAACCGATAAAGTCCTTCATGGCGTAGTATCCGGGTGGCTGCCGGTGGAGCCACTGAGCCGCCCGCAGCGCACCAGACGCAAAAATCCCTCGGTCTGTCGCCTCGTGGCCCAGCGTTACCTGCTCGCCCGCCCCAGCGAATAGCACTGTATGTTTCCCCACGATGTCGCCGGCCCGGATGGCGGCAATGCCGATTTCGCCGGCCTGCCTCAGGCCCGACTTGGCACGCACCACCTTGGCAGCCTCAAACGGTACGCGACGCCCATCTGCTGCGGCGCTACCCAGCGCTAAGGCCGTGCCCGACGGCAGGTCTTGCTTGCCTTTGTGATGCGCCTCGACGATCTCGATATCGAAGTCCGGCGGCAACAGCGCCGCGGCCTTGCGGACCAACTCAAGCAACACGGTGACACCGATACTCGTGTTCGGTGCCAACATCACAGGCGCTCGCTCGCCCAACAGCGTCAACGCCCGCTCGGTCGCGGTGTCGAGTCCGGTCGTACCGACGAGGAGCGGCTTTGCCGCACGCCTATACGCGTGGATGTTGTGTGCGACCGCCGCTGCCGCTGAAAAATCGATGACGACATCGGCCCGCGCTAACGCGGACTCGAGCTCCGATGTGTAGCGCAACCCAGCGGGGCCGTCCGCCACCGCTACACCGCACAGCGCACTTGACTCCCTAACAACCGCAGCGACGACCTGGCAGTGCGGCTGTGTCGCAGCAGCCTGCACCAGGCTACGCCCCATGCGACCGCTGCCACCCACTACGACAATGTTCATCGACTCAAGCGCCATACCGTCGCTATTTCCGACTTTCGTGACCGAGTTCGCTATTGTGGCGCTTCACAGGTGGCTTGTCGTGTCGATTCGCGCTCGGCAGTCGCGCCATGCGTTTACGAAGCAGCCGACCTCGCGCATGATGGCGGCATGGCGGGTGGCCCCTACCTATTGGCGCTAGATCAAGGCACGACGAGTTCGCGCTCGATACTATTCGATCGTCACGGTCAAAGTGTCTGCGTCGCCCAACGCGAGTTCACGCAATACTTTCCACGGCCGGGCTGGGTGGAACACGACGCGCGCGAGATTTGGGCGACGCAAGCCAGCACGATCGCTCAAGTGCTTGCCCAGGCGAATGTCGAGCCGAGGGAAATCGCAGCGATCGGCGTCACGAACCAACGCGAGACCACCGTACTGTGGGACCGGCGCTCAGGCGAGCCCGTCGCGCCCGCCATCGTTTGGCAGGACCGTCGCACCGCACCGCACTGCGACGAGTTGCGCCAGCGCGGCGAGGAGCCCGAGATCGCGCTGCGGACAGGGCTCGTGCTCGATCCGTATTTTTCCGCGACGAAGATTGCGTGGCTGCTCGACAACGTACCGGGCGCGCGCGAACGCGCCGAACGGGGCGAACTCGCCTGCGGCACCGTCGATTCGTGGTTGATCTATCAACTCACCAAACAGGCGCACCACGTCACCGATACCTCGAACGCGAGCCGCACGATGCTGGTGAATCTCGAGACGGGTGACTGGGACGACGCGCTATTGAAACTATTCAACATCCCACGCGCTTGCCTGCCACGCATCGTGCCCTCGCAGCTCGACACGACTGCGTTGGCAGCGGATCTGCAAGGCGTCAGCGTGCCCATCACGGGAATCGCGGGCGACCAGCAAGCCGCGTTGTTTGGCCAAGTGTGTCTGGAGCCGGGCATGGCCAAGAGCACTTTCGGGACCGGGTGCTTTTTATTGATGAACAGCGGCGCGGCGCCGCTGCACTCGCAGCATCGGCTGCTGACGACGATTGCCTGGCAGCGTGGACAGCGGCTCACTTACGCACTCGAAGGCAGTGTTTTCGACGCCGGTTCGGTGGTGCAATGGCTCCGCGATGGCCTGCGTGTCATTGCAAATGCCGCGGAGGTGGAGGCGCTCGCGGCACAAGTTGCCGATACCGGCGATGTGTACTTTGTTCCCGCCTTCACGGGGCTCGGCAGCCCGCATTGGGACCCGGAGGCACGCGGCACGCTGATCGGACTCACGCGCGGCACGACGCGCGCGCATGTGGCGCGCGCCGCACTCGAGAGCATCGCGTTCCAAAACGCCGAGTTGTTAGCCGCGATGCAACGGGATGCCGGCCAAACGCTGCGTGAATTGCGCGTTGACGGCGGTGCCGCTCGTAACGATTTGCTGCTACAGTTTCAAGCCGACTTGCTGGGAGTGCCGGTCGTGCGGCCACAAACTACGGAAATCACGGCGCTCGGGGTGGCATTGTTGGCCGGGCGCGGCGTCGGTATCTGGTCGTCGGATCACGAGCTCGCGCGCTTGTGGCGACGCGATCGTGCATTTGAACCCAGCATGTCGCGTGACGAAGCGGCAGCGCGCACCTCGCGCTGGTCGCGCGCAGTTCGAGCGGCCCGCGGTTGGGCTAGGAGCTAAGCAGTTCATGCGCCTGTTCATCGGAATCCTGATCACAGTGCTCGCGATCGTCGCAGCAGGGCTTGCCGGTGTGGTAACGCATCAGCGGGCCGAGCTGCAGCGCGCCGCAGAAACTGCCAGCGCCGCCGCCGCCGAGCGCGCGCTCCTCAACACGCGCATTCAAGATCTCGAGCGCCGCCTGCTGCGCCCACCCGATGCGCTGACGGGCATGAGCCCGTCGCTCGGCATCGCGCCGGCGGCACCGGGCGAAAGCGCGCCCACGGAAGCGCCGCTCGCGGAAGCGTTGGAGCAAGAGCGCGCCTTTGTCGCTGCCATCCTTGCGGATCCGAAGCGCCGCGAAGCGATGCTGGCGCAAAACCGGCTGATTGCTCGGATGCAGCATGGCGAAATCATTCAGCGGCTCGACCTACCAGTTGAGCAAGTCGATGCCCTGATCGAGATCTTGGCGCAGCGCCAGTTAGCGAATTTCGGGCGCGGCAGCCTGGCGGCCGGCGAAGACCCGGTGGCCACACAACAACGTTTGCAAGAGCTCGATCAAACCGAGGCGGACGAGATCGCCAAGTTGTTAGGCACGGAGAAAGCCGCGCGTTTCAGCGCGTTGCGTGCCACCCTCGGCGCGCGCGCCACCTTGCTCCCAGTCGTGCAAGACTTGGCGCTCGCGCGCATGCCGCTAACGCCCGACCAGCAAGACGCCCTCGCCAGCATCCTGCACGATCAAACCGAGGCGCTGCGTACCGAGATGCCCTTGCCCGATCTCGCGGCAACCGGTGCGGCACCCACTGCGGAACAAATGAGTGAGCGCGCTGCCCGATGGCGGGAGCGCCAAGCGGAACTCAACCGGCGCGTGCTCGAGAAAACGACGGGGACCCTGACGGCGGCGCAGCACCAGCGTCTGGCGCGCTATTTCCAACAGCAGCTCGATCTCGAGAGTTTGAGCTGGAGCGGCCCAGCGAGCTGATCGCGGCGCGCGAGCTCAGCGCGAGTCGCCGGCGAAGAAGCGCTTTACGCCCTCGAAAAAGCTCTCCTCGCGCGGCGCGTGCTTTTTGCCGTCGCGGTTGAGCGATTCCTCGAACTTGCGCAGCAGCTCTTTTTGCTCTGACGACAGATTCACCGGCGTCTCGATCACGACGCGGCAAAACAAATCGCCGCGGTCACCACCGCGCACGGGCTTCACGCCCTTGTCGCGCAGCCGGAACACGCGCCCGGACTGTGTTTCCGGCGGAATCTTCAGCGCCACTTCGCCATCGAGCGTCGGCACTTCGACCGTGCCACCGAGGACTGCTGTCGAGAAACTAATCGGCACTTCGCACGAGAGATGCTCGCCTTCGCGCTCGAAAATCTCATGCTGGCGGATGTGTACCTCGACGATCAGATCGCCCGGAGGACCACCATTGCGACCCGCCTCGCCTTCTCCGCCTAAACGAATGCGATCCCCGGTGTCGACACCCGCCGGGATTTTGATCGCCAGCTTCTTGCTCCGACGGACACGCCCCTGACCCAAGCAGGTGTCGCAGGGATTCTTGATGATGGTGCCCGTGCCGCGACACCGCGGGCACGTTTGCTGCAGTTGGAAGAAGCCTTGCGAAATACGCACCTGGCCGACGCCGCCACAGGTTTCGCACTGCACGGGCTTGTGGCCCTTGGCAGCGCCGGATCCACCGCAGGTATCGCATTCAAATAGCTTTTGAATGTCGACTTCGACGGAATGGCCAAAGACCGCCTGGTTGAGATCGAGCTCGAGGTCGTACTTGAGATCGGCACCGCGAAACACTTGCGAGCGCCCACCACCGCCCTTGCGACCGCCGCCGAAGATATCGCCGAAGACCTCACCAAAAATGTCGCCGAAGGCGTCGCCGCGACCGAAGCCGCCGGCACCACCCGCGCCCGCTTGCCGCGAAGCATCGACACCGGCATGACCAAACTGATCGTAAGCCGCGCGCTTCTCGGCGTCCGAGAGCACCTCGTAGGCTTCCTTTGCCTCTTTGAATTTCTCTTCAGCTTCTTTGTCGTTCGGATTGCGATCCGGATGGTGCTTCATCGCCAAGCGCCGATAGGCCTTCTTGATCTCGGCCTCGGTCGCCGTGCGCGCCACATCCAGAACTTTGTAGTAATCGCGTTTCGACATGCTGTTGGTTCACCAAAAAAGCGAGGTCGCCGCTGCACTCTCGAGCCGTGCACGGCGACCTGGCTGGCTGTCAGGGAGCACTAGCCCCTACGGGCACCGTGCGCCCTGTTGTTAGGACGCCTTTTTCTTGTCCTTCACTTCCTCGAACTCGGCATCGACCACGTCGTCGTTCTTCGACGATGTGGGGCCCGACTGCGCCCCCGCCGCGCCTTCCGCGTCCGGCGTCGCGCCCGATTGCGCGTAAGCTTGCTGCGCAATCTGCGCCGACGCTTGCGCAAGAGCCTCCGTCTTCTTCTCGATCGCGGCCTTGTCGTCGCCCTTCAGCACGCTGCGCAAATCCGACAATGCCGACTCGACCTTGGCGCGCTCACCCGCGTCAACTTTATCGCCGAGATCCTTCAGCGACTTCTCCACGGCGTGCACCAGTTGATCGGCGCGGTTGCGCGTGTCGACCAGCTCACGGAACTTCCGGTCCTCGTCCGCGTGCGCTTCGGCGTCGCGCACCATGCGATTGATCTCCTCCTCCGTCAGGCCCGAGGAGGCTTTGATGACGATCTTCTGCTCCTTGCCCGTCGCCTTGTCCTTTGCGGAGACGTGCATGATGCCGTTCGCATCGATATCGAATGTGACCTCAACTTGCGGCATGCCACGCGGTGCCGGCGGAATGTCCGAGAGATCGAACTTACCTAACGACTTGTTGTCGCCCGCGCGATCACGCTCGCCTTGCAACACATGAATCGTCACGGCCGTCTGGTTGTCGTCCGCGGTCGAGAACACTTGCGACGCTTTCGTCGGGATCGTCGTGTTCTTCCCGATCAGCTTGGTCATGACGCCACCGAGCGTCTCGATGCCAAGCGACAGCGGCGTGACATCGAGGAGCAGGACATCCTTGACTTCACCCGCCAATACGCCGCCCTGGATTGCGGCACCGACGGCCACAGCCTCATCGGGATTGACGTCCTTACGCGGCTCCTTGCCAAAGAAATCTTTCACATACTTTTGGACGAGCGGCATGCGCGTTTGGCCGCCGACGAGAATCACCTCGGCGATGTCTTGCGTGCCGACACCCGCATCTTTGAGCGCCGTACGGCACGGCTCGATCGTCCGCTTCACCAAGTCTTCGACTAACGACTCGAGCTTCGCGCGCGTGAGCTTGATATTGAGGTGCTTCGGCCCCGAGGCATCCGCCGTGATGTACGGCAGGTTGATGTCCGTTTGCTGGCTCGACGACAGCTCGATCTTGGCCTTCTCGGCGGCTTCCTTCAGGCGCTGCATCGCGAGCGGATCTTTGCGCACGTCGACACCCGACTCCTTCAAGAACTCGTCGGCCAAGAAGTGGATGATCTTGAGATCGAAGTCCTCGCCACCGAGGAATGTATCGCCGTTCGTCGACAGCACTTCGAACTGACGCTCGCCATCGACATCCGCGATTTCGATGATCGACACGTCGAACGTGCCACCACCCAAGTCGTACACCGCGATCTTGCGATCCTTACCCGCCTTGTCGAGGCCATACGCCAACGCCGCCGCAGTGGGCTCGTTGATGATGCGCTTGACGTTGAGGCCCGCGATGCGGCCTGCGTCTTTGGTCGCCTGACGCTGCGAGTCATTGAAGTACGCCGGCACCGTGATGACAGCCTCGGTGACTTCCTCACCCAGGAAATCCTCGGCCGTCTTCTTCATCTTCATGAGCACGCGCGCGGACACTTCCGGCGGCGCCATCTTCTTGCCCTGTGCGTCGACCCACGCGTCGCCGTTGTCGGCCTTGACGATCTTGTAGGGCACCATCTTGACGTCCTTCTGCACGACGTCGTCCTCGAACTTACGTCCGATGAGGCGCTTGACCGCAAACAGCGTGTTCTGCGGATTCGTGACCGCCTGACGCTTGGCCGACTGCCCAACGAGGACTTCGTTGTCCTTGGTGAAAGCGACGATCGACGGCGTAGTGCGATCGCCTTCGCTGTTTTCGATCACGCGCGGCTTGCCGCCTTCCATGATCGCGACGCACGAGTTCGTAGTGCCGAGGTCGATACCGATGACTTTACCCATGACGAATGACTCCAAAATTGTCGGCGTTCGTGCGCCGTTACTGATTCCCTACGTGGGTGCGAACCCACGCCGTTTCAAGTTTGCCCAGTCGATTCCGGCGCTTGTGCTACCACTACGCGAGCGGGCCGCAACAGGCGCCCGTTCAACATGTAGCCGCGCTGGACGACCGTCAACACGGTGTTGTTCGCCGCCTCGGTCGTCGGCTGCATGATCATCGCTTCATGAAAGTCCGGATTGAACACCTGACCCAATGGGTTCAACTCCGTGATCTGCGCCTTCTCAAAGGCCTTTGCTAACAACCGCAACGTGGCGTTCTGGCCTTCGACCAAGCTCGCGAGATCGGCTTTCGGGGCGTTTGCGATGCCGAGCTCGAGCGTGTCCTTGACGCTGATCAGATCCTGTGCAAAGCGTTCGATCGCGAATTGCCGCGCCGCTTCGACGTCGCGCGACGCGCGCTTGCGGAGGTTCTCCATCTCCGCCACCGAACGCAGGTACTGGTCCCAGTGATTTTTCGCCCGCTCCTCGGCGGCCGCCAGCTCCGCCTTGAGTTGCTCGAGCTGGACCAGCTCGGCCGCGGTTTCAGGCAGCACGGCCGTCTTTTCCTCGTCGTGGGCGTGCGCCCCTGACTGCGATGCGGCCGGATCAGGATTGACCATCTTAAAACCTCAATAAATCAAATACTTACAATTTAATTCAAGAACAGACGGGAGCGTCGCCGCCCTATGATGGGCGCTTTGTGGGGGCGACAAGCCCAGTTTCAAGGGCTGAGTTAGCGACGTGCGAGCGCGGCGCCGAGGAGCTTGGCCGACAGATCGACGATGGGGATCACACGCTCATAGGCCATCCGTGTTGGCCCAATGACGCCCAGTACACCAATGACTTCGTTGTCTGCGCTGTAAGGCGCGGTGACGACACTGCAATCATCGAGAATCTGAAAACCTGATTCCTGTCCGATAAAAATCTGCACGCCTTCCGCACGCAAACTCTGATCGAGCAAGTTGAGAATGTCGCGCTTCTCGTTGAACGCTTCGAACAGGCGACGCAGCTTTTCGACCGAGGACAACTCGCCGACGCCCATCAAGTTGGTTTCGCCAGCGATCACGTATTCCAGCGCGCCCGAGCTGGCTGGCGGATCGAAGACCTTAGCCGCCACGGAGATCGCGTCTTGCATCAGCTTATTCATGGTCTCGCGCGCTTCTTGCATCTGGCGCAGCAAGTCTTGCCGCACGTTGACCAGCGAGCGCCCGCGGAAATGCTCACTCAAGAAATTCCCGGCGCGGCGTAGCTCGTCGGGCGAGTAATAGCGATCGAGCTGAATGATACGGTTCTGCACTTCTCGATCGTTGAACACCAGCACCACGAGGGCGCGTTGTTCCGAGAGCGGCACGAATTCGATCTGGGTGATCGAGGCCTGCGGCACGCGCGGCAGTGTCACGACGCCGGCTAACTTGGTGACGCTCGAGAGCAATTGCGACGCCGCAGCGACCAGCGTTTTTGAATCATCATGTTTGGGATCGAACTGCCGGCGCAGGGTGTCGAGCGCCGGATCCTCGAGCGGCGGCCGCGCCTTCAAAATCGAATCGACAAAAAATCGATAGCCTTTGTCGGTCGGTACGCGACCCGCCGATGTATGCGGCGACGTGACGAAGCCGAGCTCTTCGAGATCCGACACGATGTTGCGGATCGTGGCCGATGAGAGTTGCAAGCCCGAGTCGCGCGACAGCGCTCGTGAGCCCACCGGCTGCCCATCGCGAATGTACGACTCGACCAACACACGCAGCAGTAGCTGCTCGCGCTCGCTGAGTTGTTCTTCGGGGCTTTCGTGATTCATCGCAATTGAAGCTACCCAACGGCCGGATCGGACGCAAGCGGCCCCAGCTCGCGCCCCCTGTTGAGGCAAACCTTCAAAAGCAGACGCCATTCGCGGCTTTGGGCAGGGCAATCGGTCATGTTACAAAGTCATATGTCACAAACCCTGCGAACCTGCGCCTTGATTGGCCGATTCTCCGACGCACGCGTGGCCGAGTCGGCGCAGGCCCTGATTCCTCATTTGCGTACACGCGGCGTGACGGTATTCCTCCCGGAGGATGCCGAACTCGCAGTGCCCGCATCGTTGGTCGTGCGCACACCCGAAGAGCGCATCGCTGAACAAGCCGAACTCATGATCGCCATCGGTGGCGACGGCACTTTGCTCTATGCCGCTCGACTCGTGGCCGATCGCGGCATTCCCCTGATCGGCATCAATCGCGGTCGGCTCGGTTTTCTCACCGACGTGCTCCCGCAAGACATGATCACGTCGGTCGACGCTGCGCTCGATGGCCGCTGTGAACGCGATGAGCGCCCGTTACTCGAGGCGCGTTTGAGTTGCGCGAATGGACAGGAGTCGCGGCTACTCGCCTTGAACGACGTCGTGCTGCAGAAGTGGGAAACCGGCCGGATGCTCGATTTCGAAACGTGGATCGATGGCGTCTACGTCAACACCCACGGCGGCGATGGGCTCGTCGTCGCGAGCTCCACCGGATCGACGGCTTACGCGCTCTCGTGCGGCGGTCCGATCGTATCGCCACACCTTGAGGTGCTAGTGGTGGCGCCGATCTGTCCGCACACCTTATCCGATCGGCCGATCATCGTGTCGTCGCAGTCGATCGTCGAAGTGCGCCTGGTCGATCGGCCGGACGCGCACGCGCAAGTCACGTGCGATGGCGCCGTGCTCGGCGAGTTCAAGCCCGGCGATCGGCTGCAAGTACACCCGTCCAATCGTAAGATCACGCTTTTGCATCCAGCCGGTTTCGAGTACTACCGGCTGCTGCGTTCTAAACTCCATTGGGGCCGCGGCGCCTTCGACCGTGGCGGTTCAGACAAGGAAGAGTGACCGCGCCCATGTTGACCCACTTGCAGATCCGCGATTTCGCGATCATCGACACCATCGAACTCGAATTGCGCGCCGGCCTCACCGTGCTGACGGGCGAAACCGGCGCCGGCAAGTCGATCTTGGTCGACGCGCTGTCGTTGCTCGCCGGCGGCAAAGGCGGCGCCGAAGTCGTTCGCGCCGGCAGTGAGCGCGCGGAGTTATCGGCCACGTTCCAGATCCCGCCCGAGGCCAAGGCGTTACGCGCCGCGCTTGCAGAGCAGTCCGTTGAACTCGAGGACGAGCTCACGATCCGGCGCGTCATCTCGAGCGACGGGCGCTCGCGCGCCTACTTGAACGGTGTCTCGGTGCCGATCCAATTGCTGCGCGATATCGGCGAACGCCTGATCGACATTCATGGCCAGCACGAATTCCAGTCGCTCGGGCGCGCGGCCGCCCAGCGCGAATTGTTAGACGAATATGCCGATAACGCGGAGCTCGTCGTGCAGCTACGCGCGGCCCACGCCGAGTGGATCGACCTCGTCAACCGCACGGCCGAGCTCGAGGGTCGCGCCCGCGATCGCGATGCCCGACTCGAACTGTTGCGCTACCAGGTTGGCGAACTGAAGGCGCTCGATCTAAAGGAAGGCGAATTGCCACAACTCATCGAGGAGCGCTCGCGCCACTCGAATCGCGGTCGTCTCGCTGAAGCCGCGCAAGCCGCCGTGAGCTTGCTGTACGACTCTGACGACGGCAGCGCGCATGCAAGCGCGAGCCGTGCCCTCGCCGGCCTCAAAACATTGTCGACGGTCGATCCGCGGCTGCAGAGCGTGTTGCCGATGGTCGAAGGTGCCACGATCCAAATTCAAGAGGCCGCGCGCGAGTTGTCGCGCTACCTGGAAACACTCGACCTCGATCCTTCGCGGCAAGACGAGGTGGAACGGCGGCTCGCGGCGATCGAGGAACTGTCGCGCAAGCACCGCATCACGCCGCAACAACTCACGGGTCGGGCTGAGCAATTGATGGTGGAACTCGGCGAGCTCGAGCGTGCCGACTCGAGCTTGGCCTCGCTCAAGACCCAGCAAACCGCGGCACTCGAGAAGTTCCGTAAGCTCGCGCAACAAGTCTCGGCGCGGCGCACTACCAGCGCGCGAGCGCTGTCAAAAGAAATCACGGCGCGCATGCAGACGTTAGGCATGGCCGGCGGACGGTTCTTGATCGACGTGTCGCAGCCTGCGAATGCAGAACCGAGCGCGCACGGGCTCGATTCGGTGGAGTTTCGTGTGACTGCCAATCCCGGGCAGCCGCTGCGGCCTCTCGCCAAGGTGGCATCGGGCGGCGAGCTATCGCGCTTGTCGTTAGCAGTTCAAGTCTCGTGCGCCGCCGAGGAAACTCGCTGCATGGTGTTTGACGAGGTGGACTCTGGCGTTGGCGGTGCTGTGGCAGAAATTGTCGGCCGCGAATTGAAGGCCCTCGGCTACAGCGGTCAAGCACTCTGCGTCACGCATTTACCGCAAGTGGCGAGCCAAGGTCATCACCATCTGCGCGTTGCGAAGCTCACCGACGGCAAGACGACACGCACGACCATTGCCGAGCTCACGATGGCAGAGCGCGAAGAGGAACTGGCGCGCATGCTGGGTGGCCTCGAAGTGAGCAACAAAGCGCGGGAGCATGCTCGCGAAATGCTCAAGCTCGCCGCGAACCCCGAAGCCAAAGCTGCGCAAAAAGGCCGTAGTAAATAAGGCGCGCCGTTAGGTCGGCGATTTTTTCGACGGGCATTGAGCCCGTCGGCAGTGCCCGTAGAGAATCATGGAGTGGTCGCTGAGCGCGAACCCAAGCCGCTCCGCCATCTCCGTTTGCCGTTGTTCGATCGACGGATCAAAGAACTCTTCCACCTTGCCGCAGTCTATGCACACGATGTGATCGTGATGCACGCCTTGATTGAGCTCGAACACCGCCATGCCATCTTCGAAATGGTGCCGCGACACGAGCCCGGCAGCCTCGAACTGCGTCAGCACGCGATACACCGTCGCGAGGCCAATGTCCTCATTCGAACCCAGGAGTTGCTTGTAGATGTCCTCAGCCGACAAATGGCGCTGCGAACTACCCTCGAGGATCTCGAGAATTTTGACCCGCGGACCGGTGACTTTGAGCCCCGCCTTACGTAAGTCCTTGCCTTCCAAGCCACCGTCTCCTGAAGCCAGTTGCGATATGATGCGCCACCATGACTAAGCTTGCACTACGCACATTGATGCTGCTCGCGGCGCTGGCCGCAACGACGGGCTGCGTTTACAAGGTCAACATTCAGCAGGGTAACTTTCTGACGTCCGAGACGGTCGATCAGCTCAAGGAAGGCATGACGCGCAGCCAAGTGCGCTTCTTGCTGGGCACCCCCATGGTGCCGGATGCGTTCGACAACGATCGCTGGGACTACCTATACGTGATGCAACGCGGTCGGATCAAAGAGCCGGATCGACGCCGCCTTACCGTGTTCTTCGAAGCTGATAAAGTCGTGCGCTTCGAGAATGAAGGCATTACTGCGATCGCCGCAAATCAGGGCCAAACGAAGATTGTGGGCCAAAAAACTAGCCTTTGGCGCCGGATTTGGCGGCGCGGAGACGCTGCACCCGCGCCCGCCGCGACTCCTTAGGGTCGATCGCCAGTGGCCGCAGCAACTCGACGCGATCGCCGTCGCGCGGGATTGCGGCGCGAGTTGTTAGCTCACCGAACAGGCTGACAGGCGCGGTATCCCACGGCACAGGCAGGCTCATATCGGCTTGACTGCGTACCGCCTCGATCACGGCCGCCACCGTCGCCTCTTGCGGAACGTCCACAGACCACAGCCACTGCTGTTCCGGCAGCGCGAACGCGACGGTTACAGCTTTCATCTTCATGTCAGCTCGCCCGCATTGCGCAACACGCGAGCACGTACGACGAACGCGTCGACGAGCGAGGCTGCCGTCTGCTCGAACAGAGGGTCGAACACCATCGCGGACAAGCGATTGGCAAACTCGTATTGCAGCCGCAGCTCAACTCGACAGCCCGTCTCGCCCAGCGCCGTGAGCAGCCATTGCCCTTGTAGCTGACGGAACGGCCCGCGTTCGAGAATCATGTCGACCCGCGTCGGCGGCGTGAGTGTGTTGCGCGTCGTAAAATCGAGCGCCAGGGGCCCACGTCGCACCGACAATGTCGCCACAATCTCGTGCTCCGACTGAGACTCAATCCTTGCAGCCGTGCACCAAGGCACGAATTGCGGATACCGGGGCACATCATTGATAAGTTCGAACATCCGCTGCGGCGTTTCGCCGACGAGCGCCGAACGGGTCACATCGCGCATCGTCACATTGTGGGGACTCTTAGCGCGGCTCACAACTCGCGAGCCGCTACAATACGGCACACATGAAACCGACCGAGAAAACCGAACCCCGGCTGATCGCGGAAAACCGCAAGGCCCGTTATGACTACTTTGTCGAGGAGCGCATCGAGGCGGGTATCGCCTTGATGGGCTGGGAAGTGAAGTCATTACGCGCTGGCAAAGCGCAGATCACCGAGGGCTACGTATTCTTGAAGGACGGCGAAGCCTTTTTGTTTGGCGCCCACATCACCCCCCTCAAGACCGCCTCGACACACGAAGTCGCCGACCCGACGCGGACACGCAAACTGTTGTTGAAGCGGACCGAGCTCGCACGCCTGCTCGGCAGTGTGGAGCGGAAGGGTTACACGCTCGTGCCACTCGACCTGCACTGGAAGAATGGCCGCGCGAAACTCACGATTGGACTCTCCAAAGGTAAGAAGCAGCACGACAAGCGCGCGACGGAGAAGGACCGCGACTGGCAACGCGACAAAGCCCGCCTGTTGCGACGCGGCTAGCGTGCCTCGAGCGACGGACTAACGACCGCCCCAACACCGCGCGGCGCGGCGGCGGCTGCGTGGCAGGCGCGTATGAACGCGATCAAGCGGTTCGGGCTGAACTGCTCGGCTGGAAATCCCGGGCGATACGCAAACTGCTCGCGAATCGCCGCTGACACATCGTCATCGAGCCGCAGCGCCATCCACTCAGCGGGGAACAAGCGCTCGACCTTCGACGCGTGTTCACGCACGTCGATCGCCTCGTGACGCGGATCGCGCTCGATACGCGCATAGCGTTGTGCGAGATGGAACGCGTCGCCCTCCAACACCTGCAAGAACCATCCGTCGAGGAACACCAACGCACCCGTCAGCCCGTCACGCGCATTACGGTTATGCGAAGTGCGAATGATGTCGTACGCATCGCGCGCGCCCACATGCTTCGCCGCGCGACTCACATAAACGAGGCGGTCCATTACGCGTGCCTTTCCGCCGGCGCGGCTTGCTTGGCAAGCAGCGCGTTCACTTCGGTGCCCGGCACCGGTCGACTGAAGAGCCAGCCCTGACCCTCGTGACACCCAGATGCTCGTAAGGCCTGCAATTGATGCTCTTCCTCGACGCCCTCGGCCGTGGTCACCATCCCGAGTGACCGCCCAAGGCTCGCAATCGTCGTAACGATCGAGGTCGCCTTGACGCTGCGTGTCACGTCATTGACGAATGCACGATCGATCTTGATCCGATCGAACGGGAACGCGTTCAGTGTCGTGAGCGAGGAGAAACCCGTGCCGAAATCGTCCATCGCCACCTTGACCCCTTGCTCACGCAACGCGGTGAGGATGGCGATGGCGTGCGCCGAATCGTGCAGCATCGCCGATTCGGTGATCTCGACCTCGAGTCGATCGGGCGGCAGGTTGGCAGCCGCGAGTGCGCTCATCACGTCTTCGTACAAGGTTCCTTGGCGAAATTGCACGGGCGATACGTTCACGGCCACGCGCACCGGTACGCTCCATTGGCTCGCTGCGTGACACGCCTCCGCGAGCACCCAGCGGCCGATCGGCACGATGAGCCCGGTGTCTTCCGCGAACGGGATGAACTCGAGCGGCGGAACCAACCCACGCACCGGATGCTGCCAGCGCAGCAGCGCCTCAAAGCCTGTAATGCGCCCATCATCGATGCCGATCTGCGGCTGATAGACGAGCCTGAACTCGCCGCGTTCGAGTGCGTTCGACAGATCGATCTCGAGCTCCCGGCGCTTCTGCGCATCGGCGTCCATCACTGGCTCGAAATAGCGCAGGGTGCCGCGTCCTTCCGACTTCGCTTGGTGCAGCGCCAGGGTCGCTCGCTGCTGCAGCTTTTCGGGCTCGTCGCCATCAAACGGCGCGATCGCTGCGCCTACGCTCACACCGATGTGAGCGACGTGACGACCGACCCGGTATGGCTCGGACAGCACGTCGATGACGCGGCGTGCAAGTGCGGTCGAACCGCCCGGTTGCGCCACACCTAACTGCATGATGGCAAACTCGTCGCCACCGACACGCGCTACCCAATCGGTTTCGCGCACGCAATTGCGCAGGCGCCGCGCCACTTCCAACAAAATCGCGTCGCCGACCGCCTGGCCGTACGCTTCGTTGATCGGTTTGAACCGATCCAGGTCGAGAATGAGTAAAGCGAAATCGCCTTTAGTCCCCGGCAAAGCTAGGTTCTGTGCTAACAACTCACGCAAACGCCGCCGATTGGGTAACTGCGTGAGGCCGTCACGCCACTCCAGCTCGGCTGCGCGCGCGTCCGCCATTCGTTGGACTGTCACGTCTTCGTGCAGCGCCACATGCTCGCCGCCAGCCAAGCGCTGCGACGTCACTGCGATCACACGGCCATCGAGCGTGCGCCACTCAGAGCGCACCGCATCGAGGCGCATGTCCTCTTCGCTGCGATAGTTACGCTGATCACCTTCGTCGAGGCCGGCGGCGTGCGCGACGATTTCGTGAAATGGCGTGCCGGCGCGCAGCAACTCGGGCGGCAGATTCCACAGCTCCGCGAATTTACGATTCGCAAGTTGCAACCGATCGTCAGCGTCGAAGATCGACAGACCTTGCGGTAAGCGCTCGAGTGCGACGCGCAATAACGAGCTTTCAGCTGCGAGCAACAAGTGCGCTGCAGCGGCTTCTGTCAACTCGACCGGGGTTTTCTCGGCAAGCGTCTGCGACGGCATGGCGTACAGGACTGAGGTTACCGAGTCGGGGTATCGGCCGAGCCTGAGCGGCTTTGAGCGACGCAGCGCTGTCGGCGTGTGCGCTCGCTCACACTTCGGCGGGCTGCTTGAAAGTCACGCCGCCTGCCCCCAGAAAGGGCTATGCTTGCAACACACCTATACGGGGGCGACCGGTTTCGACGTGGGTTACGAACCGTAAGAGGCGTACCGAGGCGCATGGCCCTCGTTAATCACTGTGCAAACTCTAGTTGCCAACGACGACAACTACGCACTAGCTGCCTAATACCGGCAGTTGCCCCCTGACCAGTCTGTGCCTATGCAACTGAACCAGGGGTCGCGCTCATAGGATCGCGGCACCGTGTGCGACGGGCGGTGCCGTTAAGAGTCACCTTCGCTGGTCGGGCGTCTTCCCTGCTCCTCGGGTAGCGCACGGCGAGAACCAAAGAGCGAGCTACGTACGTAGATTCTTGCGTCTAGGACTTGCGGACGCGGGTTCAATTCCCGCCGCCTCCACCATCTCGCAAGCTCGCGGGTGTCACTCGACACCCGCGGCGCCTGCTAACGACCACCGCCGTCGTAAGTCGTCAGCGCCCCATACAACTCTGGACGTCGGTCGCGAAACACGAACCAGTTGTTACGCATTTCCTCGAGCGCTGCGAGATCGAACGTGGCGGTCAGCACCGCATCGCCCTCCTCCGCGGCCTCCGCCACTTTCGCGCCGGTCGAGTCGGCGATGAACGACGAACCGTAAAAGCGAATGTACAAGTTGTTAGGATCCTGCAGCGCCCGCTCCGTGCCATAGCGGTTCGACGCAATGAGCGGCGTAAGGTTTGCGGCAGCGTGCCCTTGCTGGGTGCGCTGCCAATGGTCGCGCGAGTTGACAGGCTGGGCCGGCGGCGGCTCGCTGCCGATCGCTGTCGGATAGAACAGCAACTCCGCACCCATCAACGCCATCGCACGCGCGCACTCTGGGAACCATTGGTCCCAGCAGATACCGACACCGATGCGCGCAAAGCGCGTGTCCCACACCTTAAATCCGGTATCGCCTGGGCTGAAGTAGTTCTTCTCTTGATACCCGGGTCCATTGGGGATGTGCGCCTTGCGATAGATGCCGAGGTTGGTGCCGTCCGCATCTAGAATCGCAATCGAATTGAAGAATGCGTTGTTGGCGCGCTCGAAGAAGCTGATGGGTAGCACCACGCCGAGCTCACGTGCGAGCGGCGCGAAATGCCGAATCGCGACGTTGTCGGCCACGCGCGTCGCGAGCTGCAAGTGCCGCGAGTCTTGCTCGATGCAGAAGTACGGCGTCTCAAACAGCTCTTGAATGAGAATGATGTTAGCGCCGCGCCGCGCCGCCTCGCGAACCAGCCGCTCGGCACGCGCAATGTTGTCGCGGACATCCCAAGTACAGGCGAACTGGGTCGCTGCGACCGTGACATTGCGAACCGGGCGCCGCAAATGCGGCGGCAAGGGTGAACTCATTGCAAACTACCTGCTGCTCATCCGGGGGCGCCATCTTCTCAGCACCGCCGCCAGATGCAAAGCGCTGCGGCGCTAGTGCAGCGTTCGCGGGCTGCCGGGCTCGTCTTCAGGAAACAGGGTCTGGTCGAGCGCGGCGACGTAAGTATTGACATCGACGGCCCCGGGCACGAGCACGCGTCGATCGAACAACAAGTTGGGCACCGATTGCACGCCGAAGCCGCGCAGGCGTTGCTCCTCGCGCTCGAGCGCATCGTCGCCCTGATCCGCCGCGACAAACTCCGCAATCAAAGTCGGCGACAAGCCTTCGCGCGTCGCGAGATCGACGAGTACGTCGATGCGACCGATATCGGCCGCTGCCACGAAGTACGCCCGAAAGATGGCCGACGCGATTTCGGCTTGCTTGCCTTCACGTTCCGCGAGCAGCGTCAAGCGATGCGCGCGCGACGTATCGGGCACCGCATCGAGCTTGTCGAAATGAAACTCGATGCCGAGGCTACGTCCCGCATCGGCCAAGCTGCGCTCGGCGAATTCTGCGGTAATGCCTTGCGGCAAGCGCTCGGTCAAATACTCGCGAAAGCGCTTGGGCCCGGCAGGCGCGGCGTTGCGCTCATGACGCACGAGTCGAAACGGATGCCAACGCAGGCGCGGTCGCACCTCGCCTTGCAGATGTGCCAACGCGCGATCGAGCTGTAGCAGCCCTAACCACGACCACGGGCAGGTGAAGTCCGCGACAAGATCGATGTCGAGGTGACGCAGCGGCGAGGCTTTGAGGGGAACGAGCGCATTCATACCCACTGGAAATGGGATGACCCACGACGATTTTCAAGGGCCCGATGCGCGCTCCCGCGAACCCGCCTGCACTTGCTGCGTGATTCGCACGGCGGTCTCGAGCGCGCGCAAGCCGTCTTCGCCGCTGACGACGGGAGGACGCCCAGCGCGGATACACTCCAAGAAAGATTCGATCTCTGCCTTGAGCGCATCGCCTTGCTCGAAGTTTGCCTCCTCGATCGATACCGGCAACTGCCCTGCTTGCGGCGGCTCGTTGCGTTTGCGTATCAGCGTGAGGATCTTCTGCTGCAAGTCGATCGATAGGTATGCGGCGTCTTCGAATAAACGCAGTTTGCGTTCGGTCTTCAAACTCACACGACTCGCCGTCGCATTGGCAACGCAACCGTTGGCGAAGCGAATGCGGGCATTCGCAATGTCGATCTCGTCGGAAAACACACGACTGCCGATCGCGTCGATCGACTCGATCTCACTGCGCACGATGCTCTGAATGAGATCGATATCGTGGATCATCAAGTCGAGCACAACATTCACATCGGTGCCGCGCTCTTTATAGGGCGCGAGGCGCTGGCACTCGATGAATCGCGGGACACCCAAATGCGGCTCAGCTGCGAGCAACGCGGCATTGAAGCGCTCAAGATGACCGACTTGCAGCACCCGCCCGGCCTCGCGCGCGGTTGCAATCAAGGCGCGCGCTTGCTCGGGGGTCTCCGTGATCGGCTTCTCGACGAGCACGTGCGCACCCGCCCGCAAGAACGCGTCGGCCACCGCAAAATGTGCTGGCGTGGGCGTCACAACGCTCACTGCATCGACATTTCCCAGCAGCTCCCGGTAGTCCGCGACCGCACGCGTGCGTAACTCCGCAGCTACCTTGTCGCGCGCCTCCGCGCGTGCATCCACCACTGCGACGAGTTCGCTGCCAGCAACTTGCGCGTACTTCTGCGCGTGAAAGCGGCCGAGATACCCCACACCGACGACGGCGGTACGCAACGTTTGCATACGCTATTATGACTCCCCTATTCGCGCCTGCGGCAACGCCGCAAGGCTTTTTGCGGGAGTCGTGGCCGTTGATGCAGGGAATTCTGAAGCTCAAGGACGCTTACTGGGCGCAAACCGGGATCAAGTTCGAACTCTCGACTTTCGCACTGGCTCTTGGCGTGGGTTTGTTCGTGCTACCGATCTGCATCTGGATTGCCGGACGCGCCACGCTCGGCAGCTACGCTAACGGCGGACCGTTCGCGTTGTACGCCGATTACTTCATCGGGCTTGCCAAAGGCGGCCTCAGCTATTGGATGGCCGTACTGGGCCCATACTTTTTCCTCAGCCTCGCGCGGTTGATGCGCTTGCTGTGGCGGCGCACGTAACGCCTTACGTCAAACCACTCCCGCTGTGATGTGACTGACGTCACAAAACCAGGGCAAAAACATCGTGTCGCTGCCGCCGTTTTGCGACACTTTCCCCCGAGCGCACCTCGACGTGTGCCAGCGAAGAATACAGGGGATTTAAGCCATGACCGACTCGCCCAAAGGGCAGCGTAATGCTGCCGCGCAACGCCGCGCCCGCAGTGCATCCGTCGACGACCTTGAGGCCACTGGGGTCAACGAGTTTCGCTTCATCGACCTCGGTGAAGTCGCGCTCAGCCAAGAGAAGACCGGCTTCGACCCGTACAACAGCACGCACGGCAAACCCAACATCGACGCCTGGAAGCGCCGCTGATCCGTCGCACCGCGCTAGCGCGCCATCGTCGCCAAACTCCGATCGCGAATCGCGCGGAACTCGTTGTCCGGATTCCAATTCGGCCATGAACGCTCGTTGGCGAGTTGCGAGCCCACGGCAAACAACAAATTGAGATCCTCGACGGATCCACGCCAATCCATACCGGGCTCATAGTTGTCGGTCACTTTGTGATAGCGCTGCGCGGTGTAGTCGACCTCCTTCTGCAGGCCCCACGCCTCGCCTTTCTCGCGATCGTCGACACCGAGCTTGATATAGAGCGCCGGCACACCGCGCTTGGCGAAGTTGAAATGGTCCGAGCGGTAGAACGCGCCTTTTTCGGGAGTCGTTTCAGGCCGCACGACGCGATCTTGGCGCTTGGCGGCTGCCTCCAGGTAACGCTCCAGCTCCGACGCACCATGGCCCACGACGACCACGTCTTTCTTTGGGCCGCCGTCGAACATCGCATCCATGTTGATCGCCGCAACCGTTTGCGTCAGCGGCACGAGCGGATTGTCGACATAGTAGGCCGAGCCTAACAACCCAGACTCCTCGAGTGTCACGGCCAGAAACAATACCGAGCGCTCGGGGCGCTTCCCTCGCGCAAACGCCTGCGCGAGCACTAACAACCCTGCGGTACCGGTGGCATTGTCGATGGCACCGTTGAACGTGACGTCCCCCGACTTGCCGAACGTGCGCCCCAGGTGATCCCAATGGCCCATATACACGACGTACTCGTTGGGCCGCTTGGCGCCAGGCAGGACGGCCGCGACGTTCCACGAACTGGCGCGCCGAATTCCGTTGCGCACTTGCGCCGACGCTTTTGTCGCCAGTAACTCTGGCTTGAAGCCACGCTGATTGGCACGCAGTTTCGCCGCTGCATAGGTCGTACCGTTCGCCGCGAACAGCTTCTCCGCGGCAGCTTGGGTGATCCAGCCCTCGATCGCGACCCGGCCGGCGTTGCCATCGGCCGTGGCTTGGTCGAGTTGCGGACCTGTCCAGCTATTCACGACGGTCTCCCAACCATATGCGGCGGGCACCGTATCGTGCACGATCAATGCACCGGCAGCGCCACGTCGCGCGGCCTCTTCAAACTTGTAAGTCCAGCGACCGTAGTACGTCATCGCTCGGCCGCGAAAGAGGTTGGGGTCGCCAATTTCGAATCCCGGGTCGTTGACGAGGATGACGGCTGTCTTGCCGCGCATGTCGACTCCCGCGTAGTCGTCCCAGCCATACTCGGGCGCAGTGACGCCGTAACCGACGAACACGAGATCGCTCGCTTCGATTTTCGATTCCGGAACGACGCGTTTCGTCCAGATGACCATGTCCTCGGCGTAACCCAGAGTGTCCGTCGACGCGGCGTGTGTGAAGGTAAGCGCAGCGTCCGAAGCGGCCGTGATCTCGACCATCGGCACGGACTGCAAGTAGCTGTCCCCTCGCACGGGCACAAGACCCAGGCGTTTGAACTCGTTGCTCAAGTACTCGAGGGTCTTCGCCTCGCCTGCCGTGCCTGGCTTGCGACCCTCGAACTCGTCACTCGCAAGCGTCGCAACATGCCGATCGAACAAAGCCGCGTCGACGGGCGCTGGCAGCGGCCCGGTGGCACTCGTTGCACACGCCACCAACATCGCGGGAACTGCAACCGCAAACCAGCGCTCCAACCGTTTCATGCGAAAGCCTTTCATCGTCATACCGTCTTTGGCCAGTACAGCCAGGTCGTTAAACAGAGTAGCGCAACCAGCGCAGCGTGCGGACCGAAGCGCCAGCGGCGACTGCGCAACTCGCCATAAAAACTCAATGCCGACACCGCGGCGAGCGACAACGTCAGGAGCGTCGCTGTGATCAGCGCCGCTTGCTCCCCGGCCCAGCGATCGCGCGCCTCTGGAAGCAGCAGCAATACGATGAACGTCAGCACCAGGCCTAGGGCAATTGAGACCGTCGACCCCATCACGATTCCGATCAATACTGCCAACGGACGCACAACCGCGGTTCCTCTCGCAATCGATAACACTTGTCGCCGCGTACCGTGCGGCCTTAGCCTAGAATTCTACAGATCGCCGCGCCGTCGCGGTCGAGGATGCGAATGATGCAGTCACGCCGAGGCCCCATCAGTTTCGTCGCCATCGCTGCGCTCGCCACTGCCATCGTCGTGATGGGTGGCTCCGAGCAGGCGCCGGCGAGCACGTCGCTGCTGCCCCCGGGCGCGATTGCGCCGACCGCCCGTCAGCGCGACGTGGCGCGTCGCGTGGGCCAAATGCTGGAGGGCATGCATTTTAGTGGTGCCAAGCTCGACGACAAACTGTCGGCCGTCGCCTTCGAGCATTTCCTCAACACACTCGATCGACAGCGTTCCAGCTTTCTCGCGAGCGACATCGATGAATTCGCGGCGCAACGCCTACGCTTTGACGACATGGCGCGCACTGGCGAGGTCGACCCTGCGTTCGCCATTTTCGCGCGCTTTCAGCAACGTAACCGCGAGCGCTGGAAGTTTGCCATCGCGCAGCTCGACAAAGAGCCGGACTGGACCGTCAACGAAACCTTTGAATTCGACCGCGAGAATGCGCCGTGGCCGAAGAGTGTTGAAGAACTCAATGAGCAATGGCGCAAGCGGGTGAAGAGCGACGCACTGTCGCTCGTGCTCGCCGGCAAGAGTTGGAAAGAAGCGAGCGACGTGCTGCGCAAGCGCTACGAGCGCACGTTAAAGCGCGTCGATCAAGTGAGCGCCGACGACGTATTCGAATCCGTCATGAATGCGTACGCGCGTGCTTACGACCCGCACTCGAGCTTCTTCTCGCCGCGGAACTCCGAGGAGTACCGCATCCAAATGAGCTTGAACTATGACGGCATCGGCGCGTCACTGCAGCTCATCGACGATTACGTCACCGTCATGAACGTGATCGAGGGCGGGCCGGCGGCGGTTGCAGGGTCACTGCAAGCGAACGACCGCATCATCGGCGTGGGGCAAGGATCCGAGGGCCCCGTGACCGACGTGATCGGGTGGCGCCTCGACGATGTCGTGCAGTTGATTCGCGGCAAAGCCGGCACGCAAGTGCGATTGCAGGTGCTGCCAGCCGGCGCAGCGCCCGGCACGACAGAAAAGCAGCTCACGTTCACGCGCAATAAAGTGACACTCGAAGCGCAAGCGGCGAAGAAAGAAGTTCGCACCATCACGCGCGGCGCTCGGTCCATCAAGGTGGGCGTCATCAACGTGCCAGGGTTCTATCGGGATGTCGATGCGCAGAATCGCGGCGAGCGCGAATTCCGCAGCACCACGCGCGATGTTCGTCGATTGATTAACGAGCTCAAGGCCGAGAAGGTGGATGGCATCGTGGTCGATCTGCGCGGCAACGGTGGCGGCTACCTACCGGAGGCGACGGCCCTAACAGGTTTGTTCGTCGACAAGGGCCCTGTCGTGCAGCTCAAGGTGACAACGGGTGATCTCGAGGTGCAAGACGATCCGGAGCCCGGCGTGGCTTACTCCGGACCGTTGGCGGTGTTGGTGGATCGGTTCAGCGCGTCGGCATCTGAGATTTTCGCTGGCGCCATTCAAGACTATCGTCGTGGTGTCGTCATCGGTCAGCGCACCTTTGGTAAGGGCACGGTGCAAAACCTCATGCCGATCGATCGCTGGTCGCAGCGCCCGGTCAGCGGCCAGATCACCGTGACGATCGGCAAGTTCTACCGCGTCACGGGCGAAAGCACGCAGCATCGCGGCGTTGAGCCAGACGTGCCGTTGCCCTCGCCCATCGACGCCGAAGAAGTCGGCGAGAGCGCGCTCGAAAACGCGCTGCCTTGGGATCGCATTGCCGGTGTGCCCTTCCGCGCCGACAATGGCCTCCAGCGCACGTCGATCGCAGGCTTGGCACTCGAGGAGCGCGGACGCGCCGACCGCGACCCTAACTACCGCTGGCTGGTGTCCGATCTAGCGGCCATCGATCAGATCCGCAAGCGGACGACCATCTCTCTCAACCTTGCCGCGCGCAAAGCCGAGCGGGATCGTTTGGATGTCGAGCGGCTTGCTCGTGAGAATGAGCGCCGGCTGGCGAAACAACTGCCACCGCTGAAAACGGTCGAGGAACTGGAAACCGCCGAGGCGCCGGACACGGTACTCGAGCAAGCGACTGAGATTATGTCCGACATGGTCGTCGGCGTTCGGGCCGGTCCGGCCCCCACTCGCACCGTCAAGCGGGACAGTCCCAAGCCCTAGGTCGTTAGAGTGTTGTAGTTGACTACAACACCAAACATCCCTAATATGTGACCGAGGATCAACCTTGGCACCGGTTGCTGCGTCAAAGACGCACAGCCGTTGGGGAGAAGGCACGATGACGACGAATTACAGCCGCGCAGCGCTTCTGGCGCTCCTGATCGCGGCCGCCACTGCGGGATGTTCCGCGAACGGCGAGGCAGCCACTGAGAAGGCCGAAAAAGCTGAGAAGGCGAAGGCCGAAGCAGCCGCAGCGATACCCGTTGAGGTCGCAACGCCTGTCCGCGGTGAAGTGATCGCGACCTACTCCGGGACTGCGACGCTCGAGGCTGAAGCGGATGCCGAAGTGGTCGCCAAGGTCAGTGCGGAAGTGCGGCGTCTGGCTGTCGAGGAAGGCGATCGTGTGCGCGCTGGCCAGCTATTGGCTGTCCTGGACGATCGCCAGCTCCGCCTCCAAGCGGCGCAAGCGCGCGCGGCTCTCGCCAAGGCCGAGCGCGACTACAAGCGGCAAGTCGAGCTGCATCAGAAAGGCCTCGTCGCGGCTGGCGCATTCGAGAATCTCAAGTTCGATCTCGACAACCTCCGCGCAGCGTACGACCTCGCGCAGTTGTCGCTCTCCTACACGGAGATTCGCGCACCGTTCGCTGGCGTTGTTAGTGAGCGGCACGTGAAGTTGGGCCAGACCGTGCAGCTCGGCGAACGGTTGTTTCGCGTCACCGACCCCACGCCCCTCAAGGCCGAAGTGTTTGTGCCCGAGCGCGAGCTCCAGCGTTTGAAGGTCGGCCAGCCTGCGTCGATTCAACTCGACGCGTTAGGCGGGCGCGCGTTCCCTGCAGTGGTGTCGTTGGTGTCGCCCACGATCGATGCGAAAACGGCCACGTTCAAAGTCACGCTCGAGATCGACGATAAAGCTGGCCTCGTGAAACCGGGCATGTTCGCGCGGGTCGGCATCGTGTTCGAGCGCCGCGCGAATGCACTCACCATTCCGCGTGCAGCAATGCTCGAAGCCGATGGGCAGACGACCGTCTTCGTGGTCGCCGACGGCAAAGCTAGACAGCGCGAGGTCGTTCTTGGGTTGTCGAACGGCGCCAACGTGGAGATCACGTCGGGCATCAGTGCGACGGAGCAAGTCGTCGTCGTCGGCCAGAATGGCCTCAAGGATGGCAACGCCGTGCGCGTTGTATCGCTCGCGACCGCCAAAGCTGGCTAAGCCGGCTGGGAGCCCGACATGAGTCTCGTCGACTTTGCGATTCGCCGTCGCGTCACGATTGCGATGGCGACAGTAGCAGTGTTCCTGTTTGGCTGGGTGTCGCTCGGCCGACTGAAGGTCAACCTACTGCCCGATCTCTCCTACCCCACACTCACGGTGCGCACGGAGCTTCCTGGCGCGGCACCGCTCGAGGTGGAGAACCTGATTACGCGGCCGATCGAAGAAGCCGCCGGCGTCATTCGCAATGTTCGATCCGTGCGGTCCGTGTCGAGGTCTGGCCAATCGGACGTGGTGCTCGAGTTCGTTTGGGGCACCGACATGGACTTCGCTGGCATCGATGTGCGGGAACGCCTCGATCTCGTACAACTACCCGATGAAGCTGTTAGGCCGATCATCCTACGCTTCGATCCATCGACCGAGCCCGTCTTGCGCCTTGCGCTCGTTGATGCCCGCAATGCCGGTGATGCCGCATCGGCGGAGGAGCGTCTCAAGTCCTTACGCCGTTTCGCGGATGATCGATTGAAGCCAGATTTGGAGTCGATCGAGGGCTCGGCGGCCGTCAAGGTGAGTGGCGGATTCGAGGACGAGATCCAAGTCCAAGTTGATCAAGAGCGCTTGGCGCAATTGAAACTCGGGGTTGCACAAGTCGCCGCGCGACTCGGTGCCGAAAACGTCAACCTGTCGGGCGGGCGGCTCGAACAAGGCACGCAACGCTTCCTCGTGCGCACCGTCAATGAGTTTGAATCGCTCGAAGACATGGCTAATGCCGTCATCGCGACTGTCGACGGTAAGCCGGTGTATCTGCGCGACGTCGCACGTGTCGAGCGCGGCTACAAGGATCGAACCGCGATCACGCGCTTGAATGGCGACGAATGCATCGAGCTGGCCGTTTACAAGGAAGGCGATGCGAACACCGTGCAACTGGTGGAAGCCGTCACGAAATCGCTCGACGCGTTGCGCAAGTCGCTACCGCCGGGTGTCGAACTACGTCCGGTCTACGACCAATCGAAATTCATCTCGAGCGCGGTCGCCGAAGTAAAGGATGCTGCGATCTGGGGCGGCTTGCTGGCCGTCATCGTGATGTACCTGTTCCTACGCGATGCGCGTGCCACGCTCGTGGCGAGCATCGTGATTCCGGTCACTGTCATCGCAATCTTTGTATTGATGTTCGGCTTCGACTTGACGCTCAACATCATGTCGCTCGGCGGTATCGCCTTGTCGGTCGGCATGTTGATCGACAACTCGGTCGTCATTCTCGAAGCGATCGCTCGCAAGCGTGAGCAAGGACTGAGTCCGCGCGACGCCGCTTTGCAAGGCACGAGCGAGGTCGCGATGGCCGTGACCGCGTCGACGATGACGACAGTTGCCGTGTTCTTTCCAATGGTGTTTGTGAGCGGCATTGCCGGGCAGTTGTTTCGCGATCAAGCGTTGACGGTGACATTTGCGCAGATCGTGTCGCTGCTCGTGAGCTTGACACTCGTGCCGATGCTCGCGGCCTGGCGCGCGGACATGACGACTTACTCGGTCGACGCCAGCGCCGACGCAAGTTTGCGCCGCGACTTGGCAACGCGCGGCGCGGGCCTTGCCAGTCGTATGCGAGATTTTCGCTATGCGCTGGCGAATCGCGATGTCCTGCGCGGCCCGCGCTTCGGCGCGCGTTGGCCGAAGCCCCTATTCTGGCTCGCGCTAGCACCGTGGTTCCTGTTCTATCTGCTGCGGCTCGTGTGCTTGCCGCTCGCGCGAGTGTTGCGCACGGCGGCCGGCGCGTTCGCCGACGTGTGCGGCCTCGTGTTAGCGCCCGCCGTCGCCTTTGTCCAAGCAGCGATGCTGCGGCTGGAGACGGGTTATCCGATTGCGCTCCGCGCCGCGTTGCAAGCGCGTGCGCTGGTCATCTCCGTGGCACTCGGTGCGCTATTGATCACATTGTTGTTAGTGCCGCGCCTGGGTACCGAGCTGATCCCGCAAATGTCCCAAGGTGAGTTCACCGCAAAGCTGCGCTTGGCACCCGGGTCACCGCTCGATAGCACCGACCGTGTCATGCAGGGCGCGCAACGTGCTGCCACGCAGCTACCGAATCTGGAGCGCGCCTACTCCGTCTCGGGCACCGGCAATCGGCTCGATGCGAACCCAACCGAATCGGGCGAGAACACCGGCGAATTGTCGATCGTGTTGCGCCAGCCCGCAGGAGCCATCGAGGAAAGTGTCGCGCTCGCAGCGCTGCGGCGCGAGTTCGATCAGCTCCCGGGCGTGCAGTACGAGTTCGCTCGGCCCGCGCTCTTCACGCTTGCGACGCCGCTCGAGATCGTGCTGTCGGGTTATGAACTCGAGAACCTGAGTCAAGCCGCGAACCAGATTCAAGCGGCGATGGTGCGCTCTGGCGCCTTTCGCGACATCCGTTCGACGGTCGAGGGTGGGAATCCCGAGATCCAAATCGTGTTCGATCAAGAACGCGCCTCCCAACTCGGTCTGACGGTGCGCGACATCGCAGATCGAGTCGTCGCGAGCGTGCGCGGGGACGTTGCCACCCGGTATCGCTGGCAAGACAAGAAGATCGACGTGCTCGTGCGGAGTGTCGACACCCGCGCAGCGTCGGTTGAGGAAGTCCGCAGCCTCGTGGTGAATCCGGGAGCCGAGCGGCCCGTGACACTGGCGGCCGTTGCCGACGTCCGCCTCGCAACGGGGCCCGCCGAGATCCGCCGCGCCAATCAAGAGCGCGTTGCCATTCTCGCTGCGAATCCGGCCAGTGACGATCTGGGTGCAGCGACCGAAGTTGCGCGCGAAATTCTCGCCACCGCGACTATGCCAGCGGGCATCACGGCGACCGTGGCCGGCCAAAGCGACGAAATGCAACAGAGCTTTCGCTCGATGCTGCTCGCGCTCGCGTTGGCCGTGTTCCTGGTCTACATCGTGATGGCGATGCAATTCGAGTCGCTGCTCCACCCGTTCGTCATCCTGTTCACGATCCCGATGGGTTTGATCGGGGCGATTTGGGCGCTGTACCTCACGGGCACCACCGTGAATGCCGTCGCGTTCATCGGCCTCATCTTGTTAGCCGGCATTGTCGTGAACAACGCCATCGTCTTGGTCGATGCGATCAATCAAGCCCGCGAGCGCGGTCTCGAGAAACTCGAAGCAATCGTGCTTGCGGGGCGCACGCGCTTGCGCCCCATTTTGATTACGAGCTTGAGCACCGTGTTAGGCCTGTTGCCGATGGCACTCGGCCTCGGCGAAGGTGCTGAAATTCGTCGCCCGATGGCCATCACCGTCATCGGCGGCATGACAATCGCTACGTTCCTGACGTTGATCGTCATTCCCGTGCTCTACGCCACGCTCGATCGGCGCGAACGCGCGCCCGCCACGGCTCTGCAACCGGGAGCCGCCGGATGATACACACGGCGTGGTCATTGAAGCGCCCGGTATCGGTTGCAATGGTGTTCGCGGCCGTGACGGTGATCGGCCTCATGGCATCGCGGTTGTTGCCGCTCGAGCAGTTTCCCGACGTCACCTTTCCCTTCATGGCAGTCGAAGTGCCCTACCCTGGCTCGACACCCGAGGAAGTGGAAGAAGTGATCATCGAGCCGATCGAGGATGCGCTCGCGACCTTGCCCGGTATTCAGCGGATCCGCTCCACAGCTAACAGCGACAGTGGCCAGCTTCAAATCGAGTTCGACTGGGGTACCGATATCGATGCCGCCACGTTCGAAGTGCGCACCAAACTCGACTCGATTCGCCAACAGTTGCCACGTGCTGCAAATCGTATCTTGATGTTCACGGCATCGTCGGCCGATCAATCGATCCTGACGATCCGCATTTCCGCCGATCAAGATTTATCGGCCCAGTACGACGTGCTCGAGCGCTTCCTGAAGAAGCCGGTCGAGCGCATCGACGGCGTCGCTCGCGTGCAGCTCGCCGGTGTCGAGCCGCGCGAGATTCGCATCCTCGTGAACTCGGCGCGAGTGGCCGCGCACGGCATTGACACGCAAGCCTTGGTGCGCTTGCTCGAACGCAGCAACTTTTCCGTTAGCGCCGGGCAGATCACGAGCGACGGACAGCGTTTGTCGGTGCGCCCGATTGGTGAACTCACCTCGCTCGACCAGATTCGCAACTTGGTTGTCGAGGGCAACGTCCGCCTATCCGACGTGGCAGACGTCGAATTGATCAGCCCGGAACTCACGATTCGCCGCAGCTTGAATCAAAAACCGGCCGTCGGTCTCGACGTATTCAAATCGACCCAATCGAACGTTGTCGAGGTGGTCGATCGTGTGCTCGAAGTGGTCGACAACGCACGCACACTGCCGCAGATGCAAGGCGTCACGATCTACGTCATCGACAACCAAGCCGAGGCGATTCGTAGCTCGCTCAGCGACGTCGGCGAATCGGGCGTGCTCGGCGGCCTGTTTGCGCTCATCGTGTTGTACGCGTTTCTGCGCCACTGGCCAACCACCCTATTCGTGAGCTTGGCGGTTCCACTCAGCTTGCTCGCGACGCTCGCGGTCATGTATTTCGTCGGCTTGACCATCAACGTGATGTCGATGATGGGCATGATGCTCGCGATCGGCATGCTGGTCGATAACGCCGTGGTCGTCACCGAGAGCGTGTTTCGCTATCGACAGCGCCAACCAGACCAACCGATTGCCGCCACGCTAGCCGGGGTTCGTGAAGTAGGTATCGCAACACTCGCTGGAACACTGACGTCTATTGTCGTGTTCCTGCCCATCGTGTTCGGCGAGCGCAACCAAGCCACGATATTTCTCTCGCATGTCGCAATTCCAATCGTCGTTGCGATGGTTGTATCGCTGATCATCGCGCATACCTTGATTCCGATGCTGACGTCTCGATTCCCGGCGCCACCCGCTCAAGCGGAAGGCAGTTTCATCAGTCGCCTGCAGGACCGTTACGTACGCGTGCTCGAGAGCACGTTGCGCCATGGCAAGCGAACGGCGGCAATTCTGTTCGCAGCGACTGCGGCCACGATCGGGCTCCTGGTCGCCTCGAGTGCGATGCCCGGCAAGCTGCTCAAAATAGACATGTGGCCGCAAGATGCGGGACGCCAGCTGGTGATCGAGTACAAGCTGAAAGGCCAGCACCCGATTGCGCGGGTCGAAGGTGCCGTGCAAAAGATTGAGCAATACCTCAGCGACAATCGTGAGCGCTTCGACATCGCCAGTCTCTACTCGCGCTACGACTCGGAATTTGCTGCGACCGTGCTGATCTTGAATCCGAAGGAGCGCGCCAAACTCTCCCCAAGCGAGATCAAGGATCTCGTGATGAAGGATCTGCCGGAGATCGTGATTGGCAAGCCAAGCTTCGACTTTGATGACGCGGGGGGTTCGCAAGGTTTCAGCATCGAGTTGACGGGCGACTCGAGCGAACGACTCGCTGCGCTCGGCGCCGATGTCGCGCGGATTCTCGCGACCGTCCCCGGACTCGAATCGGTGCGCGCCGATGGCCGCGACGGCGACGACGAAGTCCAGATCATCGTCGATCGCCAGCGGGCAGCCGCCCTCGGCCTTGCGCCGCGGGATGTTGCCTTCAGTGTTGCGGCAGCACTGCGCGGCGATCGACTGCGGGAGTTTCGCGGCCCGGATCGTGAGCTCACGATGCGTCTCGCGTTTCGCGCCGACGATCGGCAAACGATCGACGACCTCGCAAACTTGCCGTTGTTCCTGCCCGACGGCACGCGCGTGTCGTTAGGCGCCGTGACCAATCTGCGAATCACGCGCGGCCCGCGCGCGATCCAGCGCACGAACCGCATGACGTCGATCGGCGTCAGCGGCACCGTACGCGCCGACAGCACGCTGCCGGCGGTGCGCAAGGAAGTGGAAGCGTTGCTCGGCAACTACCAACTGCCCGCGGGTTACTCGTGGAGTTTTGGTCGCGGGGTCGAGAACGACGACGAGACACAGCAGTTTATGTTGATCAACCTGCTGTTCGCCCTCGCGATGATCTACCTGGTGATGGCCGCACTGTTCGAATCGACGTTCATGCCCGTGTCGATCATTACTTCGATTTTCATGGCAATCATGGGAGTCTTCTGGACGCTGTTTGCCACGGGTACGACTCTGACCTTCATGGCGCTGATAGGCATTCAGATCTTGATGGGGGTCATCGTCAACATCGGCATCGTGCTGGTGGCACACATCAACGATCTTCGAAATGCAGGGCTCGAGCGCACCGCCGCAATCTTGCAGGCAGGCCGTGACCGCTTGCGTCCGATCTTGATGACGACGCTAACCACTGTGCTCGGCCTCGCGCCGCTTGCCTTTGGCGACGCGCAATTGGCCGTCGGCATCGGCGGCCCGTCGTACTCGCCGATGGCGCGGGCGATCATGGGTGGCCTCGCCTTCGGTGCGGCAGTTTCGCTGTTGATCGTGCCGATGTTCTACGTGTGGATCGACGATGCGATCGCAGCGACGCGCCGCCTGATCGACAAAACGCGCGTAACGCGCCCAGCTTCAGCGCAGTAGCACGCGGAACAAATCGAACGAGTCCTCGGCGATCACATTGGGCAGCCGTCCTGCGACGGCGCCTTGCGGCTTCTGTTCGAGCACATCACCTTCGGAAATTGAAATGGACTCGGCGACCGGCACGGTTTCGGCTTCATTGCGGTAGCGCGCGCAACGTTTCAAACGCTCGACGCGCGGCGTTACCTCTTGCATCAAGCCATTGCGCACCTCAAGCACCGCTTTGGCGCGCAGCACGTCTTCCATCAAGCGCGTGCATTCGGCTGGCGTGCCGTAATCATCCGCTACTTCGCGTCGGCCATAAGCCGCCTTGGCCAGTGCTAACAACGGCGTTTTGAGCAAGCGCGAACAGAGTACTTCGGCGTAAGCAATCGCGGCCAAATTGATCGCGCGCCGCGTCTCGACCGAAAGACCAGGGAAGTCCTCGGTGGCGCGATTCTCGAGCGCTGCCACATCGGCACGCGCCTTTTCGAGCCGCTCCTCTGCATCAGCCAGTGCTTGCGCTGCACCTGGGCGCAGTGCCTCGACCGCAGCGCGTCGCTTCTTGTGCCAGAAGCGTTGCAGCCCTTCGAGTTGCTTCGCGATGTTCTGTAACGCCTGGCGGGCATCGACGACTTCCGTCTCGGCCGCGCGCAGTTGCGTCTCGAGCAATTGGCGTTCACCGAACAAGCGGCGATTGCCTGCCAACGCATGACTCTTGCGTTCGCGCTCCTCTTGCTTCTTTGCCAGATCCGCAACGAACTCCTCGAGCAACTTGCGACCGCACACCCACAGACTGCGCAGGTGATAGAACGCGAGTGCGGGATAACCCGTCTCGGCACTCGTCAAGCGCTGTTCGAGTGCATCGAGAATTTCTTGCACGCGCTGCGTCGCGGCTTCCTGTTGCTTGAGACGATCGCGCTGCTTATTGAGCTCGCCTTGCAGATCGTCGTACTGCTTCTTGATTTCGTTGCGGCTACGAAAGAGCTCAACGACCCGCTCGTCATCGGGAGGCGGTGTGGCGGGTGGCTCTTTCAAGAACGGAATTTGAGATAACGCTTTCATGCGCCAGGGCGACACTTCGGGCTCCGCCCGTTGCGCGCCGGCCGCACGATTTCAGTGCGTCAGACGCGGAACGAGTGTCCCCGATCCATGCAGTACTCCAGCCACTTATTTAGCATCATGTTCCGGGCCCAGCGCTGATCCAGTTCACGCTCCGCTGCCGCACGCAACCGACGCAATGTCTCGTGCTCGTGGCGCACGCTCCAATGCTGCGCCTCGACCAAGGCTGCATCGTGATAAATCCGAATGGCGAGATCGGGATAGGTATCGCCAGCAAGCTCGGATAACACGCACGTGAGCTCGCACGCCGTTGTATAGGGCGTCCTTTCGGTCACGGTGAGACGCACGTCACAGTCGTCGACGACGTGTGACACGCGCTCACCGGCAAGCTGAGCCAACGGCCCCACCAACTGCTGCAACCGCAGATAATTGCTTTCGTACAGCGACATCAGCGCGACGAAGCTTCGCGGCTTCGCGCGCCACGAAACGAGCCTCAGGCAATCGATGTCGACGACATGGGTCATGACGACTTGAATATAACGAAGCGTGGCACGAGTGCAAGGCGCAAAAGTCGGGCCAACGCGACGTGCGCCACAATTTTTTACGGACGCAAGCGTCGCTCGATACCAGTCTTCGCCAAAATGCGACTTGCGATCTCTTCAATCGAGCACTCGGTCGTGTCGAGAAACGGGATCGAATAGCGGTCGAACAGCGCCTCGGCCGTGCGCAGTTCGTATTGCACTTGCTTGGCAGACGCGTAACGACTATCGGGTCGTCGCTCGTGACGAATCTGTTGCAGACGCTCGGCCTTGATCGTCAGGCCGTACAGCTTACGCCGATGCGAATCGAGCACAGGAGGCAAACGCGACGATTCCAAATCCTCGTCGGTCAGCGGATAGTTGGCGGCGAAGATGCCGTATTGCAAGGCGAGATACAAACACGTGGGCGTCTTGCCCACACGCGAGACGCCCGTCAGGATGACGTCGGCGTGCCCGTAGTCCCGACTCGTTCCGTCATCGTTTGCCATCGCGAAATTGGTCGCGTTGATGCGCGTTGTATAGGCGTTCAAATCGGCGATACCGTGCGCACGGCCCGTGCGATGCGACGACCGAACGGCAAACTCGTGCTCGAGCGGCCCGACAAAGGCATCGAAAAAGTCCAAAAACAACGCGTTCGACTGCTTCACAATATCGCGCAAATCATCTTGCACGAGTGTACTGAAAACGATGGCTCGGACCCCCTCTTCCGCGGCGGCACGATTGATTCGGACAACGGCTTCGCGCGCCTTGTCAGGGGTGGATACAAATGGCAAAGTTTCGGCGCGAATTTGCAGACCCTCGAACTGGGTCAGCAATGTATGACCCATCGTTTCGGCGGTTACACCCGTCTGGTCGGACACGAAAAAAACGGTTCTTCTGCCCACAACCTTGCCCCACGTCGCTCGCGCAGCTGCTCGCAGTGTTCCAAAGCGCGCTCTGCATCGCAAGGTGAACGCCTCTTTAGGGAGCTTGCTTGAACGCTTACGTACTTCCGTTTGAATCCGTCAAGATGCACGACGTTGAGGTCGTGGGCGGCAAGAATGCCTCGATCGGCGAGATGATCGGTCAACTGACGCGCTTGGGCGTCAAGGTGCCGGGCGGCTTTGCGACCACCGCACAGGCCTACCGCGACTTCCTCAAGCAAGGCGCACTCGACGAGCGGATCCGCGCGATTCTCGCGACGCTCGACGTCGACGACGTCACGAAACTCGCCGCGACCGGTGCCCAGATCCGCCAATGGATTTTGGAGACTCGGTTCCAACCCGAACTCGAGAATGCCGTGCTAACAGCTTTTCGCGCGATGAGCGGCGGGCGCGATATCGCGGTCGCAGTACGCTCCTCGGCGACGGCGGAGGATCTGCCCGAGGCCTCATTCGCCGGGCAACAAGAAACGTTCCTCAATGTACGCGGCGAGGCAAACATTCTGACGGCCATGCACGAAGTGTTTGCGTCGCTGTTCAACGACCGCGCGATTGCCTATCGCGTGCACCAAGGCTTCGATCACAACGCGGTTGCGTTGTCCGCCGGCGTGCAGCACATGGTGCGTAGCGACTTGGGCGCGAGCGGCGTGATGTTCACGCTCGATACCGATTCTGGCTTTCGCGACGTCGTGTTCGTCACGGCCTCCTACGGGCTGGGCGAAACTGTCGTGCAGGGTGCCGTGAACCCTGATGAGTTCTACGTCTATAAACCTGCGTTGCGCGCCAACAAGCCTGCTGTCTTGCGCCGCAATCTCGGCGCCAAAGCCATCAAGATGGTGTACGCGGAGCCAGGGTCGGCACAGCGCGTGCGTACCGTCGATGTGCCGAGTGCGGAGCGCGCCAAGTTCTCGGTCACCGACGCCGACCTCGTGACGCTGTCCAAGCAAGCACTGATCATCGAGGAACACTACAAACAACCCATGGACATCGAATGGGGCAAGGATGGCGCCACGGGTGAGATTTATATCCTGCAGGCGCGTCCCGAAACCGTCCAAAGTCGTGTCGGTCGCACGATTCAGCGTTTCACGCTGAAGAAACGCTCGAAGGTCTTGTCAACCGGTCGTAGCATCGGACAGCGCATCGGCGCCGGTCCGGCACGCGTCATTCGCGATGTCGAGGAAATGGCGCGCGTGCAATCGGGTGATGTGCTGGTTGCCGACATGACCGATCCGGATTGGGAACCCGTGATGAAACGGGCTTCGGCCATCGTCACGAATCGCGGTGGCCGCACATGTCACGCCGCGATCATCGCGCGTGAGCTCGGCATTCCGGCCGTCGTCGGCTGCGGCGACGCCACTGCAACGATTCGCGAAGGCGCAGATGTCACGGTATCGTGCGCCGAGGGTGACACCGGGTACGTTTACGAAGGCGCCCTCGATTTCGAGCAAAAGCAGATTGAGCTCGACTCCCTGCCGCCTATTCCCGTCAAAATCATGATGAACGTCGGCAACCCCGATCGCGCATTCGACTTTGCGAGCATTCCTCACAAAGGCGTCGGACTCGCGCGGCTCGAATTCATCATCAACCGCATGATCGGCGTCCACCCGCGGGCTTTGCTGGAGTTCGACAAGCTCGATGCCGATACGCGCGAACAGATTCGCGTGCAAATGGCCGGCTATTCCGAGCCGGTAGGCTTCTACGTCACCAAATTGGCTGAGGGCATCAGCCAAATTGCCGCTGCTTTCGCTCCCGAGCCCGTGATCGTGCGCCTCTCGGACTTCAAGTCGAACGAGTACGCGAACTTGATCGGCGGCCGCTTGTACGAGCCGTCGGAGGAGAATCCGATGCTCGGATTCCGCGGCGCCTCGCGCTACATCGACGAAACCTTTCGCCCCTGCTTCGAGCTCGAGTGCCGGGCCTTGAAGTACGTCCGCGAGCAAATGGGCCTGACGAACGTGCAAGTGATGGTGCCATTCGTGCGCACGCTCGGCGAAGCCAAAGCTGTGACAGAGTTGTTAGCCGCCAATGGGCTGAAGCGCGGCGAGAACGGCCTCAAAGTCATCATGATGTGCGAGCTGCCGACGAACGCTGTGCTCGCCGACCGTTATCTCGAGTACTTCGACGGCATGTCGATCGGATCGAACGACATGACGCAGCTCACGCTCGGTCTCGATCGCGACTCTGGCATCGTCGCCAAGCTATTCGACGAACGCGACGATGCTGTGAAGGCGATGTTGGCCATGGCCATTCGCGCGTGCCGCAAGGCCGGCAAATATGTGGGCATCTGCGGCCAAGGCCCGTCGGATCACCCCGATCTCGCTCAGTGGTTAGTGGAGCAAGGCATCGACAGCATCTCGCTCAACCCCGATACGGTGGTCGAGACCTGGCTGTTCCTCTCGCAGCAAAAATAGGCTAAGCGCGGCCGCTCAGAAACGGGCACGCATCCAAGTCGACGTTGCCGCCCGAAAGAATCACGCCGACTCGCTCGCCCGCGTGCCCGATGCGACCTGCGAGCAACGCAGCGACCACGACCGCCGACGACGGCTCGATCAATAGCTTCAGGTCCGCCAGGACGACGCGCATCGCGGCGACGATTTCAGCCTCCGACACGGTGACGACGTCATCGACGAACTGACGCAGGAGCGCAAAGTTGCGCGCGCCGATCGAACCGCGCAAACCATCGGCAATGGTCTGCGGCACGCCCGCCGACTGACGCTCACCCGACACGAAAGAACGTTGCGCGTCGTCTGCGGCGGCAGGCTCTGCCGCGATCACGCGGATTGCAGGGACTAACGACTTCGCCGCGATCGCGGTGCCACCGATCAAGCCGCCACCACCGACAGGCGTCGCAATGACTTGCAAGCCCGACACCGCCGTGAGCAGTTCGAGCGCTGCCGTGCCTTGCCCCGCGATCACACGCGAATCGTCGAACGGGTGAACCACTGCGGCCGGCTCACGCTGCAACAGCGCGGCGAGCGCAGCCTCGCGCGCTGCCGTTCCGGGCTCCGAGAGAATCACCACGCCGCCCGCTGCCTCGACGGCCGCCAACTTGGTGCGCGACGAGTCGCGCGGCATCACGACGCGCACTTGAAAGCCGAGTGCCTGGCCCGCCAGTGCGACGGCCGTGCCGTGATTCCCCGACGAGTGTGTCGCAACAATCGGCGAGCTGCGCGGATCGAGCTGCTTGACGGCGTTCACGGCACCGCGAAATTTGAACGCACCGCCGCGTTGCAAGTTCTCGCACTTGAAATACACGCGCCGCGCGCAACGCGCATCGAACGCGTCGCTCGTCATCACTGGTGTGTGCCGCGCCAGCCCTTCGATGCGGCCCGCCGCGGCGATGACATCGGCGAAGGTCGGCAGATCGTCAATCGAGCCCAAGCGGCTCTCCGGTGAAAGGAGCGGCAAACAAGTGCCGTCGGTAATGACGCAATTCGGCGATCGAATCTTCGATATCGGCCAACGCGAGATGCGAGCCGCGCTTGACCAACGACTCCAACACACTGGGCGCCCAACGACGTGCCAGTTCCTTCAATGTGCTCACATCCAGGTTCCGATAGTGGAAGTGACGCTCGAGCTCTGGCATGTGACGGGCGAGAAAGCGTCGATCCTGGCAGATGCTGTTGCCACACATTGGCGAGGCGCCCTTTTCGACGTGTGCGGCGAGAAATTCCAACGTGCGCCGCTCGGCACTGGCCGTATCGATCTGACTGGCGCGGATGCGCTCGATCAGGCCGGACGCTCCATGCGTTTTGCGATTCCACTCGTCCATCCGCTCAAGCACCGCATCCGGATGATGGATCGCAATGACGGGCCCCTCGGCCACGGTTTCGAGATTGGCGTCGGTCACGATCGTGGCGATCTCGATGATGACGTCCGACTCGGGCACGAGTCCGGTCATTTCAAGATCGATCCAAATGAGATGTTCGCGGCTCGGCATGCAGTGCTCGTCAGTCTGCGGTTGTGCGCGAGTCTACCAGAGGCTACCCTCTCGCCCGCGCTGCTCGATTCCGCACCCGTGACCCAACCTCAGTCGCCCGCCTTTCCCCAAGTCATTGCTGCTTATGGCCGGCATTTCAGCGTACGTCTGCCCGACGGGAACATCGTCGACGCACGACCGATCGGCCGCAAGCAAGACATCGTCTGTGGCGACTTCGTTGAATGTGAGTACGACGCCGCGCACGCGGCGCATCACATTGTCCGGGCCTTACCACGTAACACCTTGTTAGCGCGCGCCAACGCCCGCGGTGGTAGCGAGTCTGTCGTTGCGAACCTGAGCCAACTCGTCGTGGTCGTGGCGTCACAACCGAAACCCGATCTGTTCGTACTCGATCGTTACTTGTGTGCCGCGACCTCGGCGCAGCTCGCCGCTCTGATCATCGACAACAAAGCCGATTTGGGCGCGCCAGCTCTCTCGCCCGAGGAACGCAGCGCATTCGAGGCGGCCGGTTATCGTGTGCTGGTGTGCTCCTCGCGCACCGCACTCGGGCTCGAGTCACTGACCACTGCGCTCACCGGCCACACCAGCGCGTTCGTCGGCCAATCGGGCGTGGGGAAGTCGTCGCTCGTCGGCGCGTTGCTACCCGCGACGCCCATTGCCACGCAATCGCTGTCACGCGAGGACGAAGGCCGGCACACCACGACGAGCGCGAAGATCTATGTACTGCCTGCGGGTGGCAATCTCGTTGACTCGCCAGGCGTACGCGATTTTGCTCCTGCGATCGAGCGCCTCGATGCGGCGACTTTAGGCTTCCCGGAGGTGGCACGCCTCGCGCCACAGTGCCGCTTCCGCGACTGCAAACACTTGCAAGAACCCGCTTGCGCGATCGTCGCTGCGGTTGCGAGCGGCGCGGTCGATGCGCGCCGCTACGAAAGCTACCGGCGCCTACGCCGCTTGTACACCGACCTTGTCGCCATGCAGCGGCCCGGTCGCTAACAACTCGTCAACCGATCGATTGTCGCCCTGCCAAGGCGTGCGCCAGTGTGCCGCCGTCGACATACTCGAGTTCGCCGCCGATCGGGACACCGTGCGCGATGCGCGTCGCGCGAATTTGCCGGCGCCGCGCGATCTCGCTCAAGAAATGTGCGGTCGCTTCGCCTTCGACGGTCGGATTCGTCGCGACGATCAACTCACGAATGACGCCAGAATCCAGTATCGATTCGAGCGCGCGAATGCCGAGTTGCTCGGGCCCGATACCATCGAGCGGTGACAAATGTCCCATCAGCACGAAGTACCGCCCGCGATACCCTCCCGATTGCTCGAGCGCCATAAAATCCGATGGCGACTCGACGACACACAGCTGCGTGTCGTCGCGCTGCGGCGAGGAGCACACGTAACACAACTCGCTCTCGGTCAGCATGCGACAGCGGCTGCACCGGCCGACGGCATCGAGCGCCTCGCTGAGCGCAGTCGCTAAGGAACGTGCGCCACCACGCCCCTCTTGCAGCAAGTGAAACGCCATGCGCTGCGCCGATTTGGGCCCGACCCCCGGTAAGGTGCGCAAGGCGTCGATCAAGCGCGCGAGCGCCGGAGCGTGTTTCATGAGTGCTGTGCAGGCCTCAGAACGGCATCTTGAAGCCGGGCGGCAGTTGCATGCCGGCCATCACGCTCGACATCTTCTGCTGCGACGCCACCTCGACCTTGTGGACCGCGTCATTGATCGCAGCAGCCACGAGATCCTCGAGCATCTCGCGATCTTCACCGATCACTTGCGGCTCGATCGTCACACGCTTGACCTCATGCTTCCCAGTCATCGTGACTTTGACCATGCCGCCGCCGGATTCACCGACGACTTCGAGGTTCGCGATCTCGGCCTGCGCCTTCTGCATGTTCGCTTGCAGTGCCTGCGCCTGCTTCATCATGTTGCCGATATTGCCTCGCATCGCATGTCCTCACAGTTACCACTAACAAACTGAATCGATCACGGCTTGGCGGGTCGCACGGAATCTTCGAGCAACGTCGCACCAAAGCGGTCTTTGAAAGCTTGCACCGTCGGATCGGTGTCGAGCGAGCGCCGCGCTTGATCGAGCCGCTCATTTTCGGCGCGCTCACGCGCCCGGCTCGGCGTCGCGACATCGGGCGAAGCTTGCGTGAATTCGATGCGCAACGTTTCACCGACATAGGCACCCAGCGCCTGCGCCAGCCGCTCTTGCTGCGCAGGGGTTGCCATATGTGAATTGCGCGGATCGAGCGCCAAGGTCACCAGGTTCCCAGCGCGCCGGACGAAACCACAGTTCTGCGCGAGCTGGCGCGCGGCGCCGCCCACGTCGAGTGCGGCCACGACCTGGAGCCACGCCTCACTACTCAGCTCGATGCGAGTGCCGTGTGAGGTGGCCGATGACTCCGTCGGCGCAAGCGTCGCGGCGCTACTACCGGGGGTTGCAGGCGCTTGCGCAACACGTGTGGGCGGAGTGGGCACCGCACGCTCGCTGCCGCTCCCCAGCGGCCGAAACGCGAGCATCCGCAACAGAGTCATTTCAAAACCGGTCCGCGGATCCGGCGCGAGCGCCAAATCACGCCGCCCCAAGATGGCTGTTTGGTAGTACAGCTGCACGTCCTCTGGCGCAATCCGCATCGCCAGATCGGCGATCAACTCGGGATCGAACACATCGTCGAACTCGGCGGCGGGCACCGCTTGGCGCAGCGCGACGCGCTCCAGGAGCGACGCCAAATCTGCCAAAACTTGCGCGTAATCCGGCGAGAAATCCTCGAGCGAACGCGCTGCCGCCAGCAACGCGACAGCGTCGCCCGCAGCCAGCTCGCGCCCCAGTTTTGCCGTGTGCTCGCGATCGATCGAGCCCAGCATCGAACGGGCTGCAACCTCAGTGACCGAACCACCCCCGAAGGCGATCAACTGATCGAGCAGCGAAAGCCCGTCGCGCAAACTTCCATCGGCGGCTTGTCCTAACAACTTGAGCGCCGCTGGCTCGAACGGAATCTTCTCGGCTTCCAAAATGTGCTGCATGCGGCCCACGATCAACGCCACCGGTAAGCGCTTGAGGTTGAACTGCAGACAGCGCGACAACACCGTAACGGGGACCTTTTGCGGGTCGGTGGTCGCGAGCAGAAACTTCACATGCGGCGGCGGCTCCTCGAGCGTCTTCAACAAGGCATTGAATGAGCTCGTCGAGAGCATGTGCACTTCGTCGATCAGATACACCTTGTAGCGGCCGCGCGTGGGCGCGTATTGCACGTTGTCGAGCAGCTCGCGCGTGTCGTCGACTTTGGTCCGCGAGGCCGCATCAACCTCAATCAGATCGACGAACCGACCGGCATCAACCTCACGACACGATGCGCATTCGCCGCACGGATTCGACGTGACGCCGCGCTCGCAATTGAGGCTCTTGGCGAGGATGCGGGCGATCGTCGTCTTGCCGACACCACGCGTGCCGGTGAACAAGAACGCATGATGCACGCGGCCCTGATCGAGCGCGTTGCCGAGCGCACGCAGAACGTGTTCCTGGCCAACCAATTCCGCGAAGCGGCGTGGTCGCCATTTGCGTGCAATTGCGGTGTAGCTCATGAAATGGAGGCAGCCCGCACCAGCTTAGACTTCGGCACCCAACATCGCCGCTGCCGCTGCTCCCTTCCGGGCCTGACGGGATTCACGGTTAGTCGTCGCGAAGGAACCGATACGGACTGCCATTGACCTTCCGTGCCCCGAGCGAAGTGGCGGAGAGAGTGGGATTCGAACCCACGAACACCTTGCGATGTTACTTGACTTCCAATCAAGCGCCTTCGACCGCTCGGCCATCTCTCCGAGTTCAAATATTTCAACGGCTTATCGAGATTACCTAACCTCGAAACGAACCCGGGTCTGCCGCGTCCGTCAGACCGCGGCGAATGATAGCAGCGCGCCATCGAAACGGCACTCGCTGCACACCCAGCCAACCTGTCAGGACTTCTTGGGCTCCGCCCGCGGCGTGCTGTACGGCGGCGGACTCTCGAGGCACCCCTCCGAGTCCGCGCGCGCGCGCTCAGGCTCGGCGAGCGGTGGGATCTTGAGCGCGGAGCGCGTATCGGGCGCTTCCAAGCCGACGGGCACCTTGAGGGGCGGCAAGTCCTGCGATGCTGCGTAGGTGGAGGTGTCGTTGCACGACACACGGAACGCGCCGCAACCCGCCAACGTGAGCATCGCACCCACGACGACGGACCGCATGACGACAGATCGACTGAGTAACTTCATGTGCACTAGACCTACGCGGGACCTCAGGAGTTCACGGTGATACCAGCCGCCTGCAGCGACTCGATCACGACCGCATGATACCCCGCCGACAACTCCGTCAGTGGCAAACGAATGCCGCGCTCGATCAGCCCCATGCTACTCAGGGCCCACTTGACGGGAATGGGATTCGCTTCAACGAACAAGTTTCGATGCAGCAGCGTCAAACGAGCATCGACGCGCGCCGCTGCGGCTGCGTCGCCCGCCAGCGCCAGCGCAACCATTTCCGCCATCGCCTTGGGCGCGACGTTGGCCGTCACGGAAATCACACCCCTCGCGCCGGCAGCGATGGCCTCGCGCGCCGTCAAATCGTCGCCACTCAACACGGTGAACCCCGCTACAGCGTCCGCGAGTAGTTGCCGAACCCGAGCCGGGTCTGCCACGGCCTCCTTGAGCGCCACGATGCGCGGCACACGCGACAGGCGCGCTGCGGTGGCGGGCAACAGGTCGACCGCTGTACGACCCGGCACGTTGTACAACATCACGGGCACGCGGCTCGCCTCGGCTGCCGCGACGTAATGCCGGTAGAGCCCCTCTTGCGTGGGCTTGTTATAGGCTGGCGTGACGATCAACAACGCTGCCACGTCGAGCGCCGAAATCCAGCGCGCGCGCTCCACTGTGGTGGCAGTGCTGTTAGTGCCGGCACCCGCGATTACCGCACACCGACCGCGCACGTGTTCGATGGCGCGCACAATGAGCTCGCGCAACTCGGCATCACTCAAGGTGGGCGATTCCCCGGTCGTGCCGCCGACCACGATGCCCGATGTGCCATTGGCGAGGTGAAATTCGATGAGGCGCGCCCATGCTGCATAGTCAATCGCGCCGTCGGGCCGCATCGGGGTAACCAGCGCGACCATGCTGCCAGAAAACATCGGGAAATTGCGCCCTTGAAGCCGAGGGGAGTAGGCCATGGTACGGGCGCGCGAACGCGTTCTGCAAGCGACAAAACATACGCAATGGGAGCGCTGACGGGTACACTTTGCACCTTGTGACGAACGCCTATGTCGAGCCCACGCCCCCGATGAAACAGCATCTCGCCGTCTCTGCAATTGGTAGCGATCGGACCGGTATGGTCCATGACCTGACGAAGGTCATCGCAGACAGCGGTGGCAGCATCAGCGAGAGCCGCATGGCGGCGCTGGGTAACGAGTTCGCGATGTTGCTGCTGGTGTCGGGCAATTGGCATTCGTTGGCGCGCTTGGAGGGCGAGCTCAACAAACTCGCGAGTGACGGCACGATGACGGTGCACGTGCGTCGCACCGAGCCCAAGGCACAGCGCGCGGAAATGATCCCCTACTCGGTCGATGCGGTATGCCTCGATCAGACCGGCATCGTTGCGGGACTCGCCGGCTTTTTTGCCTCGCGCGGCATCGACATCGCCGAAGTCGCAACCCGCACCTACCCGGCTCCGCATACGGGCGCGCAAATGTTCGCGATTCAGATGATCGCGAACGTGCCGAAGCGCGTGCAGTTGTCACAACTACGCGAGGAGTTCCTCGACTTTTGCGACTCGATGAATCTCGACGCGATTCTCGAGCCCGTCAAGCCTTGATCTCGACTGCGCTCCCAGGACTAACCCATGAGTAAAGTGGCCGTTGGCAAGAAGATCCCCAGTTTTTCCGTGCCGCAATCGGATGGCACGGCGTGGAAATCGAGCGACGCACTCGGCAAGAACCTCGTGCTGTATTTCTACCCCAAGGACATGACACCGGGCTGCACGATCGAAGGCCAGAACTTTCGCGACCTGAGCGCTGCGTTCAAGAAAGCGAAGACACAAGTGATTGGCGTCTCGCGCGATAGCTGCGCGTCACACGCAAAGTTTCGCACCAAGGAAAAGCTGCCGTTCGAACTCCTCGCCGACACCGACGAAAAGCTCTGCAAGCTGTTCGATGTCATCAAGGAAAAGAACATGTATGGCAAGAAGGTGTTAGGCATCGAGCGCTCGACATTCTTGTTCGACGCGAACGGCGTCCTCGTCAAAGAATGGCGCAAAGTGAAAGTCGACGGCCATGCGGACGAGGTGCTCGCCGCGGCGCAGGCACTCTGACGCCGCCGCTCCGCGCAACCGCTGCCGAAGATTCGCTCGAGCACACGGCTTGGAGTTGATTTGAAACCGCGATCGAAGACGTCTGGCCGATTGTTCGTGCTCGATACGAATGTGCTGATGCACGATCCGACGGCAATCTTCCGTTTCGACGAACACGACATCTACTTGCCGATGGTCGTCCTCGAAGAGCTCGACACGCACAAGAAAGGCATGTCCGAAGCCTCGCGCAATGTGCGCCAAGTGAGTCGCTTCCTCGACGACTTGATGCGCGATGCGACGAAAGAACAGATCGACCGCGGTCTGCCCCTGCCGTCGGCACTGGTCAGTAAGCACGGCAAAAAGAAGCCCGTCTCGGGCCGCCTGTTTTTCCAAACGCGCCAGCTCTCGAGTGCGTTGCCGGATTATTTGCCGGGCCACGGATCCGACAACGCGATTTTGGCGCAGACGCTCGCGTTGCAGGCGTTGCATCCCGAATCGCGTGTCACTTTGGTGTCGAAGGACATCAATTTGCGTATCAAAGCGTCGGTCGTCGGCGTGCACGCCGAGGACTACACGAGCGACAAGACGATCGAGGACGCCGACGTGCTGTCGACTGGCACGCGCGTTTTGCCGGCGACGTTTTGGGAATCGCACGGCAAGAACATGCGCTCGTGGAAAGAGGCGGATCGCACGCTTTACGATGTGGCCGGCCTGGTGGTGGGCGAGCTGCAGGTGAACCAGTTCGTTTACGAGGATGCGCCGAACGGCATTGAGGCGATCGTTCGGCGCATTCACGACGGTAAAGCGACACTCGAGCTGGTTCGTGACTATCGGTCCGACCGCCACAATGTTTGGGGTGTGGTCGCGCGCAACCGCGAACAGAACTTCGCGCTCAATTTGTTGCTCGATCCCGAGATTGATTTCGTCACGATCCTCGGACCGGCGGGCACAGGCAAAACATTACTCACACTCGCCGCAGGTCTCGCGCAGACGCTCGACGCGAATCGCTTCGCGGAGATCATCATGACGCGCGTCACCATTCCGTTGGGTGAGGACATCGGCTTCCTCCCAGGCACGGAGGAAGAAAAAATGGAGCCGTGGATGGGCGCGCTCATGGATAACCTCGAAGTGCTCACCAAGAGCACCGAGGGCGGCAATTGGGGCCGCGCAGCGACGAACGATTTGCTGCGCAATCGCATCAAGATTCGCTCGTTGAACTTCATGCGGGGGCGCACGTTTTTGAATCGCTACGTCATCCTGGATGAGGCGCAGAATCTCACGCCGAAACAGATGAAAGCGCTCGTGACGCGCGCGGGGCCAGGCACCAAAGTCGTCTGCCTCGGCAACATCGCGCAGATCGACACGCCGTACCTCACTGAAACCACGTCCGGCCTGACGTTCGTGGTCAACCGTTTCCTCGGGTGGCCGCACTCGGGTCACATCACTTTGGTGCGCGGCGAGCGTTCGCGGCTCGCCGATTACGCGTCCGAGACTTTGTAGCCGGCCGACGGAACCGGCGCCCGACCCCTCTGTCTCAGCTCAATGTGCTTGGCCAATTTCACTTCCCATTTGACATGATGGCGCGCTGCGGAGCTGTGTTCCGAATTGTGACGCTGAGCGCCCTGCTCACCGGCGCCGCCAGCGCGCAGGCGCAGGCTCCCACCGATTTACCGGACATCGGCAGTCCCGCGAGTTCCGTGCTCACGCAAAGCGAGGAATACCAAATCGGTGCGATGGTGGTCCGGCAGCTACGGGAACAAGGCCAGATTCTCGACGACCCCGAAACCACAGAATATCTACAGTCGCTCGGCGCGCGGATCGGCGCCCATGCGAGCGGCGAGAATGGCCAGCGGTTTCAGTTTTTCGTAGTGCGCGATCCCACAATCAACGCCTTCGCGTTGCCGGGTGGATTCATCGGCGTGAACCATGGCCTGATCCTCACGACGACTAACGAGGCGCAGCTCGCGAGCGTGCTCGCACACGAAATCGCGCACGTCACACAGCGTCATATCGCACGGCGCCTACAGGCGCAAGGCCGTCAGAGTATGGCTGCGGCCGCTGCGATGCTGGCAGCGTTGATCATTGGCGCGACGACCGGTGCTAGCGGCGATGTGATGCAAGGTGCGATTGCGATGTCGCAAGGCATGGCGGCACAGCAGTCGATCAACTTCACGCGCGCCAACGAGTACGAAGCCGATCGCGTCGGTATCGGCTTTCTGGCAGCGGCGGGCTTCGATCCAAACGCCATGCCAGATTTCTTCGAGACGATGGGCCGACGCGCGGGCCTAGCAGGGCGCGGCGTACCTGAGCTGTTGCGCTCACACCCTGTCACGACGAACCGCATCGCCGAATCGCGGTCGCGTGCCATGCAGCTCTCGCCCATTGTGCAACCAGAATCTTTGGGCTACCAACTCGCGCGCGAGCGGCTGCGCGTGGTTGCGGGGCCAAGCGACGCCGACGTGCGGCCATACTATGAAGCGCGGCGCCAGGCGCGTTCCCTCACGGTCGGCGAACGCTACGGCGCCGCACTCGCAGCACTCGCTGCGGGTCAAACACTCGAAGCGTTATCGGAGTTCGAAACGCTCGCGCTTACGTACGCGCAGATCCCGATGATCCAGTCCACTTTCGGCGAGGCGCAGTTGCGCGCAGGTAACGAGAAGGCGGCGCTGAACGTCTTCGAGCGCGCGCTCGCAATCTCGCCGCGCAACGTGCCGCTCACGATTCGCTACGCCGAGGCGTTACTGAAGACGGGCAACCCGAAAGCCGCGCACTCTCTGCTGCTCGACCTGTTCAACAACGTCGCCCCGACACCCGAGCAGATTCGCTTCACGGCGCTGGCCGCGAGCGCCGCTGGCGACATCGGGGACGCGTACTACTACATGAGCGAGTACCACATTGCCGGTGGCGATCTGCAACTGTCGGCAAAGCAATTGGAATTGGCCTTGGCTTCGCCCAATTTGAACAATGTGCAACGCGGTCGATTCCAAGCGCGCCTCGATGAGGTACGCGAGGTGCTCGCGCGCGATCGCCGGCGGGCAGCCCGCCGCGACCCAGAACCGCAAGACGGGCCGTAGCGCCCCCAACCATCAGTTACAATTCCGCAGGCATGCGTCACACAATTCGCACCCTACTCCCAGCCACGCTGGTTGCCGTTCTCGCGCTGTCTGCCACCGGTTGCGTCACCGTGCCGGAAGGCGCGCGCGACAGCCGCGATCCCTACCAATCGTTCAATCGCAGCGTGTATCGCTTCAACGATACAGTCGATCGGGGTTTCGCCAAGCCGCTGGCGCAGGCCTATCGCGCCGTCGCACCGAAGCCCGTGCGGACGGGGGTGTCGAATTTCTTAAGCAACCTTACCTATCCCGGCACGGTCGTGAACGCGGCGCTGCAAGGGAAAGTGCGACAGGCTGGCCGCGACGGCGCACGCTTCGTGCTGAACTCGACGTTGGGCCTAGGCGGCATCCTCGATCCAGCCACCGCGGCGGGACTCGAGCAGAACGACGAAGACTTTGGACAGACGCTCGGCAAATGGGGTGTGCCCTCGGGCCCCTACGTCGTGCTGCCCTTCCTCGGGCCCTCGTCGGTGCGCGACAGCTTTGGCACCGTGCTCGATCGCGCGACCGATCCGTCTAACTACACCGACGATAGTGGCGTGAGCATCGGTCTGAATGCGATTCAGTTAGTCGATCGTCGGTCGCGAATCATGGATGTCGAACGACAGCTCGAAGGCGTATTCGACCCGTACGCATTCATTCGTAACGCGTGGCTGCAGAGGCGCGAGTACCAGGTGCGGGATGGCGATGTGATCGAAGCGCCGCCCGAGGAAGAAACGGAAATGCTCGATGCGCCGACCGACGATTCGGCCACGAGCGACGCTGCCGCAGAACCGCCAGCGGAGCCACCGCAGCAATAGTCTGCGCGGTTGGTCGGCTAGCTAGGGCTCACTAACAGCTCGTCAAGCTCGCTGATTTCAGCAATGGCAATGATCTGTGCCGGCAGGTTTGTGTACGCGAGTCGCTGGCCGGCGCTGCGCGCCGTGCCGAGCCAATCGAGCAACACCGCAAGCCCCGCACTGTCGCTTTTTTCAATCCCGCTGCAATCGACGCGAATTGTTTGATTCGGTGGTTGCGCGCGCAGCAGGCGCTGCCCAGTGCCACGCGCCTCACGGGCCGTTGCGAAGGTCAGCTCGCCCGTGACGAGCACGCGGCCGTCGGGCTGCACTTCAATGCGACAGGTCGCGCTCAAGTCTTGCTCGCGACCGCCGCAGGCGCCAACTTCGCATTCTTGGCTTCGAGCCGCTGGATGACGGCGTCCAAACCTTTCTGCGAAATCTCCGCACCGAAGTCCTCTTGGAAACTCTTGATGTAGCTGATGCCCTCAATCGTGACGTCCCAGGCCTTCCAGCCCGTGGCGGTTTTGCGCAACGTGTAATTGACGGGGATCGTCTCGCCATTCGAGCGACGCACTTTGGTCGGCACCGTGGCGCCCGTACCCGATTTATTCAACCGCGCCGGCAACACTTCCAGTCGATCGGGCGTGAACTCGACCAGTGCATCGCCATATTGGTACAGCAAGGATTTGTAGAACGCATCGACAAAACGCTTGCGTTGTTGCGGCGTCGCCGTGGCAGCGTGACGTGCTAACACTCGCTCTGCAGCGAAGGCCGTATCGAAATACGGCAACAGCGTTTCATCGACCAGCTTGTACAGCTTCGAGGGGTCCTTGCGAAACTCGGCGCGACGCGTGCTGATCTCGTCGAGCATGATTTTCGACGACGACGAAATCAGTTGCCCGGGACCACTCGCGTCCACGACCTTGGTTTGCGAGAACGCGGGCGCCGCAGCGAACACTGCCACCGCCATGACCAACGCCTTGCCATTCGCCAACATCATTTCTTCTCCTCTCCTTGCGCTGCGGCACTCTCACTCGAATCGCCACCACTCGACCGGCTGTTCGCGAAATTCGCGAGGAAGCGGTTGACGAGGCTCTCGAGCACGATCGCCGACTGCGTAAACTCTATTTGACCGCCGTCCTCGTAGAAGGTTTCCGAGCCGCCAATTCCAATCCCGACGTACTTCCCGCCCAGCAGCCCCGCGGTCTGGATCGAGGCATCGCTGTCATCCGGGATGCGGTTGTATTGTTTCTCGATCCGCAGGTCGACTACCGCTTTGTATTCGGTCGAATCGAACGCAATGGATTCAACCTCGCCGATGCGCACACCGCCCATCGTGACCGGGGAGCCTTCCTTCAGATCGCCGATATTGTCGAATCGCGCCGACAACAAATAGCCGCTGCCCGCGCCACTCAACTTGAGGCCACTGCCCGGCAGTTGCGTGGTGAGAAACAACAAGGCTGCGAAGCCGAGCAACACAAACAACCCAGTACCGATTTCCAGCGAACGAGCATTTTTCATGGCCAGATACTCACAGGTAAGCCGCTGTCAGAATGTAGTCGAGTAACAAGATGAGTACGGAGGACGTCACCACCGTGCGTGTCGTCGCAAGACCCACGCCCTCGGCTGTGGCATCGGCGTGGTAGCCCTCGTAGACCGCGACGAGACTGCAGGCCGCGCCGAACACGCAGCTCTTGATCACGCCTTCCATGACGTCGTCGAGTTGCACCGCGCCTTGCATCTGCGACCAGAAGGCGCCCACGTCGACGCCCATCAGCTGTACACCGATGAGCTGCGCGCCGAAGATGCCAACGACGTTGAAGATCGCCGTCAGCAAGGGCACTGCAACCAAACCGCCCAGAAAGCGCGGTGCGACCACGCGTCGCACGGGATCAACCGCCATCATTTGCATTGCGGTCAGCTGATCGGTCGCGCGCATCAGGCCGATCTCAGACGTGAGCGACGTACCCGCGCGCCCAGCAAACAAGAGCGCGGTGACGACCGGCCCGAGCTCCTTCAGCAAGCCCAGCGCAGCCGCAACGCCCAATGCATCCTCGGAGCCGAAGCGCTGCAGCAGATCGAAGCCTTGCAGCCCTAACACCATGCCGACGAATAACCCCGCCAACATGATGATCACAAGCGAGCGCGCACCTGCATTGTAGATTTGCGCCACGATGAGGCCCGGCAAGCGCAATGCGCCGGGGATCTGCCACAAGATACGACCCAGAAACACACCGACCGCGCCGACACGACGCAGGCCGCGCACGGGCGCGCTATCGGGCTTTACGTCGATGGTCATCGCTCGGGCTCGGACAGCAATTGTGTGTAGTAATCCGGCGCCGGGTAATGGAACGGCACAGGCCCATCGGCAATACCGGCCATGAACTGCCTAACTACTTCGAGGTTGCTCCGATGCAGCTCCTCGGGGCTCCCCGACGCGACGACTTTGCCCTGCGATAACAGGAAACTGTCATCGGCAATGGCAGACAACTCTTGTACGTCGTGCGACACGACGATGCTGGTGATGCCCAACGCCTGGTTCATTTGCTTGATGAGGCGCACGATCACGCCCATCGAGATCGGATCGAGGCCCACGAACGGCTCGTCGTAGATCAAGATTTCGGGATCCATCACGATTGCGCGCGCCAGCGCCACGCGCCGCGACATACCGCCTGAGAGTTCGGACGGCATCATGTAAGCCGCGCCGCGCAAGCCCACGGCATGCAACTTGGTCAGGACCAGTTGCCGTACTAACGACTCCGGCAAGTTGGCGTGCGCACGTAGCGGGAAAGCCACGTTCTCGTAGACATCCAGGTCGGTGAGCAATGCACCGTTTTGAAACAGCATGCCCATCCGTCGCCGCAGGGCAAACAAGCCGCTGGTGCCGAGTGTGGCGAGGTCGGTACCCCACACACGGACCGCCCCTTGCTGCGGCTGGATCTGGCCCGTGATGAGCTTGAGTAGTGTGGTCTTGCCGGTGCCCGACGGACCCATGATCGCCGTGATGCGACCCCGCCGAGCGACGATGTCGAGCCCTGAGAAGATGGCGCGCCGACCCACCGAATAGTGCACATCGCGCACTTCGATGACGGCATCCGTGACGCGCGCCGACTCCTCAGAACTCATGCTGACGCTGTGGTCTCAAGGTTACACATCGGCCACAGCGCAGCCGTTAGGCCGCTTGGCTCTCCATCGCGCTCTCGTACTTGCCGTGTGTGGCCAAGCCGTTGAGCTTCGCGCGCTTTGCGAACTCTTTTTGACCCGCGCTGTAGTTAGCCGGTGAGCCGCCCCAGGCCTTGAGCGCCGAATCTTGCAGCGCGCGGCCGTAGCTGTACGTGAGATTCCACGGCAGGGAGTGCTTGTTCATGAGCGACAAATGCAGCGTCGCTTCCGTCGTGCTCTGCCCGCCCGACAAGAAGGCAATACCCGGCACGGCCGACGGCACGTAGCGCTTCAAGCAGCGTACGGTGGCTTCAGCCACTTGCTCCGGCGACGCGCGATTCGCGTTCTTCTTGCCCGAGATCACCATGTTCGGCTTGAGCACAATCCCTTCGAGGTAAACACGATGGGCGGCTAGCGCGTGGAAAGTTTGTTGGAGCACGTCGCTCGTGACTTCCTCGCAACGCTCGATGGAGTGACCACCGTCCATCAACACTTCCGGTTCGACGATTGGGACGATGTTTTGTTCCTGGCACAGCGCCGCGTACCGCGCCAACGCATGCACGTTGGCGGCAATGGCGAACCGGCTCGGGATCCCATCACCAATGTCGATCACTGCGCGCCACTTGGCAAAGCGGGCGCCCAGCTTGTAGTACTCGATCAGGCGCTCGCGCAGGCCGTCGAGGCCTTCGGTGATCGTCTCATTCGGGAAGCCGGCGAGCGGCTTTGCGCCCGCGTCAACCTTGATGCCCGGGATCATGTTGTTCTTGGCGAGGTACTCGGGGAACGGCGTGCCGTCCTTGCACTTCTGGCGAATCGTTTCGTCGTACAGAATGACGCCACTGACGTACTGCGCAGCACCCGGAGCCGTAAACAACATCTCGCGATACGTGCGGCGGTGCTCTTCGGTGGACTCGAGCTTGATCGAGTCGAAGCGCTTTTTGATGGTGCTCGTGCTCTCGTCGGCGGCCAAGATGCCGCGACCTTTCGCCACCATTGCCTGCGCCACTTTCGCCAGATCGTTACGGTTCATACAACCTCCACTGAATGAGGGCGCGAAGGATACCAAAAGCGCCCCGCAGAGCCCCTGCCGACTTGGACTTATCCTTAATCCGTACTAAAATGGTCCCAGTTTCAACGCAGGCCCCCTGATGCTCCGTATTGGCAAATTGACCGACTACGCCACCGTGCTACTCGGGACGCTGGCGCAGGATGCGTCGCGTGTGTTTGCGGCGGCCTCGCTCGCCGAATCGACTGGAATTGCCGCTCCCACGACAGCGAAGCTCCTGAAAAAGCTGCAGCGCGCCGGGCTCGTACGCTCGGTTCGGGGGCTTCACGGCGGCTATCAACTCGCACGTACTCCTGCGGAGATCAGTGCGGCGCAGATTCTCGATGCGCTCGAGGGCCCGGTCACGCTGACGGATTGCGCAGCGGGCGCCGGCTTCTGTGAAATTGAAGGCGCTTGTCGTGTAAGTCGCACGTGGCAACGCCTCAATGTGGCGATACGGCGTTCATTGCAAGACGTGACCTTGGCGCAACTCGCCGGGCTCGACGCCGCACTGCCGCGGCTCGCGCTTGATCGGGAATTTCGCCTCGCAACACGCAGCGGAAAGGCTCTGCCATGAGCGAACAGCCCGCTCTCGACGCGCTTGTCGGTCGTCAGTACCGGCACGGTTTCGTCACCGATATCGATTCGGACACGCTGCCCCCGGGGCTCAACCCCGATGTGGTGCGGTTTATCTCGCGCAAGAAAAACGAACCCGAGTTCCTCACGCAATGGCGGCTGCGCGCCTTTGAGCATTGGCTCACGATGCGTGAGCCGCGTTGGGCTCACGTGCACTACAAGCCGATCGACTTTCAAGCGATCTCGTATTACTCGGCGCCGAAGGCCAAGACAGACGGGCCCAAGAGCTTGTCTGAAGTCGATCCGAAGCTACTCGAGACTTACGACAAACTCGGCGTGCCGCTGCACGAACGCGCGCGACTCGCAGGCGTCGCCGTGGATGCCGTGTTCGATAGCGTTTCGGTCGCCACCACGTTCAAGGAGCGGCTGGCCGAGGCCGGCGTCATTTTCTGCTCCTTCTCCGAGGCGGTGCATAACCATCCCGCGTTGATCGAGCAATACCTCGGCACCGTCGTGCCGCACACTGACAACTTCTACGCGGCGCTGAACTCAGCCGTGTTCTCCGACGGCTCGTTCGTGTACGTGCCGAAGGGCGTGCGCTGCCCGATGGAGTTGTCGACCTACTTTCGAATCAACGCGGCGAAGACAGGCCAGTTCGAACGCACGTTGATCATCGCGGACGCTGGCAGCCATGTGAGCTATCTCGAAGGCTGCACGGCGCCGATGCGCGACGAAAATCAGCTGCATGCAGCCGTGGTGGAATTGGTTGCGCTCGACGACGCGGAGATCAAGTATTCCACGGTACAGAATTGGTACCCCGGCGACGAGCGTGGCGTCGGCGGCATCTACAACTTCGTCACGAAGCGTGGCGAGTGCCGCGGCCGCAATTCCAAGATCTCCTGGACCCAAGTCGAGACCGGCTCCGCGATCACCTGGAAATACCCGTCGTGCGTATTGCGCGGTGAGAACTCGATCGGCGAGTTCTACTCCGTCGCCACTGCTAACAACTACCAGCAAGCCGACACGGGCACCAAGATGATTCACATCGGTGCCAATACGAAGAGCACGATCGTGTCGAAAGGCATTTCCGCCGGCCACGGACAAAACACCTACCGAGGGCTCGTCAAGATCCTGCCGTCGGCGCACGGTGCGCGTAACTTCACGCAATGCGACTCGCTTTTGATGGGGGGCCAGTGCGGCGCGCATACCTTCCCGTACGTGGAGGTGAGAAACCCCACCGCCGTCGTCGAACACGAAGCCTCGACGTCGAAGATTAGCGAGGAGCAGTTGTTCTATTGCTTGCAGCGCGGCATCAGCCAAGAGGACGCCGTCAACATGATTGTGAGCGGCTTCTGCAAGAGCGTATTCAAAGAGCTGCCGATGGAATTCGCCGTCGAAGCCCAAAATCTCCTCGCCGTTACGCTCGAAGGTGCTGTCGGCTAAGCGTCGGTCCACACGGAAATCATTCGCATGTCTGCATTGTTGAAGATCACGAACCTGGTCGCCACGGTCGGCGGCAAGAAGGTACTGAACGGCTTGTCGCTCGAAGTGGCAGCCGGCGAAGTGCACGCCATCATGGGGCCTAACGGATCCGGCAAGAGCACGCTAGGCTATGTGCTGGCGGGCCGCCCGGGCTACGAAGTCGTGAGCGGTGAGGTCCAGTTTCGCGGCCAGGATTTGCTGACATTGCCCGCAGAAGAGCGCGCGCGCGCCGGTCTGTTCCTCGGATTCCAGTACCCCGTTGAGATTCCGGGCGTCAACAACGTCTACCTACTGAAGGCGGCGGTCAACGCGGTTCGCAAGACTCGCGGCCAACCGGAAGTCGATGCCTTCGAATTCCTGAAGCTCGTGCGCGAGAAGATGAAGCTGATGCAAATGGATGAGGCCTTTTTGTCGCGCGGCGTGAATGAAGGATTCTCAGGCGGTGAGAAGAAGCGGAACGAAATTTTGCAGATGATGGTACTGGAGCCGACCCTGGCCGTGCTCGACGAGACCGACTCCGGACTCGACATCGACGCCTTGAAGGTCGTGGCGCGAGGCGTGACGAGCATGAAGAGCGCCGACCGTGCGATCGTTCTCGTGACCCACTATCAGCGCTTGCTCGAGCACATCGTACCGGACCGTGTGCACGTGTTAGCGCGTGGCAAGATCTTGAAGAGTGGCGATCGCTCTCTTGCGCTCGAACTTGAGAAGCGCGGTTACGACTGGGTGCTGGAGGCGGCCTGACGTGGCAATCGCGGCTCTCAGTGACAAGCTTCGGAGCGAGCACGCGGCCGCCGCCGCGCAACTGCCCGACAGCGTCTTGCCGCGCGAACGCCGACTTGAGGCGCTCGCCGCATTGAGCGATGCAGGTTTGCCCACGACTCGCGATGAGAATTGGCGGTATGCCAACTTGCGCGCGATCGATCGCGCAACGTTTGTTCCGACCCAGGCATCACAGTTCGACACTGCCCTGCTGCCACCCGCCCTGCCCGACTTCACGCGCTTCACGCTGGTCGATGGTGTGCTCGCGCCGATGGCATCCACGGCGACGAGCGAGGCTGCGGGTTTGCGCGTGTCCCGGGTGGCGACACAGACTTCGCTGCGAGACTCGACGGACGAGCGCTTCGCGTGGCTCAGCGATGTCTTTGCGCTGGATGCTCTGCGCATCGACGTACCGAGTGGCGCGCGTCAGTGCATCGAAGTGGTGTCGATCACCACCGCGCAGGCGGCGCGCGCAACCGCGTATCCCCGCGTGGCCGTGCATGCGGCGCCGGGCTCGCAACTCACACTCGTCGAACGGCACTTGAGCGCGCCGGGCACGACGACGCTCACGAATGCCGTGGTGCGTTTCGACATCGATGCGGACGCCGTCGTAAACCACGTGCGCTGGCAAGCGCTCGCGAGCGGCGCTACTTGGGTGGACACGCTGACCGCGCGTATCGACCGTGATGCGCAGTATCGACTGCGCTTTCTCACGACCGGCGGTAACGCGTCTCGCTCGACGGTGCGCGTGGCGTTGGCCGGCCGCGCGGCGCAGTGCGACTTCGTCGCCGCTGCCATTGGCGATGGCACGCAAGTTCTCGATCTGTTCGCCGAGATCGATCACGCTGCGCCTGGGGCCACCACTCGGCAGCTCTACCGCGGAATCGCCGGTGGCCGCAGCCAAGTGTCGTTCAACGGCAAAATGATCGTGCGCCAGGCGGCGCGCGGCGCGCGCTCCGATCAATCATTGAAGAGCTTGCTTGCGGGGCCAGAGGCGCAGATTGCGGCGCGTCCGCAGCTCGAGATCTATACCGATGAGGTGAGCGCATCGCATGGTGCGACGGCGGGCAAGCTCGACGACACCATGCTGTTTTATATGCTCTCGCGCGGCCTCGAACGCGACGTCGCCCAACGGCTACTCAAGTGGGCTTTCCTCGAAGATGCCATTTCACAGATTGAGCCGACCGCGTTGCGCCGCGAGATCGAGGGCCAGCTCGCAGGCCGCTTCGCGGATATCGCCGAGCTCGACGGATTGTTAGGACTACACACATGAGCGCCGAACCCCGCGATATTCGCACGAGCTACGACGTCGACGCGGTTCGCGCCGACTTCCCGATTCTCACGCGGCGAGTCCACGGCAAGCCTTTGGTCTTTTTGGACAGCGCCGCATCCTCACAACGGCCGCGCGCGGTACTGGACGCCATCGATTACTACGAACGACACCAACACGCCAATGTGCACCGCGGTGTTCATACGCTGAGCCAAGAAGCCACAACTGCGTTCGAGCGAGCACGCGAGTCGGTGCGACGATTCATCAACGCGCGGTCACTCAGCGAGGTGATCTTCGTTCGCGGCACGACCGAAGCGATCAACCTCGTTGCGCAATCCTACGGGCGTCCGCGGCTGCAAGCGGGTGACGAGATCCTGATCTCTGGTCTTGAGCATCACGCAAACATCGTGCCGTGGCAGTTGGTGTGCGAACAGACCGGCGCGAGACTCGTCGTATCTCCGATCGATACCGCGGGTGAAGTGTCGCTCGCCGACCTGACCAGCAAGATATCGGCGCGCACGAAGCTCGTTGCGGTGGCACACGTGTCGAATGCGCTCGGCACCGTGCTGCCGATCGCTGCGATTACGCGGGCGGCGCATGCAGCCGGCGTTCCTGTGTTGGTCGATGGCGCGCAAGCCGTGCCGCATCAGCGCGTCGACGTGCAAGCACTCGACGTCGACTTCTACGCGTTCTCAGGACACAAGATGTACGGGCCGACCGGAATCGGTGTTCTGTATGGACGGGAGTCGTTACTCGCAAGCATGCCGCCGTGGCAAGGCGGCGGTGACATGATCCTGACGGTCAGTTTTGCCAAGAGCACTTACAACACCCTGCCCTTCAAGTTCGAAGCGGGCACTCCTAACATCTCCGGTGCGATTGGCCTCGGGGCAGCCGTGGAGTACTTGGAGCAGCTCGGCATCGAGCGCGTCCAAGCGCATGAGCAAGCGCTACTGCAATATGCGACGCAGCGGTTGGCTGCGGTCCCGGGTCTCACGATCATTGGCACAGCGGCCCACAAGGCCGGTGTCGTTTCGTTCGTGCTCGAGGGTATCCATCCGCACGATCTCGGCACGATTCTCGATGCGGAAGGTGTCGCCATCCGCACGGGCCATCACTGCGCGATGCCGGTCATGGAGTTCTTCGGTATCCCCGCCACGGCGCGGGCCTCGTTAGGTTGTTACTCGACGACACGCGACATCGACGCGCTGGTGGCGGCCCTCGCCAAGGCCCGTGAGGTGTTCGGCTGATGGATCTCAAGGATCTTTATCGGGAAGTGATTCTCGACCACAACAAGACGCCGCGAAATTTCGGACGGCTATCGCCCGCCGATGCCGAGGCGGATGGGCACAACCCACTCTGCGGTGATCGGCTGCACGTGTCCGTTAAGACGGATGGCGAGCGAGTCGTCGATCTCAAGTTTGAAGGCAAGGGTTGTGCGATTTCCACCGCATCGGCTTCCATGATGACGGAAGCCGTCAAGGGAAAAACACGGGCGGAGATTGCCCGCGTGTTCGATGAAGTGCACCACCTGCTCACGCAGCATGACTTCGAGCCCACGCTCGATCTCGGCAAACTCGCGGCGCTGTCGGGCGTCCGCGAATTTCCGGCCCGCGTGAAATGCGCGAGCTTGTGCTGGCACACCCTCAATGCGGCGCTCGAGCGCCGCCCCGACAGTGTTTCCACCGAGTGAACGCATGCGCAGCAGCGAGAACGAACCGTTTGTAGTCCATCGCGACGTCAAAGCCGTCATCGTACCGGCGGGTGTCGAAGTCAAGCTCAAGGCTGGGCAGTCGGGCTTCATCACGCAAGCGCTGGGCGGCAGCTTCACGGTGTATATCGAGGGCAATTTGTTTCGCATCGCCGGCGAAGACGCTGACGCAATCGGCAAGGAAGTCGTCAAGGCGCCCGAGTTGCCGCCGAATGCCACGGAAGAAGACGTGCGCAATCTGGCGTGGGAACAACTCAAGACCTGCTACGACCCTGAGATTCCGATCAACATTGTCGAACTCGGATTGATCTACGAGTGCAATGTCGAGGCGCGTGACGGCGGCACACGGCACATCGATGTCAAGCTCACACTGACCGCCCCCGGCTGCGGCATGGGCGACGTACTCGTGCAAGACGTGAAGCAAAAGCTCGAAGTCATCCCAACGGTGACGAGCACGAACGTCGAGTTGGTGTTCGATCCGCCGTGGAGCCAATCCATGATGTCCGAAGCGGCGCGGCTCCAGACCGGCATGCTCTGATCGTCCACCATGACATGGGTTGAGATTGCACCGGCTGCAGCGCTGCAAGCGAGCGCGCGCATCAGCGCGGAAGTCGATGGCTACTTCATCCAGGTCGTGCGAGTCGCCGATGCGTACTATGCCTTCGAGGATCGCTGCACGCACGACGACGCGCCGTTCGACGACGCCCCCATCGAAGACACCGAGCTCGTGTGCCCGCGCCATGGCGCGCGCTTTTGTTTGAAGACAGGCAATGCGCTCACGCCGCCAGCTTACGAACCCCTCAAAATCTTCAACGTACGAGAGCGCGACGGCCGGATCGAGCTTGAGTTGCCGGCATGAGCGCGGCGTCACCTCTGCGCCTATCATTGCTGCGTCACGCGCATGCCGAGCCGCAGCACCCCCACGGCACCGACGAGTCACGGGCGCTGGACCGCCGCGGCGTAGCCGAAGCGGCCGAAATGGCGCGCCGTCTCCAAGCACGCGGCCTCAAGCCTGATTGGTTGTTAGTCAGCACCGCCGTGCGGACTCGGCAGACGGCTGCACCAATCGTTCGGGCATTTTCGCTAGCTGAAGACTGCGTTCGGTTCGAAGCGGCGTTGTACTTGGCCGACCCACGCTCGCTGCTGACGCAGCTGCACAGCGTGCCGGCGCATGCGCTCCATGTGTTGTTGGTCGGGCACAACCCCGGCATTTCGGAACTCGCACAACGCCTAGCGACGTCAGGCCACGCCCCGGAGTTCGAGCCCGCTGGATGGTTGTTAGGGCTGCCGCAGTGCGCGAGCTGGCGCGAACTCGACGCGGGACAGCTCGAGGTGCTGCAATACGATGCGCCGCGAATTCCGTTTGAGCTGGACGACTGAAACGAACTCAGCCGCCAAAGATACCCTGGAAGTAGCCGCTCAAGCCCGCACCGGCTCGCCACGCGGCCCACAGCAAGCCGCCAATGTAGGCACAGGAGGCGATCGTCGCGCCGTAACCGAGCGCGATCACAACGCCGTCCCGCTCAGCCATGCCGAGGCACAACAGCACGATTGCGATCGCCGGAATGGTATTGGTGAACGGAATCAACGGCAGCGGCGCCAACAGCAGTATGGCGACGATGATCAACATCGCGCCGTTGACCACATTGATCACGGGATTGCCGGTCAGCGCCAACAACCGCGGCTTCACCATCTTCTCGAAGCGGCGAAAGAATGCCGCGCCTTTCTGCAAAATCGTGACGACCAAGGTCGAGCGCATCTGGTACGACAATAAGCGTTCGGGCAGCCACGGGATCGTGTTGGTCATCACGCCAAAGCCGATCAGCATGATCAGCACACCTAACACCGTGCTTGAGCCGGGAATCGAAACCGGGAACAAAAACGGCAACGCTAAAAAAATGCAGAACAACAGCAGGCCCTGCTCGCCAATCAACGCCAGCAGCTCGCGGATCGTAACCGAGTGGTCTTGAATCGCAGCGGCCGTGCGCTCGAAAGTACTGGAGAGCGATGTCTCGGGATTCTGTAGCTTGGCTTTACTCAAAAGATCGCCTTCAGCACTCGGGAACGTTCACGGCGAGTCCGCCCTGCGACGTTTCTTTGTAGATCGTGCGCATGTCCTCGCCGGTTTGCCGCATCGTGCTAATGACTTGATCGAGTGAGACCTTGTGACTGCCATCACCGCGCATGGCGAGACGCGCTGCATTGATAGCTTTGACCGAGCCCATGGCGTTTCGTTCGATACACGGAATCTGCACGAGCCCTGCCACGGGATCGCAAGTGAGCCCGAGGTTGTGCTCCATGCCAATCTCGGCAGCGTTCTCGGCTTGTTCGTTCGTACCATTGAGCGCAGCCACCAAGCCGGCCGCAGCCATTGAACACGCAACACCCACCTCGCCTTGGCAGCCCATTTCGGCACCCGAGATCGACGCATTGCGCTTGTAGAGCATGCCGATCGCTGCCGCTGTGAGCAGGAAGCGCCACACGCCTGAGTCGTTCGCTCCCGGCTCAAAGCGACGGTAGTAATGCAACACAGCCGGCACGATTCCGGCCGCCCCGTTCGTCGGCGCCGTCACCACTCGGCCTCCGGCCGCATTCTCTTCGTTGACCGCCAGCGCGTAGGCATTCACCCAATCCATCACTTCGAGCGGGCTCGTGCCATCGCTTTCGGACAGCATGCGGTACAACTTCGGCGCGCGCCGTTTGACTTTCAACACGCCGGGCAGGACGCCTTGCTGGCGAAAGCCGCGCTCGACGCATGCTTGCATCGTCTGCCAGATACGCAGCAGGCCGCCCTGCACTTGCTCCTCGGTGGCCCAGGTGCGTTCACGCGCCCACATCACCTCGAAGATATCCAGCCCGTTCGCGCGCGCTAGCGCTAACAACTCATCGCCCGTCGCGAACTCATAAGGCGGCGTGGCGCGTGGCACTTCGCCGGTACCGGGATCGTCCCCGGCCACGATGAAGCCGCCACCGACCGAGTAGTAGTCCATCTCGAGCACTCGTTGCTGATTGGCATCGAGTGCCGTGAAGCGCATGCCGTTCGTATGCCGCGGCAAGCGCTCCGACTTCATGAACAAGAGCTGCATCGGCTCATCGAAAGCCACGGTGCGCACGCCGGCAATCCGCAACTCGCCACGCTCTCGGATCCGTCGCAGGTCGGTCTCCATGCGATCAGGATCGACCGACTCGGGATCATTCCCTTCCAGGCCTAACAAGACAGCGCGATCGGTGGCATGCCCGAGACCGGTCAACGCGAGCGAGCCGTACAGCCGCGTCGTGACGCTCGCCGTGGAATCGAGCAAGCCTCGCGCGACGAGCTGCGCCACGAACGCGTTCGCGGCACGCATAGGCCCCATCGTGTGCGAACTCGACGGACCGATGCCAACTTTGAAGATGTCGAAAACCGAGAGTGCCATACGTGTGTCTCGACTCAGCGTGCCGCGAGCGACAGCAGACCGGCGTTGCCGCCAATCGCGGCCGTATTGGTCGTGATCGTTTGTTCCGTCGCAAACCGATGTAGATAGTGCGGCCCACCGGCTTTCGGCCCGGTGCCCGACAAGCCACAGCCGCCGAACGGCTGGACTCCGACGACGGCGCCGATCATGTTGCGATTGATGTAAACATTGCCCACGCGCACCTTGCGAGCGATACGCTGGGCGATGCCATCAATTCGAGTGTGAATGCCGAGCGTAAGCCCGTAGCCGAGCGCATTGATCTGCTCCACGATGCTGTCGAGATCCCGGGCTCGATAGCGCACGATATGCACGATTGGCCCGAATACTTCCCGCTCGAGCGTGAGGAGACTGTCGATCTCGACGGCGAGCGGCGCAAAGAACAATCCCGCGCTTTGTTCCGCGGCAGCGAGGGGCGCTCGATGGTGCCACTTAGCGCCGCGCGTAATCTGCGCCGCATGCGCTTCAAGCATCGCCAGCGCCTCGGGGTCGATGACAGGTCCGATATCGGTTGCAAGCAATGCCGGATCGCCGATGCTCAAGTCGTTCATGTAGCCCGCGAGCAAGGCCTCGACGCGATCCGCAATCTCTTCTTGCACCACTAACAACCGCAGCGCGGAGCAACGCTGCCCGGCACTATTGAAGCCGGACTGTACAACGTCGAGCACAACTTGCTCCGCCAGCGCGGAGCTGTCGACGATCATTGCATTCAGTCCGCCTGTCTCGGCGATGAGCGTCGCAATGGCGCCGGGACGCGCCGCCAGCGAACGCTCAATCAAACGCGCGGTGTCGGTCGAACCGGTAAAGCACACACCGGCAATGCGCGGATCGCGTGTCAACGCTGCACCGACCGTTGCGCCGTCGCCAGGGAGTAAGTGGAACGCATCTGCAGGCACGCCAGCTTGCAACATCAGCGCTGCCACGTACGCTGCGGTAAGCGGTGTTTGCTCAGCCGGCTTGGCAACGACCGTATTTCCCGCTGCCAGCGCCGCAGCCACCTGACCGACGAAAATGGCGAGCGGAAAATTCCACGGACTGATGCACGCGAATACGCCTCGGCCGCGCAGGCGAAGTACGTTGCGCTCGCCCGTCGGACCCGGTAGGGCGACCTCGTGCGCAAAATCACGGCGCGCTCCGAGCGCGTAGTAGCGCAGAAAATCGACCGCCTCGCGCACCTCGGCAATCGCATCGGGTAAGGTCTTGCCGGCTTCACGCACACAGCGCGCCACGCATTGCGCCGTATGTGCCTCCAGCAAATCGGCGGCGCGCTCGAGGATCTCTGCGCGCGCTGCGCCGCCGAGAGCGTCCCACTCGGCTTGCTGCGCCAGTGCCGCCGCGACCGCATCGTCGACATCAGCAAGCGTGGCATCCGTTACGTGCCCGACGATTTGGGTTCGGCGAGCAGGGTTCATTACGGGCGTGCCGCGCCCTCCACGCAACTTACCACTCACCAGTGGCGCTGCACTCCAGCTCGTTTGCGCTGCGCGCTCGCATTCCGCCAGCAGCGCATCGACCGCCGCGCCGTCGGCAAAATTGAATCCTGCGGAGTTACGTCGCTCGGCACCAAACAACTGATCCGGAGCCGGGATGCGCGGATGCGCGACACGCTCGAGGCTGGCGACTTCCGCAATCGGATCGGCAACGACCTCTTCCGCCGGCAGACTCGCATCGACGATGCGATTCACGAACGAGGTGTTAGCACCATTTTCGAGCAGGCGGCGAACCAAATACGGCAGCAAATCCTCATGCGCTCCAACCGGAGCGTACACGCGGCATGCGAAGCGACCCCAGCCGCCGCCGACGACGGGCGCGTACAACTCCTCACCCATGCCGTGCAAGCGCTGAAATTCAAACCGGGCCGCCTGTTGCTGGAACACTTGCGCCACGTAGGCAATGGTGTGCGCATTGTGCGTGGCGAACTGCGGATAGATTCGGTCTGTGCTCGATTCCAGCAGACGGGCACACGCAAGATACGATACGTCGGTGTTGGGCTTGCGCGTGAACACCGGATAACTCGCGTGACCGCGTTCTTGTGCGCGCTTGATCTCACTATCCCAATAGGCGCCTTTCACGAGCCGCAACGTGATGCGTCGATCCAATGCGCGAAGCCGATTCGTCAACCACTCGAGCGTGGCGTAGGCACGCCGCTGGTAGGCTTGCACGGCCAGACCGAAGCCCGCGTAGCCCGCAGTCACATCGCTCTCGAGCAGCCGGTCGACGAGTCGCAGTGATAACTCCAAACGATCGGCCTCCTCCGCATCGAGCGTGATCGCGATATTGCCGTCGCGTGCCGCACGTACGAGTGTTTCGACGCGCGGATAGAGCTCGCGCAAGACGCGCTCCGACTGCGCGAACTCGTAGCGAGGATGAAGCGCGGAGAGCTTCACCGAAATGCTGTGCCGTTGCGTGATCGGCTGCTCGAGATCGACGAAGCGCGCTACCGCGCCGATCGCACTCAGGTACTTATCGAAGTAGCGCTCCGCATCGGCGGCCGTCAGCGCCGCTTCGCCGAGCATGTCGAACGAGTAGCGGTACGCTCGCTCGTCCTTGCCGTCGGCGCGCTTCAACGCTTCGTCGATCGTTCGCCCCATCACGAACTGGTGGCCCATGATGCGCATCGCCTGCTTGAGCGCCGCGCGGGCCACAGGCTCACCCAACCGCGCCGTCAGGCGCGCATACCAAGCCCGCGGCTCGCCCACTTCGTCACGATCGAGCGAGACGACACGACCGGTCAGCAACAGACCCCACGTCGAGGCGTTCACGAACACGGACTCGCTGTCGCCCAAATGCTCGCTCCACGCGCCCGCCGGGATCTTGTCCGCAATCAACCGATCGGCGGTCTCGGCATCGGGAATACGCAACAGCGCTTCGGCGAGGCACATGAGAATGACGCCTTCGCGCGACGCGAGGCTGTACTCGCGCAAAAATGCATCGAGTGCGCCGCCCGTTCCAGTGGCCTGACGGACGGTTTGCACCAAGGACAAGGCACGCTGCGCGATCGGGCGCTGCTCGCTCGCCGGCAACCGCGCGCGCTCGAGATGCGCCCTAACAACCGACTCTTCGTCGGCGAGATAGAGAGAGTTGATGGCGCGGCCGATACTCGAGGCATGGCTCGCGGTGATAAGGGGTGCGTTTGACATAGCGGAATTGTACGGCATGTCTTGTGCGCCCCTCCGTGCCGGTGTTCTGAAAATGGGCCAAAAACGCCGAGGGCCTCACGCGGGAGGCCCTCGGTGTCAGCAACGCCATCGATACTAGAACGCGTACACCAGATTGACCGTCGTCAGCGTGTCGCTCTTCTTGAGCCCAGCCGGCGGATCCGTGTTGTAGCGAACACCGAGACCCAGCGACAACGCGAACGCATCGCTCATCTTCACCTGCAAGGCGAAATCATTCGATGCGAAGGTGTTATCCGATCCGGCCTCAACCGTGAACTTGTTGATGAGTCGGGTCGTGTCAGTCAACGCAGTCTCGTAACCCAAGAAGCCGCGCACAATCGCGTCGCCAGTCGTCTCACCGGGTGTCAGCAAAGTGGGCACTGTCGCAATCCGGCGATAACCCAGACCCACTTCGCCATTGAACTTGGTTTTCTCGGTGTCGATGAATTTGTGACCGTAACCGGTCGTTGCGGTCGCTTGGTAGTCGAAACCGCTGAAGCGATCATCTTCGTATCGCACGCCACCCCACCAGTACGCGCGCTCACTCAATTTGTAGTCGGATTGCCATTTGGCCTCATAGCGCTCCGCGGTCTTGTCACCGTCGTTGGCTGCACGCAGTGCGGCGATGCCAAACCCGTGCTTCCACTGATCGAGCTGGGTTGCCATCTCAAGCTTTACGTTGGCGGTATCCGTATCCGAGTTACCGCGCGCAAAGACAATGCCGAGCTCGCCCTTGCCTTTCCATTCCGCGCACACCGGCGTGCTCGCGATCAACACAGCTACCGTCAGAATCGTCGTCTTCAGAAAACCTTGCATGTCCCGCTCCTTGGGGAAGTTATTGGCGCGCGGATTATAGGGATGCGCGCCACAAAAGCACCTTCCGTTGCGAGGACACAACAACCCTTGTAGTGGACGCCGGGCGCCCCTATATGAGCGTTAGTGTTTCCAAGAAGAGATCGCGCGCCCATGTCCGCTGCCGCAGCCACCACCACCGCTTCCTTCGGGACCGACGTCCTGCAGGCATCCACGCAGGTACCGGTGCTCGTCGACTTCTGGGCGCCATGGTGCGGCCCGTGCCGCGCGTTGGGCCCGGTGCTCGACCAACTCGCCAATGAGTTCGCGGGCCGTCTCCGCGTCGTCAAGCTCAACACCGACGAAGAGCCGACGATCGCCGGCCAATTCGCGATTCGCAGCATCCCGGCGGTGAAGCTCTTTCGCCACGGCAAGGTCGTCGACGAGTTCGTCGGTGCTTTGCCACTCGCGCAGGTACGGGCGTTCGTCGAACGCCACCTGCCGCGGGCCTCCGAGGCCGCGCACCAAGCGGCACGCAAGCTAGCCGATGCTGGTGACGCTGCGGGTGCTGTCGCGGCGCTCGAGACGATTCTCGCCACCGAGCCTAACAATCAAGACGTATTGATCGATCTTGCGCGCTGCCGGGCCTTACTCGGCGAGACCGCCGCAGCGCGCGCTATCCTCGAACGCCTGTCGCCTGCAGCACAATCGGAGCCCACCGTGCGTTCCGCCTATGCCCTCACGCACTTCGCAGCGTTGGCGAGCACGCCGACGACCGATGCCATCCAACAGATTCGCGCCCGAGCAGCGGGTGCCGTGCTGGGCGGCAGTGTGGATGCGGCTGCGGAGCTGCTGTTAGCCGAAAGCGGCGCACAGCGCGCGTTCGCCCAGCGCGCCGGCAAGGAAGACCTGCTGCAGTTATTCGCCGTGCTCGGCAACGACGATGCCCGCGTGCCCGGATGGCGGCGGCGTCTCGCCGCATTGTTGAACTGATTCGCTCGGCAGTCGTTAGGCTGCTGCCTCGCGACGCAGACGCTCCGCTTCACGCTCACCCAGATACCGCTGAATCCCGGCGCGCGCCAGATACAGCAACGGAATCAACGCAATCGCGCACAGCATTTTGTACAGGTAGTTCACCGTTCCAACCGCCAAGAATTGCGGAATGGGCCACTTCTGTGGCCCGAGCACGAACGCGATGTACAGCACGACGAAACTGTCGAGCAGCTGAGACACGGCGGTCGAGGCGGTGGCACGTAGCCACACGAGACGCTCGCCCGTTGCGCGACGGATCCGATGGAAGACCATGACATCGACCAGCTGTCCGATCAAAAACGCGATCACGGAACCCGCGATCGTCCACATGCCTTGGCCAAAGATCAGCGCGTAGGCTTTCTGAATGTCCGGCACACCCAAGCCAGCGTTGGCATCGACCCAAAACTGAGCCGGTGCTAGCGAAATCGTCAAATAGGCAAACAAGAATGCGTAGACGATGAAACCGACCGCGACCCAGGAGATAAACCGCACACCCTTGACGCCGAAATACTCGTTGATCGTATCGGTCATGATGAACACGAACGGCCAAAGCAATACGCCCGCCGTAAAGTTCAGCGTGCCGGAGACTCCTAACAAGCTCCATTCGAACGGCGGCGCTCCGAGCGTCGGCTCCAACGCGAAAATCTTCACGCCGACGAATTCGGCGATCAGCGCGTTGGTCAGAAAGAAACCTGCCAAGAAAATGAACAATCGATTCGCGCGTTGGTCGGTGGTATTCACTGCAGTCTCTAGGTTGTTAGTCTGAGGGCAACGGCCACGCGCTTACGACGCGTCGCGGCCGCGCAAGCGTCGCAGCGAGCGGCGCTCATGTTTGTCGGGTCGGGTCGACGTGCGCGGCGCGTAGGCTGCAGCGAGCCGTTGCTGCACAGCGTAAGCTTCGCGCTTGGCAAGGCTGGCTGCCGACTCCGTGTAGCTCGCATGCGCCTCCGGCGCTGAACCGCGACGCTCTGGTAGCGCACGCACTTCGACCACCTGATCGAAGCCGCCGCGGCCCACAGTGACCGTATCACCGACACGAACCCGATGCGCCGGCTTCACCCGTTGCGCGTTCACATGCACCTTACCGCCCTGCACAGCCTCCGTCGCCAAGCTGCGGCTTTTGAAAAAGCGCGCGTACCAGAGCCACAGATCGATACGTAGCACATCGGGTTCGACAGAATCCGTCGAGTCTGACTCGTTCGATTGCCGCGCTGCCATGCTCGCCTGAGTATAATTGCGAATCGTCTTCGACCGCTCGGATTACCCGTGAACTCATCACCCGACGCGCGCGCAGCGTTCTACGCTCGGCTCCGCACCGATCTCGACGCCCTCGCCGACCAAGGCTTGTTCAAGACAGAACGCGTCTTGACGAGCCCGCAGCAAGCCCTGATTCGTGCGGGCGAGCGTGACGTCATCAATTTGTGCGCGAACAACTATCTCGGCCTCGCGAATCACCCCGCCGTCCGAGAAGCTGCGCACCGTGCCATCGATCGCTACGGCTACGGCATGGCGTCGGTGCGCTTCATTTGCGGCACGCAGTCCATCCACAAGCAACTGGAAGCAGCGCTGAGTCGCTTCCTCGGCCATGAAGACACCATTTTGTACTCGTCTTGCTGGGACGCGAATGGCGGCCTATTTGAGACAGTCCTGGGTGAAGGCGACGCGATCATCTCCGACGCGCTCAACCACGCGAGCATCATCGACGGCATCCGCCTCTGCAAAGCGGAACGACATCGCTACGCCAATTGCGATATGAACGAACTCGAAGCGGCGCTCCAGAAGACGCAGTCGGCGCGCACGCGCTTGATCGCGACCGATGGCGTGTTCTCGATGGATGGCTCGATCGCACCGCTCAAACAGATCTGCGACTTAGCCGAGCGTTACAACGCCTTGGTGATGGTCGACGATTCACATGCGACCGGCTTCATGGGCCCCACAGGTCGCGGCACCCCGGAGCATTGTGGTGTCGCAGACAGGGTCGACTTCCTAACAGGTACGTTGGGCAAAGCGCTCGGCGGCGGTAGTGGCGGCTACACCGCCGGTCGCCGCGAAGCCATCGCCTGGTTGCGGCAGCGCTCGCGCCCGTATCTGTTTTCGAACAGCATCCCGCCCGTCGTCGCGGCGGTCAGCGTGCGCGTGCTCGACATCGTGGCGCAGTCGGGCGAGTTGCGCGCGCAGCTATTCGACAACGCACGCCACTTTCGCGGCGCACTCACCACGCTCGGCTTCAAACTGTTGCCCGGCGAGCATCCCATCATCCCGGTGATGCTGGGCGACGCCGCACTCGCCAGCAAAATGGCTGACAAGTTGCTCGAGCACGGTGTGTACGTCATTGGCTTCTCGTTCCCCGTCGTGCCCAAAGGACTGGCACGAATTCGCACCCAGATGTCTGCCGCGCTCACGCGAGCGCAACTCGATCAAGCCATCGAGGCGTTTCGCACGGTCGGTCGTGAGTTAGGAGTCATTCGATGAAGGCGTTAGTCAAGAAGCAAGCGGCCCCGGGCATTTGGATGGATGACATTCCCGAGCCGAAGGTGGGCCCAAACGACGTGCTCATTCAGATCAACAAAACGGCGATCTGCGGCACCGACATGCACATCTACAAATGGGATGCCTGGGCGCAACGCACGATCAAGGTGCCGATGGCAGTCGGGCACGAATACGCCGGGCGAATTGTCGACATGGGCAGCGAAGTACGCGGCTTCGCAGTGGGCGATCGGGTGTCTGGCGAGGGTCACATCACCTGCGGCTACTGCCGCAATTGCAAGGCAGGACGCCGTCATCTGTGTCGAAACACCGTCGGCGTCGGCGTCGATCGCCAAGGCTGTTTCGCCGAGTATCTGGTGATCCCCGCCGTGAACGCCTTCAAGCTCACGCCGGCGATCACCGATGACATGGCCTCGATCCTCGATCCGTTCGGGAACGCGACCCACACCGCCCTGGCTTTCAACATGGTCGGCGAAGATGTGCTGATCACGGGAGCGGGCCCCATCGGCATCATGGCCGTCGCGATCTCACGCTTCGTCGGTGCGCGCCATGTGGTCATCACGGATGTGAACGAATACCGGCTCGGTCTCGCGCAGCGCATGGGCGCGACGCGAACGGTCAACGTGGCGCGCGAGAAACTCGACGACGTGATGCAAGCGCTCGGGATGCAGGAAGGATTCGACGTGGGCCTGGAGATGTCAGGCAACCCGCAAGCGTTACGCGACTTGCTGCGCACGATGCACCACGGCGGTAGTGTCGCGTTGCTCGGAATTCCACCCGACGAAACCGCCATCGACTGGAATCAAGTGATCTTCAAGGGCCTGACGCTCAAAGGCATCTACGGCCGTGAGATGTTCGAAACTTGGTACAAGATGGCCGCAATGCTGCAGAGCGGCCTCGATCTCGGCCCGATCATCACGCACCATTTTCCGGTGCAGGAGTACCTACGCGGCTTCGAGACGATGGGCTCAGGTCAGTCGGGGAAAGTGATCCTCGACTGGTCAACCTTGCATTGACGCGAGTCGTTAGCCTTAGTCGACGGTACAGAAGCAGTACGCGTAGCGGTGATCGCGCGACTGCAATCGCTCCCAACGCGCCATCTCACGCTCGACCGGCTCGAGCTGGCGCACCACGCGCGCCAAGGCCGCATCGCGCCCCTTCGGCAGGAACGTCTTCACACCCCACGCCTGGATCTGCATCGCCAACTGCTCCGCCCAGGTCATCTCGGGCGCGATGAACGTGACCTCGTAGTTATCGCCGAGGTTGGCACGCTTGGCCGCGGCTTTGACGGCGTCATCGAACGAACCTAACTGGTCTACGAGCCCGATCCGCTTCGCATCCGTGCCGGACCACACGCGCCCTTGCGCGATCGCATCGACCTCATCACGCGTCTTCTTGCGGCCATCCGTCACACGCTTGAGGAAGTCCTCGTACCCGCGCTCGATGCCCGCCTGGATGATGGTTTGCGCATCCACACCGAGCGGGCGATCCAAACGGAACTGCCCCGCGAGCGGTGTCGTGCCGACGCCGTCGGTGCTCACGCCGACCTTGTCGAGCGTTCGGTTGAACGTTGGAATCGCGGCGAAGATGCCAATCGAACCCGTGATCGTCGCGGGGTGCGCCCAGATTTCATCGGCTGGCGCTGCGATGTAATAGCCGCCCGACGCTGCAAGGTCGCCCATCGACACGACGAGTGGCTTGCCCGCCGCTTTCACGGCCTGCAACTCGCGATAGATCTGCTCGGACGCGAGCACGCTGCCGCCCGGGCTATCGACGCGCAACACCACAACTTTGACATTGTCGTCTTCCCGCGCGTCACGGATCAGCTGCGCCGTGGTCTCGCCGCCAATCGTGCCGGAAGGCTGCGCTCCATCGAGAATCTCGCCCGAGGCGACGATCACGCCCACTTCCGGTTTGCCATCGCCTCTCAACTGCTGCTCGGCGCGAACCACTCGCAAATAATCGGCAAACGGCGTCGCCTTGAATGTCCCGGCGTCTTCGTCTTTACCGACCAACTCGATCAAGCGATCTTCCACCTCGAGCGAGGTCTTGAGTGCCGTGACGAGCTTGGCATCGAGCGCAACCTGAGCCGTATCGCCCTTCGCGGCGCGCACGGCCTCGGCCAATGTCGCTGCGTAGCCATTGAGGTCGTCCGCCTTCAGGCCGCGCGCCTTCGCGACTGTCTCGCGGTAGTTAGCCCAAAGGGCGTTCAGGTAACCGAGGCTCTCCTCGCGGTCCTCTGGCGACATGTCTTTGCGCGTATAGACCTCGACCGCACTCTTGTAAGCCCCGACTCGAAACACATTCATGTCGATGCCGAGCTTGTCGAGCAGATCCTTGTAGTACATCCGATAGCGTTCATAGCCATCGAGCAGCACGAAGCCCATCGGGTCGAGATACACCTCATCGCCATGCGCGGCGACGAAATACTGCGGCTGCAAGAAGCCCGTGCCACGCACGATCACCTTCTTGCCTGAAGTCTTGAAATCTTCGATGGCCGCGACAAGCTCCATCAGCGTCGGTTGACCGCCGCCTGTCATGTAGTCGAGGTCGAAAACCACCGACGCGATGCGCTTGTCTTTCTTGGCAGCACGCAACACATCGACGACATCCCAGAGCAAGGTTTCCGGCTGACCGGCACCTTGGGCCTCATCGATTGCGCGCTCGACGGGATCGCCTGACAACTGCTCGACGATCTCGCCTTCCGGTCGAATCACGAGCGCCGAACCGGTCTGGATGTGCGGAATACTGGTCTGCAGTGCCCCAAAAATGAAGCCAAACAGCAGCAGCAACAGAATGAGGTGAAGAAACTTGCGCAGACCGTCGAGGCCACGCCACATGAAGCGAAAGAAGTTACCGATGGCGCTCACGAGCGAGAATTCCTACCTCAGGCGAGTGACGCAATTAGACAACGCGCCGACGCGCTGCCCACACGGGCAACGCGTCGGCACGCGAGTGAGTCGTTAGACCTTCTCTTCGATGCGCGCCGCCTTGCCGGACAGGTCGCGCAGATAGTAGAGCTTCGCCCGGCGCACGTTACCGCGGCGTTTCACGGCGATTTCGGCGATCGATGGGCTGTACGTCTGGAACACGCGCTCGACGCCCTCACCGTGGGAGATCTTGCGAACCGTGAACGAGGAGTTGAAGCCGCGGTTGCTCTTGGCAATCACGATCCCTTCGTACGCCTGTACGCGCTCGCGATCACCTTCGGTGACCTTCACTTGCACAACCACCGTGTCGCCCGGCTTGAAGTCCGGGACGGTGCGCGTCATGCGCTCTTGTTCCAACGTTTGGATAATGTTCGCCATCTCAGTCACCTTTCTTACTCTGTCCGCCGCCGCTTGCGCGTTCGGCAAGAAACTCATCCAACAGCTTGCTCGCTTCACGATCAAGCCGAATCTTCGCAATCATGTCAGGCCGTCGCTGCCACGTGCGCGCCACGGCCTGTTGCAAGCGCCAGCGACGAATGGCCGCATGAGCGCCGCCTTGCAACACCTCCGGCACGCGCCGACCTTCAAACTCCACCGGCCGAGTGAAGTGAGGCCAGTCGAGCAACCCTGCGGCGAACGACTCCTCGACACTCGAGCGCGCATCGCCGAGCGCACCCGGCAACAAACGCACGATGGCATCGATCACCACCAGTGCCGGCAACTCGCCGCCAGACACGATGTAATCGCCAATCGACACCTCGCAATCGATACGCGACTCGATGACACGCTCATCGAGCCCTTCGTACCGACCCGCTACCAGCAACAAGCCTGGTAGCTTTGACCACTCGGCGACGCGCGCCTGCGTCAGCGGTTCGCCCTGCGCCGACAAGTACACTCGCGGCACTCCGGCGGGCAACCGCTTGGCTGCGGCATCGATCGCGGCGCACATCGGCTCCGGCTTCAACACCATGCCGGGCCCACCACCGAACGGCCGATCATCGACTGTCCGATGCACATCCACCGTGTGCGACCGCGGATCCTCGCAGCCCACTTGCGCCAAACCGCGCTCCAATGCGCGCCCGACGACACCGCCCGTCAATGCGCTGCGAATCAGTTGCGGAAACAGCGTCACGACTTCGATGTGCACGCTCTTACCGCTCCCCGGCCCGCTCGCCTAACAACTCGTCAAAAATCTTCCGGCCAATCGACAACGACTGCCTTCGCCGCCGTGTCGACGCGCAACAAGTGTTGCTTCGTCACCGGCACACAATATTCGCGCCGGCCCCGAACGACCATCACGTCGTTACCGGGCGCCTCGAGGAAGTGGTCGATCACTCCCAGTTCGACACCCGCGGCATTGCGCACCGTCAAACCCACCAAGTCCGCGAGGTAATACTCGCGCTCTCCCGGTGGCGGTAGCGCCTCCCGCGCCACCTCGATCATCGCGCCCGTCAGCTGCTGCGCGGCGTTCCGATCGTCGACACCTGCCAGCTTCGCGATCCAGCCTGTGCCGTGGGCGCGCGACTGGTGCAATGCCAACGTTCGCCGCGTGCCATTCGCCCATCGCAACTGCCAAGCTCGTTGCTCGAACAACTGACCCGGCGGATTCATGAAAGACTGGACCTTGATCCAGCCGCGCACCCCGTTAGGTGCACCGATTCGCCCTACCTCAACCCAGCGCTCGCTCATGGCGTTAGCGCCAGCCCGTGAGTAGTTAGGCGTTAGTCTTGCGGAACGTCGTGACGAGTTGCTTCACACGATCCGACTGTTGCGCACCTTTGCCCAGCCAATAGTCGATGCGCGGCAGATCGAGCTTCAGCTTGATGTCGCCCTTGCGAGCCACCGGATTGAAGAAGCCGACCATCTCCAAGGCCTTGCCACCTTGGCGCTTGCGGCTGTCCGTGACAACCACGTGATAGAACGGCGTGTTCTTGGCGCCGCGACGAGTAAGACGAATCGTCACCATGACTTGAAAAACCTTATGCAGTTGAACGCCGTCCACCCGCGGAAACCCGTGGTGGCCGGCCAAAAAGAGGCGCGAAGTCTACGCAAATCAGCGGGTTGGGGCAAATCGGCTTGCGGGCAGCCGTTACGCCCGCCCGCCACCCGGCGGAATCACCCCGGGAAGCCCGGGGGTGGGCGCCCTTTGAATGCGTTCATCATGCGTTTCAGGCGCCCGCCTTGCATGCTTTTCATCATCTTTTGCATCTCGAGAAACTGTTTCATCAGACGGTTCACGTCCTGGACTTGGACCCCTGCCCCGGCCGCGATCCGGCGCCGGCGCGAACCATCCAAAATCCCTGGTTGGCGCCGCTCTTTCGGCGTCATCGAATTGATAATCGCGATCTGGCGGCGCACTTCTTTGTCGCCCTGGTCGGTCGGCATCGCGCCCCGTGTGGCCGCCTGCGGCAGCTTTTCCATCAGCGAGCCGAGCCCGCCCATCTTTTGGAGCTGCTCGAGCTGACCTTTGAGGTCGGCGAGGTCAAAGGCCTTCCCTTTGGCAACTTTGCGCGCCAGGCGCTCCGCCTCGTCCACGTCCACTTGCTGCTGGACCTGCTCGACGAGGGCCAACACGTCGCCCATGCCAAGGATGCGGCTCGCCATGCGCTCCGCGTCAAACGGCTGCAGCGCGTCGGGCTTTTCACCCATTCCCAGGAACAGGATTGGCTTGCCCGTCACGTGCCGGACGGACAAGGCCGCGCCACCGCGCGCATCGCCATCGGCTTTCGTGAGAATGACGCCAGTCAGATCGAGTGCGTCGCTGAATGCGCGGGCCGAATTGACGGCATCTTGGCCCGCCATCGCATCCACGACGAACAAGCGTTCGTGAGTGGCGACTGCGGCTTCGATCTGCTTCACCTCGTCCATCAACTCGGCGTCGACGTGCAATCGACCCGCGGTATCGACGATCAACACGTCGTACACACCGCGTTTGGCGTGGTCGAGGGCCGCCGCCGCAATCTTGGCTGGGGACTGCGAGACGTCTGTCGGGAAAGCTGCCGCACCCACTTGCTCGCTGAGCTTCTGCAATTGCAACACGGCCGCCGGGCGCCGAACGTCGGTGCTGACCAACAACACGCGCTTGCCGGCGCTGTCGATCAGGTACTTCGCGAGCTTCGCTGCGGTGGTCGTCTTACCCGCGCCTTGCAGGCCAGCTAACAACACCACGACGGGCGGCGTCGCGCGCAACTGAAAGCGCTGCGGCGTATCGCCACCGATCAAGGTGATCAGTTCGCGGTGGATGATGCCGACCAACGCTTGGCCCGGCGTCAGGCTCGTAAGCACTTCCTGGCCGAGCGCTTTGCTCTTCACACCGTCGATGAACGTCTTGACGACTGGGAGCGCCACGTCGGCTTCGAGCAGCGCCATGCGCACCTCGCGCAAGGTCTCGCTGACGTTCTCCTCCGTGATGCGTCCGCGGCCACGCAGGTTCTGAACGGTGCGCGATAAGCGCGTCGTGAGATTGTCGAAAAGTGCCATGGAGCGAAGTATATAGGCCCGGATGCCGCCGACGCGGGGCCGGAATCAGCGCGGCTGGATCAAATCCCAACGGTTTCCGTAGAGATCCTCGAACACCGCCACGGTTCCGTAGGCCTCCTCGCTTGGCTCGCGCACGAAATGCACGCGTGCCGCCTGCAGGCGCGCGTGGTCCCGCCAGAAGTCATCGGTGTGCAGGAACAGGAAAACTCGACCGCCCGTCTGATTGCCTACCCGCGAGGCCTGCTCGTCGTTCGTCGCGCGTGCGAGCAGCAAGCGCGTGCCGCCTCCGCGCGGGGCGACAATGACCCAGCGTTTGTTCTGCGCCGGCTGGAACGTATCTTCGATCAGCTCAAAGCCGAGCACCTGTGTGTAGAACGCGATCGCCTCGTCGTAGTCGCGCACGAGCAGCGCGATGTTCATGATCGTGTGCTTCACGCCGGGCCCGCCCCGAACAGCTTGCCGAGCGCGTCGTGGACTCGCGCGACCCCCACCACCTCGAGCCCGTCGATGGGCTTGCGAGGCACGTTATCGCGCGACACCAGTGCACGCGTAAAGCCTTGCTTGGCGGCTTCGCGTAACCGCTCTTCGCCATAGGCCACGGGACGAATCTCGCCGGTCAGCCCGATCTCACCGAAGGCCACCCAGTCACGCGCGATCGGCGCATCGCGCAAACTGGATGCCAGTGCGAGCACCACCGGTAGATCGGCGCCCGTTTCGTCGATTGTCAGACCGCCGACGACGTTGGCAAACACGTCGTGCTCTTGGAGCGCAACGCCCGCGTGCCGACTGAGTACCGCTAACAACATGGCTACGCGGCTCGCATCGAGCCCTTGTGCCAAGCGGCGCGGTGCACCAAAACGCATGCGATCGACCAAGCCTTGGATCTCTACTAACAGCGGCCGCTGGCCATCACGCGTGACGGTCACGATGCTGCCCGGCGCGACGTCCGTGCTGCGCGATAGGAATATCGCCGATGGGTTTTTTACTTCCTTGAGACCCGCTTCGTTCATGTGAAAGAACGCGAGTTCGCCCACGGGACCAAAGCGATTCTTCGTCGCACGCACGATCCGAAAACGGCTAGCGAGATCGCTCTCGAAATACAGCACCGCATCGACCAAATGCTCGAGCACGCGCGGGCCGGCGATCGCCCCCTCTTTGGTCACGTGGCCGATGATCACGATGCTCGTCTGCGTCGACTTAGCGAAGCGCACGAGCTGTGCCGTGCATTCCTTGAGCTGCGACACGCCGCCCACGACGCCCTCGACGGCAGCCGATTGCACGGTCTGGATCGAGTCGATGACGAGCAGGCGCGCACCGCGAGCTCGCGCCGCTTCGATGGCCGCATCGAGATCGTTCTCGGACAACATCGCGAGCGAATTGGCAGCCAGCCCCAAGCGTTCGGCACGCAGTGCCACTTGCGCTACGGACTCCTCGCCACTGACATACAAAACCGGCGTGGAGGCCGCGCAATGTGCGGCGACTTGCAACAAGAGTGTTGACTTGCCGATGCCGGGGTCGCCGCCGATGAGAGTCACCGAACCTGGTACGAGGCCCCCGCCCAAGACGCGATCCAGCTCGCCCGCGCCGGTTGAGGCGCGCGTCCCGCTCGCGCCGCGCATCTCATCGAGCCGCGCCGGCTGCGGTGCTGCAACGGCGGCGGCGGCACGTCCGCGGCTCGCTGCGGCGCGCACCACTGTGCGCGACTCGAGCGTGTTCCACTCCGCACATTGCGGACATTGGCCTTGCCACTTGAGCGACTCAGCTCCGCATGCGCGGCATACGAACAACACTGCAGATTTGCTCACGGGCCGCCCCTCCCAAGGACACGCCATTGGCCGAGCGACGCGCGGAGGAACGCCAAAAGCGGAACGTGCGTCACGTTGCGGCGGGGGAAACCCTGGCCACGCGGACGGCCGTCGCACGTTGAGCGTCCAAGACTGTGCGCGAATCCGATGCAGGAGGCTTTAGCCTTGATTAGCATTACGTTTTGTCGTTGCTTGTGGATTGGACAACCGGGCCTGAGCGTCTGGGGGGCGTGGTGCGCTCATTTCGTGCCGTGGCGCGAAGTGTGATGCATTGCCGGATGCTTTGCGCGGCCTCCAGATACGTTATGCAAAGTCTGAGGCCCGTTCAGGTCGGGGTCGAGAGCGCCTTGGTTAAAGGAATACAACGAAACGCCCTATGGCGAGCGATCAGAGACGGCCAGTGACGTTACGTGACAAGTTGGCTTGCGTGGGTGTCACCGACACCGGGCGAGTCCGCGAACACAATGAAGACTCGATTGCCACAGATGCCGATCTGGGGCTGGTCGTGCTGGCCGATGGCATGGGCGGCTACAACGCAGGCGAAGTGGCGAGCGGCATTGCCGTCAAGACCATCGTGAACCTCGTGCGCGAGGGCATCGAGCGCGAAGACCTCGAACGCCCCGATGTAGCAACCGGTCTCTCGCGTCCTGCGATCATCCTGCGCGACGCAATCCACCGCGCCAACAAGATCATTTTTCAGACTGCGCGCACGCAAGCCGAATGCGAAGGCATGGGCACCACGGTGGTCGCAGCGCTCTTCTACGACAACCGAGTTTCAGTCGCACACGTCGGTGACTCCCGCATGTACCGGCTGCGCAGCTCAACGTTCTCACAAGTCACGCTCGATCACTCACTACTGCAAGAGCTCGTCGACCGCGGGTTTTATTCCCCCGAGGAAGCGCAGCGCGCCGCGAACAAAAACTACGTAACTCGCGCGCTTGGCGTTGAGCCCTCGGTCGAGGTGGAGATCAAGGACATACCCGTGCTGAAGGGCGATATCTACGTCCTATGCTCGGACGGTCTCTCCGACATGGTCCAGGATGAGGATATCCGCTTAACGATAAACACCTTTGGTGCTAATCTAGATGCGGTCGCTAAGCAATTGATTCAGTTAGCCAATGAAAATGGCGGGCGGGACAACGTCTCGGTACTGCTCGCGCAGGCTGTTGAATCTTTTCCCGCAAAGCGCAGCTTATTTGACAAAATATTGAATTGGTTCAGCTAGGGTCAAGGCGGTATCAATGGCACGCTTGGTGTTGAGCCTCGACGGTCAGATCATGGCCGAGTACAACATGAACAAGGAGCGGTACACGATTGGCCGCCTCCCCGATAACGATATCCGAATCGATAACCCGGCTGTTTCCGGGCATCACTCGTTGATCATCAACATCCTCAATGACTCGTTCTTGGAGGATTTGAACAGCACGAACGGCACGTACGTGAATGGCAAGCTCATCAAGAAGCACGCCATGCAGCACGGCGACGTGATCACCGTCGGCCATCATCAGTTACGCTTCGTCGAAGACGACGAGGCACAAGACGAATTCGAGAAGACCATGGTCATCCAGCCCTCTTCGCGCCCCGTCGCGAAGGTGCAGGCGGCGGCCGCAGCGGCTTCCAAGGAATCCTCCGATCTGTCGGCGAGCGGCGTACGTCGCGGTATGGCCGACGCCAAAGTGGCGGTCAAGAAAGCCAAGCTGCAGGTGCTCTCGGGCGCTTTCGCAGGCCGCGAGCTGGAACTCAACAAGGCGCTCACGACGCTGGGTCGGCCGGGCGTGCAGGTGGCGGCGATCACCCGTCGTCAGGACGGCTTCTTCATCGTCCACGTCGACAGCGAAAAGCCGAACGATTATCCGCTCGTGAATGGCTCCGCGATTGGCGAGCAAGCGCGCAAGTTGGTCGACAACGATGTCATCCAGCTCGCGGGCGTGAAGATGGGGTTCTTCGAGTCGTAACTCAGCGCGCCTTGCGGCGCGCGGGTTTCGCGGCGCGTTTTCCCGTTGGAGTTGCCGCGGGCGGTTCGACGAGCGCGAGCACGCGCAGCGGGCTGCCTGAGCCTTGGCGAATTTTCAGCGGCGCGCACAGCAAGAACGCCCCCGTGGGCGGCAACTGATCCAAGTTCGCGAGGCACTGCAGGCCGTACCGGCCACTGCCGTGCATGTAGTAGTGGCACGGGTACGGCGGCTGCAAGTGTTGCGCTTGGCCCGCATCGGTGCCGATCGCTTCGGAGCCGAAGCCGAGTGCGTCGCGCTCCTCGACCAAGAATCGTACGACCTCGACATCTGGGCCCGGCGTATGCTGCCCCGTCGCGTCGTAGTTTTGGAAGTCGCGCGGATCCGTGCGCTTCGACCAATCGGTCCGCATCAAAATCCAATGTCGCGGTGGAATGCGGCCGTGCTTGCGCTCCCAGCGCTTGACGAAACTCACTGTCAGTAGGAAATCGGGATCGCGGTGCGCTTGGCTCGAGCAATCGATGACGCACGCCGGCCCCATCATGTCCGTCACCGGCAAGGTGTCGGTCGAGTTGTTAGGTAAGTCTTTACCGGACACCCAGTGGATCGGAGCGTCGAAGTGCGTCCCGGTATGCTCACCACACGAGAAGTTATTCCAATACCAAGCGGGACCCCGTTCGTCGTAGCGTGACACCTCTTCGATGCGGAATGGCCAACACTGGCCGAGCTCGGGCGCAAGAGAAATCTGCGGAAACTCCGGCGTGAGTGTCTGGGTGAGATCGACGACGCGGATACGGCCTCGGGCAAGGTCCTGAGCGAGCTTTTGCAATGTACTCATGATGCGATTGGCCTTCAGAGAGCAAGACTGCCGAGGGATGCGCCACCGCACACCAGCAAAGTTTGGCCCGTGATGAACGAAGCCGCGGGAGCCGTGAAGAACGCCACCGCGCGCGCGACATCCTCGGGCCGGCCGATCCGCCGAACGGGAATGCTCGCCGCGAGCCTTTGCCGACGCTCTGTGTCTTGACCTAACACCTTGTCGAACATCTCGGTTTCCTCGATCGGCCCCGGTGCAACGACGTTGACGGTGATGCCATGCTGCGCGAGTTCCAAAGCCCACGTGCGTGCCATACCGACCATGCCGGACTTGGTGGCCGAGTACGCCGTGCGCTTAGCGAGTCCGAGCATGGCGCGACTACCGATCAGCACGACGCGGCCGAAATGCGCTGCTTTCATCGCGGGCAAATGCGCTTGTAACAAGGTCAGCGGCGCACCCAAGTGTAATTGCGTCAACGTCGCGAGATCCTCGAGCGATGCCTCTTCCACGAGGTTCTCGCGCGTCGCGCCTGCGTTGTGCACGATCGTGGTGACGGGCCAACGCGCGGCAATCTGACGGGCGGCAGATTGAGTGGCTGCTGCATCGGCGAGATCTGCGAGCACGGAGTGCAAGCGCGGCGATGACAGCGGCGCGGGCCGACGCGCCAAGCTCACAACCTCGTAGCCGGCTTCGAGCAACGTCCGGCAAATGGCCGTGCCGATGCCCGTGCTACCACCCGTCACCACCGCGACTCTAGATTCGCTCACGCGCCACTCCTAACGACTCGCATCGGTTCAACCACTGACCGCGAGCTCGCGCTCGAGTACTTTAGGATCGGCGCGCCATCGACTGCGCCACTCCTCGGCTACATCACCGGGATACAGATCCTCAATACCGTCGCGCAGCGCCAGCACGCAGGCCTTTGCGAGCGCATCGGGTGCGAGCTTTGGTGGTGGCACAAGCTGATTCCATTCATCGTCGATGGGACCTGGAAATACATTGACGACTCGAATTCCCGCGGGGCGCATTTCCGCACGCAAGCACTGCGCCAGCGACAACGCGGCCGCTTTCGATGCCGAGTACGTGCCATGCGGTGGGAAGTTGCTGAGTGCGTAAATGGACAATACATTGAGCCAAGCGACGGCACTCGTGTCGCCATCGGCACCTCGCGCTCGCATCACCGGCCCGAACGCCTGCGCGAGCCGCAAGAGCCCAAAATAATTGACGTCCATTTCGGCACGCGCGATCTCGGTGCCGGACCGAGCGGCGATACCGGCCGCGCGATGATGCTCAGCGTTGTTCAGGACGATATCGACCTTTGCACCGATGGCGGCACCCAACTCGTGGACGCTTTTCGAATCGGTGAGATCCAACGGCACCAGCGTTACCGTCGGCAGCTTTGCCAGCGCATCAAATGCCGGCGTGCGCTTCCACGGTTCAGAGTAGCCGACCCAAATGAGGCCGGCCCCTGCGGCATTGAGCGCGTGTACTAATGACTGGCCCAGCGCAGTCTTGCCGTCAGTCACCAGCACTTTGCGACCGCGTGGATCACAGGTCATCTCACGGAGTTGTTTGTCGTCCGCCATCGTGACTACTTCCTTTTCGGGTAACGCCACCAATACACCCATGCCCGCGCGATCGAGCCGTGCGTCGACTCGCACCCGTGTGCCCGGCGCGCCCACGGCCCCGTGCAAATGCGCGACGACCACAGGGCCACAGTCGAGCTGCACGAGGCCAACACGCCAGGGCACGCGCTCGCGAAAATACAAGTCGTGACTGTGCTCGAGTTGTGTATGCGCTAACAGCTGCCCGTTCCCGCAGGTCGCGCGCCACTCCAATTGATCGGAGAGGCAGCGGCAACAAGCCTCACGCGGCGGATACTGCACTGCGCCGCACGTGCTGCAGTGCTGCAGTTCAAAGCGCCCCTCAGCCGCCGCCGCCGTCAGCCCGAGCGCGACACGGCTTCGTTGCCACGGCGGCAACGTGGGCGCTCGTGTACGCAGCATCGGATTCTTCCGCGGCATGGGCGGTGCGTTTTCGGTCACGGTTCGCTCCGCGCCAGAATGGCTGCACCGCTGCAAAGACCACGGTCGAAATTGATCATGCCGAAGCCACTGACGAGGCCGAAGCGCGCGTCTGGCACGGGCGCACCAACGGGGCGACCTGTGAGTTGCCGCACGGCCTCGACAAGTCCGAGATAGCCACCGGCGGCACCGGCCTGCCCCACCGATAGCTGCCCGCCCGAAGTGTTGAGCGGCAGCGAGCCGTCTACCGTAAAGCTGTTAGCTCGAATGAACTCGCCGACCGCACCTTTGGCGCAAAATCCGAGATCCTCGAGCTGCATCGCCGAGATGACTGGATAGTCGTCGTAGACCTGCACAAAATCCATGTCGCTCGGCCCGACGCCGGCCTGGGCGTATAGATCATCGCGATCCATGGCCCAGCCACCGCGCATCTGAATGGGATCGTCGGGATAGGCGTTGTGGCGCTCGATCGTACCCAACACTTTGACATACTGGAGTTGGTAGCGCTCGGCCAGCGTCTCTGACATGACTAACACGGCCTCGGCGCCGGCACAGGGCATGACGCAATCGAACAGTCGGAGTGGCTCCGCGATCACGCGCGCGTTCAGATACTCCTCGAGCGTGAGCGGCTTGCGCAGCAGCGCGAGCGGATTCGGGCCCGCGTTGCGGCGTTGCGCCACGCATAACTTGCCGAAATCAGCGCGCGTCGCGTCATACGTGCGCAAGTAGTGGTCTGTTAGGAATGCGAAGCTCGCGTTAGGCCCTCCCGATCCATACGGATAGACCGCGTCGCGCGCGAACTGACTGAAGCTACTCACCGTCTGCCGAAACGAATCCACGTGATTCGTATCGGCGGCGATGCAGGCCACGATGTTGGCATCGCCGGCTTGCACGGCGCGCGCCGCGCGGCGCAATGCCACGACGCCCGACGCTCCGCCCATGGGAACATGATCAAGCCAACGCGGACTCACCCCGAGATGCTGCGTGAGGCCCACAGCGGTGTCCGGAAACAACAAAAAACTGGATATGGCCAAGCCGTCGATCGCGCTTTTGTCGATCCGAGACTCACGCAACAACGCCGCGAGCGCATTTGCGACGAACCAGTGCGCGCTGTGTGTCGAGTAGCGCACGTACGGCACCGTCACGGGAACCGCGACGGCGACGCCACGATAATCCGCACGTGCCGAATTCGTCATGGAAACAGCTGAATCGATGGCAAGGCGGCATCGCAATTCACGAGTTCGACTTTCTTCAATCGAATACGGAACGTGTCATGGTGCTCGACGAGATGCAGCGTACTCACCCCGGCCAAGACGAGTTGTGAGTCGAGTTGCGACTCGACGTACATGAACGGCGTGCGCGTGATCCAGTGCACGCTCGCAGCATCGCGCTGCACGCTGGGCTGCTGCAAGACGTGCTGACAGTAGCTCGGCTGCTGCTGCGAAAACGAATTGGGGTTTTTCAGTCGTTCGATCCGCACGCGCAGCAGTAGCTTGTCCTCGTAGAACAGCGAGGCATGATTGACGCCATCCGGTTGGCCACGAGTCAACGGCATCCAGTAGCGCGCGTCCTCTGCAAACAGCGCGTACCATTCGTCGAAACGCTTTTCATCGATGAGCTGCGCTTCGTGGTACACGAACCGGCGCACTGCCTCGTCATTCATGCGAGGCCCCCTCCTCACAACCGAAGGTCATGTACTTAGCCCAGGCGCGGAACTGGCCGCGCATGGATACCTCACTCGTACCGTTATAACGACCCGCGATCGATTCTTGCTCCTGCGACGCGTAATTGCGATGTAGGCTCACCCATTCATTCCCATCGGCGGCAAGCCCCTGTTGAATTGCGCTGTAGCACAAGAGATCGTCGTGGCCCACAACCGACGTCGGGGCGTTGATCAGTCGGGAATACATCAGTGTGCGTTGTAACAACTCGTCGGGCGCGCCCACGAGCCGGAACGTCCAGCTTTCAATGACTGTTTTGTCAGGCCCGAGCGGTCGTGCCACGCGGATCGCCTGGATTGCGCCCTTGATCGTCAGACTCGGGTAATACACCGTGTTGTGCCGCGCCTCGCTCAGAATGGCATGCGCACGCTCAGCACCGTGTGCTTGTACCAGCGCTGCCTCGTACTCGGGCACCGCCGAGTACTTGGAGTGAATCGAGAAATTCACCCCCGTGTAGCTATGCCCGTTGTCGTAGATCTTCACGCCCATCTGGTCGAAGAAGTCGTAGCCTGATACGAACGGGACGAACTGCTCGATGACCATCGGCTTCGGCGCCTCGGGCGACTGATCGGCCCAGAGTTTCTTCGCAGTACCGGCGGACGACTCGTGCGCCACCATGGGATGCATCGCGTCGTTGAGATTCTCAACGAACATCTTCCAGTTGCAATTGTGCAGGTAGCGCAGCACACCACCGGCGACTTCGAGACGACCGGCTGGCGCTCGATCGACCATGTTGTCGATCGACGTGAGCGACTCGCCGAAATACTCACGAAAGCCTGGCCCGCTGGCGCTCAAACGTACGAACACGAAGCCCTTGTAGTTCTCGACGTGCGGTACGCTAACAAGTCCCTTTGAGGCTTGGCACTGTGCGAAGTTCGTACCGTCGTAGCCAGACTTGAGCGGAATCGTGCGTACGGAGCCGTCCGGTCGATAGGTCCAGCCGTGGTAGGGACAGCGCAGCACGCTGCCGGTGTTGCCGCTCACCGCGTTGACGATCTTGGCACCCTTGTGCGCGCAGCGATTGAAGTGCACACGGACATGTCCGTCGGCGTCGCGCAGCATGAACACGGGCCGGCCCGCGATATCGGCGGAATAAAAATCTCCCGGTCTGGGTATCTGACTATCGTGTCCGAGATAGATCCACGTGTTGCGCCAGAGCCGCTCCATCTCGAGCTCATACACCTCGCGATCCAGATACACGTCGCGGTGGACGGCCTCCGGCTGCACTAGCGCACGCAAGGCCGCTGGATTGTTGCGATATCGACTCATGACGCCCTCTGCCTCCGCCCCCTCATGCCCGAACGCGTTTCTTCGCTTGCGTGAGATCGAACGATCGCCCTGCGTTCAAGCTCTCGAGCGCCAGCGCCTTGATGGCACCGCGCGCGAGCTTCTGCGAAGCAGTTTGCGGCAACTGCACCACAAAGGCGATATGCGCGGGCGCTTTGAAGTATGCGAGACGCGCCAAGCAGTGCGCTTGCAAGCGCGCAGCCTGAGCCGCATCGGCCGCGACGCCGTCGCGCAGCACGATGAACGCGAACACCTCTTCACCCCGAACCTCATCGGGTACGGGTACCACTGCACAGCCACCGACCGACTCCGCTTGCATCAAGCAGCTTTCGACTTCGACTGCGGCGATGTTTTCACCACTACGCCGGACGATGTTCTTGAGTCGATCGACGAAATAGAGCGAACCGCCCAAGTCGGCGCGAACGGCATCGCCCGTGCGGAACCAACCGCCGCGCCACGCCGCCTCAGTCGCCGCCTCATCCTTGTAGTAGCCGCCGAAGAAGAACTGTCGCGGCGCAATGCCGGACCGCCGCACTAACAACTCGCCGGGCTCTCCCACCGGCGTATCACGCTCGTGCTCGTCCACAATACGAATCTCGAGGCCGGCCGGCGCTCTTCCAAAGCAGCGCTGCCCCACATGCCTTGGCTCATGGTTTGCCGTGATCCACGCGCCGGCGCCCGTCTCCGTCATCGCCCAGGCCTCGATCAGGGGAAAACCGAAACGCTGCTCGAACGCAGCGTGATGGCGCGGGTCGCAGCCGGCGCCAAAACCAAAGCGAATCTGGCTCGCGAGATTGTCGTCGGCTGTGACGGGCGCTTGCAGCAGCATGGCCGGCATCACACCCAAGTAGTGCAAGCAGGTGGCACGACTCTCGCGCACGAGTTGCCACCACAAAGTTGGCCGAAATCGGTCGAGTTGAATCAAGCAGCCGCCGGTCGCCAGCATCACCATGAACGATGCCGCTAGCGCATTCATGTGGGTCACGGGCAACGGCGTGATGAGCCGTTCGACCCCGGGTCGAAAGCTGCAGTAGCCGCCGAGACCGGCATAGAGATCCGCGATGCCGGTGAAGTATTCGTTGGAAAGAATGCAGCCTTTCGGCTTGCCGGTGGTGCCGGACGTGTAGAGAAGCGCGGCCTCAGTCGCAGCGCTGAGCGCGCTCGAGGCCGGCGGGCGCGCGGTGCTGGTCGGCCAGTCATCCGTCAATGCCACCACGGACAATTCCGGAGCCGCGGCGCGTAGCCGCGCTAGGTACGGCTGGCGTGCAATTACCAGACGTGCGTCGCTGTGACGCAGGATATAGGCAAGATCCTCAGCAGGCTGCTCCGCATTGACGGGAACCACACTCACGCCGACCGCGTTTGCCCCCACGAATACCGGAAAGAACTCGGGGCGGTTGTCGAGCGCGACGGCAATGCGATCGGCCACTCGCAAGCCGCAGGCCAACAGACGAGTCGCGACGCGCTGCGACTCGGACCAAAGCTCGGTATAGGTCCACTCGACAGCCCGGTGAGCGCCGTCATCGAGCGCCGCGGCAGGAACATATAGCGCAGGTCGCGAACCGAATTGCCTTGCGCTCTCAGCAACACACTGCGCAATCGTCGGCGGCGATTTCATCATGCGGATCAGATGGCTTTGGCGGAAACCCTAAAGATACTCGCCCGCGCCGCGCGATGCACCGCTCAGCGCAGCTCAATCGGCACGCGCTGGCTCACCGCGCATAGCAATTCGTAGGGAATCGTGCTGGCACGTGCTGCGACTTCTTCTACCGGCAAAGCGTGACCCCACAAAATGGCCTTGTCGCCCACAATCACGTGTGCAACCTCGGTGACATCGATGGCAATCATGTCCATCGAGACGCGGCCCACGAGCGGGGCACGAGCCCCAGCCACTAACACTTCGGCGCCGCTCGGCAGACTTCGCGGCAAGCCATCGCCATAGCCGCAGGCCACGATCGCGACGCGACTGTCGCGCGCGGCAGTCCAGGCCGCGCCATAGCCAACCGACTCGCCCCGCCGCACATCGCGCACCGCAATCACGGTCGACTCCAACGTCATCGCTGGGCGGAGGCCGAACTTCGCGCCACTCTCCCCCGCAAACGGCGACACGCCGTAAAGTGCTAGCCCTGGGCGCACCCAGCTGCCACGCGCCTCCGGCCAGGCTAGCGTGCCCGCCGAGTTCCCGATGCTCGTCACGATAGGGCGGGCAGGATCGGCAATGGTTGTTAGGATTGACTCGAACCGCGCAACTTGTGCGCGAGTCATATCGCAGTCCCGCTCATCGGCCCGCGCGAGATGTGTGAGGACGCGCAGCTCGAGCGGTGCCGGTTGCAGCGCGGCGAGTCTTCGATACGCAGCTGCGAATGCTTCGGGCCTGAAGCCGAGCCGATTCATGCCGGTATCGACTTTGATCCACAGCACGCTCCGTTCCGCGCCGCGATACGCCTCGAACAATTCAAGTTGCGAGGGGTCGTGCACGACCAACTCAAAGCCATGTTGCGCGGCCTCAGCGAGCTGCTCAGCATTGACGACGCCTTCGAGCAAAACGATGGGAATGCGCACACCGGCCGCGCGTAACGCAATGCCTTCCTCGAGACGCGCGACGGCAAAGCTATCGGCATCCGACAATGCGAGCGCTGTGGGCACGAGGCCGTGCCCGTAGGCATTGGCTTTGACGACCGCCATCACGCGACAACCCGGCGCGCGGGCGCGAATCGCCGCCAGATTCTGCCGCAGCGCCGTCGTATCGACGATCGCGCGAATCAATCGCATCAACGCAAGACGCCCTCGACGTAAGCAGGATCCTGATAGTTCATGAACTTCGTGAGCTCACCCTTGAACGTCAGGTTGAAGGTGCCGATCTCACCGTTGCGATGCTTGGTGATGATGATCTCAGCGACGCCTTTGGCAGCCGACTGCGCGTTGTACACTTCATCGCGATAGAGCATCAGGATGATATCGGCGTCTTGCTCGATACCGCCCGACTCGCGTAGATCGGACATCACGGGGCGTTTGTTCTCACGCTGCTCGACGCCGCGATTCAACTGCGACAAGGCGATGACCGGCACCGCAAGCTCTTTGGCGAGTGCCTTCAAGCCGCGTGAAATCTCCGCAATTTCCGTGGCGCGATTATCCTGCGTGCCCGGCACCTGCATGAGTTGCAGGTAATCGACCACGATCATGTCGAGACCATGCTCACGCTTGATGCGGCGCGCGCGTGCGCGCAATTCCGTGGGTGTGAGAGCCGGCGTTTCGTCGATGAACATCTTCGCGTCGCGCAGCTGACCCGAGGCCCCCACCATTCGATTCCAATGTTCGTCGCTCAGCTTGCCGCCGCGAATGGCGCCCAGCGGCACCTGACCGATCGATGCCAGCATGCGCATGAGCAGTTGGTCGGACGGCATTTCCATGCTGAATACCGCGACCGCAGCGGGACGTTTCAGATCGAGGGCCGCGTTCTCGGCGATGTTCATCGCGAAGGTGGTTTTACCCATCGACGGACGACCGGCCACGATGATCAGATCGCCGGGCCGCAGACCACCCGTGATGCGATCGAAATCGAGGAAGCCTGTACCGAGGCCGCGCAGGCCATCCGGATTGCGCTGCCATTCGTCGATTTGATCGATCAGCTTCGGCAGTTCGTCACGTGCGAGCACGTAGCCTTTGCCGCGGGAGCTGCCTTCGGCAATCTGGAAGATGCGCTGCTCGGCACGCTCAACCAATTCGCGCGCCGATTGCCCTTCGTTGACGAACACCGAAGATGCGATTTCGTTGCCGCTTGCAATGAGATCGCGCAACAGTGCCTTTTCCTTGACGATCTCGGCGTAGGCGCGCGCGTTGGCGGCGGTCGGCGTGTCACGCGTCAGCGTGGCGAGATAGGCAAGGCCACCCGCTTCGTCGAGCTTGCCTAACGACTGCAAATGGTTGGAGACGGTGACGACATCGCACGGCTTGCCGTCGGCCGCGAGCGCCGCAATGCTGCCGAATATGTGCTGGTGGTCGGGACGGTAAAAATGCTCCCGCTGCACCACGTCGCCCACGTTGTCCCACGCTGTGCGATCAAGCATCAAACCACCGAGCACCGCTTGCTCAGCGTCGATGGAGTGCGGCGGCAAGCGCGCATCGAGTGCGCTCGGGGCACTGCGGAGTCGGGGATTCGTAGCCATGGGCTGAAGCGGAAACTCGGCTGACCAAGACGCAAAAACGGCGCCGGGTATAGATTACCGGGCGCCGTTCGATTTGCGCGACGATTTTTCTACCGCAAGCACACGCGAACGCGAGCTGCGGCGAATAAACCTCTGAAAGACCTAGTCTTCCGCGATGATGGTCACCGGCAACTGCACATCGACATCGGTGTGCAGATGCAGCGTCACCGCGTGCTCACCGACCGTACGCAGTGGGCCTGTCGGCAGACGCACTTCCGAGCGCGCCACCTTGTGGCCCGCTTGTGTGCAGGCCTCGGCAATGTCGGCCGTGCCGATCGAGCCAAAGAGCTTGCCCTCGGTGCCCGCCTTGGCGGTGATCGACAGCTTGAACTCCTTCAACGCCGCCGCGCGCATCTCTGCGTCGCCCAGTTGCTCGCGCGCGATTTTCTCGAGCTCGGCGCGACGTGCTTCGAACCTCTTGACGTTCTCAGGCGTTGCGAGCGTCGCCTTGCCTGTGGGCAACAAGTAGTTGCGGCCATAGCCAGACTTCACCTTGACGCGATCACCGATCGTGCCGAGGTTTGCCACTTTCGTTAACAGAATGACATCCATGATGGTGCTCTCGGAAACCTGTTAGTGCTGATCGGTGTACGGCAGCAGCGCGAGGAAGCGCGCACGCTTGACAGCGACCGCCAGCTGACGCTGGTAGAACGCTTTGGTACCCGTGATACGGCTCGGAACGATCTTGCCCGTCTCCGTGATGTACTGCTTCAACGTGGCGAGATCCTTGTAATCGATCTGCTTGACGCCCTCGGCCGTGAAACGGCAGAAACGGCGGCGGCGTGAAAATGTGCGACTCATGTGGGTAGTCCTCGAATGCGGCTGGCGTTAGGCGTTCAACGGCGAATCGTCGTCGTCCGACGGTAGGACGTCGTCGCGTACGCGATCGCGGCGCGGGCCGCCTTCCTTCTCTTCCTCGGCTGCCTTCGCCATCGGCGAGGGTTCCGTGACCGCCTCGTCCATGCTAACGACCAGGTGACGCAGCACGGCGTCCGAGAAGCGGAACGCGCCGGTGAGTTCGGCGAGCGTCTTTTGGTCGCACTCGACGTTCATCAGCACGTAGTGCGCCTTGTGCACTTTCGCGATAGGGAACGTGAGCTGCCGACGGCCCCAATCCTCGAGACGATGAACATTGCCGCCGCCCGTCGAGATCATGGCCTTGTAGCGCTCGATCATCGCCGGAACTTGCTCGCTCTGATCCGGATGGACCAGAAAAACGATCTCATAGTGCCTCATGTGTGCTCCTTGTGGATTGAGCCACCTGCGGGAGGCATTCCTGCAGTGTGGCAAGGAGAGCTCGGCGGCAAGCCACCGGCTCAAAGGGCCGCGAAGAATACTGGACGCTCGGCCGGAGTGCAACTAGCGAATAAAAATCAGAGACTTAGCCGCGCTTGGCCGGCTTTTCCGCGGGCTTTTTGCCGGCGGTCCGCTGGCGGACTGCCTCATAGAGCAGCATGCCCGTAGCCACGGATACATTGAGGCTCTCCACCGCCCCAAGCTGCGGCAAGCGCACGAGGAAGTCACAGTTCTGCCGCGTCAGTTGTCGCAGCCCGGTGCCCTCAGCGCCCATCACGAGCGCAATCGGCCCCGCAAGATCGCTGTCGTGCGCATAGCCCGGCGCCTCGGCATCGGCGCCCGCGATCCAAAGGCCGGCATCCTTCAAGAGCTTCAACGTGCGCGAGAGATTGGTGACCGGCACGAGCGGCGTTGACTCGGCTGCGCCGGCCGCCACTTTGCGCACCGTGGCATTCATCTGCGCGGCGCGGTCCTTTGGCACGATCACCGCCACGACACCGCAGGCATCGGCCGTGCGCAGACACGCGCCCAAGTTGTGTGGGTCTTGCACGCCGTCGAGGACCAACACGAGGGGCGCTTCGCGCGTGCCGAGCGCCTCTAACAACTGCTCTTCGTTCCAGGGTTCGAGCGGCCGAACTTCGGCATACACGCCCTGGTGCGTCGCATCGCCAAAGTACTGCTGAAACTGCGCCACTGGAATGCGCTTGACCGGCTTGCTACGTGCCTGCGCCAAGTCGGCAATCGCGCGTGTCCGTGTATCGTCGCGTTGCTCGGCGACGAACACTTGCATGACACGATCCGCGCCCCGCTCGAGTAATGCGCGCACGGCATGCACGCCGTAAACCTTTTCGAGGTTACTCATCGATTACGACCTCGCGGACCTCGCCGCCGCTCGTGTTTGGCATTGCGCTCGTGACGCGAACGCACCGACGGGCTCGCCGGGCGCTGTTTGCGATGCGACGTCGGCGCCGCCGTGCCCGTCGCAGGCTCTGCGGTCAAATCCAACTGCAAATCGATCAACCCCTCGACCGGGTTCACGCTCGTCACGATCACGCGAAAGCGTGTGCCGAGTGCGAGCCGCCGCCCCGACGCCGTGCCCACCCAGGCGCGACCGTCTTCTTGCATCGTGTACCGATCGTCTCGCAAAGAATCGATGTGCAGCAAGCCGTCGGCGTTGAAGTCGATGAGCTGCAAGAAGCAACCAAACTCGACCACCGTCGTGACGATGGCCTCGAATGATTGGCCCACGCGCTCGCGCAGGTAGGCACACTTGAGAAACTGCGACACATAGCGATCCGCTTCGTCCGCGCGCTTCTCGAGCCGAGATAGATCGGCGCCCAGAAATGTGAGCCGCTCGGCATCGTGACGCGCGCCATACGGATCGTCTGCCGACAACAACGCGCGCAACGATCGGTGCACCACGAGATCGGGGTAGCGGCGGATCGGCGACGTGAAATGCGCATACTGCTGCAGCGCCAAGCCAAAGTGGCCGATATTGGTCGGTTGGTAGATCGCCTGCTGCATCGAGCGCACGACTAACGACTCGATGAAGCTGCGCTCGGGCACATCGCCCAAACGCTCGGTGATCGCGCGCAAATCCCGCGGCGTGACCGTTTCGGGAATCTCCGCAGCCACGTCGAGTGCGGTCAAGGTGGCGAGCAACTGATCGAGCTTTTTCTCCTCCGGCGGCCCGTGCACCCGGTACAGCGTACCGAGCTTGCGTTGTTCGAGTTCACGCGCGGTGGCGACATTCGCGAGGATCATGCACTCCTCGATCAACTTATGCGCTTCGTTGCGCTCATAGAGAAAGATGCGTGCGACTTGCCCAGCGGCATCGATGTCGAACTCGGCTTCCGGCGCGTCAAATTCGAGCGCGCCGCGCCGATGGCGCGCCTTGAGCAGCGCGCGGTACACCTCGAGCAACGGCTCGAGCCGCTCGACGAGCGGGCCTAATGCGGCGCGCGCGGCCGTCTTGCGCTCGAACAGCGCTTCGAAGGCTTGGGTGTATGTCAACCGCGCTGCGGAGCGCATCACGGCGGGATAGAACGTGGCCTCACCTAACTGCCCACTGCGGGAGACCACCATGTCTGCGACGAAGCACAAACGATCGACGTGCGGCTCCAACGAACACAGCCGATTCGACAGCGCCGTGGGCAACATCGGGATCACGCGATTTGGGAAATAGACCGACGTGCCGCGTTCGCGCGCCGATGCATCGAGGGCCGTGCCGGCCCGGACGTAGTAACTGACATCAGCGATCGCCACTAACAAGCGGAAGCCACGCGGATGAGGCTCGGCATACACGGCGTCGTCGAAGTCGCGGGCGCTCTCGCCGTCGATCGTGACGAGCGGCAGTCCGCGTACGTCGACGCGACGACTCGCCTCCTCGGGCGACACTTCTTGCCCGTACGCCTCTGCTTCGCGCAACGCTTCGGCGGAGAATTCGGCTGGCAGCTCAAAGCGCGCGATGGCTGCCTCTGTCGCCATCTCCACGGGCCGCGCCGGATCGAGGCGCTTGACGACCTTGGCCTCAGACAAAGCCCCGTCCGCGCCATACTTGGTGATCCGCGCGATCACCCAATCGCCGTCACGCGCGCCCGCCAATTCCGTGGGCGGCACGGCACAGCGAATCGATAGGCGACGATCTGCAGAATGCACGAAGGGGCTGCGGCCCCGCAGTTCCACGGTGGCCAGAAACGCCGACGTGCCACGAGCGACAATTCGTTCGACCCGACCCGAGTAGCGCCCGGTGCGATCTTGCACCACGCTGACTCGCACGCGATCGCCGTGCAACACACCGCTCATCTCCGGCGGCGGCAAGAAAACCGACTCCTCCATGCCCTCGACGCGCACGAAGCCGAACCCTGCGCGGTTGGCACTTACGACGCCCTCGACCGAGCGTGTCGCGTGCACACCGCCATGATGGCGAGCGGTATCGGACTTGCGAGGCTGCGAGGGGCGATGTCGTTTCAATTCATTCTCCAATCTTGTTAGCACCCGGAAGCTGCGACAGCCGTCGGCGTGCGCGCGGCCGCGTCAGGTCTTGGGCGGCGCGGCTGCTTTGAGTGCTGCGTTGATCTCAAACGGACTCGGATTACGCCGCAGCGTCAAGCCACCGTTGATCTGTAACACTTGCCCCGTCATGAAGCTCTCGTCCGTGGCAAGCCACAACGCAGCGTTAGCGACATCCTCGGACGTACCGATGCGGCCCAAGGGGTACTCTTTCAGGAACGTATCGAGCAGTCCGGGAAGCTGCGCTTCCTTTTGCGTCATCGGAGATTCGGTGAATCCGGGCGCAATGGAATTGATACGAATGCCCTTCGAACCGAACTCGTTGGCGAAACAGCGTACCAGCGCATCCGTGGCTGCTTTGGTCGCGATGTAAGCGGCGTGATGGTACAGCAGCGCGTACACCGACGCTGAGGAAATCGTGATGATCGACCCACCACCCAATTTGCTCATCTGGCTCACGAACGCCTGCAGGAAGAAGTACGGCCCCTTGAATTGCAGCGCGGCGATCTTGTCGAGTTGCTCCTCGCTCGTATCGAGGAGCTTGGCGAGCAAGCCCCAGCCCGTGCAATTCACAGCGACATCAAGCCGTCCATAGTCGCGCACGGCTTGCGCCGCCAAGGCATCGACCTGAGATTTCTTCGTGATATCGCACAATGCGTAGCTGCCTTGTAACTCGGCCGCGAGCGCCGCGAGCGGCTGCTCATGCCGTCCCGCGACGACCACCTTCGCGCCCTCCGCCGCAAATCGCCGCGCGATCACCTGGCCCATATTGCCCTGACCGGCAGCGCCGAGTACGACGGCCACTTTCCCCTCGAGTCTCTTCATTGCTTGTGCCTTTCTTGATTGGCGAATTCGCGGTGCTCAGCGAGTAGTTAGGCGACGGACGGGATCACGGCCGTCCCAGTCGATACTCTTGCGTTTGACGTAGGCGTAGAACTTGGCGAGCCCCTCGCGCGGCTCATAACACTCAATCATGTGGCCGAGGTCCGCGCGACGATCAACCATCGCGAACTCCGTGCCGTCGGCAGTCGTCGCCTCGAGCGCGATCGCGTAGCCCTGCGACCGCGCCTCAGCGAGCGCGATCGGCAGCGAGTCGACGAACAATGCAACGTGGTGCAACCCGGACTGGTCGCGCGCGTACATGTCGCGCAACGCGGACGGTTCATCGCCGTGCTGGCATATCAGCTCCACCATCACCTCGCCCGCTTGGCCGTAGGCCGAAGTGTGATCGAACGCGCGAGGTCGGCCGCGATGCACAGACCGGGTCAACGGCACATGCTCGAACAAGAAGAACGGCCCCCAGCCAAACTCGCGTGCATACTGGGCAGCCGCCGCCGCAGGATCGGGCACGTGGTAGGCAATCTGGACAATGGGCAGTTTCATAGCAGTTGTTAGTGGTTGAACGCGAGGCAGTTACCGCGGTCTGGCGCGGTGCCCCACGCAAGCCGATGCAATGTATCGGTAAATGGGCCAGCACCGCCATCGCGTACGAGCGCACGGAATCGTCTGCCGTGGATTGACAGGCCGCGGGGTGAAACGTACATTTCCGCGCCCTCCCGAGCCCGGGTGGCGGAATTGGTAGACGCACTAGTTTCAGGTACTAGCGGGTAACACCGTGGAGGTTCGAGTCCTCTCCCGGGCACCAGAATTCCCCTTAAACTCAAGGGGTTACTAGCGTTGTTTTGGATAAACTCTAGGTCGCGTCGGCACTTACCAACTGTTGCATCCCGTCCGGATCCTTGGGCGAGCGCCTCAAACTTGAACCCGACGCGCACCTCGCGCGTCCGAGGTGAACCAAACCCCTCGAACACGTTTGCGAACGGCACGTCGCTACGCTGCGTGCGCTAGAGCTCGTCGGTCAGATTTCGGCCAATCAGCTCCACGTACCAGTTCGACGTACCAGTTCGCGCTCGACGCGGTCCAGCGCAAAGTGGCATTCATCACGGTCGAGGCTTCATCGAAGTTGTGCGTTTAGTCGATGCTGAGCGGGAAAATGATGCGTGACCGATAGGCCAATTCGACGCGACCTCGCAGGGAACCACCGAGGGCAGCCGTATTGAGATTCAGGCCGAGGACCCCGCTCCACTCGGGCGACAACGGCAACGGCGTGCCCGCCAAGTCGCGGCGGTTCGAGGGCGATACGAAATTCTCGAGCTCCGTGTCGCAGCAGCGCATCCCAATTCTCCGCCTCCGATAATTTTGTCGATAGCGATCCTATTTTTCTTTTTCTAACACTTGTTTTCTCTCTCGGATATTTCGCCGGCGGAGCGGCCTACTTCGATTCGGCGCCACGCACCCGGCGTCGCAGCACAGAGGATGCGACCAGCGTGATGACTGCCATACCGCCGACCAGCAGCAAGAGACTCAGGGCCAAGGCATTGGCGCCATGGCCGAGGGACAGATTCATGGCGGCAACGACGTACGGGCCCAACCCAAGACCGAGCCCGATGCTGAGACATGTTTGTAACGACGCCGCGAGCGCGCGCGTGCGGTCCGAGACGAAGTCTTGCATCGTCACGGCGACCGCCACGTACGCCACATTCGCGACAACCTGCCAGACTGCGAAAGCTGCAATCGCTGCAGGAGCGATCGGCAATAGCAGCAACAGTGATGCACCGAGCAACCCAACAGCGCAGCCTTGAATAACGCCGATTCGGCCTACGACGCCGCCACGAACGTGAGCGCGATCGGACAACCATCCGCCGACCCAGGCCCCCACGACGCCGGCAAACAGTGCTGCAGCGCCAATGGCCTGACCCGCCTCACTGACCTCCAAGGCAAAGCTTCGCGTCAGCAACGCAGTCTGCCAAGTGGTGTAGCTGAAGTCGGCGAAGGCAATCGAACTGCCCGTGATTAGCACCAGTACGATGGTCGCACGCAGTGTCCATAACTCCGCCACCCGCTGCTCTGCCGAAAGCGCGCCGCTTGTCAGGCGCGGCGGCTCGCGATACGCAAGCAATAAGGGCATCAGTGCTACGCCTAGCAGCGCGAACAGCAGCACCACCTGGCGCCATGGCGTAAGCACACCTAACAAGGGCACGGACCCCAAGGCACCCGCCTCGAATACGCCTAACAACCAACCACCCCCGGAGAACGCCACCGAAGTACCGAGCGTGGCACCAAAATAGAAAGCACCGATCGCCAGTCCGCGGCGGCGTGGCTCCACGTAGCTGCACAGCAATGAGATCCCGGCGGGTGCCAGTACGGCCTCCCCAAGCCCCACCATAGCGCGCGCGATGAACAGTCCTGAATACGTGCTCGCCATGGCAAACGCAAACGAGCCGAGCGTCCACAAAGCAACACCGCCAACGATGAGGTTGCGGCGATTGGCCCGATCTGCGAACCATCCACTCAGGAGTGTCGCACCGACATAGGTCAGCGCAAACGCAGTCTGCAACGTGCCAAACTGCAGATCGGAAATCGCGACATCCTTGCGAATCGCATCGATGAGCACAGACGGCAGGAAGCGATGCACGAAAGACAGAATGGAAGCTAGCGTCAGCGCCGAGACGAACAGCACGACCGATGCCCGGCTTGGCGCAAACGACTCATGAGACACGGGGGGCTCCAGATTCAGGCGCAGAGCGCGCACGCGACCGTACCGCCGCGCGTGACTTGCCAAATCAGAAAACATACTCGACGATGCCGCCAGCGGGTGTCAACTCGCGGCACGGCTACAATCAACCATGAAACTCTTCGTCGCGAGCCTCATCGCTGAGGTGAACAGTTTCTCCGGAACGCCGACGGGCCTCGAGGCATTCCGTCGCGAGGGCATTCGCCGCGGCCCACACGATGACGCGAACCCAGCCGGCATCCGGCCCATCCTCGCAGCCGTGCGCGACGTCGCTGAAGCCGAGGGCTGGGAGGTTACTGAGGGCCTATGTGCAGCGGCGCCGCCGCTCGGTCCGGTGGTCCAATCTGCCTACGAATGGTTGCGCGACGAAATCCTGGACGATCTGCGCAAGGTGTCGCCAGTCGATGCGGTCGTGTTGCTGCTACACGGCGCCATGATCGCCGAGCGGTGCGATGACTGCGAAGGCGACTTGTTAGCCGCGATTCGCGCTCATGTGGGGCCCGACGTCCCGATTGGCGTGGAATTGGACTTGCATTGCCATCTCACGGAGCGCATGTGCGCCGCGACCAGTCTCCTGGTGGCCTACCACGAGTATCCCCACACAGATATCGCGGAGCGAGCGGCAGCCGTCACGCGCTTGACGATCGCTGCCGCGCACGGCCGCATTCAGCCCGTGCTCGCCGTGCACGACTGCCGCATGGTGGGTTTGTGGCCCACGACACGTCAACCGATGCGTGGCTTCGTGGATCACCTCAAAAGCTTGGAAGGTCGCGATGGCGTGTTGTCTGTGTCGCTCGCGCACGGCTTCGCGTACGGCGACGTTCCGGAAGCCGGCGCAAAGCTGTGGGTGATTAGTGATGGGGATCGCGCAGGTGCCAGACGCGTTGCCGAGCGCCTCGGGCAGCAATTCTGGCAGATGCGCGAGGCAGTATCAGTGCGAGCCACTCCGCTGCAGCAAGCCATCGAACAGATTCCGCCCACGTCGGGCCGGCCACTCGCGCTAGCCGATATCGCAGACAATCCGGGCGGAGGCGCGCACGCGGACAGCACGTACATCCTTGAGGCGTTGCTGCGCCGCGGCCTTGGCGGCGTCGCCGTGGGCGGCATCTGGGATCCCGGCGCCGTGCAAATCTGTCGGGACGCCGGCAGCGGTTCACGGTTGTTAGTACGGGTCGGTGGAAAATCCGGCCCGGCCGCTGGCCATCCACTTGATATCCAGGCAACCGTCCGGGCGATCCGCGAGGATCATTGGCAATCAGATTTCGGCGAGAGATCGCCCTTGGGGCCATCGGCCTGGCTAACGACTGATTGCGGCATCGACATCGTGTTGATCTCGCGCTGTCAGCAAGTGCTTGGTCGCGAAATGTTCGAGGGTTTAGGGATCTCGCTGGAGCGCTTGCACGCCATCGTGGTGAAATCCACGCAGCATTTTCAAGCCGACTTCGGGCCGGTCATTGGGGGCGTTGTGCATGTCGATACGCCTGGCTTATTGCGCACCGACTTCGAGAACATCGCGTTTGCGCGGCGGAGCCTGAATTTTTGGCCGAGAGTCGCGGATCCATTCACGAACACATGATGCGGCGACAGCACCGTGCTCAAACGGCGCGCGGCAGCGCAGCCTGTACGAGCCGCACCCATACCGTGGCACCAATCGGGATCAAGGCGTCATTGAAATCGTAGGTGGTGTTGTGCAGCGTGCACGGGCCAAGCGCATGGCCTGCGGCGCGGTGCGAACCCGTGCCGTTGCCAATGAGAAAATAAGCACCGCGCTTCACCTCCAAGAAGGAGGCGAAGTCTTCCGCGGTCATGGGCGGCGCGATCGCATGCACCGCGTCGGGGCCCGCCATATCGCGTAGCACATCACGCACCAACGCCGCCTCTGCCGGCGTGTTCACCGTGGGCGGACAGGAGCGAACGAATTCGACTTCCGCTTCGGCCCCACTTGCTACTGCGAAATGGCTGGCGATTTCGCGGATGCGCCGTTCGATCAAATCGGTGATCGCAGCCGAATACGTTCTGACAGAGCCACTGACGCTTGCGTCGTCGGGAATGACGTGCAGCGTTTCGCCGGCGTGAACGTTCGTCACTGACACGACCGCAGCGTCCTGTGCGGGCACGTTGCGCGACACAATGGTTTGCAGCGCAAGCGTCACTTGCGCTGCGACGGGCACTGGATCGACTGCGAGATGCGGCAACGCGGCGTGGCCGCCGCGGCCGCGAATGCGCACGCGAAACTCGTTGATGGCAGCCATCATGGGCCCGGCGTTTACGGCGAACGTGCCCACGGGGAGGTCGGGCCAGTTGTGCGCCGCGAAGATCGCTTCCATCGGAAAGCGTTCGAAAAGTCCGTCGTCGATCATGCGACGCGCGCCACCGTCGCCCTCTTCCGCCGGCTGAAAGACCAAATACACCGTACCATCGAAGTGCCGCGTGCGAGCCAGCTGACGAGCCGCCGCCAATAGCATCGTGGTGTGGCCGTCATGGCCACACGCATGCATGCGACCCGCGTGGCGACTGGCGTGCGCGAATTGATTCGTCTCGGTAATCGGCAGTGCGTCCATGTCGGCGCGCAGGCCAATTGCCTTAGAGCTGCGCCCCGCCCGCAACACACCGACGACGCCTGTACCGCCGATTCCGCGGTGCACTTCGATGCCAGCTTGCGTCAAGCACTCTGCGACGAGGGCTGCGGTTCGATGCTCCTCGAACGCGAGTTCCGGATGCGCATGGATATCGCGTCGAAGCGCGACAAACTCGGCTGTCTCGGCCGCACTGAATTCTACGAGTCGCATGATCGCCTCCCCCGCCTCCGCAGGGCCTCCAATCGACGATACAACTTGCCAAGGCGTTTTCCAATCGAGAAAATCGGCGCTTACCGAGGCCCATCCACCATGCTCAGAGCCATCCCATGACGTCAGCCGGCCTCGAAGAGCGCGACCGCCGCTCGCTCCTACACCCCTTCACGCGCGTGCGCGATTACGCCGCCGGTCACAGCGCGCAGCCATTTGTCGCAATGAAAGGCCACGGAGTATTCGTCGGCGATCAAGACGGCAACGAGTGTATCGACGGATTCTCCGGACTGTATTGCGTCAACGTGGGCTATGGCGAGCAACGGATCGTCGCCGCCATCGAATCCCAGTTGCGGGAGTTGGCGTTCTTCCATTCGTTCGCCGGAGCCACGAACTCGCCCGCCATCGAGCTCGGCGAGAAGCTGCTGCAGATCGCGGGCCCCGCATACCACAAAGTGTTCTTCGGTCTGTCGGGCTCGGACGCAAACGAGACCCAAGTGAAGCTCGCTTGGTACTACAACAACGTGCTGGGCAGACCAGAGAAAAAGAAAATCATCGCTCGGGAGCGTGGCTATCACGGCGGCACGATCTTCGCGGGCAGCCTGACGGGCCTGCCGGTGTATCACCATGGTTTCGATTTGGTCCGCAGCCACATCAAGCACACGTTAGCGCCAGATCCGTTTTGGGCTGAGGAGCGTGACGTCACGACGTTCGTCCGCCGTTGCGCCGACGAACTCGACCGCCTGATCCACGCAGAAGGCCCGCACACCGTGGCGGCATTCATCGCGGAGCCCATGATTGGTGCTGGCGGCATCGTGCCGCCCCCACCGGGATATTGGGAGGCCATTCAGGCTGTTCTCCGCAAACACGATGTCCTGTTGATTGCCGATGAAGTCGTCACGGCATTTGGTCGCGTCGGCCACATGCTGGCCAGCACCGAGTGGCGAATCGATGCTGACTTGATCACGCTGGCCAAGGGTCTCACCAGCGCGTATTTGCCATTGTCCGCCGTGTTGGTCGGTGAACGCGTTTGGCGGGCACTGCAAGCCGGCACCGAGAGCCACGGTCTTTTCGGCCACGGGTACACATACACGGCGCACCCGACCTGCGCGGCCGCCGCACTCGCTAACATACGTGTCATCGAGGAGGACCAGCTCTGTGCTCACGCTCGCGATGTAGGCAACTACCTACTCGCCCGTCTGCGTGACCGATTTTCGAGTCACTCGTTAGTCGGGGAAGTGCGTGGCGCAGGGCTGTTGCTCGCGGTCGAGTTCGTCGCACCGGGGTCACCGCGGCGTCGGCTGGCGCCCGAGTTCAAGTTCGCATCGCGGATCAATGCGCTCTGCCGCGAAGAAGGGCTACTCGCAAGAGCGATGCCGCACAATGACATCATCGGCCTCGCGCCGCCGCTGATTCTGTCGCGAAGCGAGGCGGATGCGGTGGTCGAGCGACTCGGGCGCGCTGTCGACCGCGCCACCGCAGAATTGCCGGCGCGTGTGTTGAGTGGAGCGCAATGACACACGAGTACGAATTCGTCACGCTGGATGTATTCACGAACCAGCGCTTTGGCGGCAACCCCCTCGCGATCTTTCCGGATGCGCGTGGCCTCGATGCCACGCGCATGCAAATGCTGGCGCGCGAGTTGAACATGAGTGAAGTGGCGTTCTTGCTGCCGCCTGCAGATCCGCACAACGACACGCGCGTGCGGATCTTCACCACCGTGATGGAGATCGGGTTCGCTGGCCATCCCAATGTGGGGGTGGCGTGGTTGCTCGCGCAACGCGGCCTCGCACGCGGAACGCGTATCCGTCTCGAGCAGGCCGCGGGGCTCGTCGAGGCCGAGATCCTCCGTGTCGACGGCGCTGTACGCGCTTGCATGGTGCAAGCGCCGCAGCCCGTCGCACTGGGCACACCCCCTGCGCGCGCGGCGCTTGCCGCATGCGCGTCGCTGACGGAGTCAGAGATTGGTGAGCCCATGTTGTCGTCGGTCGCATTGCCGACAGTGTGCGTGCCCGTGACACCGGAGGCTCTGGATCGCGCCGCCTGCAATGTCGACGCGTTCCGCGCAATCGCCGCGCAACGTCCCGACCTCGCGCAGATCTTCCTGCTGTCGCTCTATTGCTGGCGCGAAGCCGACCAAGAAATCGATGTGCGTGTGTTCGCGCCGCTGTCCGGCACGATCGAGGATCCTGCAACGGGCAGCGCAGCGGCAGCGCTCGCGGGCGGGTTGCTGCAAGCTCGCGGGGGTGACGAACTGCGCGTGACGATTCGGCAGGGCTATGCGATGGGCCGACCAAGCAAAATGGCGGTCACGGCCCGCCGATCATCGGGAGACATCCGCGCTTGGATTGGCGGCGAATGTGTGCCGGTGATCCGTGGGTTCGCGTCGGTCTGAATCAACCGGCGCGCTCGAGCCGCGGCTTCACCGCAGCCATTGCGCGTTCCGGATCGGCAGCACTCTCGCCGAGCGCATCGCCCCATCCTACCGTCGAGCACACCGACAGCATCCGACACGTTCCCGGTGCAGCGGCGACGTAACCGTGTGCCATGCTGCTGTCGAAGTAAATCGAGTCGCCCGCCTCGAGTCGCACGGGCGCATAGAACTCCGTGTGCAGTTCGATCGCGCCCTCGAGCACGAGCACATACTCTTCCCCGGGATGGCGCAATAGCTGTCCGTACGCTTCGCGAGTGCGCGCCTTCACATCGGAGATGATTGGCACGAGTTGCTTGCGTAGCAAATCTCCAGCCGGGTAACGCTGGGTGAAGTTCTTGTTCTCGATGACGCGACCTTCGCCTTTGCGGGTGATGCTGCGTCGACCCGCTGGCGGAATCACCGAATCCAGCGACACGAGGTCGGCGTTCTCCGCGGGACGCGCGAACAGCGTACCGATATCGACCCCGAGCCCGGTCGCGATCTGCATCATCTTGTCGTAGCTCAAGGACATCTTGTCATTCTCGAGCTTCGACAGCGTCGAGATCGTCAAGCCGGTGCGCTCGCCAACTTCCGCGAGCGTCCATCCATGCTTCGCACGCAGGGCGCGCAATTTGGCGCCCGGTTTCGAAAACGAAAGGGCGCGCTTTTTCTTGGACATAGCAACGATTGTCCGTGATGCGTCAGGCTCTGCCAAGTGGCCTATTTCAGCCCCAAACGGCTGGTACCAAGGGCGGAATCATGTCGCGTGTCATATTCAGGCCAGGCGCTCGATCACACGCGAGATGCAGCGGACCATCGAGATCGACATAACGGCAAAAGCGCCCGAGAAGACTGGCCGGCGCCATGCCGAGGCTCGTGCCTAGCATGTTGCCCACTACCAACTCCAAACCGGCCGCCTTAGCCTGTTGCGCCAGCGCGAATGCCTCGGTCAAACCGCCGGCCTTGTCGAGCTTGATATTGACCATGTCGAAACGTTCCGCCAGTGGCGCCACATCCGCACGATCCTGGCACGACTCGTCGGCACAGATGAGTAGCGGATATTGTCCCCGCGTCAGTGCGGCATCGTCCGCCGGCGCGCACGGCTGTTCGAGCATCTCGAGGCCTGCTGCCGCGAGTGGCTCGACGAGCTCGCGGAACTCGGCGGGTGACCAGGCAGCATTTGCATCGGCGATCAGCGTGGCCTCTGGTCGCGCGGCGCGCACCGCGCGCACTCGCGCGACGGGGTCGTCTTTGCCCAGCTTCAGCTTGAGCACGCGAAAATCGCGATACTCTGCAGCTTCCAGCGCCATCGCGTCTGGCGCGTCGAGACTGATTGTCGCCAACGTCGCCAATGCGCATGGCGTTTCGCCGAGTAGCTCAGCGACCGTACAGTTCGCGCCTCGCGCTTCGAGTTCCCACAACGCGCAGTCAAGCGCGTTGCGCGCGCCGCCGGCGGGAAGTCGCTGCTGTAGCGCATGACGCGACAGCACGCCGGCTTCGAGCTCAGCTCGTACCGCTTCGATTTGCGCGACGATCGAGTCGGCCGTTTCGCCGCGATAGAAGACACCGGCGGCCTCACCGCGGCCGATGTGCCCTTGGGCTTGCAACTGCACGCTGACGAGCGAGACGGCGCTGGCTGTTAGTGAAGACGTCGCGAACGCCTTGCGCAGCGGCCATCGTTCGATCGTGACTGCCAGCGTGCTCAACGAACCGGCTTCCACTCAGCCAGCACCGCGGCGATCGCATCGGCCCCCGTCACTGCAGGATCGATGCACGGTAGGCTGAGGCGTTGTTGCGTGCGTTCGATGATCGCGCGGCGAGCGCGGTCGTCGAGAGACGCAGTGTTCACACTGATGCCAACACAACGCACATCCGCATTCGTGAGGCGCGCGCACTGCAACGTGTGTTCGATGCAGTCCTCGAGCGAGGGAATCGGGTACTCAGGATAGCCGAGCAAATGCTCACGTCCGGCTTCAGTGCACACAACGATCGCATCCGGTTGACTACCATGCAGCAAGCCCAAACTCACGCCAGCGTATGCCGGATGAAACAACGAGCCCTGACCCTCCACGACATCCCAATGCTCGGGCGCTGCATCGGGTGACAGCAGCTCGGCGGCACCTGCCACGAAATCGGCCACGACGGAATCGATTGCGAGGCCGCCGCCACTGATGAAAACGCCTGTCTGACCCGTGGCACGAAACGTCGCGGCAATCCCTCGCTGATGCAGCGCTCGCTCGAGTGCCAGCGCCGTAAACTTTTTTCCGACGGCGCAGTCGGTGCCGACAGTAAGCACCCGACGCCCGGTGCGACGGCGACCCGTTGCGACCGGCAGCGTGACGCCCTCAGGCACGCCGCGAACGTCAATCAGTCGGCGACCCAACGCGCGAGCTCGCTCCGCCAATCGCGGGCGCGACGTCAATCGGTCATGCAACCCTGCCGCAACATCAAGACCGGCATCGAGCGCGGCCAGGATTGCGTCCTCCCATGTGTCCGGCAAGATTCCGCCAAATGAGGCCCCGCCGATGATCATCGTGCCCACACCGGCCGCGGCGGCAGCCGCGGGCGTCATGTCTTGCAGCCCGAGGTCGACCGCCTCGCGACTCAAGCGGTACTGCCCGAGGCACCACTCAGGACGCCATTCCACGATCCCCAGCCCCGTCTTGACTCCCAGCGGCACCGTGACGTCGCCGATGAAGATCAAGTAAGGGCGACGAATCTGCAGTACGTGCAATGGATTTGGCATCAGCACGACCTCCGGGGAGTTCCGACACGACTGGTGTTATTCTAGTTTTCCATTTCGGAAAATACGAGTTAGACGATGCACAAGAGCATCCATCCGCCCACGGCCCCGCAGGTCATTGGACCGTTCTCGCACGGCATGCTGGGCACAGGCCGTCTGCTGTTTGTGTCCGGACAAGGCCCGCAAGACCCCACGACAAAAACGTTTCGCCTTGGGGACTTCGAAACGGAGGTGCGTTTGACACTCGACAACGTTGCGCGCGTGCTCACCGAAGCGGGCGCCACGTGGCAGCACGTGACGCGCGTCGGCGTGTACCTTGCGCGCACCGACGACTTCGCAGCATTCAATCGCATCTACGCGGAGTACGTCACGACCCCCTACCCCGCGCGGACCACGATCATTTGTCAGTTGCTCGCTGGTATCTCCGTTGAGGTGGATTGCGTCGCAATGATTCCTTGAGCATCGAGCGCCGCGAGATGGCCGAAAACCAGCGCCGGCCCGAGCGTGATGCCGGCCCCGGGATAGCGGCCGCCCATGAAGCTCGCAGCATCGTTGCCCACTGCCCAAAGCCCTGGCACTGGCTCGCCGGTTGCGCCTAACACTCTGCTGCGCGCATCGGTCCTCAGACCCATGAAGGTACCGATACAGCCGGGCATCATCTCTACCGCATAAAAAGGCGGCGTGCGCAGCGGTGCGATACAAGGATTGGGCGTGGTGCCTGGGCTGCCATTGAATCGTTGGTATACATCGTTGCCCTTGCCAAATTCAGGATCGTCGCCACGTTCCGCGTCACGATTGAAGCGCTCGACCGTGCGCGCAAGGCCTGCCGCATCGATGCCGCAAGCGGCCGCGAGCGCGGCAAGACTCGCACCCTGCTTGAGATAACCTGAGCGCAAGTGCGGGGCGAGCCGACCCGGCGCGGGTGGAGCGCGCCCTAAACCAAATGCACGAATGGCATCCGCATCGCAGATCAGCCAGGCCCGCGCGTCACTGTCGTTAGCACTCGCTGCGATCATCTCAGGTACGAAATCGTGATACGAACGAGCTTCCGCGACGAAGCGCGCGCCTTGACGATTGACGGCGATGTACCCAGCCTTGCCGCGATCCAAGAAATGCGGGTACGGCAGCGAAGTCCCATCGGCCTGCGGAACGAGCGACACCGGCGTCCACGCAGCCGGCGAGTGCACAGCGGTTTGCAGCGCCGCCCCTGCTGCAAGTGCCGTGCGAATTCCATCACCTGTGTTATCCGCCGGCGCGAGCGTTCGATGCGATTGTCCCCGCGCGACGTGTGGGTAGTAGCGAGCGGTCAGCTCTGCGCTCGAGGGAAATCCGCCGCACGCAAGGACCACGCCCAGGCGCGCGCGCAGATGCTGCGCACCCTGCGCAGATTGTACGCGCACGCCAACCACACGCTGGTTCTCGATGAGTAGCTCCTGCAGCGATGTTTGTAGCCGCAATTGGACACCGCGTTCGAACGCGGAGTAGGCCAGCATGCCGATGATCGCACTGCCGTTCGATAGCCGCGTGCCGCGCGGCCACCGCACGCGGTCCGACCAATAGCGTGCTACTAAGCGTGCGACCCGCATCGCCGACTCGAATGACCGCGTCATTGAGTAGAAATATCGAACATCCTCGCGTGGGACGATCATCCCACCAAAGATGGTGGTGGTGCTGAGCGGCGGTCGCAGCTGCAAGAATCGCCGACCCAGCCGACGTCCGTCGAAGGGAACGGGCCCTAACGAGCGCCCACCGGGCATGCCGCCGGGTGCGTCTGGGTGATAGTCGGGCCACGCTGGAATCAAAGCGAAGCGCGCCTCAGAGTGCTGCTCGAACCACGTCAACACACTGGCGGCACAGTCGGCGAACACTTGCGCTTTGGCAGTGTCGAGACACTCGCCAGCTTCAGCACGCAAGTAGCGCAGTACCGCCTCACGATCGTCGCGAATCCCGTGTTGTTGCGCTTGGCGGCTACCTGGGATCCAGATCACGCCGGCGGAGGATGTTGTGGTGCCGCCAAACCACGCTGCTTTCTCCACCACCAAGACACGCAGCCCATTGGTCGCGGCAGTGACGGCAGTTGCTAGACCTGAAGCGCCAGACCCGACGACGATCAAATCAACTTCTGGCGCAGCCGGGTGGCGCTCTTCGTCCGCGTGCATTCGGGTCGCCTCGCAAGCATTCAAAACATGATATTTTCAAAAATAGAAACATAGCTTGCAGCGTTTTGCAAAGGCATCGACGTGAAGCCAGCCCTTTACCTTGGTCGCGACGCGGTCCGTGCGGGCGACCGCATCTCGATTCACGCCTGGGGTGAGGGCCGCGCCTCCGCTCGCTTGGTTCGCCTCACGGGTCTCGTGGGCAACGGTCTGCCTTCGGCGTACATCGAGCGTGCTGTTAGCAGCACGGTGCAGTTCACTGCCCACTCGCGCACGGTGCCCGCAGGATCCGCTGCAGTTTGCGTGGCAGGCCCTGCCGTGCGCGTCGGCGTGCCGTGGCGCTGGACACTCCGAGTGCTGCCCACGCACACGACGCGTGGCGGTGAAGTATTGAGTTGGGGCCATGCCGGGCCGCGGCTCGAGCAACGCGGCTGCGAACTCGTCGCTCACTGGCGCAGCGCTCAGATTCGCTTACCGATCGACATCGGCGGCTGGAGCGCCGTCACGATGGACTATTCCAATGGCGCGCTGCGACTGTGTATCGAGCCGCTCGGACACGGCGCGTGGTGGCGGTCGCGCGTCGAAGGTTCCGCCCCCGTCGGCAGCGAGGTTGTCAGTGGGCCGATATCGCTCGGCCGCGGATTCAATGGAAAGATTGAAGATCCGGCATTAGACGTCGACGGCGGGCAAGCGGCGAGCTGGGTGTTAGCCGATGCCATGTCCATGCAGACGGTGCCCGGACGCGGCGAACAGGGGCGGCCCTTGATTCTCGAGAATGCGCCGCGCCGCGCGGTCCGCTCCTCTCAATGGGACGGAACGGAGCACCGTTGGACGGCGCGACCGGATCACTATTCCGCAATCTACTTTCATGCGGATGACATCAGCGACTGTGCGTGGCCCGTCGATACGGAGATTCTCGTACCGGCCGATCTTGAAAGCGGCATCCATGCCATTCGGATCGACACTGCGGCGGGGACCCGCCATGCCCCTGTGTTTGTGCGTCCGCCCGAGCCGTCTGAGTTGTTATTTCTCGCAAGCACCTTTTCGTATCTGGCCTACGGCAATAGCGTCTGGGACGCGCCTTCGCGATGCGCTGAACGGCACCCCGAGGAGGCCGCCCTCGCCAGCCGCTTTGGCAAATCGACTTACTGCAGACACGCAGACGGTGCTGGCATCGGGCTCGTATCGAGCCGTCGACCGTTGCTGAATCTAACCCCCGGCTTTCTCGGCGAGGCGATCGGGGGGCAAGTACTGCTCAACGACGATCTGCGCGTCATTGCGTGGCTCGAGCGCTCGGGCCATCGCTACGGCGTGGTGACCGACCACATCCTGCACGAAGAAGGAGTCGAGGCGCTCCGCGGCTGCCGGGTTCTTGTCACGGGCACACACCCCGAGTATCACAGCCGCGAGTCGTTAGCCGCGCTACAGAGCTTCGCCGCGCGCGGTGGCCGGATTCTGTATATGGGTGGCAACGGATTCTATTGGCGCGTCGCCCCGCTGCCGGATGCGCCGCATGTACTTGAGGTGCGGCGCGCCGAGGGCGGCATCCGCAAGTGGGCCGAGCCGCCCGGTGAGTACTACCATCAATCGGACGGGCAACTGGGCGGACTCTGGCGCCGCATTGGCTCGCCGCCTAACAAACTACTGGGAGTCGGCTTCAGCGCGCAAGGATTCGAGGACGAGTCCCGTCCGTTTACACGCACTGCGGCGTCGCTCGATCCGCGCGCGGCGTTTCTCTTCGATGGCGTGAGTGAGGTCATCGGCAGAGACGGGCCGCTCGGCGCGGCTGCGGGCTACGAGCTTGACCGCTTCGATCCGACGTTGGGGTCGCCACCCCACGCGCTCGTCGTCGCGCGCTCGCTACCATTCGGGACGCGAACGAGCCCAGTTTACGAAGAGCTCCTCACGCCTGATCTCTACAATCATGACGACGCGGTGCGCGCCGATATCACCTTCTTCGAAGGGCCTGCTGGCGGCGCGACGCTCGCCTGCAGCTCGATTTTGTTCGCGAACTCTCTCGAAGAGACGGACGGTGGCGGGCGCCTTGCCTCCAATGCGTTGCGGCGCTTTCTCGATCCGACCCCGTTCACGGTACCCGCAGACGCGGCTCTGCCTGGCGGAGCGGAACCCATCTCGCGCGAGCCCGAGAGTGGTGACGAATAGCAATACGGCTGCCACTAACAACCCATTCACGCCGCTCCCGCGAAGAGCCACGCACGCACAAGCGGCCACGTAAAGGTCACACCGCTTGCGGAACCCGCGGTCCGCAACGAAGTCGGCTATGGTTACCCCACCAGGATCGGCCGTTTATATGAGGGTTCGTGATGCGTACTCAAGATTCGTCGCGCTTCCACCTGTTTACCGTCGCCATTGCGGCCACACTCAGCTGCGCAGCCGTTCCGAGCATCGCGGCGACCACGGTCGTGCAAGCCGACCGCGTATTGGCTGAGCCTGGCAAACCACCGCGCGGTCCAACCTCGATCGTGATCGAAAATGGGCGCATCGTCGCCGTGCTGGATGGACGTCAGCCCGGCCCTGCCGGCGCACAAGTCATCGACCTCGGCAACCGCTTCGTGCTACCGGGGCTCATCGATTGCCATGTGCATCTATCGAGCGGCACGGGCGGTCAAGCAGGCTTCGTCGAGGCGATGACCTCCTCGCCGCAAACGACCACGCTGCGTGCGTTGCGCAACGGCATGATCACGCTACGCGCGGGCTTCACCACCGTGCGCGTGTTAGGTGACCCCGGTGCAACACTCGCGCTGCGCGACGCCGTGGCGGCTGGTTGGGTAATGGGCCCGCGCATCGTCGACGCTGGTCGCCCCATCTCCGTGACATCGGGACACATGGACGGCACGTTGAGTCTCAACGAGGATCTGCAGGTCGGCATCAACCAAGACAATCTCTGCAACGGTGTGGATTCGTGCCGGGAGGCCGTGCGTCGCCAAATCCGCCGCGGCGTGGACGTGATCAAGATCGCAACGACGGGTGGCGTCAACAGCCGCATCGGCGCTGGACTCGGTCAGCAAATGTTTCTCGACGAAGCGAAAGCGATCGTCGAAACAGCACACTTGGCTGGCAAAAAGGTCGCGGCCCACGCGCACGATGCGTCCGGCATCAATGTCGCGCTGCAGGCCGGCGTCGATTCCATCGAGCACGGCACGATCCCGAACGAAGACACCTGGAAGCTCTACCGTCAGGCCAACGCCTACTACGTGCCGACGCTGTCGACCGAGAACGGCTATCGCGAGCGCCTCGCAAAAGATCCGAACGCCTACCCGCCAGAGGTACTCGAGAAGGTCAAGTGGCGCCTGACGATCACGGGCAAAGCGCTGCAGCGCGCCGTGCCAGCCGGCGTGAAGATCGCCTTCGGCACGGATGCTGGCGTGTCGATGCACGGCCGCAATGCCGATGAATTCGAGTTACTCGTGAAATACGGCATGACGCCAGCGACCGCGATCGTCGCTGCGACGACGAACGCAGCCGACCTGCTCGGACTTGCTGACAAGGTCGGCGCGCTCCGGCCGGGGATGGCGGCCGACCTCATCGCCGTCGACGGCGACCCGCTCGTTGATGTGACGGTATTGAAGCGCATGCGCTTTGTGATGAAAGGCGGCGAAGTCGTTCCGCTCGACGAGTGACGCGGAGTGCGCCTGGTTGGTTTCTTACAGCTTCCGCCACAACGAATGCGTTGTTAGCTTGCCCGTCGCCGCATCGAGCAACACGACGAGCGGCTCACTGAGTTTGTCCGGAATCGGTGGCCGCACACCAACGAACGCGAGGGTCTCAACCCCTGGCAGGATTTGCTGAACATCGAACCGATCGAGCCCCGTATCAGTGGCCCATAAAATGGATCCGCTGAAATCAACGCGTGCAACGACGAGCGTACCCTCGAGTCCTGGTGCCGAGGTGAACAGCATCAGCACGCTGGCGGGATCGGCCAACTGCAGTGGATCGCCTTGCCGCTCGAGCCGCAGTAACGCAGCGTTCAAAAACTCGCGCTCGCCGAGTGGAGCGATTCGCTGGAGGCGGTAATTCTGCTGATCTGACGACGCTTCTGTCTCGCCGACATAGAGACGCCGCATTTGCTTGGCGTCGGTGGCACTCTCCACGCGCCGCAGCCAAGTCCCTGGCGCAACATCGCGTGTCAGTTCGTCGGATGAGTACACGCCGAACCAGCGACCGTCTTGCATTCGGAAACCGGCGGCAAGTAGGTCCAGCGGCTCGTGGCGGGCGAAGCGCGCATTGTTCACTTTGGGCGCGACGGACGTGGCTCGCCACGTTACGGGATCGAGTTCGAGTGCACGGCGGCGATCGTCGCTGACGAGATGCAGTTTGCCATCGATGATGTCCATGCCACGCGGATCGTCCCACCACCAACTCTCCCACTGCGAATTCGCCGTGCGCAGGTCGTTTGCCGTTACGAGCCGATTGTCCGCCAAGCGCACGCCATAGAAACCCGCTGCGTCGAGCCACAGCGTGCGACCGTCACTGCCGACAATACGGGCCAGCGCGAGGGCCGAGCTCGACACCCCACTCACAAGCGGGACATTGTTCGGCTCAGAGCCATCCAGGGGAATGAGCAACACACTAACACTCGTCGTTGTGTTGCCACCGCGACCTGTGATCTCCGGCAGGTGTGGATCGGTGTATTGAATCAATGCGGCCACATGCTGCTCGGTACGAAGTGCGTCGTTCAACGGCACGCCATTGGCGGGCGCCACCGTGAACAGCTGCTTACCGCCCCAAAGCAACGCGCCGCCGGCTAGCGTTGCTGCCAGCACCGCCAGTGCGAACGCCGACCGCACACGAGAATATTTGCGGATGAACGCTGTCGCTGCGCCTGCCGCTGACGCTTGGGCCGACGACACCCCCGCTGCATGTGCAGTGGAGCGCGCGGATTCACGCAGCAGGACATCACCACTCGCCTCGTCAATTTCCGCCGTGCACGTGGGCGCTCGTTGCCGCACGACCTCGGCCGCGACGAAGCGCAGAATCGCGCCGCGATCTGCAAGGGCCCAGGCGTGCTGACGTTGCCACTCCTCGCGCGAGCCCATGCTCACGATGGCGACGATATCGCCGCCCCCAAACGACCAATAACCGTCGAGCGTGCGAAGACCGCGCGAAAATCGGACGGTGCCGTCGCGACCATTCTCAGAAATCGTGACTGCGCCGTTCATGCGAGCACTCGATCGCGATTGGGCTCGCGACCGGCGCTACCCCTGGCAAACCGGATCATCCGCAAAGTGTAGCGACGCCGCGCCTCGTCGTCGCGGGTCTAAGTCATCCGCAGGTATCTTCGTGGACGCGCACCACGCAGCCCAACGCACCAGCCTTGGATTGCGTTAGGCTTGCGCTGAGGCGGTTTATCGCACGGAGGCAACGTGAAAACGATGTTTGTTAGATCGCGGCTGCGGATTTGTGTGGGTGTGTCGACGGCTTTGGCCGTGTGCGCGGCCACCGCGTTCGCTCAAGGCATGCAGAGCCCGGCGCAGTGGTACATCAATCAACAAATCTACTCGACGCGTGTGTTCAATGGCGTCATCGCCAACTCCATGATCAATGGCAAGCGCGGGCTCGCGGCGGAGCCGGCTGCGGCGCAGGAATCCGTGCCCGAACCCACTCGATTCACACCGGCACCACAGCGCATCGTACCGGCGAAGTTCGCGGCTCGCGACGCATCAACGCCCGCGACTCGCGCCACATTGCAAGCAAGCTATGACGCACATGTGGACTTGTACGAACAGACTGCACGCAAGGATGGGTTCCCGTCTAACGACCTCGCGTACGCGTACGAGTACTTTGTCGTGAATAGCTACCAGGTGTACCACGACCTGGTCGCGCTCCCGCTGGATCGCGATCCGTATCTCAAGAACGCCATCGACGGCTTCGATCGGATTACGCTCGCCGCGCGTAAGCGGCAGGAACAAGTTTCGCTCGCACAAGAGCGCGCCATTTACGAACAGCTCCGTGAGAGGCTCGGCGCAAGCACAGAAGTGCTGAGGATGAGCGACCGCGAGAAGCAGGAGGCTACTGAAATGCTCGCCGTCACGTTCGGTGTCACCTTCGACTCGTACATGCGCGCCGTCACTACAGATGATCAAGCGATGCTTCGCGAGGCACGCGATGCCGCAAGGCTGGGACTCGAAAAACTGTTAGGGAGACCCATCGCACAGATTCGGATCAGCACTGCCGGCCTCGAATGATCGTGGCGCCGTGGCTAGCCGTGCGAGTGAATCAGCAGCCACCCCGCCTATAGCCTTTCAATGAATAAAACCAGTTACTAGTCAATGCGTTGCACGGGGCATCAAGAACGTAACTTAACTTAAGTGCCACGTAAAAATGGATGCCTTGAGTAGGCGGTGGGCACGGCAATCGGGACGAGCGGCCCAACTACATATATTAAAGAGTACCTAGAGCCCCATATCGCGCCGCCGCGCCGGCGATTGCATGTGAACGATTGCGATCGCAGAGATCGGCACACGATTCGCTGCGTAGCAGCCCTGCCGGAAAACATCGGCATCAAACTGGCGTAACGTCGTGACGATCATCCGATCGATCAGCGGGAACACCAAGCGATGACAGTAGTCGACGCGGATCTTCAAGATGTTGGCCTCTTGGATCGTCTGCTGCGACGCCGCGCCACTACGTCGACGGTACTGAAGATTGTCATTCGGAATCTGTCGCACGCCGAACTGCGACTCCTCGAAGTCGCGAAACGACGCAGCCGTCGGGTTGAGAATCGTTAGCCGGGTGCGTATTGGATTCGCCGTATCGAGTCGCGCCGCCGCCAAGGCTGGCCCCACGACTCCCGCGAGGTTGTTAGCTGAAATCTCAGCATCGGTACGTGCGTAGAGCGGAACCAATCCTTTGGCGAGGTAGTTCAGCATCGAAGTCCGACTACCATTATTGACAGCGCCGGCTCGTGCGGCAAGAAAGGTAGCGTGATTCAAGGTGTTCTTGCCAGTGTAAAGCACACCGAGCTGCAGAATCGCCATGGCGATGGGAATCATCACGAAAAGCGCGACGATGTAAAACTCTACGGTCGCGGCACCGCTCATCCGCCCGAACACACGCACGTTAACTCGAACGTATGTATGCGCCATACAAGTTCAACGCCCTGCGGAGGCAGGAGGTGGAGGCGCAATTGGCGCGCGCGGTGCGTTTGATCGAAGGTCACGCGGCAACGCTGCGTCGACGCTCCCGATAAATCGACCTAACTCGCGCCGTTGAGCGGCATCTACAGTCAATTGCTGGGCCCTTAACGCAGCGGCACTGGCTAGGCTTGCGTGTGCGAGCGCCTTGTTCTGGAACAACGTAAGGTCCGTTGCGCCGAGCCGAGTCGCAGCGTCGTACGCGACCACAGCCAAATCCGGGCGCTGCGTTCGTAGAAACACCGTTCCTAGCCGTAGCCAAACTGCCGCCTCCTCGTTGCTCTCAGCGAGCAATGCTCGGTAGCTCTGCTCAGCGGCGGCCCAATCACCCAGCCGATACGCCATATCCCCCACTTCTCGCAGCCGCTCAACCCGCACAAGCTTCGCTGCTTCCGTTTCCGCTGCGACCTGTGCCGCCGAAGGCGGCGCCACTTTCGGTTGCGATTGTGGAGCGGCTGCACAGGCCGTGAGCGTTGCAAGCAACGCCGCACGCACACACCAAACAATTGTGCTCGATAGCTTCTCGTTCATAGATCGGCCATGAGCTTCACGACAATGGGAAACGCGATTACGATGAACGTGCACGGGAATATACAGAGAATGAGCGGTCCGAGCATTTTGACTGGTGCCTCCATTGCCAATTTCTCTGCGCGCGCAAAACGCTCGTTTGTCCGCTGCGTCGCCTGTGCACGCAATACACTCCCAAGACTCGCGCCGGTCTTTTCGGCTTGGAAAAGCGCAGATGTGAGTGACGTGAGAGCCGGCATGTCCAATCGCTCTTCCATACTCTTGAGAGCGTCGACACGCGGTTTGCCCGAGCGCACTTCGCGGAGCAATCGTTGGAATGCACGTCGTAATGGGCTATCTGCTGCCTTGTCTGTCGCGATGTTGATCGCCACCGTCAAACTGCAGCCACCCTCAACCGCTAATGTGAGCACGTCAAGGTAAGTCGGAAGCTCCTTGAGCGTACTTGCTTCTTTGCGCTTAATCTCATCGCGAAGCCACAGATCCGGATAGAAGAAGCCAAAGGCTGCGCCAGCGACACCCCACGCCACCACACCTTGTTCGAGACCGCTCGCGAACAATGCCATCAGCCCGCCCATCAGCACGGCGTACACGAGCTTGGAGGCAAACCACTGCTGTGGCGACACAGAAAAGTCGAGTTCGGCCTTACGCAGCTTGCGCATCGTCGTTTCGCGATACTCCATCGACAGTCGCGGCCCTAGGTAATGCGCAGCAAATTGGACCGGCGCCCAAACCAGTCGCATCAGGAAAGGCGGTCGATCGTAGTAAGTGCGGTCCTCAGTTGGAACCTCGGACACCAGTCGAAACACGGCGAATGCAATGACCGCGACCGAAATCGCGAGTCCGAGGGTAACAAGTATCAGCGAGATGCTCATGGCAGTTACACGTCAATCGAGACAATCTTACGGATCAGGAGGAACCCGACTAATTCGAGCGCAGCGATTACGCCGAGCACGGCCCACCCTATCGGCGTGGTAAACAGCGGGCGCATCGCCTCGGGTTCGAGCCCCGCTAAAACCCACATCAGCGCCAGCGGCAGTAGACCAACCACGACACCTTGAATCTTGCCTTGCGATGTCAAGGCATCGATCTTGTCTTCCATAGCCAACTTACGACGCAAGGTGTCGGCAAGCCGCTCGAGACTCTCCGCGAGATTTCCACCCAACTCGCGCGCGATACGCACAGACGTTACGAACAGCGAGAACTCTTTTCCGGGTACGCGCTGCTCAAGTTCTGCTAGCGCCTGATCCAACGGCATACCCAGACGTTGCTTCCGCAGGATCAACTCGAACTCCTGCGACAGTGGCTTCGGCTGCTGTTGTGCCAGACTCCCCAGTGCCTGCGGCAAGCTCAACCCTGCACGCAATCCACCCGCTAGCGCAGCCAAGCCGTCCGGCAGCTGACGTGCCAACTTGAAATTGCGCTTCTTTCTTAAGTGCGAGTAAATAAGCTTCGGCCCCACCAGAATCAATGTCGCAGTTGCAACCGCGATCACCGGGTTTCCCGTGAGCACAAACAGCGCTGCGGGCAATACCAGCAACATCGCTGCGTTGACTAACAGCAGACGCTTGGGATCGACAAACACGAACATGTCGGCAAGATTGCCGCGAGCAATCGATACAAACGACTCTTGATAGTTGCTCGCACTGGTCGAAAGTGCCCGCGTCAGCACGATTAAGCCTATCGTGAGTGCCGCAGCCGCTCCGGCCGCTATCAGTAGAAGTTCCATGGTTAGTTCGGCCTCCGTGAATTCAGCTGGGTAACTGCTCGTCGAAGATACTCACATCGACGTCAACGCCGACCTTGCGGAGTTCCTCGTAGAAAGTCGGAACATAACCACAGCCGGTGAAGTAGCCCTCAATCTTGCCGTCAGCACCGAAGCCAGTTCGCTGGAAGCGAAACACGTCTTGCTGCTGAATAGTGCCGTTCTCAACGCCAGTAATCTCGACGATACGAGTGACTTTGCGGGTGCCGCAAGCGAAGCGCGTCTGCTGCACGATCAAGTTTACGGCCGACGCGATCTGCTCGCGGATAGCACTGACCGGAAGATCCATACCGGCCATCAAGACCATCACCTCAAGGCGTGACAATAAATCCCGCGGCGTATTTGCGTGCGCAGTTGTGAGCGAACCATCGTGGCCCGTATTCATTGCCTGCAGCATATCGAGTGCTTCTCCGCCGCGGCATTCGCCGACAACGATGCGATCAGGTCGCATACGCAGCGCGTTCTTTACCAACTCACGGATCGCGACCTCACCCTTGCCTTCAGTGTTCTTCGGGCGAGCCTCGAGCGTGACCAAGTTGTCGTGATGAAGGCGCAACTCCGCCGCGTCCTCGATTGTTACGATACGCTCGTCTGCCGGAATCAGATTTGACAACACGTTCAACAACGTCGTCTTTCCCGAGCCCGTACCACCTGAAACCACCACGTTTTTCTTCTGCTCGACGCAAATCTTCAAGAACTCGATCATCTCTTGATTGACGGAGCCGAACTTCAGTAAGTCGCCAATCTGCAAGCGCTTCTTGGAGAACTTGCGAATCGTAATCGTCGGGCCCTTGAGAGCGAGCGGTGGGATGATGATGTTGACGCGCGATCCATCCTTCAGTCTCGCGTCGACCAGCGGCGACGATTCGTCGACACGGCGTCCGATCGGCGCCACAATCCGCTCGATCACGCCGTACAGTGACTTGTCGCTACTGAAACCTATCGGCAAACGCTGCAACCGCCCGCTACGCTCCACAAAAACATCGCGTGCGCTGTTGACCATGATTTCGGTGATCGAGTCGTCCCGCAGCAGATCTTCAAGCGGACCAAGGCCCACTGACTCGTGCAAGATGTAGTCGGCCAGCTTGCTGCGGTCTATCTGCGCAGCCACAGCATGCTTCGGCAGAATGTCTGCGATCAGTTTGCGAGTGAGCTCACGCAGCTCGCCATCCCCGATCCTCGCAACGTCGTTACGCCGCAAATCTAACGCCACAAACAACTCTTGGTGTACCGCCCGCGCGATGTTTGCCATCTCCTCGCTGATCGGGTCTCGCTCAACAACGGTACCAATCTCTTTATCGGTCGCCAGCAGCTGCTCAGCAATCGGCTTACGCGGGCGCGGTGCCGCTGTAGCCGCGAACGCCGTCGCTGCCGGCTCTGCTGGGCGCCGACGATGCGCCAACTTGAGCCGATAAGGACCAATACCAATGACATCGATTTCGGCGATTGGTCCATAGCGCACGATACGCTCGCCGTTCACGTGTGTACCGGATGCGACGCCCATATCGAACACGAAGTACTTGCCGGTTTCTTCGTTGCGTACCAGGCGCGCATGAACCTTCCCGATGTCATCGTGCGTCAATCGGACTTGGCAACTAGTGCCACTACCAATCACTGTGATCGGTTCGGCCACGCCGAAAGTCGACAACTTACCCGATCGATCAGTGATGTGTAGTTCTGCAAGCATGCCGGGAACCTCAGTCCAGAATCTGCAACCGATTCCTCTCGCGCTTGATACCCGCCTTGTCGAGTAACCGTTCCGAACGTTCAATCAGCTGCGCATTCGGATCGACGGCCATCGCCTCGGCGTTAGCCTGGCCCATGACGATACGAGGCGTGATTAGAACCACCAGTTCTGTTTCAATCTCACGCTTGCCGGTAGTGCGAAACGCGCTACCGACGAGCGGAATCGATCCAAGGCCCGGCACTTGCTGTTTGTCATTGCTTCGTTGGCGATTCACGAGCCCGGCCATCGCAATGGTCTCGCCTTCTCGCATGTTGATCTCGGCCTTCGATTGGCGCTTCAAGAACCCAGGGACTCCTAACACTGTGACGCTTGGATCGATCTGACTTACTTCTGTGTCGATCTGCGCGTAAATCGTCCCACTTCGATCGGCAACGGGCTTGACGTCCAAGATAATCCCGTACTCTTTGAACTCCACGTCCGTGCTGCCCAAACCGTCTGTCACCGGAATCGGAACTTCACCGCCAGAGACGAAGCGCGCGTTGCCACCGCTACGACAACTCAACGTCGGTTGCGCGATCGTCTGGGCGTCACCTTTTTGTTCCAAGGCCTCGATGCGGGAGTTGATAATTGTTGTTAGCCCAGAGTAGGTCTTCGGCGGCCATACCCGCCGCGGAAGCGGCAGTGACTGCAGACCGTCAATGCCTGCATCCGGCGGCGGCAAAACCCGAAAAAGATCGTTGGTATCGAAATCGGCGATAACGCCAACTGACGGGCCGTTGAATCTGTCATCCCAGCGGATGCCAAGGTCACGCAATGCCGTGCGTCGGATCTCGATGATCTTCACATCGAAGTAGACCATCTGCTCCCAACCAACTTTGCCGACGAAGTTCAGCACCAGCCCACCAAACGTCTCGACGATCGTTGCCACGCGCTCCTGGTCCGCATCGCTGACGCGATCGCCCTCCAGCACGATCTTGTTACCAGCCACGCGCGCCGACACATTCTGCGTACCCTGCAGCATGTTGCGAACGTTCTCCAGAACAACATCTAGGTTCGCCTCCGACACCGTTACAGTCATGCGGTGCTGGCGGCCGTCTCGTAGCCACAGCGTGACCGATGACGTGCCGGGCGCGTTCGCTAACACCAATAGCTGGCTCGGCCCGACCGTCGTAAAGGAGACAACTTGCCCGTTTCCGACTGCGACACGCCGCGTCACGGCCTCAACGATACGCGTATCACCGACGAACATGTCGAGACGCGCGGGGAGACTGCCCTCCGCTTGCGCGCGGCTGACGCCGATCGCGAGAAAGGTTAAAAAGATGCCAATGATTATTCTTGTTCTCACGATTGCTCTCTTGTAACTGCTAACGTCCGCCATTCTCCGCAGGTCGCAACCCGAGCCGCGAGCGCACGTCCCCCGGATTCGGCTGCTCGACGCCGGACTCGCGTTGCTCGCGCTCGATCGCGAGCGCCATCAGGCGATCTAGTTGCTGCAAGCGCGGGTCAATCGCCTCGCGACTGCGAGTCACACCGCTACCGCCAACGATCATCTCGACGTACGGGCCGCTCCCCGGCCGACGACCCGCGGTGCGCACGCCACTGCCGACCAGCGAATCGCTGTGCATGGCCACCATCGGCATCGCGTTAGTGTCGTTAGGGTTACGCAGCACGGCCGTCAGATCCCCTTTGCGCTGCGCTAAGATGATCCGCTGCGCCTCGTCCGGGCTAACGTGCAAAGTCACCGTCGCGAACTCGCGGTCGATCTCTTGCTCGACCCCCTGCGCATCACGAATCTTCTCGGTTCGGGTCGTGGTTCCCGTTGCGAGCACCTTCACCTGTTGCAACAACGGCCTTACGGTGACTTCTCGGCCCGAGGCGCCAACATCCTGCGTGTACAGCAGATCGATAACATCGCCCGGTACGAGCAAGCCGCTGAACGAGTTGACTTCATCGACCGGGAACGTGATCGCACGCCGCCCTTCATCGAGAGAGGTCGAGAAGGATCCATCGGCACCTTGCTCCAGCAGCGTCCAAGCAATCGGATCGCCGCGCTTCACGCCATACATCAGGCGCTGGCCAAGTACTCGATCGATGTCGTCGGGTGTCGCTGAGCCGCTTGGAACAAACTGCTGCGGAACTCCCCGAGCCGCTAGTACGTCCGCAGTGAGTTCCGCACCTGGCTCCAGATCTACTTTTGCCACCAATACCGGTCGCTTCTCGTACTCCGCGGCCAATCGCGCTTCGACGGACTCCGCTTGGTTTGTTAGGTAGCGTTTCGCGCCCCAGAAGGAGATACCGCCGACGAGCACGGCGACCATCAAACCAACGACATTCTTGTTCAATGCGACTTTAGGTAAAGCCATTGTCTTCTCTCCCTATCAACGAAGGCCCGCGCGCGCTTCACCGCGCTCACGCCATTCACGACACCGAAATGATGAAACTCAATCCACGAAAGAAATTGCCGACTGCCCGCGCCAACTGCTCTGCGACTGACTCGTTGCCAACGACAGGCAGGAACAGCGCCATGCCGACCGTTGTGGTCACAACGACATACTCGACCAGCGCTTGCCCCTGAATGTTACGTTTGCGCATCAAGCCGCGTTGACGTTGCATGTTCAACCCCGTTCGCTGATGAGGTTGAACACGACTATGCTGCCGCCACGGGCGGTCGCCTCGATCGTTACCATCAACTCCTGGTCGACGCGCGTCATATACACAGCGCGACCCGGCCCTGCCCGTCGTGCTGCCGCAGCAAACGTTGGGTCGGTCGACCAGCCGCGCTTCGAAGCACCAGCGGTAAGCCAGCGAATCGTGCCGTCGATACTTAGCGGCGATTCTGCGACGATTTGGACAGCAGCGCGCGACCCGTCGATCGACTCGACTGTGCTAACAACCTCACTACCCGCTGGTAACGGCAGCGGCGGTGCCGCAGGCGCAGACGGCTTGCGACTGACGTCGGTGACGGCCACGCGACCTTCGGTACCGCCCCCTGCAATCGGTCGCAGTTGAACCGTCTGGTGCCACCCCTGCAACTGGCGTCCCAAAACTTGCCAATCACCCAAGCGATTGCTCGTGATCTCACTGGGCGGCGTCTCTCGCGCCCACAATGCGCGATAGAACGCCATCACATCGGCGAACGAGGCAGGCGCGACGAACTCGTAAACATCCATCGCGACGCCGTTGACACGGATCTGCTCACCGATCGACATTTCCTTGGCGCCTGGCGGTGCAGGGACATTCGGCGTGTCGCGCGCAGCGACGCCATTCGCAAACCCGAGTGCGACAACACTCGCAACCAACCAACGGCACGCTAGCATCGCGGCCTCCAGTTCCCTCGCGGACCGCTGCCGGGATTGCCAAGTCGATCGTTAGGGACGATCTCCGGATCGATGTAGCCGGGACAGAAGTTGTCAAACGCCGGCTCAAGCCAGGACAATACATTGCGCACCGGCTGCAAACTCCGGGTCACACTACCAAACAAGCTACTCGGCACGAGCGCGCCCGTTCTTTGAGCCACGTGCCCCGGCCCACCCGCATTCCAACCGTCCCCAAGAACAGAGACCGACTCAGTGAAACGCAGATTGAGCTGATCGAGTGGCGCAGGTAGCGACGTAAGATTTGCCAACTGCACTTGCGTGGTCGCGGTGTAGAAGCCGTTCGTATTGACATCGAATCGTGAGCCCGTGATACGCGACGCTTGATCGATGATCCTCACAACTTGCGCCGTGGCCCCACCTGCGCGCCCTGGCGCGCGTCGCTGCGAGGTAGTTAGCGTGATATCGGCGGGCCGTTCGATGAAACGAATCGGGCGCCGCGAGTGATCGCGCCAGTTCACGTTCTCGTTGCGCCAAGCATCATTGTCACGCAATGCGTCGCGCGTACGCAGCGGATCATTGCTCCACGTAAAGAAGCGAGCCCGCATTTGGTCCCGGATCTGCGCATCCGAAAGCGAATTGCCACCCGTCGCACGTTCAAAGGCGGCGTAGCGGGTTCCCTGAATCACGCTCGCCTGGAGGTCGTGATAGCGCCCAATCATCATGATGCCGAGCATCAACATGACGAGCGTGCCAGAAGCGACAACGAACTCGACGATCGCTTGCCCGCAGGAATACCTACGGCGTATGGGATTGTCGCGCATTCGATGGACGGGGCTATTCACGTTCTAGCCTCCACTCGAGCCAAAGAGCTTGTCTGGGATCGGCTGCTCGGCCGAAGGTAGGGCAAAAGCGTCCGCAGGTGGCGCCGCGCCCACGCGAATGCTTGTCGCGACCCAAACCGAGGCCGGACCGTCCGGCGACGCGAGATCGCGGATGCGCTCATAGAGAGCGACCGGCTGAAGGGCATTGTCACGAATTTCGGGATGCGTCTGCCAGAAGCACGCTTCAGCCACGAAGGGCATCGGTTCTGCAACTTTGCTGCTGTCGCTCGCGCACGGCTGGCCGGCAACGGTGCGCAACGCCGTCGCACCAACCGCGGGGGCAGCACGTGCGACATCGCTTGGCTCAATGGGAAGATCCACAACTTCGACCTGTCCCTCGTGATCGGTGTTGAGTTGGCGCCCCTCGCGGCCGACGACCACGGTAACGGAGCGCGTACGGCGCTCCTCAAGCTCACATGTATCGTTATTCAGGTGGTAATTGATCTGGGTTTGGTACCAGCCCATCTTCGAACCATCGTAGTAAGCACGTACGGTGCGGCGCGGGCCTACTAACTCGGCGGCACTCTTGACGATGGGAGTAACGCGGATGTTCTGAGCAAGCTTTGCCTCTACGCATGCTTCCTGCGCGCTTGCGAGCGTGATCTCGAGCGTGGTTGGACCTTCAGGTCGCTCCTCGAAATCAATCGTCGCACGCGGCATGTCCAAGCCAGGTGCCACCGACGAGTCAGCCGCACCAGTGGTGCTGCCGTCAGCACTCGAACTGCCGCAAGCACTACTGGTTGCCGCGAGTAGCGCGAGCATAAGCAACTTGGCACGTCTGATAGTTCGCATAATGCGACGGGATCATCTCGTTACGGAAGCGCCACGAACGGATCTACGGCCAAGCCTTTCGCTGTCGAAGCAATTTGTCGACTGGCGCGACTCGGTTGTGCCAAGCGAGTTTGCCAATACGGGTTGTAGAGGCTCGGAAACTCTCGACGGCCATCGCGACGACCTTCGGGACGCATGAAATACACCTCGGCTTGACTCAGTGAGTACATCTGATTGCGATGCAAGTTCGCGCGATGATTAGCAGCGCCGTTACGCCACATCACAGACTCGCCAACATTCAGTGCATTTGCATTCTCGGAGGTCATCACGCTGGCGCCGCCCCGCTGCGCCTCGGCAGCGAAAGCCAGCGTCAGATCCTCACGTCGGCGGAAGTTCTGAATGTCCCGGGTCGTCTGCAGACCTTGGTATGTCCGCTGTTGAAACGGGTTGCGCCGCCGTGTCTGATCCGCAAGTCTCGACGCGCGTGGATTTGTGCTGTAAGTACCACCGTGGTCGCCGCGCCGCCCGCTTGCGCGGGACTGAAAGTTTTGCGCCCCAGCCCAACCGATAGGCACTCGCTCGCGCCAGCTACCGAAGAAGATGTTGCGCCGGAAATGTAGCGACATCGTATCCATCGCACGCCACTCGTCGAAACCCATCAACTCGGTGCCGCCGCGCTTCTGCAGGCGAATGATCGCAACCGACTTGCGATCGTTCCGTTGCGCCGTGAATCCATCGCGCGAATTCATGACTACGGCGCGATTCCGTGTTCGCTCATTGCGATCGTAAGACGCCGTCAGCCGCTCCCACGCAACGCTATTCGGCGCGAGCAACGCTCGATGCGCCGACGACGGCCCGATATCGTTGCCCTGTGCGCGCATCGTCTGCTCGGCGATATCGCTGGCAGCAATGAAACCCGCGGTGTGAACAGTAAACTGTGCGCCACTCAAAACAACGTTGAGTCCAGAAATCACGCCCTCTGCAGCACCGAGCGCCGGCTGCGCAGCGCGATTAACGCCATCCCAAACACGCGACAACGTTCGAGTGACGGCATTTACGTAGGGAATCCAGCTCGAGACGACCGAGATGTTCTCAAGCGTGCGATCGACGTACTCAATCCACGACCGCATCGACACTGACTGCGCAATCGCTACCTCATTGGCAACCATCGCGCGGTTCATATAGGACTGGAAGTTCAGCGCGCGCGCTTGCCAAACCGCTCCGCTATATGCAGCTGCGTCGCTGGCGTTTATCAGACGCAGCTTGTTATTAGTTACTTGACCGCTGTTGTAGGTCAGCAGAAACGCCCCTACGAGCGAGGCGAGCAAACCCAGCAGAAAGACCAACGACTGCCCGCGTTGTTTGTCAGCGAACCGCATCGCATTCTCCCTGTGCGCGGCGGCGTTTGGTGCCTGCGCTCACGCGAATCGCAGAAAACCCGGCGTCGGAACGAGCTGCCCTCGCCCAACGCCGGCTATATTCCCAGCAAGAATTTTAGTTAGCGGCGCCTTCCTCGAAGTCCGTGAGGTCACGGGCTTGGGCGGCGTTGTTCGAATCCTGTCCCGCTTGGTTCACGAGAGTACGCGCCTGCCCAGATTGTTGCCCTGCCAACGAAGATGCCGCGACAGACGTCTGACCGCGAACGGTATCACCGAACGCCCGGTAAACCGCGATAGCACCAACAGCAATGAGAGCGACGATGATGATGTACTCGGTCATACCTTGACCGCGAATCTTGCGAGGAGCCGAAAACTTACGCATTGGAAAAATCCTCCGGTTCAGATGTTCTTGACGACGATGCTACTTCCCTGGTATGGCGATCAGTCCTACCAACTAACTACCGCTTGATAAGAGCCGGTCAAGACCTACCACCCACGCCGAGACTAGCAATGCCGTGTCGCACTTCGCAATAATTAAATGAACTGCCGCAAAACACCGACAGTACGGTCCTGTATAGGACACGAGAGAACTGGCGCCGATGCGCGCCGTTAGTTGCAGCGCGAGCGATCTACTAATCAATAGCTTACGCGGACGACCTCAAGCACGATGGCGACATCACACACCGTGGCGCGGGCACCTGACGCACCCCATGATCGCGGTGGCCTAACAACTTTTGCGCGGCGCACTAAAATCCAATGCCCGCGCGTATGTCGCTCCGCACGAACAACTTCCACAGAGCCAACCGAACATTCACAATTCAGGAGCGACGCTGCACGAGCTTATTCCTGCGCGCGCCTCGCGCTGTTGTGGCATATTTGTCATATTCTAGATTTCGATCGGGGCTTCAATAATGACTCCGGCTGTTTCGTTGGACATTTTCGCTCGTAGCCGAATTCGCGCTGCGACACGCTTTGCCACGGTGTGTGCTGCACTGTCGCTTGTTGTTAGCAGCAGCGCGCTTGCATCAGATTTTGTTGAGTTATCGACGACCCCGGATCATTCCGCAGTTTCTCGATACAAGGGCGCCACGCTACTGGGCTACAGCGAAGCTCCATTCGAGCGAGTCGTCGTCGCAACAAGTCGGCTAGAGAAATTCGACGCGTCGCTGGGCCGGTTGCGCGCAGCACGCGAAGAGCCCGTTGAGGGCGTGGTCCGGCGGTACATCTACGCTGCGCCACCCACTACGTCTGGGCTCGAGGTCTACAGAAACTACGAACGGGCGCTGTCGACCCAAGGCTTTACGAAAGTGTTCGCATGCGGCCCAACCGATTGCGGAGCAGGCGCGACGCACGCGACGCTCTATCAGCGATCGCTACCGCGCCCGCCGCAGCGCGTGTTTGGCGCGATTCGGTTTTTTGCCAACAAGTCGTTCTACGTCGTCGCCAAGGGTGGCAGCGCGTCGGCGCCACTGTGGGTGATTGTCATGGTCGGCGAGTACGAGCGCTCAGGCAGCCCGGAGGACGGTCGGCCAGTGGTGTATCAGATCGTGATAGAGCCGCGCGCCACATCCTTGGGGAATGTTGCGATTGCCGCGGAGCAAGTCGCCAGCTCAATCGCAGCGGACGGTAAAGTAGCGCTCTACGGCTTGTATTTTGACACTAACAGCGCCACTTTGCGCGCAGAGTCCAAGCCACAGCTCGAGGAAGTCGCAAAGTTTCTTCGGGGGAATCCGCAGCTGTCCGTAATCGTCGTGGGACACACGGATAGCCAAGGATCTATTGATCTCAATTTACAACTGTCTGAGAAGCGCGCGATAGCCGTTGCGACGGCCTTAAGGACGGAGTACGGCATTGATTCTGGTCGCCTTACGGCGAAAGGCGTAGGCATGTTGGCCCCGGTAGCTAGCAACCGCGGCGAGGCAGGGCGCGCAAAGAATCGTCGCGTCGAGATCGTAGAGCGCTGATCATCCCAGCGACTCTGTTAAGGCAGTCGCAGCGGCAGCGCACATCAACCGATTGCTGGGCGCCCAGTCGCCAGGCCTACCTCAACCGTCGTGAGGAGCACTGCGCAGTCCCCCTCGGACACTGCGAGTGAAAGCACCCGACAACAGTGCGATGCTGGTAAGCTCGATTTGCAGGTGCACTTCTACGATCGCGACGGCGCGCAGGGCGGCAGATCCAATGGCCTCAAGCGACGAGTTTGAGCAACGCAAGCGTGCGCTCGTTCGCGAGTATGCGCGCAGTAGTAATCGCGTCGGATGGCTGCAAACTGCCACGACACTCCTACCCCTCGCGGTGCTGGCCTGGCTCGCGGTCTGGGGCGTCGACAATAACGTGCCAGTGGCGCTGGCTGCCGCTGTCGGCATCACGTTACTCCTGCTGCGAGTCTTCGTGATGATGCACGAATGCGGTCACGGTGCTTTGTTCGCCAATCGCCATCTGAACCGCGCGCTGGGCTTTGTGTTCGGTGTGATCTCAGGAATGCCGCAGTACGTTTGGGCCCAGCACCACGACTTCCATCACCGCCACAATGGCAATTGGGAGCGCTATCGAGGTCCGCTCGCCACGCTGTCGACCAATGAGTACGCGGCGCTGTCGCCGATCGGACGCCAACAGTATCGGCGCATGCGAAGCATTTGGCTTGCACCAGTCGCCGGATTTCTCTATCTCATCTTCCATCCGCGAATCAATTGGCTGAAGGGCAACCTGAACTTCCTGGGTCACGTGCTGCGCGGTCGAGCGCCGCGTACGTTCGCGACAAAACATTGGAAGAATTGGCGCGAGTACGGCCACATGAGTGCTAACAACGTGACACTCCTCGGCGCTTGGGGCGGGCTCAGCGAATTGGTTGGGCCGAGTACCTTCTTTTCGCTCTACTTGCCCACACTGTCGATCGCCGGCGGCTTGGGAATCGTTCTGTTTACGGTGCAGCACAATTTCAACCAATCCTACGCGGCGCCGACCGCCACATGGAGCTACGATCAAGGTGCGCTGCGTGGCACGAGCTTCCTCATGCTGCCGCATTGGCTCAATTGGTTCACCGCGAACATCGGCTACCATCACGTGCACCACCTGTCAGCGGCGATTCCTAACTACCGTTTGATAGCGTGCCACAATGCGAATGCCGATCTGTTCGTTGAAGTGCCGCGAATCACGTTAACGGAAGTGCCGGCGGCAGTGGGCTGTATGCTGTGGGATCCACGCAAGGAACGAATCATTTCATTTACTCAATATGAGCGCGATCAGGCTGCGGCGCGCCGGTAATGACTCTAGTGCGGACCATAGGCCTTTGCGCAATCGTGGCCTCGCTATCCGCTTGCTCGTCCAATGAAACGAGTCCGCCTGAGAGGCGGAGCGCAGCGCCTGAAGGTATGGCGTGGATCCCGAGTGGCGAATTCGACATGGGCGCGACCGAGCCGACCGGAGCCGATCACAATCACGTCGGCATGCAAGCGACGACTGATTCGCGGCCGATTCATCGCGTCGCAGTCCGCGGCTTTTGGATCGACAAGACCGAGGTCACCAACGCTCAATTCACGCGCTTTGTGATCGCCACCGGGCATCTGACGACCGCAGAAATCGCTCCAACAGCCGCCGAGTTTCCCGACGCTTCGCCTGAATTGTTAGTACCGGGCTCCGCGGTGTTTCGGGCTCCGACCGAAGCTGTGCCGCTCGACACACCCATGCGCTGGTGGGCGTGGGTTCCGGGCGCCCAGTGGCGTGCCCCCGAGGGGCCCGGCAGTACGCTCGCCGGGCGCGAGCAGCATCCCGTCGTACACGTCACCTACGCGGATGCCGTCGCTTTTTGCACTTGGGCCGGCAAGCGCCTGCCAACCGAGGCCGAATGGGAATTTGCGGCCCGTGGTGGCCTATCAGGCAAGGTCTATCCTTGGGGTGACGAGTTCCGACCCCAGGGCCAATGGATGACTAACAGCTTCCAGGGCACTTTCCCGCACGCGAACTCGCAAGCAGATCGATACCTGACGACGGCTCCCGTCGCCCAATTCCCGGCCAATGGCTACGGGTTGTATGACGTTGCAGGAAATGTCTGGGAGTGGGTGCACGATTGGTATCGACCCGACTATTACGCGACGCTGGCTCAGTCGGGCCGTGTGGCGATCGATCCGCAGGGGCCGCCTGTTTCGTTCGACCCGGACGAGCCCGGCGCCGCAAAACGCGTGCATCGGGGTGGATCATTTCTGTGCACGGAGCAGTTTTGTTCGCGCTACATGGTCGGAACACGCGGCAAAGGCGAGATCAACAGCAGCACCAATCACTTGGGCTTTCGCTGTGCACGATCTAGTTAGTAACGGCCCCATGAGGTACACGCAGGATCGCACCCGGGATATCGCGTAACGAGAGAATCTTGTCGACGGCATCCAAGCGGATGGCTTCCTTCGGCATCCCGAAGACCACGCAACTCGCCTCGTCTTGCGCGATCGTCGTTGCCCCCATCTCACGCATTTCCTTCAGACCACGCGCACCGTCATCCCCCATACCGGTGAGGATGAAACCGACGGCATTACGTCCAGCGCATTTCGCAACGGAACGGAACAGCACGTCCACCGAGGGTCGGTGTCGATTGACCGCCGGGCCATCGCGAATCTCGACGATGTATTGTGCGCCGTTGCGCCGTACGAGCATGTGCTTGCCGCCCGGCGCGATCAGCGCCCGACCAGGCACTACCCGGTCACCATTGCGTGCTTCGCGTACCTCGAGTTGACACAGCCCGTTCAATCGCTCCGCAAAAGCCGCTGTGAATTGCTCCGGCATGTGCTGCACGATGACAATACCCGCCGTGACTCGCGGCAGCGCTGTGAGCACGTACTCGAGTGCTTGGGTTCCGCCGGTCGAGGTGCCGATCGCGACGATATTCTCCGTCGTCTCCGCCATCGGACGCGACGCAGCTTTCAGAATCACGTCGGCCGTGTGCTTCGGTGCCGCCACGAGGGACTGCGCTTGAGTGCGGGCCGCCAATCGCGAGACATTCGCCTGAGCGGCCGTGCGAATTGCGCTCAGAAGATCATCCGAGTTTTCCTTCAAGCGATCCCGCAATTGCAGCTTGGGCTTGGCGATGATCGCGACGGCACCGGCTGCAAGAGCGTCGAGCGTCGTCTGAGTCCCCTGCTCCGTCAACGTCGAGCAAATGATCACAGGCGTGGGGCGCTGCGCCATGATCTTGCGTAGGAAAGTGATGCCATCCATACGCGGCATCTCGACATCGAGCACCATGACGTCGGGCCACTGCGCACGCAGCCGTTCCGTTGCGAGCAGCGGATCGGCAACGGCGGCAATCACTTCGATGTCGGCCTCTGCCGCAAGCATCTGAGTCAGCACTTGCCGAACGACAGCCGAGTCATCGACGATCATGACTTTGATGGTTTTCATGCCGTGACCCGTTTCGCTTTCGTTTTGCGTTCTGGACTCGCGATCCGTGTGTGCTGCTGCAGTACTTCACCCGTCGCCACGTCGAAGCAAATGCGCCGGTGACCGAGCCCGTAAAGCGATTCGCCGATCAATCGAATTCCGTGCTTGTGGAGGAACTCGTAAGCGACTTCCGCGTTGCGGCGGCCCACCGCAGCACCCCGATCGACTGACTCGCCCACGAACATCTGACCGCCGCCGAACAAGCGCGCGTGAAATTGATTCGGTTCGGTACAGGCGCGCTCCATCGCTGCCAACGCAAGCGCGCAGGATTCGGCACCGTAGCGCGCATCGAGGTTTCCGCGCCGCTTGGCCGCACTGTGCGCCCGACCTGGCAGCAAGTAGTGAGACATCACGCCAAACTGCAGGCCTGGATGCCACAACACCAAAGAAATGCACGAGCCGAGAATGGTCCAAACACGCGCTGGTGCAAAACCTGCGTAAAAGTCCCCGGGTGCGAGAAACGTATCGTCACGGCCGAGCGGCGGAAAGCTCATCGCGCGCTCGCTTTCACGTAAGCCGCCGAGGCGATCGCGACAAGTTCCTCGGATATACCGTGCAACGACTCGCTGTGTCCGACGATGAACACCCCATCGGGACGCAGCAGCGGCAACAGCCGCGCCACTACTTCGCGTTTGGTGTCCTGATTGAAATAGATCATCACGTTGCGCAGGAAGATGAAGTCGAAAGGGCCCATCTTCGGCAACTCGCGCGTGAGGTTGACTTGCGCGAACTCCACACGCGCGCGCAGCTTCGGATCAATCAACAACGTGCCAGCCTGCTTGCCAAGGCCCTTCAAGCAGTACTGTTGCAGGTGCGCTGTAGAGATGTTCTGCGTGCGGGCCAACGGATAATGCCCACGACGGGCCCGCACCAGCATGCGCGTACTGATATCTGTGCCGAGTACGGACCAGCGCGTGTCTTTCAAGCCGAAACAGTCGGCGAGAGTCATTGCAATGCTGTACGGCTCTTCGCCACTCGAACTGGCAGCACTCCAAACACGAAACTCTCGACGCGCCGCTGCGGCTTGCGTCGCCCGTTCGCGCAAAAGTTCAAAATGCTTCGACTCGCGAAAGAAGTAGGTTTCGTTCGTCGTCAACATATCGATCGCAACTTGTGCCTCGGGGCCATGCGAAGGATCGTTGATGAACTTGAGGTACTCGGAAAAGCTTCCGAGAGACAGCGCCTCGACTCGCTTCGACAGTCGCCCCGCGACCAGAGCCTTTTTTGTGTCGTTCAGCGAGATCCCTGCCTCGGCAAAAATGAAGCGCTGGATACGAGCGAATTCTTGATCGGTCAGCTGTTGCATGGCAGAGCGGCGCCAGGTACCGCGAAGACTTCTGCAGTGACGTGATTAGTGCACCGCCGCCGGCTGCTGGCCGCCGTCGTATGTGCCAATCGAGTTCGAGGGGGCAGAGTCGAGTTCGTCAATCGATAACACGCGATCCGTATCCAACAGAATGACGAAACGGCCGTCGACCTTGCCGAGTCCACGAATGAAGTCGGTGCGGATATTCGCGCCGAAACGTGGCGGCGGCTCAATATCCGCGGCCGGAATCTCCATCACCGCGTTCACGGCGTCCACAACGACGCCGACATCCTCGCGTTGACCCTGGCGCAATGCTTCGACGATCACGATGCAGGTGCGTTTGGTTACCTCACTGGAGCGCTTGCCAAAACGCACACCCAAATCCATCACGGGTACGACGGCGCCGCGCAAGTTGATGACACCGCGGATACAAGGTGGCGCCATGGGCACATCGGTCAACGAGCCATACTCGATGATCTCCTTGATCGATAGGATTCCAATAGCAAACACCTCGCCCGCGAGCATGAAGGTCAAGTATTGGCCCTGGTCGACCGACTCTCCGCGAGCGGCTAAAGGCTGCATTGCGCTCATGACACTCTCCTTAGAAGCGTGCGAAGTCTTCGGCGGCGAGGGCATCCTCGACGAGCGCAAGATTGCCATGCGTTTGCGGCGCAGATTGACGCCGTGGCGGCGCACCGGCTGAACTATCTGCTTGCGGACGTGTCGCGGCGGTCGCCCTCTTGCGCGCAACACTCGTGCCTGCCGGGCGATCGAGCTTGAAGAACTGCATCTTCGCTTGCAGTTCCTCAGCACGGCTGGTCATCTCTTCCGCCGTGGCCGCAAGCTCTTCCGAGGACGAAGCGTTCTGCTGCGTAATCTTGTTGAGCTGTAGAACCGCAGTGTTGATCTGCGTTACACCGGTAGACTGTTCCTGCGACGCCGCAGAGATCTCTTGCACGAGGTCTGAGGTCTTCTGAATACTCGGTACGATCGTACTCAGCAGAGTGCCCGC
>CAYUIT010000001.1:163971-299518 GCA_964444835.1 uncultured Steroidobacteraceae bacterium
CGAGGTCTGAGGTCTTCTGAATACTCGGTACGATCGTACTCAGCAGAGTGCCCGCGCGCTCGGCGAGGCTCACACTCTCCGTCGCCACCGTACTGATCTCCTGCGCAGCGACCTGACTGCGCTCCGCGAGCTTGCGAACCTCAGCCGCAACAACCGCAAAGCCTTTGCCATGTTCGCCGGCCCGTGCTGCCTCGATCGCTGCGTTGAGCGCCAGCAAGTTTGTCTGATAAGCAATGTCGTCGATGATGCCGATCTTCTGGGCAATCTGCTTCATCGCGACGACCGTGCTTTTGACGGCTTCACCACCCTCATTGGCTTCATTCGCGGCTTTGCTTGCCATTGAGTCGGTAATCTTCGCGTTTTCGGTGTTCTGCGTGATCGACGAGGTCATCTGCTCCATCGACGTGCTTGTCTCCTCCACGCTCGACGCTTGCTCGCTCGTCGCTTGCGACAACGATTGAGCTGTCGTGCTGACTTGCTCCGACGCACTCGCGATCGCATCGGCCGCTTCGCTGACGCCCGTGACGACCTCGGACAGCTTGCCCACCATCACTTGCATCGCGCCCAAAAGCTGACCCGTTTCGTCCTTCGATTTCGCATCGATCTGAACCGTGAGATCGCCCTCAGCCAATGACTGCGACACCTTGACAGCGCGGTTGATGGGCCCGGTAATCGAGCGCACCACATACACTGCGAACGCCACGGCCAGCAGCACGCACGCCGCAATCATCAAAAAGACTAATGAGCGCGATTCCGCATACATCACATCGCCCGCATCGCTCGCCGCTTGTCCGCCCTTGACGTTGATATCCACCAGCTTACGCAGGTCGGCGTTGAATTCGTCGAACGCCTTGAGGGATCCACCGGACATGAGTGCCATCGCTTCTTCGGTCTTGAGCTGGCGCGAAAACCCAAGCACCTCGTTGTGGATCGACATGTATTCGTCGAACTTCTTCGCAAATGCGTCGTAAGTCTGCTGTTCTTCCGGCGAGGAGATCAGCTTCTCGTACGCATCCCGTCGCGACCGGAAATCCGTCTGCGTCGATGCCATTTCTTTCTCAATCGCCGTCATCTCTGCCGGTGTATCGGCGATGATGTGCTGGTACTCGAGCACCCGCATCTGCAGCGCGGTATTGCTCAGCTCCTCCGTCGCACGGACGCTCGGCAACCAGTTGCGTGCCATCTCGGTGGATTGCGCATTGATCTTCTCCATTTGTGTCAACGAGAAGAATCCAAGGCCAATCGTGAGTGCGACCACGATGGCAAAGCCGATCGCCATGCGCATCCAGATTTTCAAGTTACCCATAACCTACCTACCTGATTTAGTGAACCGACAACGGGCTCCGCTCGGAGCCCGAACCCTGTTTGCCACCTTCTCCCGTCGCATCGATAGCGTGCTGAACGAGCGCCGGCACATCGAGAATCAGTGCGACTTCGCCGTTACCGAGGATGCTCGAGCCGCTCACGCAGCGCGCGTTCTGAAACACCTTCGATAACGGCTTGATGACCGTTTGGCACTCGCCTAACAAGCTGTCGACGACGAGGCCGGCACGCTGTCCGCCACTCTTGACGACGACGATGTTCTGACGCGCACCCGCACGCTGCTGCAACGCCAGCACTTCATTCAGGCGCACGAACGGTAGTGCCGTGCCGCGTACGTTGGCGAAGTCGTGACCGTTCTCGCTCGAGAACTCGATGCATTCGTCCACCATTTCGAGCGGCACGACAAATACCGATTTGCCAACACCCACTTGAAAGCCATTGATGATTGCGAGCGTCAAAGGCAGCCGAATGACGAACGTTGTCCCCTGTCCGGGCGCGCTGCGAACCTCCACCGCACCGCGGAGTGCCGTGATGTTGCGTTTCACGACATCCATACCCACGCCGCGCCCCGAGATGTTAGTGACGCGTTCCGCCGTCGAGAATCCGGGCTCGAAAATGAGACTGTGAATTTCCTTCTCGGAGAGCTGCGAGCCGGCCGGCACCAACCCGCGCTCGACTGCTTTTGCCAGAATTCGCTCTCGATTGAGTCCATTGCCGTCGTCGCCTACCTCGATAACGATGTGCCCGGAGTCGTGATATGCGTTGAGCGTGACCGTACCTTGTGCCGGGCGTCCTTGGGCGATGCGCTCAGCCGGCGTGCCGATGCCATGATCGATTGCATTGCGGACCAAATGCGTCAGCGGATCACCGATCTTTTCGACCACTGTTTTGTCGAGCTCGGTATCCTCACCCGTGACCACAAGCCGAATGTCTTTGCCGAGTTCGCGGGCGGTATCGCTCACCACACGATGGAAGCGGTTGAACGTCGCGCCGATGCGAACCATGCGCAACTGCAATGCACTGTCGCGCACTTCCTCGACGAGTGCCGCCAACTGGGAAGCCGATTCTTGTAGTTCGATGTCGCGCGTGCGTCGCGCCCCGAGCTGCGTGCTCGCCGCCGCAATGATCAACTCCCCGACCAACGTGATCAGATTGTCGAGCTTGGTCGAGTCGATCCGAATCGTGCGCGCTTCGCTCGAGCCACTGTCGCTCGCGCGACTGGCTTTCGCCGGCTTTACTTCGACCGCGACCTGGGCCAAAGCCGCTTCCGTACGTCCAACTTGTTGCGCCGCCGCGAGTTCCGCCGCTGTTAGCGTGCCCAGCTCCACGAGCACTTGATAATCGATTGGCTTATCGCCGCTTCGCTCCAGCGCCTCAATGTAGCGTTGGACGGGCGAGTGTGGGCTCAGCACCGCCAGCGTGCAGTCTTCGCGAACAAAGTCGAACGCCCCCGCGATGCGGCTTTCCTCGACGCTCGCGCGATAGCGAAGCTCGAAGCCGATATAACAACTCTCCGGATCCCACTCGGCGCCAGGTTGCAAGCGCTGCATCATGACGCGCAGTGCAACGATCTCGCCAAACGTATTCAGATACCGGAGGAACGACAGTGGGTCCATGCCGTTGCGCAAAACGTCGGCGGAGAAGCGCACGCTAATGTGCCAATCTGCCGTGGCTGCACTGAACGCAGCATGCTCCGGAATGCGCGACGGCGACGCTTCGCTTTTGCTACCTCCCACCGTCTCTTGGGTCGCGCCGTTGGGCGTCGAGCCTACCTGCAACTTGAGCTTTGCGATCAGTTCGTGGCCGGCGGCCACGACCCCAGGCTCCACCACTCGAGCACCTTGCTTGACCGACTCGACAAGCGTTCGGACATGGTCGCTACACGTGAGCAGCACCACTGCTAATGGCTTGGTCATCGGCACGCTGCCGCGACGCACTTGATCGAGTGCGGTCTCGAGTTCATGCACGAAACTCACGATGAAATCGAGACCGAATAGCCCGGCGGAGCCCTTGATCGTATGCGCAGCGCGAAATATTCCGTTGATCGTCGCGTCATCGCCCGCGCCTTGCTCACAGGCCAACAGCCCGCTGTCGAGCTCGCCCAAAAGTTCATCGCACTCTTCGACGAACACCTGCAGTTCCGGATCCATGCTCATGCGGCCCTCCCGACGGTGCTGCCAAGCTCATGCACTTGGCACAAGTCGACGACGTCGCGGACGGCTGCGCTCAAGTTCACGACACGGAATGGCTTGCCGAGCGACGTCGCCATGCGCTGCGTCATCAACAGCAATTGGAGGCCTGCAGTGTCCATCTCGATGACTCCCGCGAGATCGAGATGCACAGCACTCGCGTTCGCCAGCAGCGGGACCAGGCGGTCGCGTCCTTCATGCGCCGTATAGATGTTCAGCTCGCCTTCGATGAAAATCTGCTCGGCGCGTTGTTCGATGCTGATAGTCATGGCAGGCACCTACGGCAATACCAATTTCGAGACCGCATCCAGCAGAACTTGCGGCTGAAACGGCTTGACGATCCACGCTTTGGCACCAGCGGCACGACCTTGCTGCTTCATGTCTTCACCGGCCTCAGTCGTTAGCATGATGACGGGAGTGAAGCGGCAGGTCGGATGCGCCTTGACGGCCTTCAGGAATTCAATGCCGTTCATGATCGGCATATTGACGTCGCTGATAATCAAATTCAGCTTGCCAGCGCCCAGTGCTGCAACGCCCTCTTGACCGTTCGTGGCTTCGACGGTCTCGTACCCTGCGCGGCGCAGGGCGATGCCAGCGACTTGACGGACAGAGGCAGAGTCGTCCACTAACAAGATTCGTTTTGCCATGATGTGCCTGCCTAGAAAAAGGTTGCTGCAGTGGGTGCGACAGCCGCTGCATCCATGCCGTCGTGGATTCGACGCTGTTCATCCGTTGTATAGGTGGCCGCCATTTGTTCGAGCTGTGCGTCGCTACTGGACGACCCCGTCGCAGCCGCCGCCGCGTCCATCGTGCTGAACTGGCGCATCGTGTGCGTCAACTGCGCGAGAATCTGCGAAACGCGATCCTGAAATTGCAGCTGCACCAGCGACGCTTCGACTTCGTCACGAATCTGGGCGCTGTCGTTCCGCACGCTTTGCGCAGCTTGTGCCGCGGACTCCATCCGCTCCCGCTGCCGCTGCATGACCGCGCGAATATTCTGCTCCGACTTCTGAATCGCCTCGTGATCAAGCCCCGCGACGGAGCGGTTACGCTCCGCGATCTTCAGTAGCGCCGCATTGATGTCGCCGACCCGCTGATTGATGTTTTGGCCGGTCTCGCGCGACGCTGCCGATAGCAACCGCACTTCGTGGGCCACGACGGCGAATCCTTTACCTGCGTCGCCTGCGTGCGCGGCTTGAATCGCCGCATTGACCGATAGCATGTTCGTTTGGAAAGCGATCTGCCGCACCGACTCCGCCATCTTTTGGAGCTCAGCCGTGCGTGACACGATGGCGTTGATCTCCTCCGTCAGCGCGTTGCGGCTCGCTTGCATCGTTCGCAGGGCGTTGATGACCTCACCGAGGAATTCCTCCGCCTGATCCGCATCGCGATTGGCGTCCTGCGCTTGGCGATCCGAGTGGGATTGAGAACTGCCAATCGTGCGGTCGAGGCGCTCGACGATGCCACCAAAGCTCGTGGTCAACGCCGTCACCGCACGTTCGATCTGTTCACGAACGTTGTCGAGTTGTCGTGCCCAAATGCCAATCACGCGTCCGCCAGCGCCCTCAAGGGTTTCGCTGGCAGGCTGCGCGACATCGACAAGGGCTTGTCTCGTCGTAGACAAGGAACTCATGACGTACGCCTGCTCAACTGTTGCCGACCGCTCGTGGTTGATCGGCTAAAGCTCCTTGCGCTAAAGAGCTGAACGTTGGTCACGCAGCGAGGTGAGACGTAGATCACGTCCGAACGCGCGGTAGTCAGGGAACACCTGAGACAATTTGTCGCAGAGGCACCATTCGCGGGCATGCTTGCTCGCCGACCCCTCCAGCGTATTATCCAAGACGAATCTCGCGTTACTTGGAATCAGCCAGGGCCGAGGCTCGCCGGTGCAGCAGCGCCGTGTTGTTCCAAAACGAAGCATCCAAAAGACGAGGGGGATGAATGCAACGCACATCCATGCGGACCGCCACGGCGGTCTTGACGGGCATTCTCATGGCGACAACCGCTGTCGCCCAACAAGGCACCGACGATACGGCTCTGGAGGAGATCACCGTTTTCGCCGAGCGCAAGGCCGAAGGCCAGAGCTTGCGCGAGGTGCCGATGGCGGTCTCCGTCGTCAATGGCAGCATCATCGACGAGGCACGGCTGCAAGACGTGGTAGATATCGGACGCCTCTCGCCTAACACCCAACTCGATCCCGTCGGTACATTCCCGGGTTTTTCTAACTTCTCGATTCGCGGTGTCGGTAATTCGAATAGCACACGCTCGATCGATTCTCCGGTCAACATCATTCAAGACGGGATGGTCATCGACTACCAGGCCGGCGCGGTGCTCGACGCATTCGATCTCGAAAGCGTCGAGATTCTGCGTGGGCCCCAAGGTGTGTTGTTTGGTCGCAATGCCTCGGGCGGCGCGGTGGTATTGCGCTCCCGGCGACCGACCGGCGAGTTCAAAGGCCACTTCGATTTCGCGCTGACGAACGCCAGCGGCTTCAATACCAACGCCGCACTCGAAGGCTCGCTCTCGGACACGGTAGCGGCGCGCGTGGCCGTGATGACTCGTAAGCACGACGGACTCATCAAGAACACTCTGAAAGGTACGTTCGTCGCCGTTCCCAACTGCCCGCCGGCCCCCATTCCGGTCGGCACCCTTTGTAACGTCAATAACATCACCGGCGCCGGCGTCAATCACGGCACTGGCCGAATTTCTGGCATCGATCGCATCGTCATCCGTCCAACTGTTGTGTTTACGCCGAGCGAAACGTTCAAAGTTACGTTGCTTACGCAATACCAGAACTACGACGATGGCGGCGGCGTCGCGCGCGCGGTCATTCCTGATAACGCCGTATTGCAGAACCAGCAACGTTTGTGGGGCTTCACACCGAATCCGGGAGAATATGAGACGAACGTGGGCGAGACCGGCTACACGGAAATCGAAGCGTGGCACGCGATCGGCGAGTTCGAGTGGGACGTCGCCGGAGGCACTTGGACGACGATCGCCGCTTATCGCGACCTGGAATACCGCGCGACGCTGCATGTATCGGGAGATCCATTCGATACGCTGGTCTTCCCGAACAATGTCGAGAAAGCCGACCAAACCAGCATCGAGACACGATTCAACGGCAGCTTCAATGACAACATCGACTTCTTGGTCGGCGCGTTCTGGTTAGACGCCAAGGCCGATGTGCGCGAGCGGCGCGAGAGCCGCACGAACACGTCAACGGCGATCACCTACTTCGATTCGCCGTGGACGCAAGACTCCGTGTCACGCGCCATCTTTGCGAACCTCGACTGGCGCTTCAATGATTCGTGGTCGGCTTCTGCAGGCGTTCGTTACACGAAGGACAGCAAGGACATATCGTTGCGTCCGCTCGTGAGCTGCGGCACCACGCCTACCGGATGTGATGCGCTCGCGTTTATCGACGATTCGCGCGATTGGTCCAACACATCGCCGCGCTTCGTCTTGAAGTATGCTCCGACGGCCGACATGAACTGGTACCTGAGCTGGTCGAAAGGCTATCGCTCTGGTAACTACAACGCCCGCACGGGCAGTGCGCAGGTTCTGCGGACACCTGCCAATCCGGAGACTAACAAGTCGACGGAGCTGGGTTTCAAGGGCGAGTGGCTCGATCGTCGCCTGCGCACGAATGTCGCCATTTTTCACGCTGACTACACCGACATCCAACGGACCGCGACCGTGTTGAATTCCGTGCCGTCCATCTCGACGCTCACCAACGCGGGCAAAGCAACGATCAAAGGCATTGAGCTCGATGCGTCTTGGTTGGTGACCGATTCGTTGCGGTTTGATTTCGGCTACGGTAAGACGGACGCGTCCTACGACGAGTTGCTCGGCATCACGTGCCCGCCGTGCGGCGACAAGACCAGCCCCACGGAACTGGAGTTCGACAAGCTAGCGCCGTGGACTGCACACGTCGCCGTCACGCACAAGGCACAGATTGGCAACGGTGAATTGTCGACGCGGATTGCCTATTCCCGTCGCCCCGAGTACGACACCGATTTCCGCAACACCGTCGCGCTGCGGCAAGAAGCCTTCGGCCTCCTCGATGCCAGCGTGAACTATGACTTGGGCGATTGGAACCTATCCGTGTTCGGGCGCAATCTGCAGAACACCGAGTTCGTCGATATCATCTCGCTCGGCCTCGGCTACCAAGCCTATGGTGGCCAGCCACGCACGTATGGCGTGTCGATCGGCCGCTCGTTTGGTAACAACTGATCGCGAAGACGCGGAACGGAGCGTACTGATGTCGATGTTGTTCGCGCCGTTGCGCTGTCGTCAGTTGACGCTGCGCAATCGCATCGTCATGGCACCGATGACGCGGGAGGCCGCGATCGATGGCAAGGCCACGTTGGCGATGGCTAACTACTACCAACGCCGTGCTCAGGGTGGTACGGCGTTGATCATTACCGAGGGCGCACCTCCCGATTTCGCTGGCACTTTCAATCCGCACGTTCCATTGTTCTATGGCGACGACGCGTTGGCAGCTTGGCGCCCGGTGGTCGAGCACGTGCACGCAGCGGGCTCGGCAATCTTTGCGCAGCTGTGGCACGTCGGTGCGTTTGAGCCATCCATGATCGGAATGCGCGAGGGGTTCGCGACGCCTCCGGTCCGTTTGAGCCCGTCTGGACTCGCCGCACCTGGTCGTCCGTCCGGAAAGGCCATGGACCTCGGTGACATTGCGCGAACGATCGACGCATTTGCCACCGCGACACGCGCGGCAGTCGCACTCGGCTTCGACGGAGTCGAGATTCACGGCGCGCACGGGTACCTGCCCGACCAATTTCTTTGGAGCGGCACGAATCAACGCCACGACGGCTATGGCGGGAGCTTGGCCGCTCGCGTGCGATTCGTCGCCGAACTCATCGCTGCCTGTCGACGCGAGTGCTCCGATCGAGTGCTTTCGCTGCGCATTTCCCAATGGAAGCAGCTCGATTACTCCGCGCAAATCGCTGCAACACCTGACGAACTCGCGGCGATCGTGCAGCCGCTCGCGGATGCTGGGGTTGATCTGTTTCATTGCAGTACCCGTCGGTATTGGGACCCCGCGTTCGCGGGCAGCGATCTCTCTTTTGCGGGCTGGGTACGAAAGCTCACGGGGCGACCCACCATCGCTGTGGGTTCGGTGACCTTGGGAACCGATCTCAAAGCGGCGGGCGGTCGCGAGTTCGCACAGATCGAACCGGGACAGATTGCAGACCTCGAACAGCGTCTCGCACGACAGGAGTTCGATTTGGTCGCGCTCGGTCGCGCACTGCTCGCAAATCCTGATTGGGCGAACAATGTCGAAGCCGGGCTAACGACCGAGCTACGGCCATTCTCGAAGACACACCTGGAGTCGCTGACTTGAGCGACCCGACGCCGAGCAGCGTACACTCGCGCGAGTCCCGCCCGAGCGTGTGACAAGGCTCGGCGCGCTGAAGTATTTCGGTTCAAAGGTTCAATCGCGATGATTGTCATGTTGATTCAGATTGCTCTCGCCGTCGCCGCCCTGGTGCTGATCGCAGCGTGGGCACAAGCCTGGCGTCGCGCGCCAGCGCCCAAGGCCCCCAGCACGGAAGCCGTCGGCGTGGGCGCAGTCACTAACTTCTTCGATACGCTCGGCATCGGGTCATTCGCGCCGACGACTTCCTGGATCAAGTTCCGTCGCGCAGTTCCGGACGGCGATATCCCGGGCACACTGAATCTCGGCCACGCGCTCCCGACGATCACGCAAGCCCTCGTCTTCATCGCGATCGTCGCCGTCGCACCGGTCTTGTTGATCAGTTGCATCGTAGCCGCCGTCGTCGGCGCATTGGTAGGCGCCCGAGTCGTGGCGCGCTTGCCGGTGCGCGTCGTGCGCATGGGCATGGGAATCGCCTTACTCGTCGCAGCGGGCCTATTCGCAGCTGCCAATCTTGGCTTGGCGCCTGGCGGCGGCACCGCAACCGACCTCGCGGGGACGCGATTCATCGTCGCTGTCGTTCTGCATGTGTTGTTAGGCGCCTTGATGACGCTCGGCATCGGCCTGTACGCGCCGTCGCTCATCTTTCTCAGTCTGCTGGGCCTCGACCCCAAAGCGGCCTTCCCGATCATGATGGGTGCGTGCGCGTTTCTGATGCCGGCGGGTAGCCTCGAATTCATGCGCGCGCAGAAAGTCTCGCATCGCTTCGCACTCGGACTCGCACTCGGCGGTATCCCCGCCGTGCTCGTCGCCGCGTTCCTCGTCAAGTCACTGCCGCTCGAGACATTGCGCTGGGGCGTAGTGGTCGTGGTGATCATCGCCGCCGTGCAAATGCTGCGCAGCGCGCGTCGCGATTCGTAGGGGCTATTGCGCGGTAAACCCGCCGTCCACGCTCAAGATCGAGCCTTGGCACAAGGTGGAATCGTCGGACGCGAAGAACAGAATCGCGCCCGCGACCTCGGCAGATGTACCCATGCGCCCGATCGGCATTACGCCTCTCAGCATCGCTTGAGCCGCTTGCTGATCGGGCATCAGCCGCGTCCAGCGTTCCATCATCGGAGTCTCAATGACGCCTGGACAGACACAGTTGAAACGCACGCCCGATTTCGCCAATTCAATGGCCATGTCGCGCGTGAAAACGACGAGACCGCCCTTCGCGGCACCGTAAGCGGTGGACAGTGGAAAGCCCACGAGGCCATTCAACGACGACACGTTGATCACGCTTCCCGACCCACGCTTCACCATATGTGGCACGACGTGTTTGCACAATAACCAGGGTCCTTTGAGATCGGTCTCCAGCACCATGTCCCATTCGTCAGCGGTTGTTTGGTCGTAGGCTCGATTGAGTTCGCTGCCCGCGTTATTCACGAGCACATCGATTTGCCCCCACAGATCCATCGCACGCTGCGCCACGGCGATCGCGCTCGCCTCTTGGCGCACGTCGCACTGCACCGCCGCAGCAGCCGAACCCAGTTGCTTTGCGAGCGCTTCTGCGGCAGCGATGTTCCGATCGGCGATCAGTACCTTGCTACCCTCTGCGACGAAACGCCGCACGGTCGCCTCACCGATGCCGCTGGCGCCGCCGGTTACGATGCTCGTCTTGCCTTGCAGTCTCATGGATTGTCCCCTCTTGGCTCGATGAATCGATTGTGAGACTCGGCATGGTACCGCACGGAAGCGGATGCGCTAGCATCGTGGCGCATGATGCAACCCCGGCCCCGCCATCGCCGCGTACTGCGTGCTGTCGCCTACGCCATCACGGCATTATTGGTCGGCCAGCTCTTGTTGATCGCGCTGATTCGGCCGCAGAACGAGCGCGACTGGTCGCCCGATCAAGCGCGCTTGGCCACCGCCCGCATCGACGGCGATTCGGTCGAGATTCACAACGTTCGCAATGCCGTGTATCGCTCGACGACCGACTACGACGTTCGCTGGGAAACACGCGCCTACGATCTGCGACAACTTGAAACGGTGTGGTTCATCGTCGAGCCCTTCGCAGATTGGCGCGGTCCCGCGCACACGATGTTGAGTTTCGGCTTTGCGGACGGGCGCTATCTGGCCGTGTCGGTCGAGATTCGCAAAGAGCGTGGTGAAGCTTTTTCACCGCTCAAGGGCCTGCTACGACAATACGAGATAGCATATGTCGTCGGCGATGAGCGCGATCTCATTGGTGTGCGCGCCAACCATCGCGGCGACGCCGTGTACTTGTACCCCGTGCGTGCGACGGCCGATCAGCGCCGTGCACTATTCCTGTCCTTACTCACGCGGACGAACGAGCTTGCGCAGCAGCCTGAGTTCTACCACACGCTCACTAACAACTGTACGTCGAGCATCGTCGATCACATCGAACACATCGCCCCGGGCAGCATTCCCTGGTCGCCTCGCACGATATTGCCCGCCTACTCCGACGACCTGGCATTCGATCTCGGGTTGATCGACACGGACTTGCCACGCGACGAATACCGAGCGCAACACCAGATCAACGAATTGGCCCGCCAGTACGCCGATGCGCCCGATTTCTCCGCAGGCATTCGCGGGCAGGCAGCCACACGCTCGCCATCCCCATGACGGAATCGAGCGACAATCGGCGCCAAAACAGGCGATAATCCGCGCCCCAACCGCTAGACCACCCCCAGTCGCGCTGCGGATGGGCCCTGCACTCAGCGTTAAAGATTCATGCTCTCGACCACCAACCTCGCGATTCAATTCGAAGCCAAGCCCCTGTTCGAAAACGTGACCGTCAAGTTTGGCGGCGGCAACCGCTATGGGTTGATCGGCGCGAACGGCTGCGGCAAATCGACGCTCATGAAGATCTTGGGGGGCGAACTCGAGCCGAGCGCGGGCGAGGTGGTCCTCCAGGCCGGCATGCGCCTCGGCAAGCTGAATCAGAACCAGTTCGCGTACGAGGATGAGCGCGTGCTCGATGTCGTCATGCAAGGCCATGTCGAGATGTGGCAAGCCATGCGACAGCGCGACGCGATCTACAGCAATCCCGACGCAACCGACGCCGACTACATGCGCGCTGCCGAGCTCGAAGCGCGCTTTGCGGAATACGGGGGATACACCGCCGAGGCGCGTGCGGGAGCGATTCTCATCGATGCCGGTATCGATGAGTCAAAGCATCAGGGCACCATGCGCGAACTGCCGCCCGGCTTGAAGCTGCGTGTCTTGCTCGCGCAAGCGCTGTTCTCGAGCCCCGATGTGCTACTGCTCGATGAACCTACTAACAACCTAGATATCCATTCGATCGGCTGGCTCGAGCGCACACTCAACGCCTACGACGTGACCATGATCATCATCAGTCACGATCGTCATTTCTTGAACAATGTCTGTACGCACATCGCTGACCTCGACTATCAGCAAGTCAAGATCTACCCCGGCAACTACGACGACTTCATGCTTGCCTCCGTACAAGCGCGGCAGCGTGTCGAGGCCGCGAACGCCAAAGCGAAAGACAAGATCTCGGACTTGCAAGAGTTCGTGCGGCGCTTCTCGGCCAATGCGTCGAAAGCGCGGCAAGCGACATCGCGCAAGCGCCAACTCGAGAAGATCAAGATCGAGGAGATCAAGCCCTCGACGCGTCAAAATCCCTATATTCGTTTCGAGCAGAAGGTGAAGCTGCACCGCTCGGCAGTGACGGTCGAGGGACTGACGTTTCGCTATCCCGGCACCGATACAGATGTCCTCCACAACCTGAACTTCACGATCGAAGCCGGTCAACGAGTCGCCGTCATCGGGCCGAATGGCATTGGCAAGAGCACCTTGATGCGTTGTCTCGCCGGCGAGTTACCGCCGACGCGCGGTCGCATCGCATGGGTCGAGAACGCACAACCCGGCTACATGCCGCAAGATCCACAAGCGGAATTCGAACCCGGCGTCGACCTATTCACCTGGATGTCGCAGTACACCGGCAAAGCAGACGACGATCAACTCGTACGCGGCACGCTAGGCCGACTGCTGTTCTCGGGTGATGAAGCGAAGAAACAAGTGCAAGTGCTTTCCGGCGGCGAGAAAGGCCGCATGATCTACGGCAAGCTCATCCTGACGAAGCCGAATGTGATGCTGCTCGATGAGCCCACCAACCATATGGACATGGAGACGATCGAGTCGCTGCAGCTCGCCCTCGAGAAGTATGTCGGCACACTGATCTTCGTGTCGCACGACCGCGAGTTTGTCGGCAGTCTCGCGAATCGCGTCATCGAGCTTCGACCAGGCGGCGATATAACCGACTTCCGAGGCAGTTACGACGAATACCTCGCAACCCACGGCTTAGAGTCGTAAGCGCTACCGCGCGTCACGCAATCGCTGCTCGCAGCCGTGCAATATCGGCGTGGCGCGTGGCGGCGATCTGGCTGGATGCGGCGACCCGCATGTCGCGCAACGCTTCAAGCGCGCGGAGCAACACTGGCAACGGCGGACCGCTCGCGGTCACCCCTGGCAAGTGTTCCGGCTTGAGATGCTGCGACGGCGCGGCGATGAAGCGATGCACGAGTTGATCGTGGTGTTGCGCGGCAACGCGCCCATACAACTCGACGACGTCCAAATAGTCGCGCACATTGCTGCGAAACCAGCTCGACTGCGAATCGGTGGCGGCAAGCAGCAGATACTCGTCCAATAAACTGCGGAAAGTCATGCACTCGCGCAGTCGCGCTTGATCAGCGGGGAGCATGAACAACATCTTGTCGACGAGCAGTTGCGCGTACGATGGGTCGCTTGCCCGACAGACACCTAACAAGAGATCAAGCTCGTTGATGCCGGAGAAGTCGCCCGCGTTGGCGCCGCGATACTCCTGGCGGCCGACGCGATACGGCTTGTAGTACGGACGCACAGAATAAAAGAATCGCTGCGTATCGAGCTTCGAAAACAGAATCTCGTTATGCTCGATGACGCGTCGCAACGCGTGCTTGGCAGTCGCGTATTGCACATCCGCCACCGGACTCGACACGCCTAAATGGACGATACGCACGAGCGCATCGGCGGCTGTCTGCAGGAGCAAGATGCCGCGCGTGTTTTCATCGATGAACAAAAACTCGTCCGGCAGCGACGTAAAGCTTTTGCGCAGGCCGTTGACGGCCTTGTTGTAGTGCGCCAAATGGCCCGTCGCGAATCGCGGCGCCATCCCGAGCGAGGCACCAACATGCAGCGCAAGCGACGAAGCCTCGGCAAACGGTGACCGCTCCTCACGCGCTGGATTGGTGAGCTCATGGCGGCGCAACGCACCGAGATACATACCAACGCAGCCAAGCACGCCAAAGGCGCTCTCGAAACCATCGCCTGTATTGCCCTCTTCGAGCAATGCCACGACGTGGACATGTCCCTCGTCGCGCAGTTGGTGTTTGATCGCGTCACCGACGCCACTGACATCCGCCCGATCGGAACGCGCGAAGTACAGGTTCTCAAGCTCTGTGTTCATCTCCACAAAAGCTGTTCGCATCCAGCGATCGAATGCTTCAGCACGTACCATGACGGCACTCCTAACGACTACCCGCAAAGCAAGCGCGGCCCACTCGGCGCGCTTCTTCGACGGTGTTGAATACATGGAACGACAAGCGCAGCGTCGTACCGCGCACATCGAACCGCGCGTGCTCCGCAGCGAGCCGAGCCCGAACGTCCGCCAGCGCTGAACCGACGTCCAAGCAAATGGTACCCCCCATCCGCGCGGCATCGATACGCGCTTGCCACGCCGACGGCAGCTCCGATCGAAACGCAGCGACGAGTTCGCGATTGTGCGCGAACACGGTCGGCACGCCGATTCGCTCGATGACGCGCAGGCTCGCGCCAGCACACACGTACGGCGCGATCGACGGCGTACCGCCCCAGAACCGCAGCGCACCGGGCGCGTCGCGATAGGAGTGAATATTCATCTCGAACGGGTTCTCATGTGAGAACCAACCGACAGCGGACGGCGTCAAGCGATCGGCGAGGTCTGGCCTGAGCCAGAGAAACGCCGCGCCGGGACCACCGCAGAGCCATTTAATGCAGCTACCAATCACGGCGTCGGCACCGATCGCGGCGACGTCGAGTGGCACGACACCGGCCGACTGCGCAATATCGACGACGCTGAGCGCGCCCGCTGCGCGACAGAGACTCACGATATCGGCCAGCGGCGCCACGGCACCCGTGTTCGAATGAACATGCATTGCCAGAACACCGGCAGTGTCGGCATCGATCCAGCGTTCCCACACGGCGGGGTCGGCGGGGTTCTCCGATTGTGGAATCAAGCGAAGCTCAAAGCCTTGTGAGGCCGCGCGCTGCAGAACGAATCCGAGCGATGGAAAGGTCGCTTCCGCTGCCAGCCATACGCGCCGCTGCTCCGGCCGTGGGAGCGCCCCGAGCAAGGCATGCAGCGCCGCCGACACGGTGGGCTGGGGACAGTAGTTAGCCGACGAATCTCCCAACACGGCCGCCAGTGCAGCGCGGAATTCGCTGACACAATTGAGCCAATGCGGCCATGCATCCAGTCCGCCATCTGTCCACGGCGCCACGAACTCCGACTGCAACGCGCGGATCGCAGCGTGGGTCGCGCAGCCTACGGCATGTGAGGCCAAGTAAGGCCCTGGCCCGGGTACAGCAAATTCGGATGTCCAAGCCTGAGTCATTTCGAAAGTGCTCCGCGGCTCACCACGCGCCGCGCTTCGCGGCCTGCGCGAGTGCTGGCGATACTGCCCAATAGCGCGCACCGCATTGTTCTGCGAGTTCGCCGATACGCGCTACCACGGCCTGGAGCCCACGCGTCGCTGCGTAGTGCATGGGCCCGCCACAGTCGCGCGGGAAGCCATAACCATTGCACCAGATGACATCGATGTCCGCTGCCGAGCGCGCAATGCCTGCATCCAGCAACGCCGCACCTTCGTTGACTAGCGCGAGTATGCAGCGATCGACGATCTCGGCAGCGTCGATTTCGCGGCGGGAGACACCGAGTCGCGCGGCTTCCGCTGCGATCATCGCATCCACCTCGGGATCAACTTCGCGCCGCCGATCCGGCGCGGAATAGCGATAGAAGCCGGCACCCGTCTTCTGTCCTAGCCGGCCGCGTTCGGCTAACAAGTCTGCCACGCGATAGAAGCGCGGATCGTCCGGCTTATCGGCCCACGCTTTGCGTGCGTTCCAGCCGATGTCGAGGCCTGTGAGGTCGCCAACGGCATTCGGCCCCATCGCCATCCCGAATTCTTCGAGCGCGGCGTCCACTTGCGCAGGGCTCGCCCCTTCGAGCATCAACAGTTCTTTCTCCCGCCCGTAAGCGTAAAGCATGCGATTGCCGACGAAGCCAAAGCCGTTGCCCACTTCGATGCCGAGCTTACCGAGGCGTCGTGTCACCGCCGCGACGGTTGCCATCGCCTGCGGCGAACTCGCGCGCGCGCGCACGATCTCGACGAGTTTCATGATGTTGGCCGGGCTGAAGAAATGCATACCCACGACATTCGGCTCGCGCCCTGGAGCCGCCGCCGCGATGGCATCGACATCGAGCGTTGAGGTGTTGGTCGCCAGGATCGCATCGCGCGTGCAGACTTGCGCCAAGGTCGCAAACAACTCGCGCTTGACGTTCAGATTTTCGAAGGCCGCCTCGATGACGAGCTGTGCCTCCGCCAGCGGCGCGATATCTTGCACATAGCGTATCCGTCCCAGCGCAGCCGCCACTTGCTCGGCGCTCAAGCGGCCTTTTTTTTGGGAGCCCTCTAGGGTCGAGCGGATACGGGCCTGTGCCGCTTCGAGCGCAGTCGCCGCTCGATCGAACAGCACGACGCCGTAACCAGAAGAAGCACAACTGATGGCAATGCCAGAACCCATCGTGCCGGCGCCAATAATGCCGATGGTGGCAACACTGCGCGCACCGGTTTCATCAAGTCGCGCACGCTCTGCAAAAAACAAATGCCGTAGCGCTCGCGATTGTGACGACACCCGACACCGTTCGAAACGCTCGCGTGCCAATCGCAACGCTTCAGAGAACGTCAGTGACGCACACGCCTCCACCGAATCGATGAGATCGTGCATCGCCGGAAGCCGCCGATCATGGCGTGACAGCTTTGCGCGGGCTGCGGCAACTGCCGCGGCGGCGCTCTCCGCGCCCATCACGGGCAAATCGCATACTCGCCTCGGCGGAGCGCCCTGCGCAATCAAGCTTTTTGCCCACTCAATCGCATCGGCTCTCACATCGTCGCCCAACTCTCGATCGATCAGCCCACAGGCCAAGCCGCGCGATCGGTCGATCGTACTGGCAGTCATCATCCAAGCGAGGGCTGTCTCGACACCCACGAGTCGCGGTAAACGAACCGTGCCACCGGCCCCCGGCAACAGCGCGAGACGGACCTCCGGCAAGCCCCACGAGAGGTCCCGCGTTGCACCTCGGTAATGACTCGCAAGCGATAGCTCGGCGCCACCGCCCAATGCGCTCCCATGCAGCGCCGCGATCACTGGCTTGGAACATGACTCAAGCCGCAGCAACACGTCGCTCAACACCGGTGCCTTCGGCGGTTGCTCGAACTCGGTGATATCGGCTCCCGCGATGAAGTGCTTGCCCTTCGCATGAATGACGATGGCTTTGATTGCGTCATCGCGATCGAGCATCTCAATCGCTGCGAGTAGCTCACGCCTCACGGGGTGCGCGAGCGCGTTGACTGGCGGATGATCGATTTCGATGACGCCCACATCCGCGACGCGCTGCACTTCTACGAGCATGTCGAACGGCCGTCGTGCGCGGAACTAACGAGTCGCCGGCATGTGTCGCTGCAGCAGCCACACGCCGAGCAGCGTTGGCACCAGGACGAGCGCGACAGCCACGAAGAATGGCGTCGTGCCCTCACCCAGTGTGAGCAACAAGCCGCCCACGAGACTACTCGCGATGCCGCCCAAGCGCGCGATGCCCGCCGCCCAGCCCACACCCGTCGAACGAATCTCTGTTGGATAAGCGTGCGCTGCCACGGCGTACATGCACACCTGCATGCCGAGAATGCAGCCACCGGCGAGCGCCATGAAGACCATCAATAGCGAGACGCTCTGTGGAGGAATAAATCCCATCGCGAACGTCGTGATCACTGCGCCGATGCCGACCACCTTGAGCGTCGCGCTCGAACCGAAGCGCGAAATGCAAACGGCAAAAATGACGGACGCCACCACACCGCCTAGATTGAATACGAGGGCACCCCGCAATGCCGTCGACATCGGCAAATCGACCGCTTGTAACACCGTCGGCAGCCAATTGAAGAACGCGTATACCGCGAAGATGTTCGTGGCGAACACCAGCCAGATGAGCAACGTGTCGCGCCGAAACTCGTTCGCGAGCACTGCGGCAACACCTGTGTTCGCTGCCTTTTGCTGTGGTTCGCGAATGACGAAGTCCATGTCGGCTCGAAAATCGGTTCGCTGAGTGATGCGGTTGAGTAGCGCGGCGATATCAGCGGTTCGATTGCCGAGCTTGGCTAGGTAGCGCGGCGATTCCGGCAGCATGAAGAGAATCACGATGGCGAGCGCGCCCGGCAAGATCGCCCCCACGATGAAGATCGAGCGCCAGCCGAAGATCGGCATGATCTGCGCCGCCACTTCGGCACCCAAGACGCCACCAATCGGTACGCCCACGATCGTGAGTGCGACCACCACATTGCGTACCGATTTCGGTGCGAACTCGACCATCAAGGCCGTACAGTTCGGTACGACACCGCCGAGCCCGATCCCCGTGAAGAAGCGCCAAGCCACCATTTCGTTCGGACTCGAAACGAATGCCGTGCCAAACGACGTGACGGCCACCAACAGCAAGCTCAAGGTCAGCGCGTTACGCCGCCCGAGCCGATCGCCCATCGCGCCGAACGAGAAGGCGCCGAGCGCCATGCCAATGAGCCCCGCAGCCAAGATCGGACTGAGCTGTGGCCGCGTGATGCCAAACTCGCCTAACAACGCAGGCGCAGCGAAACCGATGGCTTGGACATCGAAGCCATCGAAGATCATCGCCAGGACGGTGAGTATCGACACGCGCAAAGACAAGCCGCGAAACGCGGCTTGATCCATCAACGCAACAACATCGACCGACTCCTTCGGCGATGAACTCATTTCGCGCCGCCCCGAACAGTCGGCACGCCGATCGCCACGGGCCTAACAGGTGAGCCCGCAGCGCCGCGCTCGCGCATGGGCAGGACCATCGTGCAGGAAGTCCACACGCCTGCATTGGCAGCTTCTTTCAGATTCGCGTTCTGGATCAGGTGAATGCCGGCCACCGACAGCATTTGATGGTGCAACACGAACGGCAGACCGGGCGGTGTGCCCTCGGCAGGCCCCGACTTGCCCATGAGCATGCCCTCGGGCACGGGATCCACGAAGGGTGTATCGAGCCCGACTAACACGATGCGCTTCTCAGCGAGATACTTCGCAGCGTCGTAACTGAGACCCGGACCTTTAGTGTAGTAGGTCTTGTCGGTGTCGGGATCTTGCCAGTAGTCACCCCAACCCGTGCGCACCCACACGACGTCACCGGGCAGAATGCCGCGCTTCTCGAGACCTTGCGCTTTCAGCATTTGCTTGATGCCATCGGCCGTCACGAGCTGGCCCGCCTTCATCGGCTGACCATCATTCAAATAGCGCTTCGCGTCGAGCAACACGCCGCTCGTAACGAGCGGAGGCGCCTGTTCGATTCCAAGTTTCAGCAGTGGCGAGCTGGGCTCTGGCTTCACGTCGCGCTGACGCAACCCGCCGTAGTACTCAGCATCGTCAGCGGGTGGCGCACCCTGCCCGTCCCAAGGCTTGCTGAGATGCGCGAAATGGCCGAGCGCATCCATCTGCGTCGCTTGCGCACCAGGCTCCGCGCCGGCACGTAATGCTTCGCCGTTGAAAGCGTGCATCGTGCCAGGGAGACCTTTGGTGGCCCCGTAATCGTAGTCGTAGGGCCCGCTGAAGGCGGACTTCGGCATCGTGTTCGAGCGCTCATAAGAGAGCTCGAAAGACTGTGCGCCAGGTTGTTGCATGTGCCAGGCACAACGCGCCCAGGTGCCCGGGCCAATCGCGTTCGCCATGCCACGCTGGTCGCCCGCCTGCCACGGGGGCGCTGGCACGGTCTGCGTTGACCGCTTGATGAGTTGCGCGGGCTCGGCCGCCACCGCCGCTCCGGCAGTCGTTAGTGCAACGGCAGCCGCTACCAGGACTCTTGCAACACGCGTCTTCGTCATGATCGATCTCCCCTGGACTGTTCGACGAACTCAGAATGCATTGATGCCCGTGAGCTCGCGACCCACGGACAATTGGTGAATCGTTTCGGTACCCTCGTACGTGATGACGCTCTCGAGGTTCAACGCATGGCGAATCGGCACATACTCGGCGCTGATGCCTGCGCCGCCCAGCATGTCGCGACAATCGCGTGCCACATCGATTGCCGCGCGACAGTTGTGCCATTTCGCCATCGACACGTGGCTCGGCGTCATCTTGCCGGAATCCTTCAATCGGCCCAGTTGTAATGACAATAGCTGGGCCGTCGTGATCTGGCGAGACATCTCTGCGAGCCGTATCTGAATCGCCTGGTTGGCCGCCAGCGGCCGATTGAACATGACGCGATCCTTCGTGTACTCGAGTAACTGCGCCAAGCACGCTTGCGCAGCACCAATGACACCCCACGTAATGCCGTAGCGCGCTTGGGTGAGGCACGACAACGGCGCCTTGAGCCCAACGGTGCTCCCCGGCAGCACATTCTCAGCCGGCACCACCACGTCTTCGAAGAACAGCGCGCCTGTCGCGGACGCGCGCAAGCTGAACTTGTTCTCGATCTCAGGCGTGGCAAACCCTTTCATGCCGCGCTCGACGATGAAGCCGCGGATGCCGTTCGGGGTCATCGCCCACACCACCGCAAGATCCGCGATTGGCGAATTCGTGATCCACATCTTTGAGCCGTTCAACACCCAATCTGTGCCGCGCGGCTTCGCGTGCGTCTTCATGTTCGCGGGATCGGAGCCACCGTGTGGCTCCGTGAGACCAAAGCAGCCGATCAGCTCGCCTTTGGCCATGCGCGGCAGATACTTCTGCTTCTGGGCCTCGCTACCGTAGGTGTAGATCGGGTACATACACAACGACGATTGCACCGACACGAAGCTGCGGATGCCGGAATCACCGCGCTCGAGTTCTTGGCAAATCAAGCCGTAGGCGATCGCATTCATGCCGGCGCAGCCGTACCCACTCAACGACGAACCTAACAAGCCCAACTCAGCCAACCCACCGACCAATTCGCGCGGAAAGGTATGCCGCTCGAAATGCTGGCGGATCACCGGCAGTACGTTGGCGTCGACAAAGCGACCCACGGAGTCCTGGACGAGTTGCTCTTCCTCGCTGAGTGCACTGCGCACATCGAACAGATCGAGCGGATTGAGGCTAGGCTGAGGCATGGAGGCTCCGTTCAATAGTAGTCAGGTCAGCTCGCGGACCACGGCGGCGCAACGAGCCGCCGTTTGCCATCCGTCGAGCGCGCCACCGCTGGGTTTTCCAGATCGATTCGATCCCACAATTCACAAGTCACTTGGCGATGGCGCTGATCGAGCGCTTCGCAGTAGTTAGTAAAGAGACACAGCCGCACTGCGTCGCCGCGACCGGACCGCACCTTGCGAAACCAGTCCGGATCCGCAAGCGCTTGGCGCGCAAAACTGACGATGTCAGCAATGCCGTCGCGCAGCACGGCCTCCGCTTGCTCGAAGTTGTGAATGCCGCCCCCTGCAACGATAGGTGTTGCGCAGCCCGCAGCGCGTACCGCCGCACGAATAGCCGCCGCAGCAGGCAGATTACGCCCATAGGGACCGCGGGCGTCCGAGTAGTAAGACGGCATGCACTCGTAGCCACTCGGGCCCGTATACGGATAGGCGGCCTCACCGATCTTCGGCTGCAACGCATCGTCGAACTTGCCACCGCGCGACAACGAAATGAAATCCATTCCGCCACGCGCGAAGGCGACAGCAAAGCGTTGCGAGTCGAGCAGGCTCGAGCCGTTCGGGACGCACTCCTCAGCCAACATCCGGCAGCCGATCGGATACGCGGGGCCTAGTCTTTGTCGAACGGCCGCAAGCACCTCGAGAGGCAAGCGCGCACGACCTTCCCAACTTCCGCCGTAGCCATCGGTCCGCGTGTTCGTCGCGGAAAGAAACGAGGCCATCGTGTATGCATGAGCAAAATGCAACTCGACACCGTCAAAGCCCGCTTCTTGAGCACGTGCGGCCGCAGCGGCAAACAACCCAGGCAGCACCTGCGGCAACTCCGCAATGTGTGGCAAGTGTTCATCGGTGACGCGTTCGCGTGCACCGAAATGCAACGCTTCGAGTTCGTGCGGCGTCAAGACTCGCGGCCACTCAGTCTCCGGCAAAGCAGCGATGCGCGCTCGCACCGCTGCATCCCCCGCATCGGGCATTGCAAGCCGCTCGCGGTGCAGCGGCGTGATCTTGAGGAACTGAGCGAAAAACCGCGCCGGATCGGGGCGTCGCCGAATCGACAAGAAATCGATGAGCTGAATGAACAAGCGAGTTTCGCCCGCGCTCGCTTCTTTGACGACTCGGACGATTTCGCGTAGCCCAGGAATGAAGCGCTCATGACCGATGCGCAATAACGGACCACTGGGAACATCGCGTATGCCCGTCGCCTCGATGACGATCGCGGCAGGGCGACCTTCCGCGAAGCGCCGATACCAATCGAGCACTTCCTGCGTCACGAACCCATCTTCAGTGGCACGCCACGGCACCATCGCCGGCACCCACGTGCGGCTGGTGAGCCGCAAACGACCAACCTGCGCTGCGCCAAACAACGACGACGCACTCGCCTGAGTGACCGTTGGCCACGTACCAGGTTGCGCATCGTGCCGGATCCGCTCCGGCGGCCGCCACATCGCCACGCGTCTCGCCCTCTAGCTCGGTCCGTCGGGAATGACGGCCGTCGCTTCGATTTCAATTTTTGCCTCGGGCTCGATGAGCGCCACGACCTGTACGACTGCCATCGTCGGAAAGTTCTTGCCCATCACTTCGCGATACGCAGCGCCGATCGCGGACAGCTCAGCGACGTACTCGTCGCGGCTCGTGATGTACCAAGTGAGGCGCACGATGTGCTCTGGCCGTCCGCCGGCTTCTGCGAGTACTGCAACGATATTCTGCAGCACTTGCTTCAACTGTCCGGCCATCGACGTGGAGCGGAACACGCATTGCGCGTCCCAACCGATTTGCCCGGCGATATACACCTGCCGCCCTTGGGCCACGATGCCATTCGCGTAGCCGCGCGGCCGCGCCCACCCGGGCGGTTGCAACACTCGCTTCATTGCAGAAGCTCGCGACCAATGATCAATTGCTGCACTTCCGTCGCCCCTTCGTAGATGCGCAAAGCGCGAATCTCACGATACAAGCTTTCAAGTATCTCGCCATTCACGACTCCGCGCCCGCCAAACATTTGCAAACCACGATCGATCACCTTCTGCGCAGTTTCGGTGGCGCTGAGCTTGGCCATCGCCGCAGCACGCGTGACCGGCTGCCCCGAATCGCGCAGCCACGCCGCACGATACGTCAGCAAGCGTGCCGCTTCGAGACCTGTCGCCATGTCCGCCAACGCCGCTTGCGTGAGCTGGAAATCCGCCAGCACGCGGCCAAACATTGCGCGCGATTTCGCATGCTGAACGGCCTCGTCGAGCGCGCGCTGGCCGAACCCGAGCGCAGCCGCCGCGACAGATGAGCGGAACACGTCGAGTGTCCGCATCGCAATCTTGAAGCCTTCGCCTTCTGCACCGATCAAGCGCGCGGCGGGTATGCGGCAGCGATCGAAACGCAATGTCGCGAGCGGGTGCGGCGCGATCACATCGATGCGCGCGTCGATTGAAAACCCCGGATCGCTGGGCTCGACGACGAACGCACTGATGCCACGGGCTTCCGTCGTGCCGTCGGGTCGCTTGTTACCCGGTGAGGTGCGCGCAAATACGCAATAGAAGTCGGCGATGCCACCGTTCGAAATCCAGGTCTTGGTGCCATCGAGAACGTAGGCGTCGCCCTCGCGCTGCGCGGAGCATTGCATCGCTGCCACATCGGAACCTGCGTCGGGCTCCGATAGCGCGAATGCAGCGATCGCCGAACCAGCAGCGACACGCGGCAAATACTGCGATCGCAAGGCCTGATTGCCGGCGAGGGACAATGCGCCACTGCCCAAGCCTTGCATCGCGAATGCGAAGTCGGCGAGTCCGTCCCACCACGCCAGCGTCTCGCGCACCAAACAAATCGCTCGCGCATCGAACTCCGGCAAAGCGCCGCCATCGGCGGCTCTCACGCAATAGCGCGTCAACCCGGCGCGCCCCATCTCGGTGACGAGTTCCCGACAGCGCCGATCCACGGCCGCCCGCTCATGCGGGTGTGCTGCATGAGCCAGCTGGGTGCTCGCCCAGTCGTTAGCCTCGCGCTGCACCCGCGCGTGGTGGGCCTCGAAGAACGGCCATCGCGTATGCTGCGTATCTTGCACGATCAGTTGCCTTCGAAAGCCGGCTTCGTCTTGGCGGCAAATGCTTCGTAAGCTCGCCGAAAATCTTCCGTCTGCATGCAAATAGCCTGCGCTTGCGCCTCGGCTTCTATCGCCTGATCGATACCCATACTCCACTCTTGGTGCAGCATCGTTTTCGTCATGGCGTGGGCAAAGGTTGGCCCCGACGCTATCTGTGCTGCCGCGCGTGTCGCTTCGGCTAACAACAACTCCGACGGATGAATCGCGCTAAAAAAGCCCCAACGCTCGCCCTCTTCGGCGCTCATGGAGCGGCCCGTATAGAGCAATTCGGCCGCGTGGCCTTGACCGATGATGCGCGGGAGCAAGGCGCACGCGCCCATGTCGCAACCCGCGAGCCCGACGCGCGTAAACAAGAACGCAGTCTTCGCGCCTGGCGTGGCATAGCGCAGATCAGAGGCCATCGCGATGATCGCGCCCGCGCCGGCGCACACGCCATCGACTGCCGCGATGACAGGCTGCGGGCAGGCACGCATGGCTTTGACGAGGTCGCCGGTCATGCGTGTGAAGCGCAACAAATCCGGCATCGACATCTGCGTGAGCGGGCCGATGATCTCGTGCACGTCGCCGCCTGAGCAGAAATTGCCGCCGGCGCCGCTCACGACGACCGCGCGCACATCCACCGCGTCGACCATGGCTCGAAACAAGTCGCGCAATTCGGCGTAAGACTCAAACGTCAGCGGATTCTTGCGTTCCGGGCGGTTCAAGGTGATGAAGCCCACTTTGCCCTCGACTCGCCACAAAAAATGGCGTGCTGCGTAACTCGCTAGCTGCGTGCCGTCAGGTAACGCGCTCATGCTTCGCTCCTCTTTGCCGCCACCAATTGCCCCTTGAGTCGTCCTAACAACTCATTCAGCTGCGCCAAATCCCGACTGGGCAGATGGCCGAACATTTCAATGATCCAGCGCTCGTGCTCTTCCGCCATCGTCCGGAACGAACGTCTCCCCGCAGGCGTCAATCGTACGCGCAAAGCCCGCCGATCGGCCGGATCCGCTTCGCGTGTCACGAGACCCTCGCGCTCCAAAGCGTCTGTGATGCCAGTGACGTTTCCCCCAGTGACCATCATGCGCACCGACAGCTCGCTCATGCGCAGACCTGTCGGCACACGCTCCAACTGCGCCATCAAGTCGAAGCGCGGCAGCGTCATCTCGAAGCGCTCTTGCAAACGCGTACGAATTCGTGCCTCCACGAGGTTGGTAGTCGCTAACAGGCGCAACCACACACGCAACGCGTCGTGGTGATCGCTGGTGGCCCGCGTTTCAAGATCCGGCTGCGCGACACTCGATTCCATCTCAGCTCACCTCACCACCCGACACTGAGATGCATTGGCCGGTGATGCTCTCACTTCCTGGCAAACACAACCACAGCACCGCATTCGCGACCTCCTCCGGTTGGATGAGTCGCTGCTGGGGATTGTGCTCCACGAGGGCAGCAAGCGCCTCGGCCTCGGAGCGACCAGTTTTCGCGCGAATGTTGGCAATCGACTCGCGAACGATGTCTGTGTCGGTAAAGCCCGGACAGACAGCGTTGACGGTGATGCCGCGCGTGGCAGTTTCGAGCGCGAGCGAACGCGTCAGCCCCACGACGCCGTGCTTCGCCGCGCAATACGCAGCGACATAGGGATAACCGATCTGGCCCGCTGTGCTCGCGACATTGACGATGCGCCCGTACTTCGCCGCCAACATCGCCGGCAGTGCGGCGTAGATGCAATGATAGGTTCCTGTCAAATTGACGGCTAACAACTGCTGCCACAACGCTGCAGTCGTTTTGTGCAACGGCGCGCTATGCGCTTGCCCGGCATTGTTGATCAATAGATGGATGTCGCCGAAGCGCGCGCGTGCCTGCTCGAACGCCGCGTGGACTGCCGGCTCTGACGCGACGTCGGCCACTTGGTAGCCCACCGCTCCGCCTAACGCTGTGGCGCTCGCCTCAAGCACTGCGGCCTGACGCCCAACGAGCGTCACGCTCGCGCCGTGGCGCAGCAACTCGCGTGCGATCGCGAGGCCAATTCCACGCGCGCCGCCCGTCACGAGCGCATGCCTATTCTTCAATGACGCACCGGCCCGGCTCGTGCTCATGGTCGCGTTACACCGGACCTACGGCCAATGCCGCGCGTTCGAGGTTACGCTCGAGCTGCGACTTACCCGACAGATACTGCTTCGGCCACGGCTGCTCGGTGTAGTGCTGCTCCGCCGCCGCGCGCAATGTCCACGCCGGATCGGCCAAGTGCGGTCGCGCCAACGCACACAAGTCTGCGCGGCCAGCGGCGACGATCGTATTGACGTGATCCGCTTCGAAGATATTGCCGACCGCGATCGTCGGCAGGCCGACGGCCGAGCGCAACAGATCCGAGAACGGCGTCTGCCACATGCGGCCGTACACGGGCCGCTGCTCCGGGACCGTCTGGCCCGTGGATACGTCAAGGATGTCCACGCCTGCGTCGCGCAGCGCCACGCCGATCGCGATCAAATCCACTTCGGACAAACCACCGGGAGCCCAGTCGCAGGCTGACAACCGCACCGACAGCGGCCGATCCTTGGGCCACGCGGCACGCGTCGCGCGCAACACCTCGAGTGGGAATCGCAGCCGATTTGCGACCGCGCCACCGTACTCGTCAGTGCGGTGATTCGTCAGCGGCGACAAGAAGCTCGCTAACAAGTAGCCATGCGCCATGTGCAACTCGAGCATGTCGAAGCCCGCGGCGGCGGCAAGCTGGGTCGATTTGACGAACTGCGCGAGCACCGCATCCATATCCTGGCGCGTCATGGCGCGCGGCGCGTGACTAACACCGGCGAGATACGGCATTGCGGATGGCGCGAGCGTCTCCCAATTGCCGGAGGCCAACGGATGATCCATCGCCTCCCAACCGACCTGCGTTGAGCCTTTGCGACCCGAGTGGCCGAGCTGCAGACAAATCTTCGCAGCCGAGTGCTCATGGATGAAGCGCACGATACGTGCCCAGCCATCGCGCTGCCGCTCGTTCCACAGCCCCGTGCAGCCCGGCGTGATGCGTGCCTCCGGCGACACGCAGGTCATCTCCGTGAAGATCAATCCGGCCCCGCCTGTCGCGCGCGCGCCGTAATGGACGAGGTGCCAGTCGCTGACATCACCGTCAACGGAGCTGTACTGCGCCATCGGCGACACCACCACGCGATTCGCTAACTCCATGCCACGCAGCTTGAATGGCAGAAACATCGGCGGCCGCGGCTTCGCGACCCCAGCGCGTTGCGCGAGTGCTTGTTCAACCTGCCCGACATATCGAGCATCGCGCAAGCGCAAGTTCGCATGCCCGATTCTTTGACTGCCTGTGAGCAAGCTGTAGGCAAACTGCCAGGGCTCGAGATGCGTGTAACGCGCGACGTTTTCAAACCATTCCATCCGGTTGCGCGCCGCACTCTGCAATTTCAATGCTTCGAGTGAGCGCTCCGATTGGTAGCTCGCCAAACCAGCAGGCACATCTGTCGCCTGGGCGACGTGCTTGACGAGTGATGCCGCATCTTCCATCGCCAGCTTGGTACCGGAGCCGATGCCGAAGTGTGCCGTGTGCGCAGCATCGCCAATCAACACGATCTTGCCGTGATGCCACTGCTCGCAGAGCACACGATTGAAATTGAGCCAGGCTGAGCCGCGCAAGTGACGCGCGTTACTGATCAAAGGATGTCCGCCGAGATAGCGCGCGAACAAGCGCTCGCAGAATTCGATCGATTGGTCGGTGTTGTAGGTGTCGAGACCGTGCGCTTTCCACGTCTCTTCACGCGTTTCCACAATGACCGTCGATAACTCTTGATTGAACTGATAGGCGTGGATCTGAAACCAGCCGTGCTCCGTTTCCTCAAATGCAAACGTGAACGCCGGAAACTTCTGCGTCGTGCCTAACCAGATGAACCGGCATTTGCGCACGTCGATGTTAGGCCGAAATACGTCGGCGTACCGTGTTCGCGTGCGGCTATTCACACCGTCCGACGCGACGATGAGATCTGCATCCGCGTACGGCGCATCGCTTTCCACTTCGCATTGGAATGTTTGCTCGACGCCGAGCTGCGCGGCGCGCGCTTGCAACAGATTCAGTAAGGTCTTGCGCTCGATGCCGCAGAAGCCATGGCCACCCGAGCGGAAATGCGCTCCGCGGAAATGCACATCGATGTCGTCCCAGTGGTAGAAGCTGCCAGTGATTGCATCGTGGGACTCGCGGTCGATCTCACGGAAGCCTTCCATGGTTTTATCGGAAAACACGACGCCCCAACCGAATGTGTCGTCCGGTCGGTTGCGCTCGACGACTTCGACGCGCGCTTGCGGCAATGCTTTTTTGAATAGAATGGCTGAGTACAGCCCGGCCGGGCCGCCGCCCAAACATACAATCCGCTTCATCGAACAGCCTCCGCACGCCTCGCCCGGTTCATTAGAAGCGCCAATACTTTAGATGTCAAGCAATTGGCCGCCCGCCTAGGTCGAGCCCTGTGACTGCGGTAACATTTCGCGAAACGGGTGCTCAACGGGAGCGAGCGAAATGGCGGCCTTTCAGCGTGAAGTTCCAGTGCGCTTCGGGGCGTGCGATCCCGCGACGTTCGTGTACTACCCGCGCTACTTCGAGATGATCAACGCGTTTGTCGAGGACTGGTTTGAAGATGGCCTAGAGGCCAGCTTCCCCGGCCTGCTCTATCACAAGGGCATTCTAGCCCCGACTGTGCATTTCACGATCGACTTTCCACGCCCCTCCCGCTTTGGCGATCGGCTGACGTTCAAGCTGGAGGTGCAGAAAATCGGCAATAGCTCGTGCGCGATTCGCATCGAAGCCTCATGCCAAGGCGAGGTTCGCGTCGTCGCGCAGCAGATGCTCGTGTTCATGGACTCGACGCGTCGCCGTCCAGTACCGATCCCCGTCGACATCGCCAAACGGATGCGGCATTTCATGGCGGGCGCTGTCGCACCCGCCAGCACGGCCCCGCCGCTCCAGGCCATCAAGCGCCCGCGGGCTCGGGTCAAGCGCTGAGCGCGAGCGAGGGCGCTGTCGACCGATCGAGCGCCGCGCGCAATTTCGCACCGGTATCGTCGGCGAGCGCGAGTTCCCGCAACCGTGCGAGTTTGGTGGCAGACCCAGGCGTACCCCGAAGGCGCGCGGCCTCTGCGCTTAGCAACTCGAAGTGATGCCAACCGCGTTCGTGTGTTTCGCCATAGCCACGCACGAGCTTCTGACACTCCGCAAGCTCTACCGCCAACGCATAATCCTGCGGCGCAAGCGCCACGAGTTGCTGCAGCCAGTGATTCGCGCGCGCCGACTCCTCCGCATAGCGCAGCGTGCCGCGTCGCCAACGGCGTAAGCCTGCGAGTCCGCGCAGCAACAAGAATCCTGAAATCGTACTGGTACGGATCTGCCGACCGTCGGTGAAGCGCCGCAGAAAGCGTACGGCCCCCTCGGACGCTAACAACCGCCGGCCGAGTGCCGCTGGCAATGTGCCGCAGATCTCTGCGACTCGGGGCTTCATGAACTCCGCAATCTGGACGAGCTGCCCCGGCTTTGCGCGCGTCTGCGCGATTACGCGCCGCCGCCGATCGGCACGTGTCTTGAGATCGGCGACGCGAATGGTGTCTTCGAACGACAACCACAGCGCCAGCCCACGGGCTGTGGCTTCGGTCAGCCGTGCGCTCGCATCTCCGTGTGCAGTCTCAATTGCTCGCAAGGGCTGCAACAGATCGAGGTAGCGCTCGGCATAAGGCAAGTCTTGGTAGTCGATCAAGCGCGCCACCGCATGCAGTGCGGTTGCCTGCGCGGGCTTCGGTAACTCCTCGACCACTCGAGCCCGCAGATTCTCGGGCACAGCCGAATTCGCTGCCGGCGCGAGTGCACTGGTTTGAGACGGCGCAGCGTCCGCCGCACCCCGCGCGCGCTGGACGCCCGCATCGAACGCGGCCAGATTGCGCTCCACCGCGATGCCCCCCGCACGGATCGCTGCGCGATATGCCTCAAGATCGAAAGGCAGACCCGCCGCGCCAGCGATCGCTCCCAAGATCACGGCGCTGATCACGGCGTTGGTTTCCTCCGCCACCGCCGCCATATCGAATGCGACCAACTTGCGCGCTTGCGAGCGAGCCTCTGCCAAGATTCTGTCACTGTTCGCACGCCCGTCACCAAGATGCGTTTTCTCGGCGATCGTATAGGCACGGTGTGTCGACGCGATCAGCGTCGTGCGACTCGGCGTCACCAAGCCTCGCTGCATCACGCGCCCGGCCTCAACGAGCTCTGAGGCGACGACGATATCGACGTCGCCCGGCGTCGGCATCAGCGCCATGATTGGGCGCCGATCCGCTTTGAGGGCCTTTTCCGGGAAGAACTCGAAATAGTAGATCGTTGCGCCAGTACGCTGCGCCACGCCAGGCACGGACGTCGCCTGAACGAGATAGCCCTGGCTGCGCGCGACGGTTGTTAGCCAATTCGATACGACACCGCCACCTTGACCGCCCAGCGCGGCCAAAGTCAACGTGATCGGCCGCTGCGGCGTCATGGGCGCGCCTCCAGACCGCCACCTAACCACCCGATCACACGCTGGCGAATGCGCTCCAGGAGGCGCTCGCGCCACGTCGGATTACTGATGATGTCAGTACGATAGAACGACGGACAGAGCACCGCCGCATGCGCTACTTCGCCACAGACCCCACAACCCACACAGCTTGTGTCGACATGCGCTGTGGGCTCAGGACGGAGTGGATTGTTAGATGGCTTCAAGGTCAACGACGGGCAACCCGACAGACGGATGCACGAGTGATCCCCCGTGCACAGATCTTCGTCGACACCAAAGCGTTGCTTCACGACGCGCGCCCCGGATTGCTCCAGCTTGCGCTGCTGCGGCGCCACGCGGCGCTGGCGATTCAACTGGCACTCGCCCTCCGCGATCACCACTTTCGGCCCGCGAAACGACGTGCTCATCGCCTCGCGCAGCACAGCAAGCGTTTGCTTCATGTCATACGTGTGAATGCGCCGCACCCACTCGATGCCGACGCCGCGCACCGCGCGCTCAATCGGATGGCGGGCATCGCGACCGTCCATCTCAGCGCGCGACGATGGAATGTACTGCCCGCCCGTCGCGGCCGAGTAACCGTTGTCGACGATGATGGTCACGCCGTCGTGCTTGTTGAAAACAGCGTTACCAATGCCGCTCGTGAGGCCGTTGTGCCAGAACCCGCCATCACCCATCAGCGAGATCGCGCGATTCTCGCCTTCGCCATTCAACGCAGCCGCACCTGCGGCCCCGAGCCCATAGCCCATGATGCTGGCGCCCATATCAAACGGCGGCAGTGTCGCGAACGAATGACAACCGATGTCGGCACTGACATGCACGGCGCCGATCTCTCGCTGCAAGAGTTTCATCGAAGCGAACAGCGGGCGCTCGGGGCAACCCGTGCACAAGCCCGAGGGCCTCGCGGGCACGTCGCTCGCCAGCATCGTCGCGAGCTTCCCCTGCGGCTTTAGTGCTACCTCGGGCAGCTTTGTTGCTAACAACTGCGGGGCATGCTGCTCGAGAAAGGCGCGCAAGCCTTGCTGCATCACGAGGCCTGTGTACTCGCCCGCCATCGGGAACGGCCCTTTGCCGACCACGCGCGTGGCCTGGCCGGCATTCGCCAGTAAATGCGCGATGGCCTGCTCGAGAAACTCGGGCTGCCCTTCTTCGACGACGAGTACCGCGCGCTTGCTCGCCGCGAATCGCTGCACCTCTTCGGGCACCAACGGATAGGTCACGTTCAGCACGTAGATGGGAATGCGCGACTCGCCCCACACATCCGCAAGCCCCAAGATTTCCATGCCACGCAGCAACGAGTTGTAGAGCCCCCCTTGGACGATAATGCCGATGTCCTCGGCACTACCCGGGATGAACTCATTCAAGCGATGCTCCGCAATGAAGCGCACCGCCGCCGGCCAACGATCGCGAATCTTTTGTTGCTCTTGCAGATAGGTCGATGGCGGCAAAATGATTTTGTCGTAGGTGCGCGTCGGCGTGCGTCGCGCATCGTGCACGGTGAATGCGGGCTTGCGGTTGTCACTCGCCGTGAAGCTGCCGAACATATGACACGTACGGATACGCATCATCAGCATCACGGGGGTCTGGCTTGCCTCCGACAGCTCGAATCCTTGCTCGACCATCCGCACGATCGTCGGTTGATCGGGCCGTGGATCGAGCAGCCACATCTGGGACTTCATCGCAAACGCGTGGGTGCGCTCCTGCATGATGCTGGCGCCCTCACCATAGTCTTCGCCGAGCACGATCAGCGCGCCGCCGATGACGCCGGCGGATGCCAGATTCGATAACGCGTCCGACGCGACATTTGTACCGACCGTCGATTTCCACGTGACAGCGCCGCGGATCGGGTAGTTGATTGAGGTCGCGAGCATCGCCGCAGCGGTGGCCTCGCTGGCGCTCGATTCGAACACCACGCCGAGATCGCTCAAGATTTCGCGCGCATCGGCCAGCACGTCCATCAGATGCGACACCGGCGCGCCTTGATAGCCGCCGACATAGCCCACGCCGGCCTGTAGCAGTGCTTTGGTAACCGCCAGAATGGTCTCGCCTTCGAAGCGCTGCCCGCTGCCGAGCTTCAGCGACTGAACTTCTTCGGCGAACGATCTCTCAGCCATGTCGAGGCCTCGCGCGACGCTGCGGATGTCTCGCCATTAGGCGGAATATTCACGTGAATTGTCAACTATTTGGCAGGCGCATTGCGAGGCGCCGAGCAGCGCGCGATACTGCGAACCGCCACCGCTGCCGCGAGTTCTCGCCTATGCCGCGCACGATCGATGCCAAACGCCGCGCCGACCCCGCCTCGCCCGGCTTTGCGCTCGAGCATTCGCCCTTTTTCCTGATGAATCGTGCGGCTGGAACGTATCAACTCGCGATGGAGCAAGCGCTGCGTAGCGTCGGCGCCGACGTGCCACGGTGGCGCGTGCTGATGCTGGCATTGGAGCGCGGCCCGATCAGCGTCAGCGCCCTAGCGGATCTCGGTGTCATTCGACTATCGACGACGACGAAGGTCGTCCAGCGGCTCGAGCGCGATGGCCTATTGAAGCTCGGCCGCAGCCGCGCGGATGCCCGCGTTACAGAAGTCACCATCACCCCGGAGGGGCGGCGCGTTGCCGCGCTCGTGCGCGCGAAAGCGAGCGAGATTTTTCAACGCGCTTTCGACGGTGTCTCCGCGGCCGACATCCAGCGTCTCAACGATCTTCTGGGCCGCGTGCACACCAACATGGTGCGCGGAGCGAACGGCGGCTCACGGCGCCGTAATCGTTAGCCGCAATTCATCCAAGCCCTCGATCCCGCCACGCACGCGGTCGCCCGGTACGAGCGGCCCGACACCCTCGGGTGTACCCGTAAAGATCAAGTCGCCCGCCTCGAGTCGGTAGAACGTCGACAGCTCCGCCACGATCTCAGCCACGCTCCAAATGAGATCCGCGAGATCGCCCTTTTGGCGCGCGACACCATTCACCTCGAGCCAAATCGCGCCCTTTGCAAGGTGACCCACGGTCGCGGCTGGATGGATCGCGCTGATCTGCGCGCAATGATCAAACGACTTGCCGGTATCCCAAGGGCGTCCCTTGTCGCGCGCCGCGAACTGCAGGTCGCGGCGAGTCATGTCGTTGCCGACGGCATAGCCGAACACGTGCTGCAGCGCATCCGCGACGGGGATGTTAGCGCCGCCCTGGCCGATCGCGACAACCAGCTCGATTTCGTGGTGCAAATTCGCGGTGCGCGGCGGGTACGGCACGCGCGCATCGTTGCCGTCGAGCGCATCGACGCACTTCATGAAGAAGAATGGCGCGTCGCGCGTCGGATCCATGCCCATTTCCCGAGCATGCGCCGCGTAGTTTCGACCCACGCAGTAGATCCGCCTGACGTGATACCGCCTGCTGTCGCCAGCAATGGGCAGTGCGACGTCGGGCAAGCTCGAATACGATGCCATGACATTCCTCTCTTGGACGCGGCGCCAATGTGCGGTCAAGCCCCCAGGATCAGCGCTCAAGAACCTTCTCCAGCGCCATCATGCGGACGCTGCAGAGCGTACCAAACCCTTCATCCTTCGAGTGACTAGTGGAGTTCTTGTGACCGATACCACACGCCGCGAGTTTCTATCCGCCACCACGACGCTCGGCGTCGTCACAGCGAGCTTGTTTGCCGCCGGCTCAGTGAGCGCCAAAGCGACCAGCGGTGCGCTCGATCTCTCCGACCCAGAGCAACGCTTGCGCGCCAAGGTCAAGATGATCGGCTCGTTAGCAAGCGAACCGGTGCATACCTTCGTGCGCTTGCATCTCTATGGCTACAGCCACGAAGGCAATGTGGTGCCGTACTTCTCGATGAACAACTATGCCGTGAATGTTTGGACGAAGCGGCCGAACGGCAACTACGGCGTCGAAGTGTACGAGTGCGGCGTGTATACGCAGTTCGATAGCCAGAAGGTCATCACGGAATGGCGTAATCCCTTTACGGGGGAGCTGCGCGAGATTCAACAGTTTCGCTCGGGCCCACTGCGCGTCGAGTTTGGTCCGGACGGCATCATTGCAGGGCCCGAGACGACGGTGAAGCCGCGCGCCATGGCAATGGAGATTCTCGAGGACACGGTGATCCACAACACGCAGAGTTCGTTTGCGTTCCCCTCGCCGTTCCAGCCTGACGAGTTTCCGAAGGAGAGCCCGGGGAAGGTCTTCTACTGGGATTCACAGTATTCGCACATGAGCCCCCTCGCCGCGGTTCTTGATCGCAAGCTCATGAGCGCACCGACTAACATCACGCTGACCAATCTCGTGTCATGGTCGCCATGGCTCGGCATGGCGCAACGTCCTGGCCGTACGTTTGGCCGTGGCGTCGGGCGTAAGATATCTGGACCGAATGCGCTGTCGGCGGAGATTCTCGCGGGGATTCGCACCCACACTCCGCAGGTGCTCGACATCGCGAACTGGGGTCCGCCGTTCGATGACATCGCGGACTACAAGCGCAAACTCAAGGCGCGCTCCGAGTGAACAAACTCGCCCGACCGGCGGCGCTCATGTTCGTCGCACTCGCGAGCGCTGCGATGGCAGAAGATGCGGTGCTTCTTGAGCGCCATGCGCGCACGCCCGCCGAGCCCATTGCGAACGTCGATTGGTTCGAACCGACCGTTCCTGTGGGTCGCGGTGTGGGTGCGCCGCTCACAGTGGCAGCCGACAGCGAGCGCTCGATGGACAACGCAGCGCTCGAGCAAGCACGCCGCTATGCCACCGAGAAAAACAGCTATGCGCTGTTGATCGCCCATCGAGGCGTGCTCCAACTCGAGCACTATGCACTCGGCTTCCACGCAGAGCGACGACTCGATTCGCAGTCGATGCATAAGCCGCTCGCGGCGATCCTGACGATGGCGGCGGTCGCGGACGGCAAGCTCAAGCTCGACGATCCGATCGGTCGATTCATTCCAGCGTGGCGCCGGGACGCCCGTGGGCGCATTACCGTGCGCGACGTTCTCTACATGCAAACGGGGCTCGCGGAGCCTGCGTACCAGAATGATCTCGCGAGCCCTGGCTATCGTATGTTCATTACAAGCCAACTCCGTAACGCGGTGTTGGCGATGCCGCTCGAGGATTCGCCAGGCTCGCGCTACAAATCGCACTTTGCGGCGACACAACTACTCCAGCTAATTCTGGAGTCCGCCACCGGTCAGCGTTATGCGACGTATCTCGATCAACGTCTATGGTCGCGACTCGGTGCGGGCGAGGCACGCGTGCGCCTCGATCGTGCGAACGGCGACGCGCAAGTTTTTTGCTGTATTCAAGCCTATCCACGCGACTGGTTACGGGTCGGCTTGATGCTCGTCCGACACGGGGCACTCGGCGCGGACGCGGTGCTGCCCCTCGATGCGTGGCAGCAGCTAGTGACGCCATCGGTGCATAACCCTAACTTCGGAATGCAGCAGATCTGGCTCGGCAGCCCCTACAAGCCCATCCGGGCGATGGACAGCCGCAACCCGACGCGCGGCCTGCCCATGTCAGCCCCATTTGCGGCGGACGACGTCTTCTACCTCGAGGGCCGCGGCGGACAGCGCGTCTATGTGGTCCCGAGTCGCGAGTTAGTAGTCGTTAGACAAGGCGAAGTGCGGATGGAATGGGATGATGCAGCGTTCTTGAATCCGCTCATCTTGGCCGTACCGCCGCGCCCGCGCGCGGGCCTACCCGCGCCGACGCTCGCGTACTCCGTGCTCTTGACCCCGCACGCGCCAGACTATGCAGCGCCGACATCGTGGTCGCGGCATCCCACCAAACCGAGCCAAGCCACCGCAGCGTTCTACGTCCACCCCACTACCTATCGCGGCGACCGCTACTGGAATGCTCCGCATGACGATGCAGAGATCAATCCAGGAGTCGACGAGGTCGTCGTCGGTCAAGCCTCGGTGCTCGACGCGTGCTGCGACGTCTATGTGCCGCGATATCGGCAAGCTGCCATCGCAGCTCTCGGCAGCAACCCGCAGCCGTATGATTTGGCATTTCAGGATGTACGCCGAGCGTTCCGGCAGTTTGTGTCCGAGATCGGCTCGCGACCGTTCGTGCTCCTCGGGCATAGCCAAGGCGCGCTCCACGTGCAGCGTTTGCTCACCGACGTCGTCGAGCCAGATCCGGCGCTCGCCAAGCGTTTGGTCGCGGCCTACGTGGTCGGCATACCCGTACCGGAAGCGCTGTACTCGAAGCGCCTGCAGCGCGTTCGCCCGTGCCGCACGGCGACGCAAACGCATTGCGTCGCCTCGTGGTCGACCTACTCCGAGCGTTTTGCCACCCTCGCGCAGATGCGCGCAGGCGTGCGTGCACGCGAAGCCCAACTCATGCAAGCGGCTAACAACCAGGCTATTCAATGTACCAACCCGCTGAGCGGCGTAGCGGACGAATTGCCGGTTCCAGCCAGTGAGAATCGCGGCGCCCGCATCATCGATCGTGCGTCGCTGCAACTCTCGCCGCCCGTACCGCAACTGGTCGGCGCACGCTGCGAGGATGGCGCGTTGATTGTGTCGCCCGAGCCCGCGCCGCCATTCAATTCGTTTGATCTCATGGGTGGTAACTACCACTTGGCCGACATTGCCTTATTCCATCGCAACGTGGCTGACAACATCCGCGCACGGGCCGCCGAGTGGCACCGACGACGAGGCAAACCATGACAGCGTTGCGGCACTTTCGCGGCGAGATCGCTTACCTGCAAGACGGCGTTGGGCCGACCGGGCGCGAGTACTTCTCGACGACCGTGTTTCCGAACGGCACGCGCACGATGCGCGCCGAGTGCCATTTCGATGCGGAGGGGCTCGTGCGAGACGTTACGTGCTCCGTCGATCGCGCGTGGCGACCCATCGATGCCTACTTGCGAGTCGCCAAAGGGAGCGCGTTGTTAGGCGCCGGTTGGTATCGCTTCGACGCTCACCGCGTCGAGTGCTTCTCGATCGACTCGGCGCGCATGCGGCGCGACTCCTCGCGCCAATCGACCGTTCCAATCCCGGCATTCGGCTTCCATCCACTCAGTAACGACGGCTCGTGGCCGGCCATGTTCGATCTCTCACGCCCGAATGAAACGCAAACTTTCGCGGGCTGCATCACGTACTCGAAACATCCGATCGGCGATGGCGAGTTGGCGATCGAGCCATTCGACATCGATATCCGCTATCTCGGCGCTGAGCGCATCACCGTTGCGGCGGGCACGTTCGAATGCCTGCGGTTCAACGTACTCTTGCACGGCTTTCAGACGCCATTCGAGATCTACACCTGGAGCGATGACTACATCAACGTGAAAGAGACCTGGGCCGAGATGCCGGGTCACTCCTACGAACTCAAGACGCTCCAGCACGGCGCGTGAGCGTGATGACCACGACATGCGAGTTGGCTGCCATGGAAGCCAAGCGAATCGCGCCGCCGTCCGGCAGCCACAGGCCGTCGTCTGCGTCCAAGCGATACTGACCGCCACTCGCACTGACGGTGCTCGCGCCACTGACGCAGTAAACCACGACGCACCCCGCTCGCGACGGCAACGTCATCGAACCCGCGAAGCTGAGCCGCTCCACGACCGCCGCCACGCGCGCGCGCGCTGTCATCACGTTGAGATCCTCGATGGGCCCGGCGAGAACGCGACCGGTCGCCGGTACGTCGCCGGCGAACGCATACGGCGCGCTCGCCACATCCAACCGCACGCTCGGCATACTGGCGACCTGCAATTCCAACTCGCCTGACAGCACGACGAGCACGCGGTCGACGCCGGGGAACGCCGAAAAGGGACTATCGTGCTCGAACTGCGCGCGACTGATGCGCCAATCGAAATCGGCGAATCCAGCACCCGGCGGATCGCGCGCGATCTCGATCGTGGTACCGAGACCATTCTTCCACGCCGTGGCCCTGCGAGCGGCGCACGGCAGCAGCCTCGGCAACGTAGCATTCACCCCAGGATTCCTGGCAGATCCAACTGGTGCTCGCGAGCGCAACGCTGCGCGTCTTCGTAACCTGCATCCGCATGTCGCATGACGCCCGTCGCCGGGTCATTCCACAACACGCGCGCAATTCGCTTCGCCGCAGCCGGCGAGCCGTCGCACACGATCACCACGCCCGAGTGCTGCGAGAACCCCATGCCAACGCCGCCGCCATGATGCAGTGACACCCATGTCGCACCGCCTGCGCAATTGAGCAGCGCGTTCAAGATCGGCCAATCCGAAACCGCGTCCGAACCGTCGCGCATTGCTTCTGTTTCGCGATTCGGCGAGGCCACCGACCCGGAGTCCAAATGGTCGCGCCCAATGACCACGGGCGCCTTCAATTCGCCGCGCGCGACCATGTCGTTGAACGCCAAACCCAACCGGTGACGATCACCCAAGCCGACCCAACAAATGCGCGCCGGCAAGCCCTGAAAATGAATGCGCTCGCGTGCCATATCGAGCCAGCGATGCAAATGGGAGTCGTTAGGCAACAACTCCTTGACCTTTGCATCGGTCTTGTAGATGTCCTCCGGATCACCCGACAGCGCGACCCAGCGAAATGGCCCCACGCCGCGACAAAACAACGGACGAATGTACGCTGGCACGAACCCGGGGAAATCGAACGCGTTCGCGACGCCCTCTTCCTTAGCTACTTGGCGAATATTGTTGCCGTAGTCCACAGTTGGAATGCCGCGCGCGTGAAACTCCAACATCGCTCGCACGTGTTTCGCCATTGAGCGTCGAGCCGCCAGCGCCACGGCGCCGGGGTCGCTTACGCGGCGCGCCTCCCATTCGGCAACGCTCCATCCTTCGGGCAGATAGCCGTTCACGGGATCGTGCGCCGACGTCTGATCCGTGACGATATCGGGACGTACGCCGCGCTTGACGAGCTCGGGGAGCACCTCGGCAGCATTCCCTAACAACCCAACCGAAATCGGTGTCCGCCGCTCGCCTGAGTCGCGAATCATCGCAAGGGCCGAATCCAGATCCGGCGCGCGAGCCGTCAGGTAGCCTGTCTTCAACCGCATCTCGATCCGCGATGCTTGGCACTCGATTGCGAGACACGACGCGCCGGCCATCACCGCCGCGAGCGGCTGCGCACCGCCCATACCACCGAGACCGGCCGTGAGGATCCAGCGCCCTGACAAACTACCGCCGTAGTGCTGACGCCCCATCTCAACGAATGTTTCGTAAGTGCCTTGTACGATCCCCTGACTACCGATGTAGATCCAAGAGCCGGCCGTCATCTGCCCGTACATCATGAGCCCTTTTCGATCGAGCTCATTGAAGTGCTCCCACGTAGCCCACCGCGGCACCAGATTGGAATTGGCGAGTAGCACGCGCGGCGTATCCGGGTGCGTCTCAAAAACGCCCACCGGCTTACCCGACTGGATGAGCAGTGTCTGATCCTCGCGAAGACGCCGTAGCGTCGCCACGATGCGATCGAATGACTCCCAATCGCGCGCGGCGCGACCGATGCCGCCATAGACCACCAAGTCGCTTGGCCGCTCAGCGACCTCGGGATCGAGGTTGTTCATCAGCATGCGCAATGGCGCCTCGGTGAGCCAACTGCGCGCTGTCAAGGTCGTACCGCGCGGGGCACGAATCACTCGTTGGGGGTCCGATCTCGTCATACGGCTTCCTCGTTGGAACGGAGCGCAAACTCAATACACGCAGTGAGCAGCGTTTGCAGCGTCGCAGCGAGCGGGCGCGCGTAGTCTGCATCGTATGCCACCGGCCAGTTAGATTCGTCGACTTTATCCGCCGGCTCGCGCAGATAGCCACGACAGGCTAACTCGAGCTGCACGGCATGCACGCCGCGCTGCGGATCGCCATACGCGCGTGTGATATAGCCACCCTTGAAACGCGCATCACGCACGACGGAGAACGTCGAACGTTCACTTATCGCTAACAACCGATCGCTCAGCGCCAGCGCGCAACTCTTGCCGCTGTTAGTGCCCCAGTTGAGCACCGGCAGCTCACCGTCGAACAAACGCGGCACGCGCGACCGGATTGAGTGCGCGTCGAACAACACAACCCGCGGCGATGTCGCACGAAGACGTGTCAGCTCGGCGCGTAGCGCGGCATGGTACGGATCAAAAAAAGCGGTGCGACGTCGCGCGATTTCCGCCACATCGGGCAGGTGCCCGGCGCGGTACAGCGGCTCGCCATCGAACGTCGTCGTAGGGCATAGCTCCGTCGTCGCCATGCCGGGGTACAGCGATCGGCCGCTGGGGTCGCGATTGACGTCAATGACGGACCGCGACAAACGAGTCCGCACGCAGGTCACACCGAGGTCCGCAGCAAACGAATAGAGCTTTTCCACATGCCAATCGGCATCTTGCGTGGCCCGCCACGGCGACACCCACCCTGCCGCGAGTGGCTGTGGCCAGTCGCTGCCAGTATGCGGCAGGCTGAGCACGAGCGGTACTCGCCCCCGCTCGATCACTAACCACTCGGGCGTCGCGGCGTTCGTCATGGCGTTACATCACCGCGCCAGACGCGCGCGTGCAGCAAGCGCTTGCCGATGAATTGAATAGGTTCGGCTAACGAGTCCGCTTCCCAGATCGCAAGATCGCAGCGAGTTCCCACTTGCAACGCGCCCACCTCTGCTTGCAACCCGAGTGCTCGCGCGGCATGGCGCGTGACACCGAGCCAACACTCTTCGACCGTGAGCTCAAAGCAAATGGTGGCCATGTTCATAGCCACACGCAGCGATGCGAGCGGCGAGGTACCGGGATTGCAATCCGTGGCAACCGCCAACGGTACGCCCGCGCGCCGGAGGGCTACGAGCGGCGGCCTTTGGCGTTCGCGCAGAAAGTAGTAAGCGCCAGGAAGCATCACCGCCACCGTGCCCGACGCGGCCATGGCAGCCACCCCTGTGTCGTCCGTGTACTCGAGATGGTCCGCTGACAGTGCGTTGTGCTCCGCGGCGAGCGCGGCACCGCCGCCATTACTCAACTGATCCGCGTGCAGCTTGACTCGCAAGCCATGCGCTTGCGCGGCGCGAAAGACCTGCCGTACTTGCGCTGCCGAAAACGCGAGATGCTCGCAGTACGCATCGACCGCCTCCGCCAGCCGCTCGCGCGCAATGCGCGGAATCATGTCTTCGCAGACCATGCGAATGTACTGTTCGGGTGCCGCCACCGCTTCTGCTGGCAACGCATGCGCCGCCAGAAGCGTACGCGCAATCGTAACGGGCAGGCGCCTCCCTAACTCATCCGCTGCTAACAACTGACGTCGCTCGGTCGCAACATCGAGCCCGTAGCCAGACTTGACTTCGAGGGTAGTAACACCATCTGCGACCAGCGCGCGCGCGCGCTCGAGCGACTCGTGCACCAGCTGCTCGTCAGAGGCCGCGCGAGTGGCCGCCACTGTTGCCCGAATGCCACCGCCACTCGCCGCGATGCTGGCATAGGACTCCCCTGCCAAGCGACGTTCGAATTCCGTTGCGCGGTCGCCGGCGTACACGAGATGCGTATGACAATCGATAAGCCCGGGCGTTATCCAGCGCCCCGCGCAGTCGATACTGTCGCGAATCGACCAATCTCGCGGCAGCTCGGACTCCGGACCGCACCAAACAATTCGACCGGCAGCGCTGGCGATGGCACCGCGCTCAATCACACCCAAGCCAGCCGCATTCGCTCGCATCGTGGCGAGTCGTGCGTTGCGCCACACTCGATCAATCTGCATATAATGTCTATACATATATAACGACGGAGCCCTTGTCCAGTGCCGCGCGATCGTCAACCAACTGCCGTCGGTCTGTGGTGCGAGCGGGCGTTGTTACCAGAGGGCTGGCGGCAACACGTTCGCATCGAGTTCGTCGGCGCCCGTATCTCTGCTGTTACGACGCAAGCGCAACGCCAGCAGAACGATATCGGCTATGCCATCGCGGTCCCTGGAATCCCCAACGTCCACAGTCATGGCTTTCAACGCGCCATGGCAGGGCTCACCGAGCATCGCGGCAGCGACGACGACAGCTTTTGGTCTTGGCGTGAATGGATGTACCGCTTCGTCGAGCGCATGACACCCGACGATCTTGAGGCGATCACGAGCCTCGCCTACGTCGAAATGCTCGAAGCGGGATTTACCCATGTCGGCGAGTTCCACTACGTTCACAACGACATTGACGGCCGGCGCTATACCAATCGCGCTGAGACGAGCGAGCGCGTTTTCGCCGCCGCGCAGGGCGCGGGCATCGGCCTAACACTCTTGCCCGTGCTGTATCGGTACAGCGATTTTGCGTCGCGCGAGCCAAGCGTACGGCAACGACGCTTTGTGCTCTCCGTCGATGACTATGTGTCGTTAGTCGAGCAACTCCGACCGCAAGCTACGAAGCACGGCGCACTCGTTGGAATCGCACCGCACAGTTTGCGCGCAGTGAGCCCGCCCGATCTCGCTCGACTGCTGCAGGCACAGCCGACGGGCCCGGTACACATCCACGCGGCCGAGCAGCAAGCGGAAGTCGACGCGTGCGTAGCGTGGTCAGGACAACGTCCCGTCGAATGGCTGCTCGCCCATGCCGCGCTCGATGAGCGCTGGTGTGTAGTGCATGCCACGCACCTCGATGACACCGAAGTCGAGGGGTTGGCACGCTCGGGCGCTGTCGCCGGTTTGTGCCCGATCACCGAGGCAAATCTTGGCGACGGCGTGTTTCGGGCTCGCGAGTACCTCAAGCATCGCGGTCGAATAGGCGTCGGCTCCGACTCCAACGTGGAGATCACAGCCGCCGGAGAACTCCGCCTGCTCGAGTACGGCCAACGCCTAACCACTCGACGCCGCAATGTGTTAGCCACGGCCGAGCAACCGTCCACACTGCGGCGCTTACTGGACGCGAGCATCGCGGGCGGCGGGCAAGCGCTCGGCCTGGAGAGCACGGGCCTAGCCGTCGGCGCACGCGCCGATCTCGTCACACTCAATCCCATGCATCCATCCCTGGCGCATCGGCAGGATGACACGCTGATCGACAGCTGGATCACCACGCACGCCTCCGCCATCGACAACGTTTGGGCTGGCGGCGTCCACTTAGTGCGCACTGGGCGCCACGTGGCGCGCGATGCGATCGCTCGCCGCTATGTGCAATGCACACAGCGATTGCTGGCCGTATGAAAGCCGCCGCGCTGCACGAGCGGATCCGCGCCGACCTAGAGCGGCGCATACTCGACGGGGACTGGCCACCCGGTGCGCGCATTCCATTCGAGCACGAGCTCACGCATCGGTATCGCTGCTCGCGTATGACCGTCAGCAAAGCGGTTTCAGCGTTGGCCCGTCAAGGCCTGATCGTGCGCCGCAAGCGCGCCGGATCTTTCGTCGCTCTCCCGCGCGAGCAATCCGCCACGCTGGCGATCCCGGATTTGCGACTGGAAGTGCAGCGTCGCGGCGACGCCTACCGCTACGAACTTCTCGAGCGCCGCGCCGTTCGCGTCGGCGCACACGATCCGTTACGAGCCCAGATCATCGGCGCACGTCGCGCGCTGTTGCTGCGTTGCCGACACTTTGCAGACGATGCCGTGTTTGCGCTGGAGGAACGTGCAATCAGCCTCACCGCCGTGCCCTCGGCAGCCGATGTGGACTTCAGCGGCATTGCCCCTGGCGCGTGGCTGCTCGAGCACGTGCCATGGAGCCAAGCCGAACATCGTATTTCGGCCGCCGCCGCCTGCGCGAACCGCGCAATTGAACTCGGAGTGGCGCAAGGCCAGCCATGCCTCGTCATCGAACGGCGGACGTGGCGCGGCAACGCCGGCATTACCCACGTGCGCTTGACCTACCCAGCCGATCAATACGAAGTGGTGGCGCAATTCGCGGGTCGCTGACCCCGCGGGGTGCCGGTCGCACCCCACTCCTGCTTCAACACTCACTTTGGCCGATCCGTGGGCATCGAGACGGCCGCTTACGCGCTCGGCGCACTTTCAGGCATGCTCCATCGCTGACGTTGTCCCTTGTTGGAGAATTTCATGACCGCTGATTTCACCGACCGTCGTATCACCCGCCGTACTGCCCTCCAGGGAGGTGCCGCTGTCGGCGCCGCCGCACTGGCATCGAGTGACGAAGCCAGCGCGAGTTCCAAGCGCAAAGGCAAGCGTGTCCCGCTCGCGTTCGAAGATCCAATCTGGAATCGTGAAACGATTGCTCGCCTCGAAGCGGATGTCGCGCCTGGCAAATTCGTACACGGTTACGTCACCGGCATGGTGCACGGCGTCCGTGACAACGAGGCCGTTCGGCCGCTGTTCGGTTTCGAAGTGTTCTCCGGCATTCGCGTGTTGAAGCAGCCCGATGGCAGCTACCAGCGGCTGTGCCGCGAGCTCGTGTTTTACCGCGATCTGAAGACCGGCGAGCTACTCGACAACTGGGACAACGCCTATACCGGCGAACGCGTGCGCGTGGTCGATGTTGCGAACGATCCCTTCAACTACGTGATCAGCGAGTATTTCCCAGAGCCGCCGAGCTATGGCGGTCTCAACAAAGATCGCCCGCCCCGTCGGCCGCTGCGGCTCAATTGGGGTTTGATCGGCGACACCGTCACACTCGACCGCGATATCCATTTGTTTTACCCAAATGCTCTCAATCCGGCTAAGTGGCCGCGGGAGTCGTCGGGCCCCATGAATCGCGTTTCCGAGTTGTTCCGCTATTTCATGCGGCGCGAAGACGTCGAGAACAGCGCGCTCACGCACATTCCCCACAACGGCGTGTGGTCGCGCGTCACGCCGTGGCTGCCGTGGATGCTGATGGATGGCGCTCCTGGCCACATTCTGTACATGGGCCGCTTCAGTTCGATTGAGAAGCCGGAAATGGCACCTGCCAACGTGCTCGCGCGCGTCAAGGAACGCTACCCCACCTACCTCACAGCACCGGATAAGTGGGTCGATCCGAGCTTGTCGAGCTTGGAAAACTACGCGCGCACGCAAACACCCGCGCCGCCGCGTAAGCCCTGAGCGATCGGCGGCAACGGCCTAACGACTTGCGGCGCTACTGCCAAGGGACGTTTGGGCAGCTCCATCTACGAGTGGTCGGCACGGGCCGACCACTCGTTCTCTGCCATCAGTCGCCGAGTTCTTTGCGGCAGTTCGACGCTGCCTACCCACGACTCGCAGCGCACGGCCTGCAAGCGATCGGCATCGATACGCCCGGCTTCGGGCAATCGGACGCGCCGCCGGCTCCGCCCACGATCGAGGACTATGCCGACAATGTGGTCGCAGCGCTCGATGCACTCGGGGTCGAACGCGCCTCGATCTTGGGGCAGCACACCGGCTCAATGACAGCGATGGCGGCGACGATTCGCCACCCGCATCGCTTCGACAAATTGATCCTGAATAGCCCGACGCCATTCGCGGCTGCGGAGCGTCGCGAATGGCTCGACACGCTCGTGGCCAAGCAACGCGCGTGGCGCGTGCTACCCGACGGAACTCACCTACAAGAGATGTGGGCGCGCCGTGTGCGCGTCACGCCCGGGTGGACGGATCTGCAGGCGTTACACCGCAATGTCGTCGACATGCTAATCGCCGGCGACACGCTTTGGTATGGCCATCACGCGTCACTCGTCTACGACCAGCACGCCGAGCTTGCGCGGATTACGCACCCCACGCTGCTCCTCAACAACACAGGCGACGCGCTCTACGGGCTATGCCGCAGCGTGCGCGCGCTGCGGCCCGATTTTGCCTACACCGAACTCGTCGGCGGCACCCACGACATCGTCGACGAGCAACCGGACGCGTGGTGTGCAGCGGTTGCTGATTTCCTCAACCGAGAATAACGACTAACGATTCGTGCATTAGCGCTTGGGCCAGCGCACACGACGATCGAAAAACTGTCGGGCATCGCGTACCGTTTCGACCGGCCGCTCCACGTGCATCAAGTGCCCGCCCCCATCGTAGACGAACTTGTCCACCGATTTGGCATTGACGAGTGCGTCGCGAAACGCGTCCGCCGTCTCGGGCGACAACGCATTGCTCGAACCGCCCCACAGGATGAGCGCGGGCGCCCGCACATGGCTCAGCACGCGCTCGGGGTTGCCACGTTCGTAATGACCGATACCGAGAAAGCCTTCGTAGTCACGCCGCACGGCATTCGCAAAGTCCGTCTTGCGATCGAGCAACTCGGGCGTGATGGTCTCCGGCTTGTTGATAAAACGACGCATCAACGCCTCGGTTTCTGCGCGCGATTGCGCTTTTGGCACGAACTTGCGATTGGGATCGCGCGGCGGTTCGACCCGCCCGCGACGTGAGCCAAACTCAATGCCCGCCGAGTTCATCAGCACAAGCCCCGTGATGCGCTCCGTGCGCGTCGCCGCGTAACGGAAGGCTACGAGGCCGCCATACGACGTACCCACGATTGCGAACCGTTCGATCCCGAGGTGATCCATCAACGCGTCCACTAACGTGTGAAAGCGTTCGATCGAGTAGTTACCACTCGGCACTTCCCCGGTGAGGCCGAACGCGGGCAAGTCCAAACGTACGACACGGTACTTGTCGGTGAGCGCCGGCACCCAGCCATTCCAGTCGTTCAAATCGCCGAACGTGCCGTGGATGAGCAGGATCGCGGGCCCTTTGCCTTGGTCCTTGTAGTGCACCGACACGCCATCGAGTGTGACGAACCGGGAGTCCGCATCGCGCCATTTCTCGACGAGCGCTTCACGCGAAATCGTCCCGGCTGTCTGCGCCGGACCGACGCACGGCGCACCATCCTCCGCACGAGCCGTCGGTGTAACACATACAACGGCTAACGCCGTAAGCAGCACGAACTGACGCATGAACCCCGTCCTCAGCATGAATAGTTAGTCGAACGGGTGCCGCAATACGATCGTTTGGTCGCGATCGGGCCCCGTGGAGATCACATCGAGCGGCACACCCGCGAGTTCCTCGAGCCGCTTGAGATACTTGCGGGCGTTCTCTGGCAGCGCTTCATATCGCGTAACCCCCAAGGTCGACTCCCGCCAGCCCGCCATCTCCTCATACACCGGCTCAACATCGCCAAACGCGTCGGCAAACATGGGCGGCTCGACATGCGTCTGGCCGGCCCACTTGTAGCCGACGCAAATCTGCAAACTATCGAGCCCATCGAGCACGTCGAGCTTCGTCACGCACAGCCCGGACACGCTCGAGTGAATGATGGAGCGACGTAGCGCGACCGAGTCGAACCAGCCGCAGCGGCGCGGCCGGCCTGTCACAGCGCCAAACTCGTGCCCCACCTTCGACAGATGCGCACCATACTCGTCGAACAGTTCCGTCGGGAACGGGCCGGCGCCCACACGCGTCGTATAGGCCTTCACGATGCCGAGCACATAGTCGAACGAACGCGGTCCAATGCCGGTACCGGTTCCAGCATAACCCGCCGTGGTGTTAGACGACGTCACGAATGGGTAGGTACCGAGGTCGACGTCAAGCATCGCACCCTGTGCGCCTTCAAACATCACGTTTGCGTGTTCCGCACGCAAGCGCGCCAAAGCCTGCGTGACGTCGGTCACCAACGGCCGCACGCGTTCGCCGAGCGCGAGCTGCTCATCGAGCACACGCTGAAAATCGATGGGCGGTTGCTTGAAATAGTGCTGCAGCACGAAATTGTGGAAGTCGAGTACTTCGCCCAGCTTCGCCGCGAACTTCTCGCGCTGAAACAGATCGGCGACGCGGACCGCACGGCGCGCTACTTTGTCTTCATACGCGGGCCCGATGCCGCGGCCAGTGGTGCCGATGGCATTCGCGCCGCGCGCCGCTTCACGCGCTTTGTCGAGCGCGACGTGCGACGGCAGGATCAGCGGGCAGTTCGGCGAGATGCGCAGGCGTTCGAATACGGGCACGCCTTGCGAGACCAGGAGATCGCCCTCGCGAAACAGCGCTTCGAGTGACAGCACCACGCCGTTGCCGATGAAACACTGCACTTGATCGCGCAAGATCCCGGACGGGATCAGCGACAGCACGGTCTTCTTGCCACCGATGACGAGCGTATGACCCGCATTGTGGCCGCCTTGAAACCGCGCAACACCAGCAGCCCGCTCGGTCAGCAGATCGACGATCTTACCTTTGCCCTCGTCGCCCCACTGTGTCCCGATGACTACGACAAACTTGCCCATGCTGCACTCAAGCTCGCGCCACTAACAACAACAAGAGGCCAGCCAGCATTGCGACGAGCCCTCCGATCCGCAGCTGCCGTTCGCTAAGCTCAGCGACGCGCGCGAGCATCCGACGGTAGGACGCGGGACTCAAGAACGGCAACACTCCCTCAAGCACCAGCACGAGCGCCACCGCCGCGAGCAACTCTGACCACGCCATGGAGCCTTCGCGGCAGCGACGCTGCCTGTCAGATCAACGGTTCTCGGAACTACGCAAGTACTTGAAGAACTCGCTATCGGGCGATACGACCAGCACGTCGCCTTCTTTACCGAGCGAATTGCGATAGGCCTGAAGGCTCCGATAAAACGCGTAGAACTCGGGTGCTTTTTCGTAGGCCTGAGCGTAGGTTGCAGCAGCAATGGCGTCGCCCTCACCACGCTTGTTGAGCGCGTCGCGTTGCGCGGCGGACAAAATCTCCGTGCGCTTGCGGTCGGCTTCCGAGCGAATGCGTGTCGCCTCTTTGTCGCCTTCGCCTCGCAGCTGCTTCGCGAGCCGTTCGAAGTTCTGCTTCATGCTGTCGAACACACGCGCCGCAACGTCCTCCGGAAGGTCGATGCGCTGCACGCGTACGTCCACGAGCTGCACGCCAAGGTCGGACACGTCTTTGCGCGCCCGCTCGATCATGTCGCCCGTGACGGCCGCCCGCTCCGCTGTCACGACTTCTTGCAACGTCCGCTGCGCGACCGCGTTTTTGATGCCGTCCTTGACGACGCCTGCGAGCCGATCGCCGGCACGCGACTCATCGCCACCGGTGGCGCGGTAGTACTTCGCCGGATCGTTGACCTGCCACTTGATGTAGAAATCGACCGTGAGCGCGCGGTTCTCATTCGTCAGGAAGGTCTCACCCGCGAAGTTCTGGGTGAGCACGCGGCGCTCGAACTTCACGATGCGATCGACGAATGGCACTTTGAAATGCAAGCCGGGGCCGTAGCCCGACGTCTTGATCTCACCGAACTGCGTACGCAGCGCCATTTCGTTCTGCTGCACGGTGAACGCGGAACTGAGCAACGCCAACAAGGCAATGCCGATCAACAATAAAATGGGGGCTGGGTTTTGCATTAGCGCTCTCCTCGCTGCCGCGGATCGCTCTGCACAGGTACGGCTTCCGTCGACTCCGGCCGCACGGTGACGGTCGCGGCATCGGCGCCATCAGACCGCCGCTCCAACAATCGCTCGAGCGGTAACACCATCACGTTGTTAGTGCCACCCGCGCCCTTCGAATCGACGACGACCTTGCGCGACCGACTGAGAACGTTCTCGACAGTTTCAATGTACAAGCGATCGCGCGTGACGCGCGGCGCCGCCGCATACTGCTTAGCGAGTTGCGAGAAACGCCCCGCTTCACCTTCTGCGATTGCGATCACCTGCGCCTTGTATGCCTCGGCCTCCTGGGCTTGGCGAAGCGCAGCGCCTTCAGCCACCGGCAGGATGCCGCTCGCATAGGCCTCCGCTTCTTTGATGAACCGCTCCTTATCAGCGATCGCCTTGTTAGCCTCGCGCTGCGAAGGCACAACGGCCTCGGGAACCTGCACGTCTTCCATGTTCACGGTGCGCACTTCGATACCCGTGCCGTATTGCTCCATCGTGCGCTGAATCAAATCGCGCGTCAGCTCGGTCACCTGCTGACGGCCGCCCGACAAGATTCGTTGCAGCTCGCTCCGGCCAACGACCTCGCGAATCGCACTCTCGCTCACTTCGCGCAGCGTCTCCTCGGGATTGCGCACGCCGAACAAATACTTTTCGGGATTGGCGAGCCGGTACTGCACGCTGATTTCGAGCTCGACGAGGTTCACATCCGCCGTGAGCACGCGCGACTTGGATTGCACGCTGTTCACGTTCGACACATTGACCTTCTTGACGGTCTCAATCGGCCACGGCAAATGCCACGCGATACCTGGCGGCCGCGTCTCGACGTATTTGCCAAACCGTTGCACCACGCCACGCTCGGGCGCGTTGACTTGGTAGAAGCCACTCATCAACCAAATCGCCACTGCGACGATGATGATGACCGGCAGTGGAATGCCGCCGCCGCCAGTGGCGCCCGGCGTACCGCCTTTGCCGCCGCCGAACATGCCTTCGAAGCGCTTCTGCCACTCTTTGAACGTTTGGTCGAAGTCACCGCCTCCTTGATTGGGCCGCTTGCCCCAAGGGTTTTGGTTTTGTCCGCCAGGTTGATTCCAGGCCATAGGTACTACTGGGTCACTGTGAAAATGGATAGGTCTGTAGAAGTCGCGCCGTCGCGCATTGCCGCCTCATGAGCGGTGTCCGGTCGACGCTGTAAAGGAATCATTGAATTGTAAGTACGGCTCCACAGCGGCACAAGTTCCAGCTGGGGCGTCGAGCATCACCACCTCAACGCCCGGCTCGCGTGCCCATTTGAGCAGCTCGTGCTCGGACAACTCGACATCGAGTTCGTAGGCTCCATTGTCTGCTGTTCTCTCACGCAATACGAGCCCTGCCGAGTACAAACGCGAGCGAGCGGCACCGCTTGTCACGGGTAAGCGCAATGTTGCTTTGCGCGCAACGCGTGCCAAACGTTCGGCCACCGACTTGGACAACAAGTCGAGGCCAGTGTTCCGGGCCGCCGAGATCCACACATGCGAAACACGGCCCGCGTCGTCGCGGTCCACATGCGGCTCGAGTTCGAGCCGGTCGATCTTGTTGAACACCATGATTTGCGGCAGTTCCGCCGCGCCGATTTCGGCCAGCACGCGATTGACCTCATCGATCCGCTCATCGCGCCGCGGATCGCTTGCGTCGACGACGTGCAGCAACAAGGTGGCTTCGCGCGCCTCGGTCAAAGTCGACTTGAAGGCGGCCACCAAGTCGTGTGGCAGGTCACGAATGAAGCCGACCGTGTCCGCCAAGACGACGTTCGTACCGCCCGGCAACTGAATCTTGCGAACGGTCGGATCGAGCGTCGCGAACAATTGATCAGCCACATACGCATCAGCACCGCTCAGCGCGCGAAACAGCGTGGACTTGCCTGCGTTGGTGTAACCGACGAGCGCAAGCGATGGCACCGGAATTTCAGCGCGCTGCCGCCGACCGGTTTCGCGTTGCAGCTGGATGCGCTCGAGCCGACGCGTGAGTGTCTTCACACGCACGCCCAGCAAGCGGCGGTCAGTCTCGAGCTGCGTTTCGCCCGGGCCGCGCTGGCCAATCCCGCCACCGCGCTGCCGCTCCAAGTGCGTCCAACCGCGAACCAGGCGTGTGGCAAGGTGCTTGAGCTGCGCGAGTTCGACTTCCAGCTTGCCCTCGTGACTGCGCGCACGCTGGGCAAAGATGTCGAGGATCAAACCGCTGCGGTCGAGTACGCGCCGTTCGATCAGTTTTTCGAGGTTGCGCTCTTGGCTCGGACTCAAGGGGTGATCCACCAACACCACGTCTGCGGCGTGCTCGTGCACGATCGCGCGGATCTCCTCGGCTTTGCCGCTGCCGACGAAATAGCGGGGATCGGGTCGATCGCGACGCCCTGTGACCGTGGCCACGGGAACGGCACCGGCCGACTCCGCCAACTGCGTGAATTCTTCGATGTCTTCCGGATCGGCTGGTGCGCCCAATCCAATGCGGACGAGCACGGCCCGCTCGCCGGTTCGCGGGCGTTCAAACAAGGGATGCCTCCAGCCGCTGAGTGCGCGCTAGCGTGTGCTTACTCCGGACCCGCCGCAACATCGACGACCGTGCCATCTTCGGTCGCGATGCGAACGGCTCGAGCCGGCACGACGGTGGAGATCGCGTGCTTGTAGACCATCTGACTCACGCTGTTCTTGAGCAGCACGACGAACTGATCGAACGAATCGATCTGGCCTTGCAGCTTGATGCCGTTTACGAGGTAAATCGACACCGGGATGCGCTCCTTGCGAAGCGTGTTCAGAAATGGGTCTTGCAGCGATTGGCCTTTGGCCATGATGTTCTCCTTATGCAGCTCGCGGCGCCTTATCGTTATCAAGCGGCCTGGCACCCGAACTTGGCTGAAATCTTACCATGTGCAACGAACCCATCGCCTAGGGGAAATCGCCCAATGCGCTGGCACGTGAACGCAGCGCGGTGAACCCTGTGTCGGACAATGGGTCGTACCAAGTGGTCTCAGGGTCTGACCGCAGCCAAGTCAGCTGCCGCTTTGCCAGTTGTCGGGTCGCCGCGACGGATTTCAAGACAGCGTCTTCGAGCGCGTAGGCGCCTTCGAGATGCCCCCAAAGCTGGCGGTAACCCACGGTTCGCATCGCAGGGTGCTCCGCATTCAAGTCTGCTCTGTCATGAAGCGCCCGAACTTCATCGAGCAAACCTGCCTGCATCATTTTGTTGAACCGACTCTCAATGCGCTCGTGCAAGACAGAACGCTCAGGCACGAATGCCATGCGTTCAAATTCATAGGGCAATCGCTGCGTGCCGCGCTCATGCCAATCGCTGAGCGGGCGACCGGTCGTGAGATAGACCTCGAGCGCGCGTTGAATGCGCTGCGGGTCATTGGGATGAATCCGACGAGCCGCGCGTTCGTCCACCTGCGCCAGCTTCGCGTGCATCGCAGGCCAACCGATTGCGGCGGCCTCAGCATCGATCTTGGCGCGCACCTCAGGCGTCGCGCGGGGTAGCTCCGAGAGGCCCCGAGTCAATGCACGAAGATAGAGCATGGTGCCGCCCACGATCACCGGCACACGCCCCCGAGCCACAATCGCCGGCACCAACTCGCTGACGGCCGCCACGAACTCGCCGGTCGAATACACCTCGTGCGGGTCGCGGATGTCCAGCAAGTGATGCGGGACTGCGGCGCGAATCTCGGCGCTGGGCTTGGCGGTGCCGATGTCCATGCCGCGATAGACCTGCGCGGAATCCATGCTGATGATCTCGAGCGGTACCTCGGCGGCGAGTCGCAGCACGAGATCGCTCTTGCCCGCGCCGGTCGGCCCCGTTACGACCAACACGCGCTGCATCAACGGCCTCGCAAGAACATTTGATCCAACTCGGCCAAGGAAATGCGCGTCCATGTCGGTCGGCCGTGGTTGCACTGATCGGCGCGCGGCGTCACTTCCATTTGCCGCAGGAGTGCGTTCATCTCCGGCAGCGTCAGCCGTCGATTCGCATGGATCGAGGTGCGACACGCGATCGTGCCTAACAACTTATCGGTGGCGGCATCGAGATGATGAGTACCACCCTCGCCGGCCATGTCGCGGACGACCTCGGCGACTAACGCTGGAATATCGTAGCGCGCGAGCAGTGCCGGCACGCGCCGCACGGCGAGCCGATCGGGTGCCATGCGATCGATATCGAAGCCCGCGGCCTCCCAGTCCGAGCGCGACTCGAGCAGCGCATCGATCTCGTGCGGCTTCAAGGCCACCACGATTGGTTCGAGTAACAACTGGGACGCGCCCAACCCGCGCCCCGACGCCTTCATTTGCTCGTACAGCACGCGCTCATGCGCCGCATGCATGTCGACGAGCACCAATCCATCGGCCGTCTGCGACAAAATGTACACGCCATGAACTTGGGCGATGGCGTCTCCCAATGGCCGCGCTGCCGAGTCGTTAGCAAGCGGCGCGGCAGGGATCGGTGTCGGCGTCGCGCTGTCAGCCAGGCGCGCAGCCAATGCCCAGTCGCCGGGCGGCCAGGCCCCTTCGCGCGGCCCCCAATCGAGCGCGGCCGTGTACTTCGGTGCATCGTCCCGGACGATGCCACTGACCTGCGTCGGTGGCGTGCTCGCTGCCTGCGGTTGCGTCGACGCCGCGAGTTGCCGTTCGACGGCACGAAACACGAATTCATGTACCTGCCGACTGTCGCGGAACCGCACTTCGAGTTTCTGCGGGTGCGCGTTGACGTCGACGAGTTGCGGATCGATCGACAAGTGCAGCACGTAGGCGGGATGCCGTCCGTGATACAGCACGTCGCGATAACCGAGACGGACCGCACTCATCAACAAGCGATCGCGGACCGCGCGCCCATTGACGAACCAGAACTGCAGATCGTTTTGCGCTCGCGCTGCCGTCGGCATGCTGACGAAACCGCTCACGCGCACGGGTCCAGCGGCATGATCGAGCGGCAATGCGGTTGCCAGGAACTCACGTCCTAACACCGCTTCGATGCGCCGCGCGAGCGCATCCGGGCCCGTCTCGGCAGGCGCATCGAGCAGCACGCGCTCGCTGGCGCGCAGGCGAAAGCCGACGTCGGGCCGCGCCAGCGCGAGCCGCTCGACCAACCGCGCGATGTGGCCTTGCTCGGTCACTTCGGTGCGTAGGAATTTGCGGCGCGCCGGCACATTGAAGAACAAATCGCGCACTTCGATGGTCGTGCCCGGAGGATGCGCGGCAGGCACTACTTCCGGCGTGCGGCCGTCGTTGAGTGCAATCTTGGCCGCCCCTTCCGCCCCGCGCGCACGCGAAGTAATCGCAAAGCGCGACACCGATGCGATCGAGGGCAGCGCCTCGCCACGAAAGCCCAACGATTCAACGGACTCGAGATCCTCGAGCGAGGCGATCTTGCTCGTGGCGTGGCGCTGGATCGCCACCGGCAGTTCCGCTGCGTCGATGCCATGGCCATCGTCGCGCACCCGCACCAAGCCGATGCCGCCGCGCTCGATATCGATCTCGACGCGGCTCGCGCCCGCATCGAGACTGTTCTCCGCAAGCTCTTTGACGAGCGACGCGGGCCGCTCGATCACCTCGCCGGCAGCGATTTGATCGATCAACTCGTTTGGCAGGATCCGGATGGGCATCAAGCACGGCGCGACAAGGAAACGCGGCGCGCAGTGTAATGGAACAGGCTACGCGGCGCGCTAAGCGCTGGCCGCCGCTGCGTTAGCGGGCCGCAGCACTTCCGGCCCCAACGCTCTCGCGGCGTGCTGCGGCGAACCGGGTGCCATCTGGAGCGTGGGTGTCAAAGTAATCACGGATGCCGCGGAAGATTGCGTCTGCGATCCGCGCCCGATGTTCGGGCTGGCGCAGTTTCTTCTCGTCGCCCTTGTTCGATATGTAGGCGGTTTCCACCAGCATCGACGGAATGTCTGGCGACTTGAGAACCACGAAGCCAGCTTGCTGCACCTGCGGCTTACGCACTTCACCGATGCGATCGAGGGAACGCAATACTCGCTCCGCCGCGCTCATGCTTTGCGTGATGCTCGCGGTCTGCGAGAGATCGAGCAGCACGTTGGCGAGCATCCGGTCTTTGTCATCGAGCGACACGCCGCCCTTCAAGTCGGCCGCGTTTTCGCGCTCTGCGAGCCAGCGCGCGGCCTCGCTCGTCGCACCACGTTCGGACAACACATAGACCGACGAGCCTGAGACGCTGGGGTTTGCGATCGAGTCCGCGTGGATCGACACGAACATATCCGCCTTCGCTCGCCGCGCCCGCGCAATGCGATCGCGCAACTGAATGAATTGATCACTTTCGCGCGTGAGCACCGCGCGCATCCCCGGCTCGGCGTTGATGCGCGCGACCAGCGCTTTCGCGATGTCGAGCACGACATCCTTTTCGCGCGTGCCGGATGGCCCGATCGCTCCGGGGTCGACGCCGCCATGGCCAGCGTCGACTGCGATGACGATCTCGCGATCGGAGTTCGTCGGCGCATGTTGCGCGCGAATTGGCTCGATCGCTGCGGCGGTGGGACTCGCCTCAACGGGCGCCGCTGCTACTTCCGCAGGGGTGGTTGCTCCGCCGAAATCGACGATTAAGCGATGCCCAGCATCGCCACTCGGCTCCACACGCATCACGTTGGGCTGCACGGGGCGCGCCACTTCAAACACAAAGCGAGCTGTCCGGTTTGGTTGCTTCCCCGAACGAATCGACGTGACGATACCGTCCGGCCCCGGCAGCTTTAGACCGTTCGGCAGCGGTGTGCCTGGCAAGTCCAACACGACGCGGTGCGGGTTTTCGAGCGTGAACACCTTGTAGCGCGCGACACCGTTCAAATCGACGACCGCCCGCGTGTTCTCGCCACCGCTCCACAGCCGCACGCCGCTCACCTCAGCCGCCCCGACGGGGAGCGCGAGCCCAAGCACGAGTGCGAGGAAAAAACCTTTTCGAGTCATGATGTTCCGAAACTCACTTGCGGCGTAATCTACGTGGACGCCGCGTGAATTTCAATGCTCGTCGCGACCCCACGCGCTGCGCGCTGCCGCCAACACTCGCGCGCCATCCGCCGACTCTGCGCGCACCACGATGACTCGATCCTGAACGTCGTAGCCAATCTCGATGTCGAGATCCGCTGGCGGAATCTCCTCGACCGCGCGCTCCGGCCATTCGATCAACCAAACGCTGCCGGGCTCCAAGTAGTCGCGCAACGCTAAGGCCTCGACCTCGGACGGATCGCGCACGCGATACAAATCGAGATGCAAGTAGGTGCGCGCACCCACCGTATACGGCTCAAGCAGCGTATAGCTCGGGCTTTTGATGGCCCCACCGACACCGAGTGCTTGCAGCAGCGCGCGCGCCAATACGGTCTTGCCAGCACCCAGATCGCCATGCAGGTGCAGTACGAAAGGCGTGGCCGCCACAGCCACCTGTTCGGCGAGCACGCGCGCCAAGCGCTCCGTGTCTGCAACGGAATGACTCGCGAGTTGCCAGGACGGAGTCTCGCTCACGTGACGCGCTCAGCGATTGACGGCCGCACGCAACTCCCGCAGCAAATCGCTGGCGAGCAAGCCGCGCTGGCCGTCGCGAGCGGCGATGTCGCCCGCCAGCGCATGCACCAGCACGCCCACGCGTGCCGCGACGGCAAGATCGCGGTGCTGCGCCAACACGCCCGCGATCACGCCGGTGAGCACATCGCCCATGCCTGGCGTGGCCATGCCGGGATTACCACGCTCACAAATGTGCGTACCGGTCGCGGCCGCGACGAGCGTGCCAGCACCTTTGAGCACCGCGACCGCGCCGTAGCGCGCGGCGAGCTGCTCGACGCTCGCCAAACGATCGCGCTGGACCACTTGGGCATCGCTACCGAGCAAGCGCCCTGCTTCGCCAGGATGCGGCGTGAGAATCGCATTGGGCAGCGCGCGCACCGGCATCTCGGCAAGCTCGTTGAGGGCATCCGCATCGATGACGAGCGGTTTGCCGCAGCCAAACACGTGCTGACACAGGGCACGCGCCCAGGCCGTGCGCCCGAGCCCCGGCCCGATGGCAACGACATCGACGCGTTCGACCCACGACTCGATATCGCGCGCATCGACGATACCCGCGTACATGAGTTCCGGTCGCCCGCTAACAACTGCCGCAAGATTCTCGGGCGCGCCTGCCACGGTCACGAGCCCAGCGCCGACGCGCAGCGCGGCCTCGCCGGCCAAGCGCAGCGCACCCGGCATGCCAGGCCCCCCGCCGACGACCAGAACGCGGCCAAAAGAGCCCTTGTGTGCATGGCGCGAGCGGCGCGGTAACGCGGCCGCGATTTCCGCTTCGGTCAAGCGTGCGAGCCGCGGCTTGAACTGCGCCGAGGCTGGTGCTTCCGCCTCGAGATCATCAAACAACAATGCGCCGGCATGCTCTGGCCCCGCCGCTAACAACAGCCCTGTTTTGAGGCCGATGAAGGTGATGGTCGCGTCCGCCTCGACAGCGGCACCTAACACCTCGCCGGTATCGGCGTCGAGGCCCGACGGTATGTCGAGCGACAGCACCGGTGCAGCAACCGAATTGATCGCATCGATGGCCAATCGCGCCGCTGGACGCAACTCACCCTTGGCGCCAATGCCGAGAATGGCATCGACGATGACCTCCGCCTTGGCAAGGCCCGGAGCGCCAAACGGCTCGACACGGCCACCACTCGACTGCCACTCCTCGCAAGCCCGACGCGCGTCGCCCGCCAGGTCGTCAGGCGCTGTCACAGACAATACGGTAACGTTCAGGCCCGCGGCTTGCGCGAACCGCGCGAGAACATAGCCATCGCCACCATTGTTGCCGCCCCCACACACGACGCACACGCTCATGGCCGTCGGCCAGCGTGTGCGCAGGGCACGCAACGCCGCCTCCGCAGCCCGCTTCATCAGCGTGTACGACGGCACACCGCGCTCGCGGATCATGTATTGATCGATGGCTCGTACTTGCGCCGAACCGTACACCGCCATGGGAAGAGCCATGGCGTCATTATACTGGGCAGTGTGTCATGACCCAGCATTCCTCACTGCCGAACGGTGCTGCCCTGAAACGCGAGATCGCCGCCCTGGCTGCGGCACGCGGGTTTCAGCAGCTTGGTGTCGCGAACATCGATCTCGGCCCTGATGCCGACCATCTCGAGGCGTGGCTCGCTGCGGGTCGTCACGGCGAGATGGGCTACATGCAGCGACACGGCAGCAAACGCACCTCGCCGGCGGAACTCGTGCCCGGCACGCTAACAATTCTGAGCGCACGGATGGACTACTGGCCAAGCGACGCGCGCGATGCGCACGCCGTACTGGCTGATGATCACGCAGGTTACGTGTCGCGCTACGCGCTCGGGCGCGACTACCACAAAGTGTTGCGCAACGCCCTGCAAGCATTGGCCGACGAAATTGCAGCACGCATTGGCCCGTTTGGTTATCGCGTCTTCGTCGACAGCGGACCAGTTCTAGAGAAAGCACTCGCGCGCAATGCCGGGCTTGGATGGATTGGCAAACACACCAACCTCATCGCGCGCGATGCGGGCTCGTGGTTCTTCCTGGGTGAAATCCTGACGGACTTACCACTGCCCGTCGACGAACCAGCAAGCGCGCATTGCGGCACGTGCACTGCCTGCATCCCGGCGTGCCCGACGGGCGCGATCGTGGCGCCCTACCAACTCGATGCGCGCCGCTGTATCTCGTATCTCACGATCGAACTCGACGGCGACATCCCGGTGGAGTGGCGGCCCGCGATCGGTAACCGCATCTATGGCTGCGACGACTGCCAATTGGTTTGCCCGTGGAACAAGTTCGCCCGTGCAGCAACGCATCCTGACTTCAAGGTGCGGCATGGACTCGACGCCACGGCGCTCGTCGATTTGTTTGCGTGGAGCGAGACGGATTTCGCCGAGCGCATGCGCGGCTCAGCCATCCATCGCATCGGCTACGAACGCTGGTTGCGCAACATTGCCGTGGCCCTCGGCAACGCCACGACGACGCCGACCGTCATCGCGGCACTCGAGGCACGGCGCGACGATCCTTCGCTGTTAGTGCGAACGCATGTGGCGTGGGCACTCGCGCAACACGCTAGCCCGTAGCGAATGCCACGTTATCGATGAGCCGTGCTCGGCCGAGGCGCGACGCGGCAAGCACCACGAACTCGCGCGTCGTTTGGCTCGCCGATGCCAACGACAGCGCATCGCGCACGGCGAAGTAATCCGTCTTGAAGCCGAGCGCGTCCAAAGCAGCTGCGCCTGCGCGCTCGAGCGCCGCAAAATCGCGCGCGCCTCCTTGGATAGCCGCCTGCGCTGCCCGCAACTCCTGATGGATCGCCGGGGCCAGCGCGCGCTCCTCGGCTGTTAGGTACTGGTTGCGCGAACTCATCGCGAGGCCGTCCGCCTCCCGCACCGTCGGCGCGCCGACGATACGCACACGCAAGCACAAATCGGCAACCATGCGACGGATCACCGCGAGTTGTTGGTAGTCCTTCTCGCCAAAGATCGCCGTGTCCGGCTCGACGATGTGAAACAACTTCGCCACGACCGTCGCCACGCCTTCGAAATGGCCGGGCCGAAACGCTCCGCACAGAATATTCGAAATCTCTGGCACTTCGATGCGCGTGGCCGCCGCTGCCCCATTCGGGTAAATCTCGGCGACATCGGGCGTGAACATCAAATCACACCCTGCTGCACTCAACATCTGCGAGTCGCGCTGCGGTGTGCGCGGGTAGTGATTGAAATCCTCGTTGGGACCGAACTGCATCGGATTGACGAAGATGCTCGCGACAAAGCGCTCGCCGTGTCGCTTGGCCGCTTCGATCAAGCTGACATGGCCAGCATGGAGATTGCCCATCGTCGGCACAAAGACGATGCGATCGCCGGCGGCACGCCAGCGCGCCACTTCGGCGCGCACCGCTTGAATCGTCGTCACGATCTGCATCCCGTTGACCTCTCTCGCTACTGTGCGCGTGAGGCGCGCTAGAAGCAGTGTTCCGGCGCGGGATAGGTGCGCTCTTTGACGGCGCGCACGTAACGATTGACGGCATCGACATTCGAACTCGCGCCGGCCATGAAATTCTTCACGAAGCGCGGCTTGCGGCCCATCGTGATGTCGAGCACGTCGTAGAGCACGAGGATCTGGCCATCCGTATCAGGGCCTGCACCGATGCCAATCACCGGGACTTCGAGCGCTTCTGTGATGCGTTTACCCAGGTCGCTGGGAATGCACTCGAGGAGGATGATGTCAGCGCCGGCGGACTCGAGTGCTTTGGCACTCGCGAGCATGCGCTCGCCCGCGTCATCCCCGCGACCTTGCACGCGAAAGCCGCCAGTTTTGTGTACCGATTGCGGCTTCAAGCCCAGATGCGCGCATACGGCAATATCGTGCTTAGCCAAGAACTCGACAATCTCGATTTGGGTGCCGCCGCTTTCGAGCTTCACCATCTCGGCGCCGCCCTCTTGCATCAAGCGCACGGAATTGGCCAGCGCCAGCTCTTTCGTGGGATAGCTCGCAAACGGCAGGTCGGCCATCAAGAACGGCCGATGCACACCGCGCGAGGTGGCGCGGCAGTGATAGACCATGTCGTCCATCGTCACCGGTACCGTAGTGTCATGCCCTTGCAGCACCATCCCGAGCGAATCGCCGACGAGTACGACATCGGCATCGGCCGCATCGACGAGCGCCCCGAAGCTCGCGTCGTAACACGTGATGCACGCGATCTTCTCGCCGTCGCGCTTCATTTTGTCGAGCGTGCCGAGGGTTACCGGTGGGCGTGTCGAATCGCGAGTTTCAAGATGGGTATACATAGCGGCGGCAGCATGACGAAGGCGCGCGCGACAATCAATCGGCTGTGACTATCGATCGAGCGCGCCGTGGCGTAACGGGTTGTAATACGAGCGACCGCGGCGTGCGGCGCGAATCATCCCGACCAACTCTTGGTAGTCGGCGTCGTTATTGACAAGATCGATGTTGGCCGCGTTGACGATCAGCAGGGGTCCCCTGTCATAACTCAAAAAGAAACGCGCGTAGGCATCGTTGAGTCGCTCGAGATAGGCGCGATCAATCAAGCCCTCGTAGCCGATACCGCGCCGCGCGATTCGATCAAGCAACACACCCACCGGCGCTTGCAGATACACCACGAGATCGGGCTGCGGCGGCTCGATCGCTAACTTCGTATGCACTTGGTCATACAACGCCAACTCCGCCTCGTCGAGTGTGAGGCTCGCGAACAACCGGTCCTTGTCGAGCAAATAATCGGCGATGCGTAACGGCGCAAACAGATCTTGCTGCTGCAGCGCCGTCAGCTGTTGCGCGCGCTGGAACAAGAAATACAGCTGGGCGGGCAACGCCCCCGCCCGCGGATTGCGGTAGAAGCGTTCGAGAAAAGGATTGTCGGCCGCTTGCTCGAGAACGAGTTCCCCGCCGAAGGTCTCGGCGAGACGGCGCGACAAACTGGTTTTGCCGACGCCGATTGGGCCCTCGACGACGATGAAGCGATGTGGCAACTCGGCGTTCATGACACCGGCGCGGCCTCCGGCAACACTTCTATTCCGCGTAGGTTCACGCGGTCACGTAACGCGCGTACCGGCCCCAAGCGCGGCACCACCAGTTCCGCCGCGATCTCCGCGAGCGGCACCACGACGAAGTCCCGCTCGGCAATGCCGGGATGCGGCAGCGTCAATACATCGGTCGCGCGTTCGGCCCCGCCGACTACTAACAAGTCGAGATCGATGCGCCGCGGCCCCCAACGCTCGCGCGTGGGCGCGCGCCCCATCGCCAGCTCGATCGCCCGCAGCGCCGCGAGCAGTTCCTCGGGCGGCAGTTGCGTCAGCACGCCGGCGACGGCATTCACGAACGCGGGTTGCACGACCGCGCCGAATGGCTTTGACCGATACAACGACGAGCGCGCGATCAATCGACTGCGTGGCAGCGTGCTCAAGCGCTCGTACGCAACTTGCACCTGCCGAACTGGATCGTCGAGATTGCTGCCGATCCCAATGTATGCGGGCACCCAGCGAGCGCCAACGGTCGGCGACACGCTCACGGCGAGGTTCACGCGGCGCCACTCGGGCGACGGCGTCGACGCGGCCGTCGGCGCCCGCCGCCCGGCGACGGCGCATTCGGCGCGGGCGCGAGCGCGTCAGCCATGCGCTCGCGATCGGCTTGCGACACCTCTTGCAGGCGTGTCCACCAATGCGCGACGTCCACTGCTGCAAGCCCCACTTCGGCGCGCAACACCAACAAGTCGTAGCCTGCACGAAAGCGCGGCTGCTCCAGCATCCGCAACGCTCGGCGGCCGCGCGGCTGTTCGAGACGCGGTTGCGCGGCGAACATCTCGCGCATGCCGAGCGTGAAACGCTTCGGAATCGAAATGCGCTCTTGTGCGGCTCGGGTTACGCGATCGACGGCATCGAGAATTGCGCCCACGTCGTGCCATTTCTCAGGCGGCATGCGCTCGATCGTCTCCGCGATGGGACCGTAGAGCAGGATCGAAAACAAGAACGTGGGCGTGACGGGCTTGCCAGCCGCCACACGCGCATCGGTGTTCAGCAACCCTTGGCGCACGAGATTCGCAACGATGCCACGGGGATGACGATTCAGATAGTCAGCGACCGTTGGTAGCAGCTCGCCCAATAAATTGAGCTCTTGCAATACTTCGAGGGAGCGCGCGCCGTGCCCCGTCAAGAATAACTTCAAGGTTTCGTCAAACAAGCGTGCATGCGGCACGCCGGCTAACAACTCGCGTAACGACTCGATCGGCGCTGCTGTCTCGGGCGCGAGATCGAAGGCCAATTTGGCGCGAAAGCGCGCCGCGCGCAGCATGCGCACGGGATCTTCGCGATAGCGTGTCTCAGGATCGCCAATCAACCGCAGCCGACGCGCCGCGACGTCCTCGGCGCCGTTCGTATAGTCCCAAACCGAGAAATCGGCGATGTTGTAATAGAGCGCGTTGCATGCAAAATCGCGCCGCCACACATCCTCGTCGATCGTGCCGTAGACGTTGTCCCGCAGGATGCGACCGGAAGCATCGGTCAAACGCTCGGTGTCGAAACTCGCGTCGCTGTGGCGCGGCGCTTCGGGCGCAAGTTCGCGACCGTGAAAGCCTGTCTCGTGAGAGCCGGACTCGGCGAGCACCGCGGCGGACTCTGCCTCGGCCGCTAACTCCTCCTCGGCATCTTCGGCTTCGACCTCGACGGGATCGTCGCCCACGCCTGGCGCCTGCGACGCGCGAAATGTCGCCACTTCGATGATCTCGCGCCCGAAGAACACATGTGCGAGCCGAAAGCGACGCCCCACGAGACGGCAGTTGCGGAACACGCGCTTGACCTCTTCGGGCAGAGCGCTCGTCGCAATGTCAAAATCCTTCGGCGTAATGCCGAGGAGCAGGTCGCGTACACAGCCGCCGACCAGAAACGCCTCGTATCCTGCCTCCCGCAGCCGATACAACACTTTTAACGCGTTGGGTGAGATGGCCGATCGCGAAATGGGGTGCTGTTCGCGCGGGATGATTCGCGCCAGCGGTGGGACCGCTGAAGTGGCAATGTCGACGGAATTCAATGAGTGAGCTTTCCCGCTTGAGGTCGAGTGGCAGCCGCATATAATACCGCGCTCTCTGGCCTCCCACTCAATCAGCGCTCCTTTCGTCTAGAGGCCCAGGACATAGCCCTCTCAAGGCTGTAACACGGGTTCGAATCCCGTAAGGAGCGCCATTTCCAGGCGCAATGCATCGCGGCTGTCCCGGACAGCTCCATGCCTTGGGCAGTCTGCCCCCGCTCTCGAGACACGCCTCCGCGGTCGCGACAGTCTCGTAGCGCGCGACTTGGTGGCAGTACTGCGACCGTTGGTCGTGACAGATCCCGCTGCGCGACTTCTTCACCTTCGGCGCATCCGGATCAGCGGCGCCTAACGACCGGCCATGACGTACCCGAACAGCCACGGCAATCACCTTTGGCTCGGCAGCGCGCTGAGCGGGCGTACGTAAATCTCGCAAGCGCTTAGTGGCAGGCGCGAATCGCCCCTGCTCTCACGACCTGTCAATCTCACCGGCGGTTGGCCGAGCTTGCTCTCGGCCCTCGAAACACCCAGATCTGGAGGAGAACGACATGAGCTTGATACGCCGCGAACCGTTTCGCGATATGGATGATTTCTTCAATCGCGTAATGGCGGGACCGAGCCTGCGTTGGCCGCGCTTCATGATGGAGGACAATGGCCGCGCGATGGAGTGGGCACCATCCGCCGACATCAGCGAGACGGACAAGGAATTCCTGATCAAGGCAGAACTGCCGGCCGTGAAGAAGGAAGATGTGCACGTGACCGTGGAGAATGGACTCATCACGATCCGAGGTGAGCGCAAGCATGAAAAGGAGGACAAGAGCGAGAAGCAACATCGCGTCGAACGCTTCTATGGCACGTTCGAACGAAGCTTTGCGCTGCCTGAGAATGTGAACACGGCTGCAATTCAGGCGGAATCGAAAGACGGTGTGTTGACGGTACGCATTCCGAAGACCAAAGGCGAGGCGCCAAAGGCGATACAAGTCAGCGTGCAATAGCAGCGCAGGTCGTCCATCCAGGCCCGCTTCGGCGCCACGCGCGAAGCGGGCCTTCGCATCTCTGTAGGTATTCACCGCGACGCGCGTCGTAGCGCTACTGATGGCAGAGGGGGGGCTTCCGCCCGACACTCGCTGCAACCGGGAAGGAGTTGAGCGTATGCGCCCCATCAAGCGAATTCTGGTTGCGATCAAGGACCCGTCGGTCAAGCACTCGCCCGCCGTTGCGAAAGCCACGCAACTCGCCACGGGGTTAGGTGCCGACATCGTGTTGTTTCACGATATCGCGACGCCGCTCTATGCCGACATGCTGTACGCACGCGGCGTTGACCTCAAAGCGATGCAGCGTGAGCACACCTCGCGGCATCGCGAACAGCTTGAGAAGATCGCCGCGCGTGTCCGTCAGCATGACGTCAAAGTTTCGGTCGTCGTTGAATGGGACTTCCCAGCGGCTGAGGCGATCGTCAGACAAGTGTGGCGCACGCAAGCGGATCTCGTCGTCGCGGATGTGCATGCCAGCGGCAAGCATCGGGCAAGCTGGCTGCTCAATTACACAGACTGGGAGTTGCTGCGCGATTGCCCGGCTCCTTTGTTGTTAGTCAAGAATAAGGCTTTGTATCGCCACCCCAAGATCCTCGCCTCGATTGACCCACTGCATGCGTTTGCCAAGCCCGCGAGTCTCGACAAAGACATCTTGCGCGCGGGTACACAGCTCACGCATGCATTGCGCGGTGAACTGCATGCATTGCACGCATTCGTGCCGCCGATTCCGGTGATGCCGCCGCTCGCGATGGGCCCGCTGATGAACATCACGACGCCTCGCGATGAGAACGAAGCCGAAGCGCGCAAGCGCTTTGCAACCGAGCTGGCAGACTATGAAGTGAAGCGCAGCGCGCGGCACTTGGTGTCGGGCCGTCCTACGGAGGTCATCCCACAAACGGCCAAATCCTTGAAGGCGAGCATTGTCGTGATGGGTGCGTTGTCGCGCTCCGGCCTGAAACGTTTCTTCATCGGGAATACGGCCGAGTCTGTCATCGATGCCCTGTCGTGCGACGTGCTGGTCATTAAGCACGCGCGCTTTGCAACCAAAGTCCCGCGCAGCGTGCGCGGTGTGCAGATTCTGGCGACGCCGATCACACCATGACGGCGCCATGCGAACATTGCTGACGCCGCTCGCCGAGTACGTTTGGCAAACGCGCTACCGAGCTGCGACGCCTGAGGGCGTTGAGCAGAGCATTGAGGATACGTGGCATCGCGTCGCGTGTGCGGCAGCGGCCGTAGACCCCGAGCCCGAACTCTACTCGAAGCGCTTTGGCGAGCTGCTCGCAGACTTTCAGTTCATTCCCGGCGGACGCATTCTCGCGGGCGCCGGCACAGCTCGCGCCGTCACACTCGCTAACTGCTTCGTCATGGGACCGATCGAAGATTCGGTGACGGGCATCTTCGAGACGTTGAAGGAAGCCGCGCTGACCATGCAGCAAGGCGGCGGCGTCGGCTACGACTTCTCCGCGCTGCGTCCGCGCGGTACCCCAGCTATCTCAACGGGCGGCATCGCGACCGGCCCTGTCTCTTTCCTGAAGGTATTCGACAGCGCGTGCGCAACCGTGATGTCGAGCGGTGCTCGCCGTGGAGCCATGATGGCGACTTTGCGCTGCGACCACCCAGACGTGCTGGAGTTCGTCGCCGCCAAACGCGCCCTGCACGATCTGCCTCACTTCAATCTTTCGTTACTGGTCACGGATGCATTCATGGGCGCTGTTGCTGAGGGTGCGCCCTGGCCTCTCCGCTTTCCAGCAGGCAGCGCCCCGCAAAAGACCATTCCGGCACGTGAACTCTGGGATGCGATCTGTCAGTCCGCGCATGCGAGTGGCGAGCCCGGCATGCTATTCATCGATCGCATCAACCGCACTAACAACCTCGCGTATCGCGAAACGCTCAGCGCCACGAATCCATGCGGCGAAGCCCCCCTGCCGGAGTACGGCGCTTGTCATTTGGGCTCGTTAAATCTCGTGCGCTTCGTGCGTGATCCCTTTACACCGGGCGCGCATCTTGACTACGTCGCACTCGACAGCGCCGCGCGCTTGGCCGTGCGCTTTCTCGACGACATTGTCGACGCCTCACGCTACCCGCTGTTTCGCCAAGCGCAACGCGCGCATGCGACGCGCCGCATCGGCATCGGGATCACGGGCCTGGGCGATGCGCTCGCGATGCTGCGCTTGCACTACGCCTCGGTCGACGCACGCTCAACGGCCGCTCGGGTGATGACCACCATTCGCGACAGCACCTATGCGGCGTCGATTGACCTGGCACGCGAGCGTGGCGCCTTCCCAGACCTCGACCTCGCCAAGCATCTCGAGCGACCATTCATTCAGCACTTGCCCGAAACATTGCAAACGGCGCTCGCCCGCCACGGCGTCCGCAATAGCCATCTCCTCGCGATTGCACCGGCTGGCACGATCAGCCTGCTGGCTAACAATGTGAGTAGTGGCATCGAACCCATTTTTGCGCTCGAGATCGTGCGCCGCGTGCTCGGGCCGGATGGCTCTGCTCGCAGCTTCACCGCCGATGACTACGCTTATCGACTCTGGCGCGCACGGCACGGCGCGCCGTGTGCGCTCCCGGAGTGGTTCTCGGACGCTCGCGCGATCGCACCCCACGAACACCTCGCGATGCAAGCGGAGGTTCAAGCGCGTGTCGACGGCGCGATCTCAAAAACGATCCTGCTAGAGCGTTCCGCCACGATCGCAGACATTGCCAAGATCTTCCGCGACGCGCACGCCTTGGGCCTCAAAGGCTGCACCGTGTATCGCCTCGGCACACGCGAGGACGTGTTCGTCGAGCGCAACAATCCGTCGCTCGAAACCGAGATCGACCGGAGCGCTCATTGCGCCGAACCACACCGCGAAGTGGATTAGCACCATATCTGCCGACCATGGAGAGTGATCGTATGAGGATACAACTAACGACTCGATTTGTTGCACTCACCTTGTTGGCAGTCGGCGCGTTGGTAGCGTCGCGAGCGGCCGGTGCCGAAGATTACTCGAGCTACAGCGGCGCCGAGTTGTACCAGCGTTTCTGCGCCAGCTGTCATGGCAGTGACGGCCGCGGCGACGGGCCGGTGGCACCCGCACTCAAGGTCTTGGTGCCGGATCTCACTCGGCTCACTCGCCATCGCGGTGATGAGTTTCCGCTCGAGCGTGTGCGGCGTATCATCGATGGCCGCGATATCTTCGCCGCGCATGGTGCACGCCGCATGCCGATCTGGGGCTACGAATTTGCGACGCCGACGCCTGCGGAGCCTGAGGCAGGCGCGCAGGACGCAGCCAGCCTCATCGATCGCCTGGTCGACTACTTGAAGAGCATGCAGCGATTCGACGCGGCGACGACGCCCCGCTGACGCTGCGTCTGTCGCGCAAATGACCGACGTCGTCTTCGCGGCGGAGCATCTCACCAAGACATACCAGGTTGGTGATTACTTCATCCACGCACTGCGCGGCGTGTCGTTCGAGATTTCGGCCGGCGAGTTTGTGGTGTTGCTCGGACCTTCGGGCAGTGGCAAGTCAACGCTGCTCAACATCTTGGGCGGGCTCGACACGCCCACGAGTGGCAGCGTCCGCTGGCGTGAGCACGACCTGTCGCGCGCGTCCGAGCACGAGCTAACGAGCTATCGCCGCGAACACGTGGGATTCGTGTTCCAGTTCTACAATCTCATTCAAAGCCTGACCGCCCGCGAGAACGTCGAACTCGTCACCGACCTTGTGCCGAATGCCATGGCGCCGGCCGAGGCGCTCGCGCTCGTCGGCTTGCAAGATCGGCTAGATCATTTCCCTGCTCAGCTTTCCGGTGGCGAGCAGCAACGCGTGGCGGTCGCGCGAGCCATTGCGAAGCGCCCCGAGTGCCTGCTGTGTGATGAACCTACTGGCGCACTCGATATCGAGACGGGCCGACTCGTCCTTGCGGCGATTGCACGCGCAAACGAAGTGCTGGGCACCACGACGATCATCATCACGCACAACGCCTCGATCGCGGAGATGGCGCATCGCGTCATTCGTTTGGCCGACGGCAATATCGCGAGCAGCGAACTGCGCAGTACACGAGTCAGCCCGGCGGAGTTGCAGTGGTGAGGCCCCTGCATCGAAAACTGGTGCGCGATCTCGTGCGGCTGCGGGCGCAAGTAGTCACGATCGCGCTCGTGGTCGCCTGCGGTGTGGGCGGCTTCGTGGGCTCGCTGTCGGCGCATTTGTCGCTCACGTCGTTGCGCGACTCCTATTACGACAGCGCCCGCTTCGGCCATGTCTTTGCCGAGTTACGCCGCGCGCCAAACTTCATTGCCGAACGCATTCGCAATCTACCCGGCGTGCTGGATGTGGATACGCGGATCACTGGGCAGGTACAAATGTCGATGGCGGGTGTCGACGAAGCGCTGACCGGCTGGATCGTATCGCTACCCGCCTCCTCGCTCGCCGGTGTTGACCGCGTCGTGCTGAAACGGGGTCGTTGGGTCGAGCCCGGCGATCGGGATGGCGTGTTGTTAGGCGATGCCTTCGCTGCGGCACGTCGCGTAAACCCTGGAGATCGTCTCACGGTGTTGCTCAACGGCCGCCAAGAACAAGTCACGGTGACCGGGATCGCACTCTCGCCACCGTTCGTGTTCGCCGCTGCGGCGGGCGGACTGCATGACGACTCGAACTATGCAGTGTTGTGGATGCCGCGCGCGCGACTGGCCGCCGCATATGACATGGTCGGTGCATTCAACCACGTCTCGCTGCGGATCGACCGCAGCGCTAGCGTAGCCGGCACGATCGCGCGACTCGACGACTTGCTCGCGCCTTACGGCTCCACGGGCGCCTACGATCGCTCCGATCAAGCCTCGAATCGCACCTTGGCCCAGGAGATCAATGAACAGCGCGTGTTTGGCACGGTCTTGCCCGCCGTGTTCTTGGTCGTCGCGATCTTCCTGCTGAATATTCTTTTGGCTCGCCATATCGCGACCGAGCGGTCCCAGATCGCGGCCCTGCGTGCACTTGGCTACGAGGCGCGCGCGATCGCTCTGCATTACGCAGTGTTCGCACTCACGGTTGCCCTGCTCGGCGTCGCCGGTGGACTCGTCATTGGAGAGGTCCTCGGTCGTTGGATGACCGAGTTGTACACGGGCTTCTTCCGCTTCCCGACGCATGAGTTCACGTTGAGCGTACCGCTTGCGATCGGGGGCGCGGCGCTCGCCATCGCCGTGGCTGTCCTGGCCGCCGCTAGCTCCGTGCGTCGCATCGCGCGGCTGCAACCAGCCGAGGCGATGCGCCCTCCCGCGCCCGCGCACTATCGACGGTCGCGAATTGAGAAGGCGCTTGCGCGCCACGGCTCGTCGCCCAGCGCAACGATGGTGGTGCGCGAGCTGCAACGGCGACCGCTGCGCGCGATCGCCACCGTATTGGGACTCGCGAGCGCCACTGCCATCATCATCGCCGGCGCATGGTGGGGCGACGCATTCGACAATCTCATCGAACGCGAGATGTATCTGCGCGATCGTGCACAAGTGTTCTTGGCGCTAACAACCCCAGCAAGCCCCGCCGTCCTGCACGAAATCCGGCGATTGCCGGGCGTACTTGCAGCCGAAGGGGCGCGCGTCGTGCCCGTGCAATTGTCCCGGGGCCATCGCCATTACCGCACGACGCTCACCGGCCTCGACCCGCAATCGGACTTGCATCGAGTTCTCGATTCAAATTGGCGCGACCTGCCACTCGAGCCGGACACTCTCGTGCTGACGGATCGCCTTGCCGCAGCGCTCGAGGCGCGTGTCGGCGACTCGATCGACGTGTTTGCGCTCGAGGGCTCGCGCCAGCGTCGCACGCTGCCGCTCGTCGCGATCAGTAACGACTACATGGGCATGCAAGCCTATGCCGATCGCCTCAGCGCGGCACGCCTTGCGGGCGAACACGACACCGTAAACATTGCTCGCGTCCGCGTCGACGCTCTCGAGCGCGCGCGCTTCTTGGCTGCCGCGCGGACGGCTCCCCGTATCGCTGCCGTGGGCGACAAGGAACGAATGGTGCGCTATTTTCGCACGACCGCCCAGCGCAACTTGTTAGTCTTTGCGGGTATTCTGTCGGTCTTTGCGACGTGTATCGCGATCGGTGTCGTCTACAACAGCGCGCGGATTCAATTGGCAGAGCGCGAGTGGGAACTGGCAACTCTACGCGTTGTCGGATTCACCCGCGCCGAGGTCTCAGCCATGCTGCTCGGCCAATTGGCGTTACAGCTCTTGATATCGATCCCCGTGGGTTGTGCGCTGGGCTTCGCGTTGTCGTACACGATTGTGGAGCTGATATCGGCCGAGGAGTTTCGCATTCCCATGATCGTGACAATCCATACCTACAGCATCGCCGTGGGCATCATGCTCGCGGCGGCCGTGCTGAGCGCGCTCGTCGTACGTCGGCACGTCGATCGACTCGATCTCATCGCCGTGCTGAAGACCCGGGAGTAACTACCATGAAGCGCCGCTCCATTACTTGGCTCGCAGCGATCGCGATCCTCACTGCGGCACTCGGCTATTGGGTGTTCGCGCCACGCACTATCGAGGTGGAGAGCAGCGTCGCGCGACTCGGCCCCTTCGTATTGACGATCGATGAAGACGGCGTGACACGCGTTCGAGATCGTTACGCCGTGACGGCACCTGTCGCTGGCACGCTCCTGCGGCCCACGCTTCGCGCTGGGGATCGGGTCGCTCGCGACGATGTCTTGGGGCGGATCGTGCCCAACGTCGCCCAGATGCTTGACGCGCGTACCCGAGCGGAGCTCGCCGCGCGCGTGGAATCTGCCGCGGCGCGCGTCGATCGAGCAGGCGCGATCGCGCGCCAGAACGCGGCCGCGCTCGCGCAAGCGGAGAATGAGCAACGCCGAATCGAGAAGCTCGGTGAACAAGGTTATGCCTCGCAGACCGAGCGAGAGCGTGCCCTGCTGAGCCTCGATCTCAAGCGCAAGGATCTGGATGCAGCCGTGTTCGAGCGCGACGCCGCGCAGCACGACCTCCAGCAAGCGCGAGCCGCGTTAAGGGAAGGTGCCACTCGGGCTAACGGCAAAGAAAGCGCATGGTTGATTCGTTCGCCCATCGATGGACAAGTGCTACGGGTTCACCAGGAAAATGAAGGCGCGATCGGTATCGGCGGTGCGATCTTGGAACTTGGTGATACGACGCATCTCGAGGCATGGGTTGACTTGCTATCGACGGAAGCCACCCGCGTGAACCCCGGCGCATTTGTCGATCTCGATGCGGGCGGTGGCATCAAACTATCCGGTCGGGTTCGCGTCGTAGAGCCTGCCGCGCGCACCAAACTCTCGGCGCTCGGTGTCGAAGAGCAGCGCGTGAATGTGATCGTCGATGTGCTACCTAACGAGAGCGTGCAGGGACGGATCGGCGACGCTTACCGCGTGGATGCGAAGATTGAAGTCGACCGACGCGCCTCGGCCGTGACCATTCCGACGGCCGCGCTATTTCGCTCCGGCGACCATTGGGCCGTGTTTAAAGTCATCAACGGGCGCGCCCAGCTTACCGCCGTACGCGTCGACGCACGCAGCGCAGAGCGCGCCGTCGTCGCCGACGGCATCGTGGCAGGCGAGCGCGTGATCCTCTACCCGAGCGACAGCGTGCGTGACGGCTCGCGCGTCGCGGCCCGCGATCGCGAGCCCTAAGAACGCGCCGGAAACGCGGCCCTCTCGATACGCTTGTCGTCAGCGTGCACGAAGTCGCGCGATACCTCCCGACTGACGAGCGCGCGCGTGAGCTTACTCATCGCGGGGCGCAGCTCGCCGAGAAACTTCGGCTCGACCAGCAGCACGAATTCATCGACGCTGTTCGCCCGCCGCAATGCGTCGAGCTTACGCGCCACCGTCTTCGCGAAGCGCAACACCTCCGCTGCATGCGGATCAAAGTCGCTTTGTGTGCCATGACGCTCCAGGGGCCTATGCTTCTTGCCGCGCACTAACGATGGTCGCTCGAATCGATCGACTTCTTGAAAGTGCACCGGCCCAGCTCGACCACTCGTGCGCAAGACTCGCGCTTGGCCACCATCCGCTACCAACACATATCGCGCCATACGGTGCTCCTGTTATTCCTATCGAAAAAGATCTCGCTAACTGCGCGTAGCGCCCTCGTCCTGGATCTCCGCGCGAATCGTCGCGACCATCGTCGCGAGCTGCTCGGCTAAGTACGCCAAGACATCGTCGTGCGACAGCACGCTGACGAGCCGACCTTCGCTATCGACAACGGGCAGACGCCGCACACCCGCATCGCGCATCAGCCCCAGCGCACTCTCGAGCGACTGTGTGGATGCTGCGATGACCGGATCGCGCGTCATCACGTCATCCACGAGCAACGTGCGCGGCTCAACCGAACGCGCAATCACCGTCGTGACGATGTCGCGATCGGTCACGACACCGATCGGACGCTCGCCGTCAGCACTGCCGATCGGTTCCGTCACGATCAAGCAGCCGACGTGCCCTTTGCGCATCGCATCGGAGGCCGTCACGAGATCGATATGGCGCCGCACACACACGGGACCGCGCCGTGCCAGGTCACCTACATTCATAAGAACTCCTCGTGGCCGATGCCGCCACGGTTGGCGATCACTATGCACACAGCGCGCACTTCGTTCTCTCCGTAATTGCACGCATGCGCGCGCATGCGCCTCACCCCATTTGCCCTTGATGGGCATTCGGCCTAGCCTTGGCGCATGACGCATCGATTGGCCTTCTATTGGCAGCCGGGCTGCACCAGCTGCTTGCGCACGAAAGAGTTCCTACTCGAACGAGGCATCGAGTTCGATTCGTTCAATGTGTTAGGAGATCGAGCGGCGTTTGAGACCCTTGTGCAACGCGGACTGCGCTCAGTACCCGTCTTGCTGCAAGGCGATCGGCACTGTCTCGCGCAAGATATCGAGGAAGTCGCGGCCTTCGTGGGCGTGGACTTGCAACGCGTGCGTTTGTCGATCCCCGCGTTACTGGTGCGACTGGAAGCTTTGCTGAGTGCGACGGGCCAACTCGCCCACCACTTGGCGCCGGCAGAACTCGAAACAAAAGTGGCGGGCCGCGAGCGAACACAACTCGATCTCGTCTACCACGTACCCATGATCGTGCGCGGCTTTCTCGATGCAGCGAGCGGCGGCGAACTCACGTACGCGTACTACGAACGTACGCCGACCGACCCTGACCGAACACTCGCCGCAGTGCTCGCGACGCTGGAGTCCACGCAAAAGGCGCTCAGCGACTGGCGCGCGTCGGCACGTCCCAATGACCTGCAGCCCGATCGCCCTTTGAACACGTACTTCGGCAGTCGGCCCCTTTGGACCGTGTTGGAGCGAACGACATGGCACGTCGCACAGCATTGCCGACAGCTCGCCAGTTTGACCACCGGCGACGCGTCGCAGACGCTTCTCGATGACTCCTTATTGACTGGCCTACCACTGCCGCGAGCGATCTGGGATCGCGAGATCCAAATCGCTTAGTCGCTCTAGGAGCGCTTTTTCCCGTCGGCGCATTTGCGACACTCGATTGCATAGGGCACGGCCGCCAGTCGCTGCGGCTCGATCGAGGCGCCGCACACGCTGCAGACTTGGTACTCACCGCGATCAAGACGCGCCAACGCGCGATCGATCTGCTGGATCTCGGTCGCGGCCGATTGCCCGATGGCGCCCAGCACATCGTCGTTCTCACGCTGCGTAGCCTGCTCGGCAAAATCGGGCGACAACGGATCGGTTGCACGCGTCAAATCTGCCCGCACGCGGGATGCGCGTTGCGTCAATTCGGCGCGTCGCGCGCGCAGCTGATCGCGCACTTCCTGATTGTTCGGCTGTGCAGACATCGATACTCTCCTCGACAAGCTTAGATCGACATTGCAGCCCGCGAGTCGCGCGCGCCATGGCCAGGAACCCGTAGCCGCCTTCGGGGACTACCTATTGGAGGCCCCATTGAATCCTGGTGCTCTAGTCGCGATAGTCGGAACTACTTACCATGCTCGGTGTTTGCCGCCTGCGTTCGCGGTACCCGCAACGCGCACCTTGGAGAATTCGTGCCCACCCAACATGCCTCAGCCGAACTCGCCGCGTTGCTCGATGCAACGGTCGATGCGGTCGTCATGGTGGACGATCATGGGCTCATCACGGCATTCAACCGCTCGGCGGAGCGCCTCTTCGGCTATTCCGCAGCCGAAGCGATCGGTCAGAACGTGAGCGTTTTGATGAACCCGGGCGACCGCGATCGGCACGACAGCTACATGCATCGCTATCACACCACGCACGAGGCCCGCATTCTCGGGATCGGCCGCGAGGTGCTTGCGCGCCGCAAGGACGGCACAGAGTTTCCAGTGTTCTTGTCGATCGGCAAGATCCCGGGCAGCGAGCCCCCACGTTATGTGGGCTACATGCACGATGTCAGCGCGCGGCGCGCCGCGGAGGATGAAGCGCGCCACGCGTTGGCGCGCCTCAACCATATGTCGCGCCTTGCGACGATGGGCGAAATGGCGGCTGGCTTGTCGCACGAGCTCAATCAACCGCTGGCCGCGATCAACAACTACGCGCGCGCCTGCTCGCGGTTGTTAGCGATGCCCGATCCCGATCTGCCCGAGGTACAACAAGCGCTGCAAGAAGTGTCGGCGCAGGCGCTGCGGGCGGGTGAGATTATTCGTCGACTGCGCTCACTCGTTCGCAACGAAGATTCACAGCGCGAGGTGGTCGACATCAACCACGTCATCCGCGATGTCGAGACGCTACTGCGTAGCGATGCGCGCGTGCATGATTCGCGGCTCGTACTCGATCTCGCCGAGAAGCTGCCGCCGGTGCGTGTCGACACGATTCAAATCCAGCAAGTGTTGCTGAATCTCGTCCACAATGGCTTTGAGGCCGTGCGCGGCCTACCGGACGCCGCACGCCGTGAAGTCACGGTCTACACACGGCTCGCGCAACCGAGTTTGGTCGAGGTTCGCGTCTGTGATTTGGGCCCCGGCCTCGACGAGCACAATTTGAAACGCGTGTTCGAGCCCTTTTTCACGACCAAATCCGATGGCACCGGTTTAGGCCTCGCCATCAGCAAGTCAATCATCACAGCGCATGGCACCGAACTCGGCTACTCCCCGAACGTGCCGATCGGCGCCTGCTTCCGCTTTACCCTTCCCACGTAAAACCATCGCGAGACTCATCATGAAAGAACTGGCACCCACCGTATTCATCGTCGACGACGACGACGCCGTACGTAGCTCGCTGCGTTTACTCATGAAGTCGGTCGGCATCGCCGCACAGACGGCCGCATCGGCGCAAGAGTTTCTCGCCAGCTTCAATCCGGATCACCCGGGCTGCCTCGTGCTCGATGTACGCATGCCCGGTATGAGCGGCCTCGAGTTGCAGCAGAAGCTCAACCTGCAAGGCGCCATGATTCCCGTGATCTTTATCACGGGCCACGGTGACATTCCGATGGCGGTCGAGGCCATGCAGCACGGCGCCTTCGACTTTTTGCCAAAGCCGTTCCGGGATCAGGATCTCATCGATCGCGTGCAGCGGGCGCTACAACGCGATGCGGAGAATCGCGGCAAGGTGCACCACAAAGACGTGATCCGCCAACGATACGAGTCGCTGACGCCGCGTGAGCGCGAAGTGCTAGAACTCGTCACACAAGGCAAGGCTAACAAGGTGATGGCCGGCGATCTGGGCGTCAGCCAGCGTACTGTCGAGATCCACCGCGCTCGTGTCATGGAAAAAATGGAAGCGCGCTCCCTCGCTGAGCTGGTGCGCATGATGATGGAGCTGCAAGGCACGCCGTAGGCTCCATTGCCCGAGCGGTGGATACTACGTATTGATCGGTCGCCGACCGCCAGTAATCTGACGCGGTGTCACAAGGTTCTGACACTGGAGCCTTCGATGGATAGTCAGGCCGGCCCAAGCGGCGGGCGCGCTGTGGTGGTCATCGGCAAAGCGTCGGAACGCACGAGAGCAGTACTGAGAGCGTTGGCGGGGTTGCCCGAAGTCGTGTGGCCGAACTCGATCGCCGGCGCTTACGCGCAGCTACGCTCGGCTGGCATCGCCTGCGTCGTGTTGGCGGATGATTTGCTTGACGACAACATTGCCGACATTCTCGTGCAATTTCGCGAATTGCGCCCCGTGATGCCAATCTTCGTCGTCACCGAAGTCGACGATGTAGCAGATGCGGTGCAAGCCATGCGATTGGGCGCCACCGCCGCCGTCGAGGTGCCGCCGTCCGCCGGACGCCTGCTCGAGTACGTGTCACAGTCGTTGCGCTAGCCCCCAGCCCCTCGCCCGACCTATTCTCGGTGCGTGGAACCGTCAGCGCCCAACATACTCACCACTCGCGATGGGATACAACTTTTTGTGCGCCCGATTCGCGCCGACGACATCGATCGCGAGCGTGAGTTCATCAATGGATTGAGCGACGCCACGCGCTACAGCCGACTGATGTTCGCGCTGCGCGAGCCATCCCCCGGCTTCCTGCGGCAAATGGTTGAGATCGATCGCGTCAACTCCATGGCGCTGGTCGTCATCGAGCCGGCTTCGACCGCTGAGCGTTTTTTGGCGGTGGCGCGTTACAGCCGCGATGATCACGGTACCGCTGCGGAGTTTGCCGTGGTAGTGGCCGACGCTTGGCAGGGACGCGGCATCGGCACGCGACTCGCCCGCATGCTCTTCGACTATGCGGCTCGCCACGGGATCGAACGCGTGTACGGTACGATTCTCGCTAACAACGAACGCATGCTAGCCCTTGTACGTCACCTCGACATGACCATCGAGCCGATCGCGGGGTCGGGATCGATCGTGTTAGCGTCCCTCGCTCTGCAACCCGCGCGCGTTCCATAGGCAGTTGTGCGGATGCGCCATAAGCGGACGAAGCGCGATCCTGAACAAAATTGAAGGAGCAATCGATGCGCCCCCTCCGACGAATCTTGGTTGCGATCAAGGACCCTGCAAAGACGCCACGCCACGCGCTCGAGAAGGCTGCGTCGCTCGCGGCGGCGTTCGGCGCGAAAGTGGAACTGTTCCATGCGATCGCAGACCCCGTCATCACCGATTCCCTGCGACACGGCAAGCAGCCCTTGAGTCGCAGCGAAGCGATGCAACGTATCGTCGAGCAACGGCGCCAACGCTTGGCCAAGATCGCCGGCGGCGCAGCGCTCGCTGGTACACCCTGCGCTCTGCATGTCGACTGGGACTTTCCGGCGCATGAAGCCATCGTACGGCGCGCGGTCAAGTCGAAGGCCGATCTCGTGATTCTCGAGTCCGAGCGGCACCTCCCAGGCGCGAATCTCCTGATGACGCATTCCGACTGGGAGCTGATCAAGAGCTGCCCGTGTCCACTATTGCTCGCCCGCGCGGGACGCGGCTATCGGCGCCCAAATGTGCTCGCTGCGGTCGATCCGTTGCACTCCCACGATAAGCCGGCTGCGCTCGATCACCACTTGCTCGATGTGGCCGGCACGTTCGCTCGCGCGCTCCGCGGCGAGCTATACGCCGTCCATGCTTATCTGCCGCTCTCTTACTTCGCGCCGACGATGCCAGGGGAGCCCGCCGCGGCCTCGTGGTTGCCACCGGAGGTGGAAAGCGCGCACCGCGAACAACTGGCCACACAACTGCGCAAATTGACCGCACGGCACAAGATTCCGCGTAACCGCCAGAGCCTGCTACTCGGCGATGCGCCGCATGAACTTGCGGCCGAGGCCAAGCGTAAGAAGGCCCAGCTCGTGGTGATGGGTGCCGTCTCGCGTCGCGGCTTGAAGCGCTTGTTCATCGGCCACACCGCGCAACGCGCATTGCACCTGATGTCCTGCGATGTGCTGGTCGTCAAGCCCAAATCGTTCAAGGCAACCGTGCCGCGTGCGCCGCGCACCATCGGCCCGATCATCGGCTTCACCGTGTACTAACTACTTGAGTTCAAGCCAAGACCACAACGCGAGCCACAGCGCGAGCACCATTGCGATGAGACCGGGCGCGACGCGCGCAAAGTAACCAACGCCCCCCGTGGTGGCGGCGAGCGCGAGCTTGGTCAGCGTGTTGGCGGTCAGCGCCGCGCAGATACCGAGCAGCGCGCTGGGTACGGCGAGCGACTGCGAGGCTGCCAGCCCCGCAAGCGAGGCGGCTGCGGCATGAGTGTCGAGAAACGCGCCGATCAACGCTGCGACGATCGCACCATTCGAGCCGAAGGCACGATTCGCGATCGCGACCCCGACGAGCATCACGACGAACACCAGCGAAATCAGTGCCGCCGTTGCCGGATCGAACGCCCGTCCCTGCACGGCGCCACCGTCCTGCGGCGTACGCCATGCATGACGACCCGCGAGCGCACCGAACACAAATGCCACGGCGATGAAGGCCGTCAGCGGCAAGGCAAACTGCGCCAGCAGCCATGGGTTGATCGCAAACAACACGATCGCAAGCTGGAGCCCGGTCGCGATTGACGACCAGACCGCACCGGCGACGGCACCCGCCATAACAGCGGGCTGCTCGCGCGTCCGACGTCCCATCGCTGCCACAACCGCAGCACTCGACACGAAGCCGCCTAACAATCCGGCCAAGGGCAGACCCCATCGTTGACCGAGCACGCGCAAAGACACGTAGCCGGCGGCATTGACGAGTAGCACGACGACGGTGAGGCGCCACACGAACTGCGGGTTGATCGCGCCCCACGGGTCGATCGCGCGGTTCGGCAACAAGGGCAACACGACGAGCGCGGCGGCGGCCAGCAGCACTGCGTCGCGCCACTCGCGCTCTGACAGCCGTTGAGTGGCAAACGCGTGCAGCGGCTCGCGCAGACCTAGCAGCAGGGCCACAACGACGCCGCTACCGGCAGCGAGAGCTCGGTCGAATGCCGCCAGGACACCGAGACCGAACGTCACTAACAAGGCGATCTCGGTCGTAAGACCCGGATCGCTGGCGCTCGTGCGGCGATACGCGAGCGCCGCCAAGGCCGCAACGCCAAGCGCTCCTGCGGGCACCAGCCACGGGATGTCGGTGACCGCGCAAAGCGCGCCGAGCACGGCAACGAGTGCGAAGGTACGTAGGCCCGCCGCCTCACGCGTGGGGCCATCGCCTTTGCGCCGTTCCCGCTCGAGCCCGATCAACAGCCCGACACCGAGTGCGACAGCGAGCGCCTGCGCGGCGCCAGGAATCTCCACAGCCGGCGACTAGCGCGGCTGCATGCGCGCTAAGTAATCAGCGACACCCTGGATCTCTTCGTACGAGAGTCGCCGCACACGGTCGCGATGCGTCGCCGACATATTCGGCCGTCGCCCGTCGGCCGCATCTTGCAGCTGCCGCACCGTATAGGCGTAGTGTTGTCCTGCAATTCGCGGCATCTTCATCGCATCGCTCCCTTGGCCTGTCGCGCCATGGCACGACGAACAGCCTGACACGTACACACGTGCCCCGATGCTAACAAAGTCGCCGTTGCCAAATGACGGTGGCCAAGGCCGCGGCAAGCTCGCGACATAGGCGGACACATCGGCGAGCTCTTGCGCAGAGCGCAAGTGATGCCGATCGGCGAAGTGCTCCATGCGCACGTCCCAACGCTTGTCGTGGCGAAAATCGACGAGCTGTTGCAACACGACGCGAAAATGCTGGCCGCCGATCGCGGCGATGTTGCCATCCTGCGTGCCCGAGCCATCCGGGTTGTGACACGCGCGACAGGTTTCAAACAGACGCTCGCCATTGGCTGTATCGCCCCGCAGTTTGGCCGCCGCGGCGAACTCGGCGCGCGCGGTGGGACCCGACTGCGCCAGAAGCGGCAGGGAAGCACCCCAAGCCACGCAAGCGTACGCCATCAAACACAAAACGGATTGCCGCATGACGATGTGACCTCTCGCCCAAAAATGCCTGCTTGCCGGGCACACTCCCATGCGCACTTTCCGAAGTACCACAAACTGTGCGCTGGATCGCGCAGTCCTCGCAGGCCGGCCCCTATCCTGCCGCGATGACCGCGAAGAAAACCGGCTCGGAAGCGCCTGGCGCACAGATCGACTCGCTGCTCGCTCGTTGGGAGACGAGCCTGACTTTGCACGCGAAGTACGCAAAGCTCGACGAGGAACGCTATCGACACGTGCAACCGTGGCCCAAGCACGAGCGTCCGGCCGGGTGGATCATCGCGCTCGCACGCCAACGCGTGGCTGCGCTACGACGAATCGTCGCGCAGCGCCAAGCAGAGGGCGACCGCACTTTCATCGAAGCGCTCGAGATGATGACGTTCGTAGCGAACTTGGCAGGGTTGCAAAACGTGGAGCGCTTCATTCCCCTCGCGACCGTCGAGAACGAACGACGCGAAGTGCTCGCTGCACCCGAACCCACAGTCACGGCGGCCAAAGCGAGCACGAGCGAGACGACTAATACTCGCCTACGTCGTGCCGACGAAGCGACACGCGAAATGCCGCAACTGCCGGCATCGAAGGTGCAGCGCATGCTGGCACAACAGCGTGCTGGCGTGCCCACCAAAGCAATTGCGAACGCGCAAGCCGCGGCCAAACGCGATCCGCGCCGCACGGAACGTGGCACGCGGAGCACGCCCGCGGCGGTTGCGAAGGCGAGTAACGGTCTCACGCCTGCTGAGCGACTGGTGATCGACGACGCGGTGCGATTGGTAGGCTGGGGCCGTGAGTGGCATGAACTCGGCGAACTGATTCCGCGCCTGGCAGGCCGCCCCAGCGCAGCCGAGACACGCCGCATCCTGCGTCAGCATCGCGCTGCTGTCGAACAGCAGTTACAGACGAGCGCATCCTAACAACTGCGCCCGCGGACGCCAAGGCGCCGGAGCCGTTAGAACTCGGGTCGCACGTCGCGATTGAACTGCCGGTAGCAGTTCACCAGCATCCACTTCAGGTTGATGAACAATCGCTCGACACCGGGTTCGGTGCCCGAATACGCCAAGTTCTTGACCGTACCATCGACGCGCTCATTGACGTACAACACGAGCGAGTTGCGCGTGAAGGCGCCAGTTTCATTGTTGAACGGCCAAACAACCGAGCTCAACGAGAGCTGCAAGTCACGCGGCACAGCGTCGCGCGTTTTGAACCACACGGCACCTCCTTTGTCGTGCAGCTCGAGTCCCGCGTAGCGCTCGAACGGTATGGCCGCCCCGCCACCCACGCCCGGTATGTCGGCGTTACATTTGAAGACACGCGCCCGCTGCAGTTCGTAGGGAACGCCGCTCGGATGGCCAGCGATCCAGCGGCCGCGACGATCGCGCTGCGCCTCGAGAATCGCGAGACCGGCAGGCGCCAGCACATAGCGGTATTGCGCAAACACTTCGCCCAGCCCCGCCGATTGGAACCGGCAGCTCGGCGCCTCGCTGGCGCCCGCGAATTGCCCTAGCTCTCGGGTCCAGTAAACGTCGCACCCCGGCACGACACGAAAATCCGTGAGCTTGGCCTGAGTCCACACGGTCGCGTCCGTGAGTGCGGCGGCATATGGGGCCGCACGCGCATCGTCCAGCCAATACGTGCGCATCACCAGACGCTGACTCGGCACATCCACGCGAAATGCCCAAACGCGACGACGCACGACCTTGCTGGGATCGTCGTCCAGGTGATCCTCCGCGTAGAACGCGTGTGAGCCGAACAGGTCGCCGGTGATCCGAATCACCCACGTATGCAGACGCTCATGACGCAACTCTTCCGACAGCTTGCGGCGTGTGTCGAAGTAGTTCTGATTCCAGTTGTCGTAACGGCCCGGTAACAATTCGGTGACGACCTGCAGATCGCGCTCGGCGGGCAACCCGTCCTGGCCTTGAGCGAGGCCGACGCCTGGCGTGACCGCGCCAACGAGGGCCGCAAGCCCAAAAAACCTGCTTCGACTCAACGCTACGCGCATGGAAACCTCGCAAACGGCTGGCGCAGCCTAGCCGCGATTCGGTACAGTGCCAAGGGTACGCGCTCGCGCCTTGCGAGCGCGCTTCACTCTTCAACCTGCCAGGGGATCCGGACACATGCCGAGCCAAACTCTTTCGGTGACTCCACGACGCACCGTCGCGCGCGCGCGCACCGTCGCGATTGCCGCACTAACAACCTTCGCCATGGGCGTTGCCTCAATCGCGCTCGCACAAGGCGGGCCTTCACCTGCCGAGATGCAGATCAAGTATCGTCAGAGCGCCTACACGTTGATTGGCGGCAATTTCGCGCCGCTCGGCGCGATGGTGTCGGGCAAGCGTCCGTGGGATGCGAAGAATGCGGCACTGCGCGCGGAGCGTATCGCCTTCGTCGCACAGATTGCGGCCGAATCGTTCCCGGAGGGATCGGGCGCTGGCACACAAGCCGTGCCGACGAAGGCCAAGCCCGAAATTTGGACGAACCGCGCCGAGTTCGACAAGCTGATGAAAGACATGGTCGACAAGACGCAGGCGCTCGCCAAAGCGGCCAAAGGCGGCAACCAGGACGCCATCAAGGCGGCTTTTGGTGCGGCAGGCCAAACCTGCAAAGCCTGCCACGACAAGTTCAAGCTGGATTGAGAATGGCACGAGCCGGTGCGATCACGCGGTCGCACCGGCCTCGCTAGCAGCTAAAAGAACGCCAACGAGCCCTCAGGCGCCGTGCGCACGATCACATAGACGGCGCCCGCCACCAGCGCCGCCAGAGCGCACCACACTAACAACTTAGACTGAGCGATCGCCTCGTCGGGCGCCACTTCGTCGGCACGCTTGCGACCGGTGATCATCGGCACGATCAAATTCTCGCGCTTCACGAGCCAGTAGCCGAGAGCCGCAGCGATATGGACAGCCATCACGGCGAGCAGCACATCGAACAACTGCTTGTGCAGCGTCGTGATGCGATCCGACAACGACGCGGTCACGTAACCGAACAGCGGCCCGGTATTGATAATCTGATCGTTGGCGAACAACCCTGTGACCGCTTGACCTAACAACAGCGCCAGCATCGCCAAGATTGCGAGCGCGCCGAGCGGATTGTGTCCAACATAGCGTTGCGGCTCGCCCGTGAAGAGCGAGCGCGCGTAGCGCAGAATGGCGGCCGGCCCGCGCACGAAGGCGCCAAAGCGCGCATGCCGCGTGCCGAAAAACCCCCACAAAACGCGCACCACCGCGATGCCGAGTACCGCGTAGCCGAAGCGCACATGCCAGGCGAAATAGTCGCCCTCGAGCTCTTGCGTGAGCCAGCAGCCAGCCACGGAGGCGACGAGCCCCCAATGCATCACGCGTACGGGGAGGTCCCACACCAATCGGGAACGTGGTTCTTCAGGACTGGCTGGTATGTCGTTCGTTGAATTCGATGAAGTAGTCATCCGGATCCCACAGACTGACGCTTGTCATGGACACCCTCTGCCCATCCGCGCCACGCACACTAAACACATGGGGCGGCGCGTGAATGCGCGCGCCGAATCGTACCGCACGGCGGTACACGCCCTGCGCGTCCGCCCCTTGCATGACGAAAACGATATCGCCGATCCCGAGACGCTCGCGACGCGGGGGTTCCGGCAGCCGCGGCTCCGTGAACTCGAGCAGCCCGATCATGCCCACCGTGGGATCCTGCGCCTGCAGGATCACCAAGTGGGTTTTGTCGCCGCGCTTGCCCGCCGCTAGCCCCACTCCGCCTAGCTCGATTTGGTCGTCGTACCACACCTGGAGCCCGAAGATGCTGCTGTAGAACGCTGTCGAACGCTCGCAACTGCGTACGATGAGCGTCGTCCGCTTGACCAAGGTGTTCATCAGCCCAGTGTACCGCGTCGCCCGACACGGAATGCCTTGCAGCCGCTCACCGACATGCCCAAAATCGCGCCGCCGCCCGTCGGGAACTTCCGGCCGCGGCCACCCTCTCAGCCTGCACAATTTATGATCAAAGTAGAGAATCTGACCAAGCGGTATGACGCGCTCACGGCCGTCGACGGTATCAGCTTCGAGGTTCAACCCGGCGAGGTGCTCGGCTTTCTCGGGCCGAACGGGGCCGGCAAGAGCACGACGATGCGCATGATCGCCGGGTTCATCACGCCCACGTCGGGGACCGCGAGCATTTGCGGCCACGATGTCGTTGCGAGCCCCATCGCTGCCAAGCGAGCGCTGGGCTACCTACCCGAAGGCGCCCCCAGCTACGGCGAGATGACGGTACACGGATTCTTGACGTTCATCGCGCAACTCCGAGGTCTCGATTTCGCGGCGCGCAAAGCGCGCCTCGCGCACGTCATCGAGCGGTTGCAACTCGATGGCGTACTGCATCAGACGATCGAGACACTCTCGAAAGGCTTTCGGCGCCGCGTCGGCTTGGCACAAGCCATCCTGCACGACCCCAAAGTGCTGATTCTCGACGAACCGACCGACGGCCTCGATCCGATTCAAAAGCACGAAGTGCGCACGCTGATCAGCGAGATGTCGCGTGACAAGATCATCGTCATCTCGACACACATACTCGAAGAAGTGGACGCGGTCTGCACGCGCGCCATTGTCATCGCGCGCGGCAAACTGATCGTCGACGACACACCGAGCGGCTTGAAGTCGCGTGCGCCGTCAGGTCGTCTCGACGACGTCTTTCGCACGCTCGCAGCCTAGGCCCATTCGAGGAGAGAATTCCTTGCGCCCCACGACGGTCATCTTGCAGCGGGAGCTCGCGAGCTATTTCGCGACACCGCTTGCCTATGTGTTCATTCTCATTTTTTTGGTGCTCGCGGCTGCACTGACGTTTTACCTCGGCAATTTCTTCGAGCGTGGTCAGGCGGATCTCGTCCCATTCTTCAACTTCCACCCATGGCTGTACTTGTTCCTGATTCCAGCCGTGTCGATGCGCTTGTGGGCCGAGGAGCGCAAGAGCGGCAGCATCGAGTTGTTACTCACGCAACCGGTCACGCTGTGGCAGGCCGTGCTCGGCAAGTTCTTCGCCGCCTGGATCTTCGTGGCGATCGCGCTCGCGTTGACGTTCCCGATGTGGATCACCGTCAACTTTCTCGGCTCGCCCGACAACGGTGCGATTGTTGCCGCGTATCTCGGCAGCCTGCTGATGGCCGGCGGTTTCCTGGCGGTCGGCTCGTGCATGTCGGCCTTGACGCGCAATCAAGTCATCGCATTCATTCTGACCGTTGTCGTGTGCTTCGCCATGCTGTTGGCGGGGTTTCCGCTGGTGCTCGATGCGGTGCGCGCTTGGGCACCGCAAGTGATCGTCGATGCCGTGGCGTCCCTATCGTTCCTGTCGCACTTTGAGTCGATCGTCAAAGGCGTGCTCGATCTGCGCGATCTGTTGTACTTCGCGATGACGATCGCGTTCTTCTTGTTAGCGACCGCTGTCGTGCTCGACGTTCGCAAGTCGAGCTGACGGAGCCAACGCCATGAACCGCAAACTCACACTAGGCACCGGCACACTCGTCGCGCTCGGCCTACTTTTTATCGGCATCACGATTCTCGCGAACTCGCTGCTCCGCGGTGTGCGCATCGACCTGACCGAGAACGACTTGTACACCGTGGCGCCCGGCACGCAAAATATCTTGAAAAACCTGCCGGAGCCGGTGAACTTGCAATTGTTCGTCTCCGAGCGCGCCATCTCGCAAGTGCCGGCGTTCAAGACGTACAGCCTGCGCGTGCGGGATTTTCTCGAAGAGCTCCGCGCTCGCTCGAACGGCAAGATCCGACTGCAAGTCATCGACCCCCAACCGTTCTCCGAAGACGAAGACCGAGCCGCCGAACTCGGCATTCGCGGTATCCCCACCAACGCGGCCGGCGATAAGTTGTATTTCGGCCTTGCCGGCAGCAATTCGACGGACGGCCGTGCGGTGATTGAGTTCTTCGACCCCGCCAAGCAAGAGTACCTCGAGTACGACGTGGCGAAACTCATCTACCAACTCGGCACACCGAAGAAGCCAGTCGTTGCTTGGCTGTCGGGCTTGCCGATGAACGGCGGCATGGACCCGATGACGGGCCAACCGCAAGAACCGTGGTATGTCTTGTTGCAAGCGCAAGAGTTATTCACGGTTCGGTTGATCGAGCCCACAATCACGCAAATCGACAAGGACGTGGACGTACTCGTCCTCGCACATCCGAAGAACCTCCCGCCTGCGGCATTGTTTGCGATCGACCAGTTCGCACTCCGCGGCGGTCGCGTGTTGGCGTTCGTCGATCCCGATTCGACCGTCGATGCAGCCGCTGATCCTAACAACCCGATGGCCGCGATGATGCAGTCGCGCTCCTCCACGCTCGAGCCATTGCTCACCGCCTGGGGCGTGCAGTTCAATCCCGCCGAAGTGGTGGTCGACCAGGAACTCGGTTTGACAGTCGGCATGCGCGCGGGCGAACCGCCCGTGCGACACATCGGCATTCTGGGCCTCACCTCGAACAGCTTCAGCAAAGACGTCGTCACTGCCGGTCTGACGTCGGTCAACCTTGCGACGGCAGGCGCCTTGTCCGCTCGCGAAGGCGCGAAGACGAAGTTCGAGCCGTTGCTCGAATCGAGCACGCAAGCCGGCGTGCTACCGGCGGAACGGTTCGCTGCCCTGATGGACCCTGCGACACTCCGCGATGGGTTTCGGCCAACGGGTAAGCGCTACGCCCTCGCCGCGCGAATTACAGGTGATGTCACAACGGCGTTTCCGGACGGCGCGCCAGGCGGCGCTGCGAGCGATTACTTGAAGGCTTCGCAGAAGCCGCTGAACGTCATGGTATTTGCCGACACGGACATGCTCGGCGACTTCTTGTGGCTGCAGCAGCGCAATTTCTTCGGGCAGCGCATCGCCCAGGCGATGGCTAACAACGGCGATCTCACCTGGAATGCGATCGACAATCTCGCGGGGAGCAACGACCTGATCAGCGTGCGCGGTCGCGCTGCGTTCACGCGCCCGTTCGAGCGCGTCGAGGAAATTCGCCGCAATGCCGACGATCGCCTGCGTGCCAAGGAACAAGAACTCGAGCAGCAACTGCAGCAGACTGAGGAACGCTTGACGCAACTCGAGTCGGCCCGCGCGAGTGAATCTGGTGCATTGCTGACACCCGAGCAACAGGCCGAGCTCGATCGCTTTCAGCAGGAGAAGCTGCGCATCCGCAAAGAATTGCGTGAAGTGCGCCTGGGGCTCGAACAAGAGATCAAGGCGCTCGGCACCCGTCTCAAGCTCGTGAACATTCTGGTGGTGCCGCTGGTGCTCACGATGCTAGCCCTGGCCGTCGCGGGGTTCCGCCGCCGCCGTCGCGCCGCGATCCAGATGCTGGAACGGGAGAAGCACGCGTGAACCCGCGACGTCTCGTCTGGTTGCTCGCCGCCGCGGCGGCCGTGGTAGGCCTTGCGCTCTGGGTCGCAACGCTGCGTAACGAAGCCTCGACACCCGCTGACGAGCGCGCGTTGCCCGCATTGCGTGCCGCGCTGTCTGACGTGACCGAGGTGCGCCTGACTAAAGGCGATGGCTCAACCGTGACCTTGCAAAAGCAGCCCGCGGGTTGGCAAGTCGTGCAGCGAGGCTATCCGGCGGATGCCGGCCGAATTCGCAAACTGTTGCTCGATCTGGCCGAGCTCGAGATTCGCGAATGGAAGACGAGCGACCCGGCTAACTACGCCAAGCTCGGCGTCGAGGATGCCACCTCGCCAGCCGCGACGAGTACGTTGGTGGAGGTGGTCGCGCCGAAGCAGACGTGGTCGCTGCTCATTGGCAAGCAAAGCACGCCGAGCAGCGGGTTCGTACGCGTCAGTGGTCAGGCCACGAGCGCGCTGGTCGAGCCGCTCGTGATCGTGGATACGGATTCGAAGGGCTGGTTGGATCGCGAGATCTTGAATGTCGCAGCCAAGCAAGTGGAGTCGGTGCAGATTACAGCGGACGACGGCGTCGCCTACACCCTACGACGCGAGAAGCCCGATGATGCCAATTTGACGTTGGTGGATCTTCCGGCGAATGCCAAGCTCGCCTCGCCTGCCGTCGGAAACTCTGCCGCCGACGCCCTCGTCTCGTTGACCTTCGATGATGTGCGCAAAGCGGACGATACGCTCGAAGCTAAGCTCAAGGCCGTCTATCAACTCGCGGACGGCAAGACGCTCGTGTTGGCCGGTGTGCGCGACGATACGCGCACTTTCGTCACGGTGTCGGGCGATGCCGCGCAAGCGGCGCGACTCGCGGGGTGGCAATTCCAAATTCCCTCGTGGAAGTTCGAGCAGATCTTCCGGCCGCGTAGCGCGCTCCTCGCTCAGTGACGCTCATCCATTGGCGCCTGGTCGGCGTCGCATTGCTGTGGGCCGGCACTTTCATTGCTGGCCGCAAGGTCGCGGCGCACGCGCCGCATGCCATCGTCGCGGCTCTGCGCTTTGTGATAGCGGCGGCTTGCTTGTTGCCCCTCCTCGCCTGGCGTAGCGGCACACTCGCCTGGCCGTCGCGTGACTCGTTAGGCTGGTGCGCCGCGCTCGCGGTAACGGGCATGCTGGCCTACAACCTGTTCTTCCTGGGCGCGCTCGCGCACCTCGATGCGAGCCGCACATCGCTGATCGTGGCACTCAACCCCATCATCACGCTGCTCATCGCGGTAGCACTGGGGCTGGAGCGCTTGTCGGCTCGGCGGGTCGCCGGTGTGGCAGTGGCATTCGGTGGTGTGGCCACCATCCTCTCGCGCGGCGAACTCGCGAGCTTATGGCAAGGCGGGATCGGGCGCGGCGAGTTACTGATGTTCGGTGGCGCGCTCTCGTGGGCCGCCTACACACTGATCGGCCAGCGCGCGATGCAGTCGATGTCCTCGCTCGTCGCGACGACGTGGTCCGTAACGCTCGGCGCGATCATGCTGTTAGGCGTCGCACTACCAGCCCTACCGACGTGGCTCGCACAAGGGGGTGCCGCCGATCCGCTGGTGTGGGCGGCTGCGGCCTACCTCGGCATTGGCGGCTCGGTCATCGCATTCGTATGGTATTCGGATGGCGTGCGGGAGCTCGGTGCGGCACGCACCGCCGTCTTCAACAATCTGGTGCCCGTATTCGGCGTCGCTCTCGCCGTGTTACTACTCGGCGAGGCGCTGCACTGGAGCATGATCGCAGGCGGTGCGTTAGCCATCGCGGGCGTAGTACTCGCTACGCGAACCGAATCGGTGCCGGTCAGCGCGTCCGCGCAATCAGCGTCAGTGAAATGAGCGCCATGGCTGCGGTGGGCAGCCAGGCGAGGATCGCGGGATCAACATCGAAAACGATCGCCCCGCTCTCGAGCATTTGTTGCGCCAGGAAGAATGCTATGCCGAGCAGTAGTCCGATTACTGTGCGCGTGCCGGCACCCGAACCTCGCAAGCTGCCGAACAAGAACGGCACCGCGAGCAGACACGCAAACAACACAGCCGTGGTGCGCGCAATACGCGACCAATAGGCAAACACTTGCGGCCGAGCATCGAGGCCATTGCTTTCGAGGTGCGCAATCAGTCGATGCAGTACGCGCGTCTCGAGTTGGCGCGGTTCCGCCACCGTAAGCCCGAGAAACTCCGCGCTCGTCGTGCTGCCGAACTTGCGCTGGCGCGATGCCGACGCTGTGACCTTCTCAGCGTCGAAGCGCGTTTCCGCGAAGTTCGACAGCTGCCAACTGCCATCCGGCATGACCTGCGCTGTCGCGGCCCGCGACAACGCCAGCAGCTCGTGCTGCGGCGACAATTCGAACACGTTCATGCCCCCAAACTCGGTGTCGCCCGACTGCTGAGCGACATTGATGACGAGATTGCCATCGCGGACCCACGCCCCGCCGCGTCCGGCAAAACTGACATTGGCAAACTTGCTAAAGGCCTTCTGTTGCTTGGCCATTTGCTGCAGGGGCGGTGCCAAATACTCGCCGATCAAGACACCGGCAGACACTAACAACAAGGCACCGATCGAAACCGACCCTGCGATCCGCCACACCGACACCCCCGCCGCACGCATGACGGTCAACTCGCTGCCACGTGCCAACGTACCGAGGCCGATCAAGCCACCGATCAACGCGGAAATCGGCAACAGCTCATACACTTGCTGCGGCAGATTGAGGAGCGTGAACCACAGCGCATCGAGCGCCGAGTAATTGCCCACGCCGATGTCGTCCTGCTGTCCGATGAACAGGAACAGCGCGCCGAGCACGAGCAGCACAGTCATCACGACAAGCACGCCGCCAAGCAGCGCGCGAATGATGTACCGATCGAGTGTCGTGAGCATGGTGCGGCTCAGCTCGTCGCCACATCACGGTGGCGCCAACGTGCTAGCCACTGCGGCAACAACACGATCGCAGCCGCGATCAAGCCTACTGCCGCATGCACCCACCAAAGCCCGAGCCATTCCGGCATCGTCCCGCGCGCAATCCACACACGTCCCGCAGAGGCCAGATTCGTGTAGACGAAGAACAGCAAAATGGCGAAACCGATGCGCGCGTATCGCCCTTGCCGCGGCCGCAACCGCGCAAGCGGCACCGCAATCAACGCCAACACGATGGCCATCAAGGGCGCTGCAATCCGCCAGTGGAATTCGGCTCGTTTCGCCGGATCCGTTGACGCCGCCAACTCGCGCGTCGTGAGCCCCTCCAAACCGGCCGCTGACAATGCCGCCTGCGGTACTCGGACCGGCACGACGTTTTCCGCGAATCGCACGATCCGAAACTGCTTTTGTCCCGGCACTCCCTCGAAACGTTCGCCGTCATACATCGTGATGATATGGAGCAAACCATCGTTCGCGACAGAATGGGTAGCGCGGTCGGCCAGCGCCACCTCCACACGTCCCGCTCGTTGGCGCTGCACGAAGACGCGGCGCAGGGTTCCATCCGGGTCAGCACTTTGTGCATACACGACAGTGCTGCCACCACCGAAGGTGCGGAACTTACCCGGCGCAATGGGTGCGAATTGCCCCGCGCGCAGTGCTTCGTTCCGCAAGGTAATGACACGGCCAGCTGCCATAGGCGCGAGATCGAGTGAAAGCCAAATGAGAAAACCTGTCACGACCAGCGCCAATGCCACGACCGGGCGATACAGGCGCACAGGCCCGGCGCCGCAGGCGTGTAAGGCCGCCATCTCACTGTCGTGATACATCCGCCCTAGCGCCAGCACCACACCGAGCAGCATTCCCACCGGCATGATGATCGACAGGTTTTGGAGCGCTCCCAGCCCGATGAGTTCAAGCACCACATCGCGCGGATACTGTTGCTCTGCCGCCCGCTCGAGCACGCGCCCGATCTGGTTGGTTAGCATAATCACGAGCAACACGGCGGTTACGCCGAGCCAACTGGTGAAAACTTCCCGCAAAATGTAACGGTCGAGAATGCGACCCAATCCGGCTCCCGCTGCGCAACTTCGGTTAAACTCCGCAACCTTAAATCATTCCGGTCACCGGGCGCCAATCTTCGAGCCTCGCATCCCCGTAAGGAGCATTGCATGCGTTTCGACTTGTATAGGGACATCATCGCGAGTGGCGCGGATTGCCTCGCTGTCGGCGTGTACGACGACGGCGAATTGAGCACCGATGCCAAGCGCGTTGATAAGGCCACGGGCGGCCGCATTGCAGCGCTCATCAAGCGGGGCGATTTCAGTGGCAAGCTCACCGAGACGTTGCTCCTCACAGACTTGCCGAACCTGTCGAGCCCCCGCGTCATCTTGGTAGGCCTCGGTGCCGCCGGCGATCTGCCGCGCAAAGCGTGGCGCCGTGCGAATGCAGCCGCCATTGCCACGGCATGCCGCACCAAGGCGCACTCACTCGCGCTTGGGCTACCCCGGCCGGCGGCCAAGTTGCTGGACGACGCTGTGTTCGGTCGAGTGATTGCGGAGCTCACAGGGAATGCGCTGTATCGCATCAACGATCTCAAAAGCAGCAAGAAGCCGCCTGCGCCGTCGCTCGAAAAAGTGCTCGTCGCTGCCGCCGGTGCAGCTGCTAACACGAAGATCAAGCGGGGCTTCGCTGAAGGCACGGCGCTCAGTGAAGGCGCGCGCACGCTGCGCAACCTCGCGAATTTGCCGGGTAACGTTTGCACGCCTGCTTACCTTGCCAAGCAGGCGGAAGCCATTGCGGCGAAGTACAAATCCGTTTCCGTCAAGGTGTTAGGCCTCGACGAAATCAAGAAAGAGAAAATGGGTTGCTTCCTCGCGGTGAGCCAAGGCAGCGAGCAGCCGCCGCGCTTCATCGTGCTCCAGCACAAGCATCCGAAAGCAAAGCGCGCACCTACGGTGCTCGTCGGCAAAGGCATCACGTTCGACACCGGCGGCATCTCGCTCAAAGACCCACCCGGCATGGACGAGATGAAATTCGACATGAGCGGCGCTGCTGCAGTGTTGGGCGCCATCACGATGGCCGCCGAATTGAATCTACCGCTCAACTTGGTCGGGCTCGTCGCGGCTTGCGAAAACATGCCGAGTGGCCGCGCCATCAAGCCGGGCGATGTCGTAACCAGCGCCTCCGGGCAAACGGTTGAGATCTTGAACACCGATGCCGAGGGTCGGCTGATTCTGAGCGATGCCTTGCATTACGCACGCCGCTTCGAGCCGGAGATCGTGGTCGATATCGCCACGCTGACCGGCGCGATCGTCGTGGCACTCGGCGCGCACCACACTGGCGTATTCTCGAACAACGACGCGCTCGCGCGCGAACTCGTCGAGTGCGGCATACGCGCAGACGATCGCGCTTGGCACATGCCGCTCGCCGACGAATACGGCGATCAATTGAAGAGTAACTTCGCCGACATGGCCAACGTCGCTGGTCGCGACGGCGGCTCATGCACGGCCGCCGCATTCCTCGGCAAGTTCACGCATGGGCTCACGTGGGCGCATCTCGACATTGCGGGCACGGCGTACCTCGGCGGCGCTAACAAGGGCAGCACCGGGCGCCCCATGGGATTGCTGACAGACTTTTTGGTCAATCGTGCCGCGCGTTGATTTCTACGTCACTGACGATGCCAGCCCCGACGCGCGCGCACGCCTCGCGTGCCGTATCGTCGAGAAGGCCTACCAAGCGGAGCAGCGCGTGCTGGTGCGTTGCCTCTCCGATGAGCATTTGGCCCGCATCGACGATTTGCTGTGGACGTTCGGCGATGGCAGCTTCGTGCCGCACGAGCCGGCTGCCCGCGAGAATGTTCCGCTCGAAGCGCCCGTCGTCCTAACGACTCACCAAACTCCATCCGGAGCTTGGCAAGTACTCGTCAATTTATCGGATGAGCTACCGCCTGATTGGCAACGCTTCGAGCGCGTTGCCGAGGTGCTCGATGCTAACGCCGACACCCGGAATCGCGCGCGCGCGCGCTTTCGCGCCTATCGTGAGGCCGGCAGCGCGCCCGAAACCCACACCGTATCCCCGTCGTCTCGTTGAACTAGCCCTGCCGCATGGATAAAGCCTACGCCCCGCAATCGATCGAGCAACGCATCTACCAACGCTGGGAAGCCGCAGGTTGGTTTGCACCCCAAGCGACGGGCGCGCCCTACTGCATCATGCTGCCGCCACCGAACGTCACGGGCACGCTGCACATGGGCCATGCGTTCCAGCACACGTTGATGGACTTGCTGACGCGTTGGCATCGCATGCAGGGCGACTCCGCGCTGTGGCAGAGCGGCACCGATCACGCCGGCATTGCAACGCAAATGGTGGTGGAGCGCCAACTCGCGGCCAAGGGTGTCTCGCGACACGATCTCGGGCGCGAACAGTTCCTTGAACGCGTGTGGGAATGGAAAGAGCATTCGGGCGGCACGATCACGCGCCAGATGCGCCGCCTCGGCACGTCGGTGGATTGGACGCGCGATCGCTTCACGATGGATCCTGGTTTGTCGCGCGCCGTCACCGAGGTGTTCGTCAAGCTGCATGAAGAAGGTCTGATCTATCGCGGTAAGCGGCTCGTCAATTGGGACCCTGTGTTGCTCACGGCCGTCTCGGATCTGGAAGTCGTCTCGGAGGAGGAAGCCGGTAGCCTCTGGCACCTGCGCTATCCCGTCGCGGACGGCTCGGGCCATGTCGTCGTTGCCACGACGCGCCCTGAGACGATGCTCGGCGACACGGCCGTGGCCGTAAACCCCGACGACGATCGCTACCGCCATTTGATTGGCAAACAACTCACGCTGCCGCTGACGGGCCGCACGATCCCGGTGATTGCCGATAGCTATGTCGATGCCGCGTTCGGTTCAGGCTGCGTCAAGATCACGCCGGCGCACGACTTCAACGATTACGATATCGGGCAGCGTCACCAGCTGCCGCAAATCAATATCTTCACGCCTGATGCCAAGATCAACTCGGCAGCACCGGCGCGCTATCAAGGGCTCGATCGCTTCGAAGCACGTAAGTTAGTCGTTAGCGATCTCGAAGCCGCAGGCTTGCTCGAGAAAGTCGAGCCTCATAAGCTCATGGTGCCGCGCGGTGATCGCACGCAGGCGGTGATCGAGCCGTATCTCACGGATCAGTGGTACGTCAAGATCGCGCCCTTGGCCGCACCCGCCATTGAAGCCGTTGAGAGCGGTCGCATCCGTTTCGTGCCTGACAACTGGTCGAAGACCTACTTCGAGTGGATGCGCAACATCAAAGACTGGTGCGTCAGCCGCCAGCTTTGGTGGGGGCATCGCATCCCAGCGTGGTACGACGAGCGCGGTGGGTTATATGTCGGTCGCGATGAAGCCGAAGTTCGCGCCAAACACGGGCTCGCCGCGAACGTTGTGCTGCGCCAAGACGACGATGTGCTCGACACGTGGTTCTCCTCCGCGTTGTGGCCGTTCTCCACGCTCGGCTGGCCCGACAAAACACCGGAGCTCGCCAAGTTCTATCCGACCAACGTGCTCGTCACCGGCTTTGACATCATCTTCTTCTGGGTCGCGCGGATGATCATGATGGGCATGAAGTTCGCTGGCGACGTGCCGTTCCGCGATGTCTACATCACGGGCCTCATCCGCGATGAGCATGGCGACAAGATGTCGAAGTCGAAGGGCAACGTCATCGACCCGCTCGACATCGTCGATGGCATCGATTTGCAGACACTCGTGGCAAAGCGCACCACGGGATTGATGCAGCCACAGATGGCGACCAGCATCGAAAAGTCGACGCGCAAACAGTTCCCGGAAGGTATCGCGCCTTACGGCACGGACGCTTTGCGCTTCACGTTCGCATCCCTCGCGGGCCCCTCGCGTGACATTCGGTTCGATTTGGGTCGCGTCGGCGGTTACCGCAATTTCTGCAACAAGCTGTGGAACGCCGCGCGCTTCGTGCTGATGACGCTGGAAGGCCCCGACGGCGCGATTCCGGCCGACGACATTGTCGGCCCCGCCGAATTGTCAGTGGCTGATCGCTGGATTCGTTCCCGCTTGGGCCATGCGCTGCGGACTGCCGATGGCGCGCTGCGCGAGTACCGCTTCGACTTTGCCGCGAGCGCACTGTACGAGTTTACGTGGTACGAGTTCTGCGACTGGTACCTGGAGTTCACCAAGCCGATCCTGCAAGGCGACAACACCTCGCCTGCATTGAAGCGCGGTGCTCGTCGGACGCTGCTCGAGGTGCTCGAAGCGCTTCTGCGTGCGCTGCACCCGATCATGCCCTTCATCACCGAAGAGATCTGGCAGCGTGTGAGTCCGCTGTGTCGCAGCGCGGGTGTCGTGTCACATGCTGCGCCGAGCGTCATGTTGTCCCCCTACCCGCGCGCTGCGGAGTTCCCCGCCGATGCGGCCGCCGAACGCGAAGCGCAGTGGTTGCGCGATGTGATCCTTGCGGTTCGACAAGTGCGCGGTGAAATGGACATCGCGCCGTCACGGCGCTTGCCGCTGCTGTTGCAGAATGCCTCAGCGCAAGATCGCGATTACGTGGCGCGCCTCGGCGTGTTTCTCGATCGACTCGCAGGCCTCGAACGGTGCGAGTACCTGGCGGCCGAAGATGCCGCGCCGCCCGCCGCCGCTGCCATCGTCGGCGACCTCGTACTACTCGTGCCCATGGCGGGCCTCATCGAACCGAACGCGGAACTCGAGCGACTCACCAAGCGTCTTGCCAAGCATGATTCGGATATCGGCAAGCTGCGCGGCAAGCTCGCGAACGAAAGCTTCGTGCGCAATGCGCCGCCCGACGTCGTCGCCCAGGACAAAACGCGGCTGGCGGAGCTGCAATCACAGGTCGAGCGTATGCGGCAGCAGATGGACACGGTGCGCAAGCTGCTCTGAGAGCATCATCACGTTTGCGGGCCTCCCAGCCCGGGTATGCTTGGCTGAAATAAGTTAAGGCGACCCCGCATGCAGGCAGCTGCCGAGAACCGAACTCCCGTATCACCCGACAACGTCGTGCGTGCCTTGGCCACGCTCGATTCCATCATCCTGGGCAAACCCCACGCGGTGCGCCTCGCCCTCGCATGCTTGTTGGCGCGCGGGCACTTGCTGATCGAAGACGTGCCCGGCGTCGGCAAGACCACGCTTGCGCACGCGCTCGCGCATGTACTCGGCTTAGCGTGGCAGCGGGTCCAGTTCACCAGCGATCTATTGCCCGCGGACATCCTCGGCGTGTCGATCTTCGATCGCGCGAGCCAGCAGTTCAATTTCCGCAAAGGTCCGATCTTCACGCAGCTCCTACTCGCCGACGAAGTGAACCGCGCGAGCCCGAAAACGCAGAGCGCGCTGCTCGAGGCGATGGAAGAGCGGCAAGTGAGCGCAGACCTAACGACCTATCGTTTGCCCGACCCGTTCTTTGTCGTCGCAACACAAAATCCGCAAGAACAGGTCGGCACCTTTCGCCTCCCCGAGTCGCAGCTCGATCGCTTCCTGATGCGCATCTCACTGGGTTATCCCGGCGAGGCGCATGAGCGTGAGCTGTTAGCCAACGGTGAACGGCGCGATCTATTGCCCGGCATGACGCCAGCATTGAGCGCTGCGAGCGTACTGACCTTGCAACACGATGTACGCGCGGTACACGTCGCCCCGGCACTGCTCGATTACGTGCAGGCGCTGCTGAAGCAAACCCGCGAGCGGACCGACTTGCGCGCCGGTTTATCGCCGCGCGCCGGCCAAGGCCTATTGCGGGCGGCGCAGGCCTGGGCCTTGTTAGCACGTCGCGACGCGGTGTTGCCAGAGGACGTGCAAGCGGTGTTCGGCGCGGTGGCGAATCACCGCCTCGAACGACGAGATGGCATGACGACAGCTGCGGGACGCTCCGTCGCCGACGACGTCCTGAAATCGGTCGCTGTGCCCGTCTAGGAGATCGCACGGTGCTCCAGCGGCTTCGCCAAGCGCTCGCCGTCCGTTCAGCGGCTTGGGTGAAGCGTCGCCAGGGTGACGACAGCACGCCGCTCAGCATCCACGGGCGCCGTGTCTACATTCTGCCGACCAAAGCGGGCATCGGCTTTGCCGGCTTGCTGTTCTTCATGTTGTTAGCTGGGCTCAATTACAACAACAGCTCCGCTTTGTTTCTGACGTTTTGGCTGGCGGGCTTTTTGGTTGTCAGCATGCACCTGACGCACCGCAATCTGCTCGGCACGCGCGTGCTCGGGCTCGCCACGCAAGACGGCTTTGCGAGCGAGTCCGGCAAGGTCATCGTGACGCTGCACAACGAAGCCGCGGCACAACGCGGCTTGCTCGTGGCAAGGATCGGGACACAGGCGAGTTCCACAATCGATCTGCCGGCACGCGAGGTGCGACGCTGGGAAATCGACGTCGCATTGCCGCGCCGTGGCGTTTGGCTCGTGCCACGAGTTCGCATCGCGACACGATTCCCGTTCGGTCTCTTCGAAGCGTGGACGTGGCTGCATCTACCGGCCACCGTGTTGGCCTACCCTGCCCCGCAAGGCACACGCCCACCGCCGCTGTCGAGTTCCACCGGCCGCGAATCGCAGGCCCTGCATCGCGCGGGCGATGACGAATGGAGCTCGTTGCGAGACTTTCGCGACGGCGATTCCCCGCGTCAGGTGGCCTGGCGTGCTTACGCTCGCGGTGGCAACTTGTTAGTCAAAGAGTATGAGTCGCCCGCGGGCGACCAGCGCGTCTTCGCGTTCGCCGACGTCGCACACCTGCCGCTCGAGACAGCCCTCGGACAACTCGCGAGCTGGTGCGTCAATGCGCATGCTCACGGCGAGCGTTTTGGCCTCGACCTCGGCCAGGAAGTCCTCGCACCGGAGGATGGCCTTGCACACCGCGACCGCTGCCTTGGCGCGCTGGCGCGCTTTCGCGCGGAGCCCATACCGCTGGAGCGTTCATGAGCCGTGCTGCCAGTTGGCGCCTCGCGCTCGATGCCGAACAGACGGCGGCGCTCGCGCCGATCGTCGTGCTGTTGTTCGCGTCCGCCCTACACGCCACGGATTTGCCAGTCTGGTCGCTACTCGCCGTCGTGGGCGCCGCAGCCGTCCGTTTCGCCATCATCACCGGTTGGCTACCCGCGTTCAGTCATCGTCGGCTAATCCGCACTGGATTTGCGCTGGCCGCATTCGGCAGTTTGCTCGCGGTCTACGCCGCTTTTCGCACGCTGAACGGCTTGCAAGCAGGCTCGACGCTGCTGGTCCTGATGGGCGCTTTGAAGCTGCTCGAGTCGCGCACGCGGCGCGACGAACTCGTCGTCATCGCCGTCGCGCTGTTCCTCTTGTTAGCCGCGTGCCTCGCAAGCCAAACATTGACGCGTGCACCCCTTTATGCCGCCGTCGCATGGGCGGCATGCACAGCCATTGCGCTTGGCGCGCAGCGTTCAGCGCAGCAGTCGATTGCGGCAGCGCTGCGGCTCGCCGGCCGGTCCCTGCTGCTCGCATTACCCGTGGCAGCGCTTTTCTTCCTGTTCTTTCCGCGGCTCGCAGGTCAGTTCTGGGCGCTACCATCGAGCGGCGCCGCGACGACCGGCCTCAGCGACGAGATGTCACCCGGGACCATCGATCAGTTGATCCAGGACTACGAGCCCGCCTTCCGCGTCGTCTTCGAGTCCTCGCCGCCGCCGCCCGCGCAACGCTATTGGCGCGGACCGGTGCTGACACAGTTCGATGGGGTGACCTGGCGACGTACGCCAGGCGTGCCGTACCGCGAGCCGCCCGTTGAGTTGTTAGGCTCACCCATACGCTACAAAGTGACCCTTGAGCCCTCGAATCGGCGCTGGTGGTTTGCGCTCGAGTCCGTGGCCGAGGCGCCGCGCCGCGGCGTGTACCTGACGCCCGACAAACAACTGATCTCGATCGAACCTGTCAGCGAAGTGACGAGCTACTCGGCACGCTCGTACCTGGAGACGCGGCCGGTCGGCGAGCTGTCGCCGCTCGCGCGGCGGATTCACACTGATTTGCGCCGTGCGCGCAATCCGCGCACTCGGGAGTTTGCCGCAGCGCTGCGCGCACGCCACCCAGACGACGCTGCGTTCGCCAATGCGATGCTCGAGCACTTCCGCACCGAGGGGTTTGAGTACAGCTTGGAGCCGCCACGCACGTCTCTCGATACGGTTGATGAGTTTCTTTTCGAAACGAAACTCGGCTTCTGCGGCCACTATGCGTCCGCGTTCGCCACGGTGATGCGCGCGGGCGGCATCCCAGCCCGCGTAGTCACCGGCTATTTGGGCGGCGAATGGAACCCGATCGGCGGCTATCTCATCGTGCGCCACTCGGACGCACATGCGTGGACCGAAGTGTGGTTCGAAGGCCGCGGCTGGGTGCGATTCGATCCCACGGGAGTCGTGGAGCCCGAACGCCTCAATCGCGGCGTCATCGACTTGCTGCCCGACTCGATGTCGGGCCCTGCGCGGTTGTTCCACGAGTCCGCGTTTTTGTCGCGGATGGCCATGATGTGGGATGGTGCCAATCACTGGTGGCGCCAGAACGTCGTGGAGTTCGATATTCGCAGTCAGTTGCGTTTACTCGAACGCCTCGGCTTCGGTGACGCCGGGTGGCGCGGTCTCGGAATCGCCCTCGCCATCGGCTTCATTGCGTGGATGATTGCGATTGCCTTCGCTCTCCGCCGCTTCCTCGACCGACGCCGACCCGACGCCGTGGCCAAGATTTGGCTTAGCTTCTGCGCCAAGTGCGCGCGGCTGGTACCCGCCCGGGCCGCACACGAGCCGGCACTCGATTTCGCCACGCGCGTTGCCAAGGCGAGGCCCGATCTACGCGCCGACGCGCTGGCGATCGCCGCGCGCTACAACGCGTTGCGGTTCGGTCGGCAATCTGCGCACGCGATCGACGCGGCCGACTTGCGGCAGTTCGCAAGCGACGTGCGACGCTTTGCCGCCGAGAGCGGCAGACCGCGCTAGAATTTGCTCGCCGGCCCCAATGAGGCCGTGAGGGGAATTCACATGGCAGACATCAAGAAGGCCTTCGCCACCGCAGCGAAGGAAGTGACGAAACTACCGAAGCGCCCGAGCGATAGCCAAATGCTTGAGCTCTACGCCCTTTACAAGCAAGGTACAGAAGGCGACGTGTCAGGCGAGCGTCCAGGCATGCTCAATATCACGGGCCGTGCAAAGTACGATGCGTGGGCGAAGCGCAAAGGGATGGCGCAAGATAAAGCGATGCAGGGGTACATCGATCTTGTGGCAAAGCTCAAAAAGGGCACGTGATCGCATTCGATATCGGTCTCACACTACTGATCCTTGCGGGTCTTGCCCTGTTGGCGTGGTGGGGCACCCGCATCTCCGCCGAGCGACGCCGCCAAGCGGTTCGTACACAACCGTTTCAGGACGCTTGGCGAGAAATCTTGCGTCGGCGCATGCCGCTCTACGCCACGATGCCGCCCGATCTGCAGGTACGTCTGGAGCGCCAAACGCTCGATTTCTTGTCGCGCGTGGAGCTGATCGGTTGCGACGGCCTTGAGATCACGCCTGAGATGCGCATCGTCATCGCAGGCCACGCGGCGCTGCTCGCGCTCAAGCATGGCTCGTCGATCTACAGCGCATTGCGCACCGTATTGGTGTATCCCACCGAGTTCGTCGCGCCAATTCACGAAGAAGACGCTGCGGGCGTCGTCACCGAGGGCGAGGATGTTCTGTCGGGCCAAGCGATCGATACGGAACAGATCGTCTTGTCGTGGCAAGACATCGTCGCGCCCCCGCCCGGCGTCGGCGCCTGGAATCTCGCGCTGCATGAGTTCGCCCACTACATCGATGAGACTTTTGACGGCGCGCTCTCGGCTCGGCCTGCCGCGCGCGGCGGTGCGAGCACGTGGCACGACGTATTCGAAGCGGAGTTCGAGCGGCTGCAGACGACGCCTGCGGAAGCGGACGAGACCGTCATCGATCCCTATGGCGCCGAGGATCCGGCGGAGTTCTTCGCGACTGCCACAGAGGCCTTCTTCGAGCGCGCAAGCGACATGCGCGCCAGGCATCTGGAACTATACGGGTTGTTAGCCGAGTTCTACGGCGTCGACCCGGCTAGCTGGCAGGCGCCCCGCACGGCGCCTCACTAGGCGCGCGTCGGCACTCGCAACAACAACACGGCACCGACGGCGAACAACAACAGCAACGAGATGATCGAGGCGCGTGCGTCACCCGTGATCGCCGCGACGACCGCAATCAATAGCGGGCCCAACACCGTCGCAAATTTGCCCATCATGTTGTAGAAACCGAAGAACTCCGCATTCTTGCCCGGCGGCACGAGTTGACCGAAGAACGAGCGCGACAAGCTCTGCACGCCACCTTGTACGAGACCCACGACGACGGCCATCGCGTAGAACTCCTGAACCGTATCGAGGAAGTACGCGTACACCGTCACGGCGCCGTACACGACGAGCCCCAACAAGATGCCGCGCTTGGCACCGATTCGCGCACCCAATGCCCCGAATGCAAGCGCTGCGGGAAACGCCACGAACTGAGTCAGCAGCAAAGCGGCTAACAACCCAGAGGCTGGCAAGCCAAGCGACAAGCCGTAGTCGATGGCCATCTTGATGATCGTGTTGACGGCGTCGATGTAGAACCAGTAAGCGACGAGAAACAGCACGACCGGGCGGTACTGCCGCACGTGCGACAGCGTATCCCGCAACTCCGCCAAACCTGCCCGAATGGCCGCACCGGTCGCGAGCGGCGGCGCTGCATAGCGTGGTTGCACGTCGCGCAGCAACGGCAACGAGAACAATAGCCACCAGAGCGCTACCGTCAGAAACGAGAGCTGAACCGCCTGTGCCGCGCCATCAAGCCCGAACCATGCGGGCTTCAACGTCATCAGCACATTAATGGTGAACAACACGCCGCCACCCAGATAGCCCGCTGCAAAACCAAATGCAGAGACGCGATCGAAGTCGTGCGGCTCCGCCACGTCGAGCAACATGGAGTCGTAGAACACGATCGCCCCGCTGAAGCCCATCGTCGCCACCACGAGCAGCGCCGCCGCCCACTGCCACTCGCCCTGCGCGACGAAATACATGCCCGCCGTTGCGGTCACGCCCACCAAGGTCCACGCCAATAAGAATTGCTTACGTCGCCCACCCTTGTCCGCAACCGCGCCGAGCACCGGCGCGAGAATCGCGATCACGAGCCCTGCGATCGCGTTCGCAACGCCCAGACGCACGGTACTACTCGTGGCATCGCCACCCGCGCTCCAAAATTGTTTGAAGAAGGTCGGAAAGAAGCCCGCCATGACGGTCGTGGCGAACGCCGAATTGGCCCAGTCATATAGGGCCCATGACACGACAGGCCGACGCTTGAAAAGATCGCGCACGCCGCAAGGCTACCGCGTCGCGGCGCGCACGACTACCGCGCCGTACTGGCCGCGAGAATCGCGCGCGTGAAGCGCGCCGCGCTATCTGCCGAATGCGCGAAGAACAGCGACGGCTCCGTGAGCTCGAGCTCGAGCACGCACGGCACGCCATGAGCGTCCCGAATCAAGTCAACGCGCGCATATAACGGCACGCCGCCTGGAATGACATTAACCGCGCGACGCGCAACCTCGAGCTCATCCGTGCCCGGCGTACGCGGCGTGATGCTCTCCGGCGCAAACAAGCCCTCGACCTCACCTGCCCCACGGCGCAACAGTGGGCCTTTGCGAATTGCATGACTGAACTCGCCCGCGAAGAACATCAGTGCGGTCTCGCCGAGGGAATCGACGCTCGACAAATACGGTTGCGTGAGCACGGTGCGGCCCTCCGCCAGCAACGCGTTCGCATGCGCGAGGGCCGCCGCGCGCTCGCTGGCGGCGAACCGTCGCGCACCGCGCGATCCCGCGCCGACCGACGGCTTCACGACCCACTCAGCGGCCTCTGGCAACTCCACAGGCTCACCGACGCGTGTGAATGCCGACGGGATGATGGGCACGCCGGCAGCCGCCAAATCACCCAAGTACTGTTTGTCGGTATTCCAGCGCACGATCTGCGGCGGATTGCGCAGGCGTGTTGCGCCGCTCGCACGCTCGGTCCACGCCAAGAACTCGGCAAGCCGGTCTACGTAGTCCCAGGTTGAGCGCAGCAGCGCAAGATCGAACGCCGACCAGGCGACACTCGTATCGTCCCAACTCACGATCGACACGGCAGCCCCCGCTTGCGCGAGCGCTTCCGCCAAGGGCGGCAAGTCCTCGTCGAGCGCGCGCGCAGCGTCGACCGTCACGAGGGCAATCTTGGGGCTGGCTGGCATGTACGCAGTATCCGCCGGTTGGGTTGTTAGCTCGCGAGATGTTCGCGCGTGCGCTGAAACTGGATGTCGGGCCAGCGCTCGATCGTCAAATCGAGATTGACACGCGTAGGCGCGAGATACACCGGCGCCCCCGAGTGATCGATCGCCAAATTGTCATGCGCCTTCGACCGAAACTCCTCGAGCTTGCGCTCATCCTTGGCATAGACCCAGCGCGCCGTGTGCACGGCAATCGGCTCGAAGTTACATTGCACGCTGTACTCATCGGCCAGTCGGAAGGCGACTACTTCAAACTGTAGCTGCCCGACGGCACCCAAGATCAAGTCGTTGTTGCGCACCGGCTTGAACAACTGCGTCGCACCCTCTTCGCAGAGCTGCGCGAGACCTTTCTGCAATTGCTTCATCTTGAGCGGGTCCTTCAGCACCGCGCGCCGGAAGATCTCGGGCGCGAAGTTCGGGATGCCCGTGAAGGTGAGCTTTTCACCTTCGGTGAACGTATCGCCGATGTTGATCGTACCGTGATTGTGTAGGCCGATGATGTCGCCCGCGAACGCTTCATCGGCTGCTTGACGCTCCGCCGCCATGAACGTCAGCGCATCGGCGACGCGCACTTCCTTGGCGAGACGCACGTGGTAGAAGCGCATGCCGCGTTGGTAGCGCCCGGAGCACACGCGCATGAATGCGATCCGATCGCGGTGCTGCGGATCCATGTTCGCCTGGATCTTGAACACGAAGCCCGTCAGCTTGTTTTCCGTCGGCTCCACCGCCCGTTGCAGGGTTGCGCGTGGCAGCGGCCCCGGCGCGTGCTGCGTGAACGCGGCTAACAACTCCTCGACGCCAAAGTTACTGATGGCCGAGCCAAAGAACACCGGCGTCTGCTGGCCGGCGCGATACGCTTGCGGATCGAACGCTTCGGTCGCGCCGCGTACCAATTCGATCTCCTCATCGAAGCGCGCTGCACGAACCCCGAGGAACTCACGACCGGCGGCCGAGTGCAGACCATCGATCGTGCGGTTCTCGCCGCGCGTGCCACGGCCTGCGGCCTCGTATACGTAGATTCGATCCTCGAGCAGGTGATACACGCCTGCGAGATCGCGACCCATGCCGATCGGCCAAGTCACTGGCGCTGTGCGGATCGCGAGCACGCGCTCGATTTCATCGAGTAACTCGATGGGCGCTCGACCTTCACGATCGAGTTTGTTGATGAACGTCATGATGGGCGTATCGCGCAAACGACAAACATCCATCAGCTTGATGGTGCGCTCTTCGACGCCCTTCGCGCAGTCGATCACCATCAATGCGGAGTCCACCGCTGTCAACGTGCGGTACGTGTCCTCGCTGAAGTCCTCGTGGCCAGGCGTGTCGAGCAGATTGACGATGCTGTCCCGAAACGGAAACTGCATCACGGACGAAGTGACGGAGATGCCGCGCTGTTGTTCGAGCCGCATCCAATCGGACGTCGCATGCCGTGCCGCCTTGCGGCCTTTGACAGTGCCCGCGAGCTGGATTGCACCCCCGAACAGGAGCAGCTTTTCGGTAAGCGTCGTCTTGCCCGCATCGGGGTGCGAGATGATCGCAAAAGTGCGCCGCCGCGCGATTTCTTGCTCGACTTGCATGGAAACGACAAGGGGTGGAAAAAAGGCCGCGGATTGTACCCGATCAGCCGAGCACTGCGGGCCCAGGAGTCAATCGACTCGGGTGCGACGCTCCAGCAATGACAGCCGCAGCACAGCCGCATCCTCCCGTCCGCCCGGTGCTTGGTAATACCCGCGTCGTACGCCGACTTGCTCGAAGCCCATCGATTGATAGAGGCGAATCGCCGCCAGATTGGACGGCCGCACCTCGAGAAACGCCTCGCCCATTCCAGCGGCAGCACCACGATCCAGCAGGTACTCGAGTAACCGCCGCCCGAACCCGACCGAACGAAACTCCTCGAGCACGCACAAGTTGAGTATGTGGGCCTCGCCGGCCCCGATGCTCATCACGCCGTAGCCGATGATCTGGCCTTGCAAGTCGAGTACGCGGCACGTGTAGCCGACCCGTATGCAGTCGCGAAAAATGCCATCGCTCCATGGGAATGCGTAGGACTTGCGTTCGATCGCAATGATGCTCGGCACGTCCGACTCCAGCATCGGCCGGACGTTGACGCGCGGGAACTCGCGGAACTGATCAGCGGCCGTCGCCATGTTAGGCACTGGCTCCGGCCAATCGCTGGAAGGTGCTGCGCGCGAATTTGAGGTCTTCCCACGCCTTGCGCTTCTCCGCTGGCGAGCGCAGTAGGTAGGCCGGATGATAGGTCACGATCAACGGAGTCGGCCGTTCGCCAAATTCATGCACGCGGCTCCGTAACCGCGCCAGCGGTACGTCCGTTGCTAACAAGTTTTGCGCAGCGATGCGTCCGACGGCGAGGATCAAGCGCGGCTGAATCAAGGCAATCTGACGATGCAAGTAAGGCAAACAACTAGCCACTTCGTCAGGACGCGGATCGCGATTGCCCGGCGGGCGACATTTGAGTACGTTTGCGATGAACACCGTGTCGCGCGGCAAACCGATCGAGCGCAACATGGCATTCAACAGCTGCCCTGCGCGGCCCACGAACGGCTCACCCTGTCGATCTTCCTCGGCACCGGGCGCCTCACCAATGATCAACCAATCTGCGCGTGCGGCGCCGACCCCAAACACGGTTTGCGTGCGACCCGCGTGCAAGCCGCAGCGCGTGCAGCCGCGAACCTCTGCGCGCAGCGTCGGCCAGTCGGCGACCGGCACCTCGACGGGCGGAACGGCAGGCGTATCTGCTCGGCGGACAACCGGCGTCGCCTGGGTCTCGGTGGCGTGCGCAGCACGAGCGACCCAACTCTCGATACCCAGAGCCTGCAAGTACTCTGCGCGAATGCGCGGATCGGCGAGCCGTGACATCGTCACCTAACTACTCCGAAACAGGCGCAGGAAGCGACGCCACAGCCACAGCACCGGCGCGGAAAGCGCGTACGTGGCGAACATCGCAAACAACATCGTGGGTGGGTCCACCGCGATCAGCAGGAAGAACAGCGGCACGATGACGAAGTAGGCGAACTTGACACGCCGGTCGACATCGACTTGCTTGAGGCTTGGATAGCTGAACGACGACACCATCAACGCGCCAGCGAGACCAGTGACCGTGACGGCCACGATCAAGCCCAACAGGCCCGGCTCGCGCCACTGGCTGAAGAACCAAATGAAGGCGGCGACCGTTGCCGCGGCCGAAGGGCTCGGCAATCCTTCGAAGTAGCGCTTATCAGCGGTCGCAGCACGCGCATTGAAACGCGCGAGGCGCAGCGCGGCAGCCGCCGCGTAGAAGAATGCGATCAACCATGCAAATCGACGCCACGCATCGCCGTACTCGGCAATCCGAACCACGCCCCACTGGTAGGTGACGATGGCCGGTGCAACTCCGAACGACACCATATCGGCGAGACTGTCGTACTCCTTCCCGAACGTACTCTCGGTGCCAGTCCAGCGCGCGATGCGGCCATCGAGCCCGTCGAACACCATCGCGACGAACACCGCGATACCCGCCCGCACGAAGTTACCGTCGATGGCGGCGATGATGGCGTAGAAGCCCGAGAACAGGCAGCCCGTCGTCATCAAGTTCGGGAGAATGAAGACGCCGCGGCGTACGGGCCTCACGGCCTGAGGTTCAGACATGGTGCGTCATGATAGGGCTCTATCGCGTCGCGGGCCAGCGCCACGCCGCCTGCCCTCACCTGCTAGACTTCGCGGCCTTATGCGTTGGACTCACTACCCGATCAATACGACCAAGGAAACCCCGTCCGAAGCGGAGGTTGTCAGCCATCAACTCATGCTGCGCGCAGGGCTCATTCGCCGTGCTGCGGCAGGCTTGTACAGCTGGTTACCGCTCGGTTTGCGGACACTCCGCAAAGTCGAGGCGATCGTGCGTGAAGAGATGAACCGTGCCGGTGCACTCGAAGTGTTCATGCCGGCGATTCAGCCTGCCGAGTACTGGGTCGAGTCCGGTCGTTGGGACAAATTCGGCCCGGAACTGCTGCGCCTGAAGGATCGCCACCAGCGCGACTTTTGTGTAGGACCGACTCACGAGGAGGTCATCACCGACATCGCGCGCCGCGAGCTGAAGAGCTATCGGCAACTCCCGGTGAATTTCTACCAGATCCAAACCAAGTTCCGCGACGAGGTCCGGCCGCGCTTCGGCGTGATGCGTGCCCGTGAGTTCTTGATGAAGGACGCCTATTCCTTCCATCTCGATGAGCAATCCCTCGCCGCAGGCTATGAGGCGATGTACCACGCCTACACGCGCATTTTCACGCGTCTGCAGCTGAAGTTTCGTGCGGTGCAAGCGGACACCGGCGCCATCGGCGGCAACGCCTCGCAGGAGTTTCATGTACTCGCCGCGTCGGGCGAGGACGCGATCGCATTTTCCGATGGCGACGAATACGCCGGTAACCTCGAAATGGCACCCGCGTTACCGCCGCAAACGCCACGGGCTGCGCCGCGTGCCGCGCTAACAACCGTTGCGACACCGAACGCCAAGACCATCGCCGAGGTGAGCGCGCTGCTCGGTGTCCCGGCCTCGCGCCTCGTGAAAACCTTGCTCGTCGACGGCGACGACGGCGGGCTCGTCGCGCTAGTCGTGCGCGGCGACCACGATCTGAATGCAATCAAAGCGCAGAAGCTGCCGGGCGTTGCCAACCCGCTCAAGCTTGCGGCGCCGGAGGCCGTCGTCCGAGTCGCCGGTTGTGAGCCCGGCTTCATTGGGCCGGTCGGCCTCGCGTGCAAAATCTACGCAGATCACAGTGCGCTCGCGCTGGCCGATTTCGTTTGCGGCGCGAACCAAAAAGACCAGCACTTGCAAGGCGTGAATTGGGGCCGCGACCTGCCCGAACCGCTCGCGGCCGACTTGCGCAACGTCGTCGTGGGAGACCCCAGCCCCTCGGGCAAAGGCACGCTCTCGATCGCACGCGGCATCGAAGTGGGCCACATTTTCCAACTGGGCCAGAAGTACTCGCAGGCCATGGGGGCGACCGTCCTCGATGAATCGGGCAAATCGGCCGTCCTGTACATGGGCTGTTACGGCATCGGTGTGACCCGCGTCGTAGCGGCCGCGATTGAACAGAATCATGATGAACGTGGCATCATTTGGCCCGACGCGATCGCACCGTTTCATGTGGTCCTCGTGCCCATCAACATGGCGAAGTCGCAACGTGTTCGAGAAGCTGCCGAAAAGCTCTATCAAGAATTCACCGCCGCCGGCATCGAAGTGCTATTCGACGACCGCGACGAACGTCCGGGCGTCAAGTTCGCGGACGCTGAGCTCCTCGGCATTCCCCATCGGATCGTGGTGGGCGAGCGCGGTCTCGATGCGGGCAAGCTCGAGTATCGGCACCGCCGCGCCACTGAGTCTGTCGAATTCCCGGCCCATGAAGCACTCGGCTTCATTCGCTCCAAGCTTGCGGTCTAACAACCGCTCGCTAGCGGGCCTGTTGCTCGCGGCCGCGGCGTGCGGCATCGCGCTACTCAGCGCGAACTTCGCGCACGCGAGTCCGAGCGCGAATGCGCAACGGGACCCGGAGCTGAAAGCGGTCGTCTCTGAGGCCATCGCGCAGGCCGAGTGCTTCGAAGACGAATACGAATCGGCCGTGTGGTACAAGATGATGGAGCCGCGCCTGCGGCGCAAAGTGCCAGATCACGCTGAGCGCATGCTGATCCTGAAGCACGTGTTTTGCGAAGCGCATCGCCCCGGCACACAGCGTCTACCACCCGGCCTCGTCATGGCCATCATCGATGTCGAAAGCGGCTTCAATACCTGGGCGGTTTCGCACGCTGGTGCGGTGGGCTTGATGCAGGTGATGCCATTCTGGCCCGAAGAGCTCGGCATGCGTCGCCACCAACTGGTGCGAGCGCCAGATAACATCCGCATGGGCACCGCGATCTTCCGACACTATTTGAAGCGCGAGCGCGGCAACATCGCGCGCGCGTTGGCGCGCTACAACGGTAGCGTAGGCAAGCGGGTGTACTCCGACCTCGTGATCAATCGCTGGTCGCGCTGGAACGGCGCCGATGATCTGGGCCTCGAGCGCACCGAACAGGCCGACCGGGCCGAGTCGAGTCAGCCCGCAGTGAAGTCCGCGAAATTCTGACCGGCCGCGGCCTCGAGTTCCGTCGTTTCAACCGCCGTGACTTTTGACGCGGTCGATCCAGTCCATAGCCACGCGACGAACTGCTCGACCGCCTGCAACTCGCCGCAAGCGAGCACTTCGACGCGCCCATCGACCAAATTGCGGGCGTAGCCCGTCACGCCGAGCTCGTGCGCACGGCGCACTGCCGTCGCGCGGTAGTACACGCCTTGCACGCGACCACTGACGATACTCTTGCGGCAAACCTGCATAATTGCTCTCTCGGCTGACAACGCCCGAACAGGATACCGAATGAGCGTGGAAATTCTCGTGCTGTACTACTCACGCGGCGGCTCGACGGCCGAACTCGCTCGCCAAGCGTGTCGCGGCATCGAATCGGTGGCGCAGGCTACTGCGAAGCTGCGCACGGTGCCGCCTGTCAGTGCGGAGAGTGAGCGCCCAACAAAGCCTGTGCCGGACAGCGGCGCCCCCTACGCAACCCTCGATGACCTGCAACAGGCCGATGGCGTGTTGTTAGGGAGCCCGACGCGCTTCGGCAACATGGCAGCACCGCTCAAGTATTTTCTCGATGGTACGTCGGCTCTGTGGCTCGCTGGCGCACTCGCAGGCAAGCCCGCCGGCGTGTTCTCGGCGTCGCAATCGATGCATGGTGGCCAGGAATCGACGTTACTGACCATGATGCTGCCGCTGATCCACCACGGCATGTACATCGTGGGCGTACCTTTTACGCACCCAGACTTGTCGACCACACGCTCGGGCGGCTCGCCCTACGGTGCCACGCACGTCGGCGTCGCGGCACAGCAGCCCGGGCAGCTCGCCGATGCCGAGAAGCGAATCGCACAGTCGTTAGGCGCGCGCGTCGCCGAACTCGCCGTCACTCTCGCAGCTGCGCGTCGAGCACGTCCCGGATGAACGGCACGGTAAGCCGACGCTGCGCCTCGAGCGAGGCGTCATCCAAGGTATCAAGCAGTTCGGCCAGTGTTGCCATGTCGCGGGGCATGCGTCGCTGCAGATAGCGGGCGGTTTCTGGCGGCAGGTCGAGCCCACGCAGCCTCGCGCGCAATTGCAGTGCCTCGGCTTGCGCCTCGTCGTCCAACGCGTGCACCGTGAATGTCGTACAGGCGGCCAAGCGCGAGCGCAGATCGGCCAGCTGCCATGGCAGCGCCGCGGCCGGCGCTGTGGCGGCCGCGACGAACATGGCGCGACGTTCATCGAGTTCGCGATACAAATTGAACAGCGCGCGCTCCCAAGGCGGCGAACCTACCACGCGATCCAGGTCGTCGACACAAACGAGCGCGAGCGTTTCCGCACCTTGCAGCGCGTCCGCGCCGAATTCAAGCAAGCTCGCCAACGGAAAGTACCCCGCTCGCAGGCTCGCGCCGGCGCGCGCACAGGTGGCTTGTAGCAAGTGCGACTTGCCGCTCGCGGCGGACCCCGCGAGCCAGATCGCGGCGCGCTGGCCCGTGTCGGCCACACTGCGCAAATGCGCGACGAGTTCCTCGTTGCCACGCGCGAGAAAACTATCGAACGTGGCTCGCTCCTTCAGGCGAACACCGAGCGTGAGCTGACGCATGAGCGTCGCGCTAAGCTGCCATCGCGCGACGCGCGAAGGCAATCATGTAGTCGGCGCCCGAGATGATGGTCGTGACCAGCGTAGCAACGACTAACACCTCGACCACCTCATGCGGCGGGAACTGCGCCGCTGCATTGAGAATCGCTCCCAAAACCACGGCGAGCTGCAAGCCGGTATTGATCTTGCTGAGCACGGTCGGTTTGCCGCGAATCGGCCCAAAGATCACTCGATACAACAAGGCGCCAAGACCAATCATCACGTCGCGCGCGACCGCGACCGCTGCTAACCACCATGGCAACAGCCCCATCCACGTGCACGTGATGAAGACCGTGACGAGCAACAGCTTGTCGGCGAGCGGATCGAGAAACTTACCGAGTTCCGAGGTCCAGTGGAAACGCTTGGCAAGATAGCCGTCGAGTCCATCGGAGACGGCGGCGATCGCCACCAGCACCAGCGCGAGCGGATACTCGCCGCGCCAAATCGCCGACGCGATCGGTGCGACCAACAAGATCCGCAACATACAGATGATGTTCGGCAGATGTCGCATGATCAGGTTGCGCCCGGCGGTGCGTTGCGCCCCGGCATCAAGGGCGAAAACGCAACGCGATCGCGCCGCCCGCGACAGGTTCGGCACGTTGGAAACGGGTATCGCTCGCCAAGGCATTGACGAGCGTGTCGATACCGCCGCGCGCCGTCACACGGAAGACGGCGCCGTCGACCGACGCCTCGGTCACCGCCGTACGCCGCACCCCATTGACCGAGCTCAACGCGGTGCTAACCAGTGCGAAATCCTTCAAGGACGCAATGCCGCGCACTTCGATGACTGCATCGAATTCCGGCAACGCCATGACGGCCTCGGCCGCACGTGCCAACGCATCCGCTGCACCGTGCACACCATCGGCGGCGGAACCGGTCCACGCTTCATTGATCGTGGCAGCGAATAACGACCAGCGCCACACACCGCCCGATTCACTTCCCACGACGATGGCGTCGGCGCCCGCGCGTTGCGCCGCACCCAACGCGACATCGCGCGCCACGTCACCCACTGCAGGCACACCGAGCGAACTGGCTGCGGCCACTGTGATCGGCAAGCCGCGCAATTGCGCCGTGTCGGTGAGCGCCGTACCAGACTCTGCAAGCGGTGTCGCCGCAGTGCCTTGGGTCACCACGAGCACCAGCGGCCGCTCCCGCGCCCACACCGTGCGCCCCGCGGCGACGATCGCGCGTTCGAGTGCATTGCCATCGAAAGTCACTTGGGTCGTCCCCGCACCCGCTGGACGCACGAGCTGCACGAAGCGGCGCGGTTGCGAGAGCAAACCCGCTAACGCGGGATCGGTGTCGGCATCGCGCCGACCCGTCGCGCGAATCAAGGCAATCCGCAGCGCTTCTTGGAGTGCTGCGGTGGATTCCGCTTGCGGAACCGTAACGTCCTGCCAGCGCACGGCACGGGCCCCGTGGGCGGTGGCAGACAACAAGACGAGCACGCAGGTGGCGAAGCAAGCACCCCACGACGGTCGGTGCAGGTGGCGGCGTGCAAAGGCATTCATACGCGGTCTGTTCGTGGTCGAGAGGTACCCGCCGCATCCTCCGGCGGGAGTCTTGTACAATAGCACAACTGCCCGGTGCGGCTCGCGCGCGGGGCCCTCGCCCCTCGGAATTTGCCATGACCGAAACTCGCGGCCTGACCTACAGAGATGCTGGCGTCGATATCGACGCGGGCGACGAACTTGTCGAACGGATCAAGCCCGTCGTAAAGCGCACGATGCGCAAAGAAGTGCTCGCTGGCATTGGCGGCTTCGGCGCGCTCGTCGAGGTACCACTCGATCGCTACCGCCGGCCCGTCTTGGTCTCGGGCACCGACGGCGTCGGCACCAAATTGCGACTCGCGATCGACACGGGCCGGCACGACACCATCGGCATCGATCTGGTTGCGATGTGCGCAAACGATGTCGTCGTACAAGGTGCCGAGCCGCTGTTTTTTCTCGACTATTACGCAACCGGCAAGTTGCGCGTCGAGGTCGCCGAGGCCGTGATCCGCGGGATCGCGGAAGGCTGCCACCAAGCCGGCTGCGCACTCGTCGGCGGTGAGACCGCCGAGATGCCTGGCATGTATCACGGCGACGATTACGACCTGGCTGGCTTTTGCGTCGGCGTCGTCGAGCGCGATCGCATCATCGACGGCAGCACGGTCGCAGCCGGCGATGTCGTCATCGGCCTCGCGTCGTCGGGCCCACACTCGAATGGTTACTCCCTGATTCGCAAGTTGGTTGCCGTGAGTGGCGCAACCGCTGCGACGCAGGTCGCCGGTAGCGCACTCTTCGATCGGTTGTTAGCGCCGACGCGAATCTACGTTAAATCGCTGCTGGCGCTGGCGGCTGCGATGCCCGTGCGCGGATTCGCACACATCACGGGCGGCGGCTTGACAGACAACATCCCGCGCGTCATTCCCGATGGCTTCGAGGTCCTTCTCGAGCGCAAGAACTGGGCCAGCGATCCGGTGTTTGAATGGTTGGCCAACGCCGGCCGCATCGAACCCGCCGAAATGTATCGCACCTTCAATTGCGGCATCGGCATGGTGGTCGTTGTCGAGCCCACGCGAGCGGACGCGGCGCTCGCGCAACTGCGTGCGAGTGGCGAAGTGGCGACCGTCATCGGGCACGTCGCGCGCGGCAGTCGCGGCGTCGTCATCTCGTGACACGACAACGCCGACCGTTCGCGGTCGTGATCTCAGGACGTGGCAGCAATCTGGCGGCCATCATGGCCGCTGCGGCACAGGGCGACATACCCGTCGAAGTCGTGAGCGTCATTGCCGATCGTGACGCTACGGGTCTCGAGTACGCTCGCGCGGCGGGCATTCCGGCGCACACGTTGTGGACGCGTGATTTCGCATCGCGCGAGCAGTTCGACGACGCGCTCAGTGAGTGTATTGTTAGAAGCGGCGCCGAATTCGTCGCGCTCGCGGGCTTCATGCGAATTCTGAGCGCGCCATTCGTGCAGCGATTTACCGGCCGGCTGCTCAACATTCATCCGTCACTGCTGCCGAGACACAAAGGGCTGCACACCCACCGGCGCGTGTTGGAAGCGGGCGAGCGCGAACACGGTGCGAGCGTGCATTACGTCACACCCGAACTCGACGGCGGGCCGGTCATCGCCCAAGCGCGTGTGCCGGTCGTAGCAGGCGATTCGGAAGAGACGCTTTCAGCGCGCGTTCATGCGGCCGAGCACATTCTGTACCCGCGCGTCTGTGGCTGGGTCGCAGCCGGGCGCGTGGTGCTGCACGACGGCAGCGTGTATGTTGATGGAGTGCGTTTGACAACGCCCTTGACGGAGACGACGCAGTGATTCGCGGAATTCGCATGGCTCTGTATGCCTTGGCGGCGAGCGGCCTCATCGGCAACGCCGTTGCGCAGACGGCCGCCCCGGCTGTCGCGCCGCATACACTGACGTTCGGAGTCGAATGGAAAGGCATCTCGGCGGGCACGACCACACTCGAGCTCAAGCAAACGAGCCCTAACAACTACGTCTACGTCTCGACAAGTGTCGCGCGCGGCTTCGCGCGCTTGTTCGTCGCGGATGCCGTCACGCAAACCAGCCAGTTTCGCGTCGAGAACGGCACCGTGCTGCCGACGAACTTTCGGGGTGTCGATGAGAAAGAGCGGGAAACCCGCCTAGACTTCGATTGGTCGCGTGCGCGTGTGGCAGGAGTCGCGCGCGGCCACACGGTCGACCTCGCGCTGGAACCGGGCACGCAGGACCCGATGTCGCTGCAGATGCTCACGATCCGCGAGCTCGCGGTGGGCCAACTATCCGCCCACATCCATCTGATCGATGGCGACAAACTCAAGGAATACGAGCAGCGCCGCGAGGGAACGGCGCGCTTGAAGACAGCCCTCGGGACGCTCGACACCGTTATCGTCGCGAGCCAGCGCAAGGGCAGCGACCGCATGACCCGCACTTGGTACGCACCGTCGCTCGGCTATCTGCCCGTGCAGGCGCAACGCCTACGCGACGGCAAGATCGAGGTCACGCTGCGCATCCGCTCGCTGAAGACCTAACGACTGGCCGGCATGTAGGCCACGCGCGCGGCGCCTTGATCGAAGCCGCTGTGGGCCTCTGTTGAGAGCGCCGAGGACAAGTGCGGCGCACTCCTGTGCCGCTCCAATGTCGACCACGACGCCAGGGGAAAGATGTGCGCCGCACTTGGCCGAGGGAACGCGGTTCGACGCGCGTTTCGCGCGGCGTAACCGGCGCGCTCGATCCAGAGGCCCACAGCGGCTTCGATCAAGGCGCCGCGCGCGTTGCCCTACTCGCGTTAATCGTTAGGTCTTCGGCAACGTGACGCCGCGCTGACCTTGATACTTGCCGCCGCGATCGCGGTACGAGGTTGCACAGATTTCGTCCGACTCGAAGAACAGCATCTGCGCCACACCCTCGTTCGCGTAGATTTTCGCGGGCAATGGCGTCGTGTTGGAGAATTCGAGCGTGACGTGCCCTTCCCACTCGGGCTCGAGCGGCGTCACGTTGACGATGATGCCGCACCGCGCATAAGTGCTCTTGCCCAAGCATACGACCAACGTGCTCCGCGGCACGCGAAAGTATTCGACCGTGCGCGCCAATGCGAACGAGTTCGGCGGAATGATGCACACGTCGGCGGTGACGTCGACAAAGCTCTTGGCATCGAACGCCTTCGGATCGACGATCGTCGAATTGATGTTCGTGAAGATCTTGAATTCGTTCGCACAGCGCACGTCGTAGCCGTAGCTCGACGTGCCGTATGACACGATCTTTTGCCCGTCGACGGAGCGCACTTGCTCCGGCGCAAACGGCTCGATCATGCGTTGCTGTTGCGCCATACGGCGAATCCAATGGTCCGACTTGATGCTCATGTGTTAGGTAGCTTCCACGACGATGCTAGGGAAAAGATTCGAGCGGTCGCGCGCGCGGCGCGCGAGTGCAGCGGCCGTACGGCGCGCAGCCACCAGATAGGGTTGGGCATGAGGCGCGTCCGGTGCTGCCACAACGGTGGGCGCCCCGCCGTCGGCCTCGGCTCGAATGCGCGCATCGAGCGGCAACTCGCCCAAGAGCTCCACACCGTACTCTTGCGCCATGCGCGCGCCACCACCAGCGCCAAACAAATGCTCGACATGGCCGCAGTTCGAGCACACGTGCACGCTCATGTTCTCGATGATGCCGAGCACCGGCACATTAACCTTCTCGAACATCTTGAGGCCTTTGCGGGCATCGGCGAGCGCAATGTCTTGTGGGGTCGTGACGATCACGGCGCCGGCGACCGGCACGCGTTGCGCCAGCGTGAGCTGGATATCGCCCGTGCCAGGCGGCATATCCACCACCAGATAATCCAGCTCGCCCCAATCCGTATCCGACAGCAATTGCGACAGCGCCGATGTGACCATGGGGCCGCGCCACACCATCGGTTGCTCGGCGTCGATCAAAAAGCCGATCGACATCGCAGCCACGCCGTGCGCGCGCAACGGCTCGATGCGCTTCCCGTCACGAACCGAGGGGCGTTGACCGACCAGCCCCAACATAATCGGCTGACTCGGTCCGTAGATGTCCGCATCGAGTATGCCGACTCGAGCGCCTTGCCGCGCCCATGCGAGCGCGAGATTCACCGCGACGGTGCTCTTGCCGACGCCGCCCTTGCCTGACGCCACGGCAATCACGTTGGCAATCCCCGAAAGAGGCTTCAACTGCCGTTGCACGGCGTGCGCCTCAATCTGCGAGGTCAGGGCTAGATCGAGCGGCATATCGATACCGGCCGCTCGGAGATGCGCATGCAGTAATGGCCCCAATTCGTTTGCATAGCCACCGGTGGGAAAGCCTAGGCGCAGTTCCACTTTGGCGCGGCCAGCTACGATCTCCGCCGCAAGGACGGCCTTCGCAGTCCCCAAACTCTGGCGGAGGTAGGGTTCGACAAACTGCTCTACGGCAGTCGCTAGGCGGCTTTGGAACGGGTCTGACATGGGGGGTGGGCGCGGAGCCTGGTGTGACGCGGGCCGCGCATTCTAGCTGTCGGCACCCCCATTGCGCATCGAACCCCCAGCCGTCTGTGGCATACTTTTTGGTAGTCGCCCTGGGGCCAAGGTTGGTCCTGGGTTTCGTATTGCCGACGAGAGACCAAGGCTTGCATTCGGACGTTGACGCCTGTGCGTATCGTTTGACTCATCGACCGACGCTCGGAGCGCCGGTATGAGCTTCATTGCGAATATTCGCGCGGAAAAGTACATCACCGAGCTGCGCAGCGCGACGGACATCGCCGCGCCCGGCACGCAGAAGGCCATCGCCAAGCTGAAGGACATCGGGCCGGGTGCGATCGAGCCTATCGCGGCCGCCCTCGCGGAGGCCGATAAGGTGGCCACCGTCGCCTACATCGAGGTGCTCACGGCGCTCGTCAGCCAAAAGACCTTTCCCAAGCTCGTCCAGTATCTCGTGGAAGGCAGCCCGCGGGTCATCGCAGGAATCGCTTGGGCGCTGTCGAGCAGCCGGAACTATCCGCCGAGCATGCTGCTCGACGTGCTGTCGATGGAAGGCGTCGCGAAGTCGGCCGTGATGGACATCATCAACGCGCAAAAGTCGCGCTTTGGTGTGCGCGATCTGCTCACGACAGCCTACAAGCAAGAGCCTAACGAGAAGGCAGCACTGTTTCGTCTGATCGGCGAGATCGCCGATGATGACGCACTACCCGAGCTGATCGGCCGTCTCAACGGCAAAGATCCGATCGCACGCCTGCACATCATCAACTTGTTAGCGAAGTTCCAGACACCGGCAGTGCGGGACGCGGTGATGGGCCAATTGAAGGACCCGAATAAACTCGTTCGCTCGGCGGCACTCGGCGCGCTGCAAAAAATGGAAGGCCCGATCGACGTGTCGGTGGTCTGCCATTTGCTGCGCGACCCCGAACTCGATGTGCAAAACAAGGCCATCGACGTTGTCATCCGCGCGAACGATCCGGACACGATCAAACACCTCATTCCGGTGCTCAAGGACGAGAACGAATACGCGCGGCGTGCAGCCGTCGAAGTGCTCAACGAAATTGGTAACGCGCGCTCGATCAAGTATTTGCTCGAGGCCATCGCCGATGCGGACTGGTGGGTGCGTAGCCGCGCGGCCGATGCGCTCGGTAAGATCGGCGGCCCGAAAGTCGTCGAAGCGGTCCTGCAACTCATCAAAGATGACGACCAAGACGTGCGCCGTGCCGCGATCGAAATCCTGAACCAAACCAAGGACGATCGTGCCGTCGCCCAGTTGATCGAGGCGACCAAGGACGCCGATTGGTGGGTCAGCGAGCGCGCGGTCGATGCGCTTGCCGAAATCGGTAGCAAGCGCGCCGTGCCGCGGCTCATCCAAATGCTCGAAACGAGCCCGCCGAAATCGCTGCCTGTCGTCGTGCGCGCGCTGGGCCGACTCGGCGACCAAAAGGTCATCGAAGCCGTTCTGCCCATGTTGACGCGCGACGAGAAAGACGTACGCGTCGAAGTCATTTCAACGCTCGCGAAGCTCGCTGACGAGCGCCGCGTCGAGCATATTCGCGTGCAACTGCAAGCGCAGTCGCAGGGCCCGGAGAACACGGTCGCGCAGGCAGCATTGCGCGCGCTCTCCGAACTTGACGCGCGCTTTAGCTCGAGCGGCGCGCCATTGGTGGGTGCTTCGGCGGTCGCTCGAGGCCCAAGCGCTACGCAAGCGGGCACGGTTTCACGCTCGCGCGAAGCAGTTCCGCCCAGTGCCGCCGCCGCAGCGCCGCCTTCGGCCTCACAGCAACCTGCGAAGACATTGCTGATGTCGGAAACCGAGGTGCATCGCTCGATCCAAGCAGCTGAAGCGATGGGCGGTCCACCGCGGCTCGACATTCAGACCTTGAAACCCGGCGACATCATCGAAGGCCGTTACAAGTTCATCGAGCGCATCGGCAAGGGCGCCTTCGGTACCGTGCTGTTGATGGAAGACACGGTGGTCGACGAGCGGCTCATTCTGAAGTTCTTGAATCCAAACGTGTCGAACGACGAAGAGATCATGAAGCGCTTCGTCCACGAGCTACGTTATTCGCGCAAGATCACGCACAAGAACGTCATCCGCATCTACGATTTCTTGTTCATCCAAGGGAACTACGCCATTTCGATGGAGTACTTCCCTTCGCATACGCTCGGCGCCGAGATCGTGGGCGAGAAGCCGATTCCCCTGCCCAAGGCCGTGCAGTACTCCATCGACATGTGCACGGGCATGGAGGTCGCGCACCAAGTGGGCATCGTCCATCGCGACTTGAAGCCCGCCAACGTCCTCATCAACAACGAAGGCTTGCTCAAGATCGTGGACTTCGGTGTCGCCGCGGCGCAGCGCGAAGGCGACACACAGCTCACCAAGACGGGCTACGTCATCGGCTCGCCGAAATACATGGCCCCCGAGCAAATCTTGGGTAAGCGCGTCGACCAGCGCGCCGACGTGTACGCCATCGGCGTGATCATGTACGAAATGTTCACGGGCGTGCCGCCCTACTCGCGCGGCGATCACATGTCCGTGATGTACCAACACGTGCAGGGTAAAGCGAAGCACCCGCGCGAAATCAACCCGAGTCTCCCGGAAGGCTTGCCGGAACTGATCATGCAAGCCATGTCTGTCGACAAAGAAAAGCGCTTCCAGACAATGGAAGCGTTGCGGCTTGCGGTCGAGAAATACCGCGTCTGAGTAGCGGTTACCCGCGCGACTCCATCGACACTTCGTACGGCACGGCGATAGCCTCGCAGCTTGGGACTGCCTCACGCTTGCTCGCAACCGTCGATATGGCGAAGCACTCATCGAAAACAGAACAGTAGCAAGCTCTCACTTCCAAGCGTCCAAGTGAGCCAACAAACGAATCGAAGAGGCGCTCATTGATTGGCGAGCGCTGCAGCTCAAACACGACGCGATCCTTGTTTGCCGGCAACACCGCTCCGACCGCCGAACTCGCTGTCAATCCGCTATCCACCACATCGGCCACCGCTGCACAACAAGCCGCTCGCAGCGCGCGCCAGTTAGGCACGGGCACACCATCTACCAGCACTTCAAACGTTCGAACTTGCGCCGGCCCTACACCATTGTTTAGCAACGACAACCGGAACTTCGATTGCTCCGCTCGCTCGAGCGTGGCTTGCAACGCCAAATACGGCCAAACAGCGGCTTGCGCTTGCTTGGCGTTGGTAGCAACGAGTTGCTCCATGATCTTGCCGTGGTGAACGGCCGTTGCGAGTGAGATGAGCGATATCGCGAGCGCCGACAGCCCAAGGGCTATGTCGAACCAACCGTGTTTCCCAGCGCTCTGGTGCCGATGCGGCAGCGCTTCTGTGACCTCCGGCGCATCCATGACAACAACCCCTGAATCTATTGCGAGCGTGTTGCCAAGAATCGCGTAGTCCGTCACATTTGGCCAGCCCCGGCGGTCGCATGCTTACGGGCTAGAGGAGACACTCGTGGCGCGCATTGACGCCTTCTTGAAACTGGGTACCCAACAGGGCTGCTCCGACGTGCATCTGGCCGTCGGCGTGCCACCCATGCTGCGCCTCAACGGCGATCTGATGCCGATCAAGTTCCGCGATCTGCGCGACACGGAACTCGACAGCTATCTCACCGAGATCTTCACCAAGAATCAGGCCGAGCATTTTGCCAAAGGGCACGATCTCGACTTCTCATACGTGTCGGCGGAGGGTGGCAGATTTCGCGTCAACGTCTACCGTAAGGAGACGGGCATTGGCGCAACATTTCGCGCGATTCCTTCCGACATTCCGAGCATCGATCAGCTCGCGTTGCCGCCCATCTGCAAAAAGCTCTGCGACTTCCACCAAGGCATGATTCTGGTGACGGGGGCCACCGGCACGGGCAAGTCGACCACGCTCGCTGCGATGATCGACTACCTCAATAGCACGCGCCGCCTCAACATCATCAGCCTCGAAGATCCGATCGAATTCGTCCATCGCAGCAAGATGGCGCAAGTCATCCAGCGCGAATTGAACACGCACATTCCGAGCTTTGCCGAGGGCGTCCGCGCGGCGATGCGCGAAGACCCTGATGTCATTCTCGTCGGCGAGTTGCGCGATGCCGAAACCATCTCCATGGCGATGACGGCTGCCGAAACCGGGCACTTGGTGTTTGGCACACTCCATACGACGAGCGCCGCCAAGACCATCGATCGCATTATCGACGCATTGCCAATTGAGGAGCGCGAGCAGACCAAGAGCTTCCTGTCGCAAAGCTTGTTAGCCGTCGTCACGCAGATCTTGGTGAAGAAGGCGGATGGGCGCGGCCGTAAGGCGATTTGCGAGATCATGTCGATGACGAAGGCGATCGCGAAACTCATTCAAACGGATCAAACGCACCAGATTCCGAACCAGATTCAAACGGGCCGCGACCTCGGCATGCAGCTGATGGACCAAGCGCTGCTCAACTCCTTGGCAGCCAAAGAAATTGACCCTGACGACGCCGTTGCGTACGCGAGCGAGAAACGCTTGTTCCAGAAGTACGTGACCGATACGTCGATGATGCCCAAGCTCGATGTCGTCGCCGGCAGTGGTACGCCCGCCGCAGCCTCAGGTAGTTAGTTGCCATGGCACGTATCGACGAATTTCTACTCGAAGTGCTCGAGAAAAAGGGCTCCGACCTGCATTTCCTCGCGGGTGATCCGCCGCGCATTCGCTTGCATGGCGACTTGCAGCAATTGCGCCCCGATGTGCTGACGAAAGAGTTCGTACAAGAGGCGCTGTACGAAATCATGCCGAAGGCCGCAGTCACGCGCTTCGAGGATAAGGATGGCGCCGACTTTGCCTACACCATGGGCGAGTATGGCCGCTTTCGCGTCAACGTGATGCGCCACATCAACGGCATGGGCGCCGTGCTGCGTTCGATTCCCTCGAAGGCGCTGACGCTCGATCAATTGAACATGCCGCAATCGGTGCGCCAGCTATGCCGCGCGGTAAACGGCTTGATTCTCGTGACGGGCAAGACGGGCTCGGGCAAGTCGACCACGCTCGCCGCGATGATCGACGACATCAATCTGCGCTTGAAGGGCCACATCCTCACGATTGAGGATCCGATCGAGTTCATTCATCAGCGCAAGAGTTGTTTGATCAGCCAGCGCGAGGTCGGTGTGCACGCACCCGGTTTCGCGGCAGCGTTGCACTCGGCGTTGCGCGAAGATCCGGACGTCATTCTCGTCGGCGAGTTGCGCGATTATGAAACCATCAGCATCGCGGTGACGGCGGCTGAAATGGGCATTCTCGTGATGGGCACGTTGCACACGAATGGTGCCGCGCAAACTGTCGACCGTATGGTCAACGTATTCCCCGCCGACAAACAGGGGCACGTGCGCACGATGCTCTCGACGAGCATTCGCGGCGTCATCTCGCAGCAGTTGCTGCAGAAGGCCGACAAGCAAGGGCGCGTCGCTGCGCTCGAAATCTTGATCAACACGCCTGCCGTGTCGAACTTGATCCGGCAAGGCAAGCTTGATCAGCTCGAAACGACGATGCAATCCGGCGCGCAGTTCGGCATGCGGACGATGGACAACGCGATCCAGGGTTTGCTCGATCAGCGACTCGTCACGGGCAAAGAGGCCTACAAAAAGGGCATTAACAAGGCGAAATTCGAGCCCTTGAAGGACGCCGGCTAGGGCACATCTGCCGGCACGCGCGGCCTGCGGCGGGGCTGTGCGAGAATATGCGACTCACCTCAGTCGAGCCGGTCCATGCCCCGCAAGATTCTCGTCACCAGCGCCCTGCCGTACGCCAACGGCCCCCTGCACTTCGGCCACATCATCGAGGCCGTGCAAACCGACATCTGGGTGCGCTTTCAGAAAATGCAGGGGCACGACTGCCTGTACGTGTGTGCCGAGGATACGCACGGCACGCCAATCATGATCAAGGCGCAGGCGGAGGGGCTCACTCCCGAGGCGTTGATCGCGCGGGTTGCGGATGAGCATCGGCGCGATTACCGCGAATTTTTGATCGGGCACGATCACTTCCACACGACGCACTCGCCCGAGAACCAAGCGATCACGAACTTGATGTACACGCGCCTGCGAGACGCGGGCCACATCACGACGCGCAGCGTGCGCCAGGCGTACGACGAGCAGGCCGGGATGTTTCTACCCGACCGCTACGTCAAAGGCGAATGCCCCAAGTGCGGCGCGGCCGATCAATACGGCGATAGCTGCGAGGTGTGCGGCGCGACCTACACGCCGGCTGACCTCAAGAACCCGGTGTCGGTCGTGACGGGCACGACCCCAGTGTGGCGCGAATCCGTGCACTACTTTTTTCAGCTGGGCCACTTCGAACCGGTGCTGAAGGGCTGGCTGGAAGGCGGCGCACGCCAACCGCAAGTGCGCGCGAAGCTCGCCGAGTGGTTCGAAGCTGGGCTGCAGGATTGGGATATTTCGCGCGACGCGCCCTACTTCGGCTTCGAGATCCCCGATGCACCGGGCAAGTATTTCTACGTGTGGTTCGACGCACCGATCGGCTACGTCGGCGCGTTCCGTGCGCTCTGCAATGCGCGTGGGCTCGACTTCGATTCGTATTGGCGAGCGGACTCCACGGCCGAGCTGTATCACTTCATCGGGAAGGACATCAGCTACTTCCACAATTTGTTCTGGCCGGCGGTATTGCACGGCTCGGGTCATCGCAAGCCGACGGCCGTGTTCGTGCACGGCTTCCTCACGATCAACGGCGCCAAGATGTCCAAATCGCGCGGCACGTTCATCACGGCGCGACGCTATCTCGAGTTGCTGCCGCCGGAGCCGTTGCGCTACTACTTCGCGGGCAAATTGAGTGCCGGGATCGACGATATCGATCTCAATCTCGATGACTTCGTGGCGCGCGTGAATTCCGACATCGTCGGTAAGCTCGTCAACATCGCGAGTCGCTGCGCGGGCTTCATCCAGCGCGCCGGCGGCAAACTGGGCACGACACTGCCGGAGCCTGAGCTCTACGAAGAATTCGCCGCGGCGCGTACGCGGATCGGGGAGCTGTACGACGCTCGTGATTACTCGGCCGCTATCCGTGAGATCATGTTGTTAGCGGACAAGGCGAACCAATATGTCGACGCGCGCAAGCCATGGGCGCTTGCCAAGGAGCCCGCGCGCGCGGCCGAGGTGTTGGGGGTGTGCACGCAGGGCATCAATTTGTTCCGCGTGCTGATGAGCTACCTCGCACCGGTGCTGCCGCAGATGGCTTGTGGCGCCGCGAAGTTCTTGGGTGACTCACTGGCCGATTGGCACGCCATCGCGCGGCCGCTCCTCGGTACGCCGCTCGCGCCCTACGAGCCGCTCGCGACGCGGATCGATCCGAAGGTGGCCGCGCAATTGATCGAGCCGGCAGCGTCAGCTCCTGCGCCCGAAAAGCCAGCGAGCACGGTGCAGTCTGCAGCGAAGAAAGCGGCCGCAGCCACGGCCCCACCCAGCGCGATTACTATCGACGACTTCATGAAGCTCGATTTGCGTATCGCGACCGTTCAGGCGGCACGCACCGTCGAGGGCTCCGACAAGCTGCTCGAACTCACACTCGATGTCGGTGGTGTGCCGCGCACGGTGTTTTCAGGCATCCGCAGCGCCTATGCGCCCGAGCAATTGTTAGGACGCCAGGTTCTGATCATCGCCAATCTCGCGCCGCGCAAGATGCGCTTCGGCACGTCCGAAGGCATGGTGCTGTGCGCCAGCGGCGAGGGCCCCGGTGTGTTCTTGCTGTCGCCCGACACTGGCGCTGCATCCGGCATGAAAGTCACCTAACGAGCCGAGCCGGATGGTCACTGCGGAGGAGCTCGACGCCGAATTGCCGCAGACGCAATGCACGCGCTGCGGTTTCAACGGTTGCGCGCCGTACGCGGCGGCGATCGTGCGCGGCGACGCCGAGATCAATCAATGCCCACCAGGAGGCGCAGCGACGATCGAGCGGTTAGCGCGCCTGACCGGCCGCCCTGCGCGGCCGCTGAACCCCCACCATGGTGTCGAGATGCCGGCTCGCGTGGCCGTGATCGACGAAACACGCTGCATCGGCTGCGCAAAGTGTTTGCCACCCTGCCCGGTCGATGCCATCGTCGGAGCCGGTCGCTATATGCACACCGTGCTCGCGGATCTCTGCACTGGCTGTGAGCTGTGCATCGCGCCGTGCCCGGTGGATTGCATCCGCATGGAGCTGCGCGCTGTCGCGACCGGTGCGAGCCCGCAGGAACCGACACCGGCAGAGAATCGCGCGCGGTTTGCGGCACACTCGCAGCGCATCGAGCGACGCGCGGCGGAGCGAGCTGCGTTGTTAGCAGCGAAGAAAAGCGAAGCGCACGCACCATGAACCCAGACAAGCGACGCCAGATCTTCGAGCGCTGGCGCAAGGCGAATCCACATCCGACCACGGAGCTCGAGTACCGCACGCCGTTTGAGCTCTTGATCGCCGTGATCCTTTCGGCGCAGGCGACCGACAAAAGTGTCAACGCAGCCACGCGCAAGCTTTTCCCGATCGCTAACACGCCTGCTCAGCTCGCGGCACTCGGCGTGGACGGCATTGGTCCCTACATCAAAACGATCGGCCTCTGGAACGCGAAGGCGAAAAACGTCATCGCCACGTGCCAGATCTTGCTCGCACAGCACGGTGGCGAAGTACCGCGCGAGCGCGAGGCGCTCGAGGCGCTACCGGGTGTGGGCCGCAAAACAGCGAATGTCGTCCTCAACACGGCGTTTGGCGAACCGACCATCGCGGTCGATACGCACATTTTTCGAGTAGCAAATCGTACCAAGCTCGCGCCGGGCAAGACGCCGCTCGCCGTCGAGCGCGGCCTACTCAAGTTCACGCCGGATGAGTTCAAACAGGATGCTCACCACTGGCTCATCCTGCATGGGCGCTATGTCTGCAAAGCGCTCAAGCCCAACTGCCCTGCGTGCTTGATTGCCGACCTCTGCGAGTACGGGCGCAAGACCCGATGATCTTCGGCGACCGCAATCGCAATCAATTGCGCCAAGCGTACGTGCAGGCTTGGCAAAAGTTCCGCGCCGGTCAACCCTTGGAGCCGCTCGAGCGGCAGATTGCGGCTGTCATTGCCGAGCATCCGGAGTATCACGCGCTGCTCGAGCGCGAAGCGCAAGCACTCGCGGCTGAGTTCACACCGGAGCACGGCCAGCAGAATCCGTTCCTGCACATGGGTCTGCATCTCGCCATTCGTGAGCAGGTCGCGACCGATCGCCCGGCGGGTATCGCCGCAGTGCATACCCGCCTCACCGCTCGCGTGGGATCGGCTCTCGAAGCCGAGCACCGCATGTTTGAGGTGCTCGGCGAGGTGCTGTGGCAGGCGCAACGCAGTGGCCGGATGCCAGACGAGCAAGGCTATTTGCAGCGTCTGCAGGCCCTCGCGGGAATGCCCTCAGTCTGAGAACTCCGTCACAGGGCTAGCTCAAGCGAAGCCTCCGCAGGCCGACAACGAATGCAGGAACCGTTCGTGATCGGTCGGGAGAGAGTGCTATGTCCGTGGCATCCGCGAAACTGCGCGCGTTGCCGACCGTGGCGACGGTCGGCGCGGCGAGCGTTCGTGGCCAGGTTCGCGAATCGGACCCCGTGTTCGTCGGCCCACACTACGCCACGGTCGACGCCCTGCTCAGCGCCGTCGAAATCGCTGACGCGATCATTCTCCAAACGCGAGATCAGAGCCTGCGCGACCATTGGCTTGCGCAGCTTCGGCGCGATCCGCGCTACGGATTGACGCCGCTCCTGGTTGCTGCGTCGGCATCGTTGCCGCCGGAGAGCCTCGCCGATGGCGACTATCTCGTCGCCGACCAAGCCTATCGCACGATTGCCGAGATTCGCGATCGGACCTTGTCGCTCCCCAATGAGTCGCTGACTGATTCAGAGGCGCGCCTGATCGGCTATCTATTCACGCGTCCTAACAAGATGCTGGTGCCGCTCGCAGACTGGCGTAACGAGCACCTCTATCGCTATCCGCTGCTCGAAGCCTTCGATAACGGCGGTCTCGACAGCTTCGAGTGGATCCAAACGCTGCTGCGGCGTCGCTTGATCGAGCCCGTTCAACTGATCGATCGCATTCGCACTTGCCCGAGTTGCCGCGGGGCGCACTTGAGCTATGTGGATCTGTGTGCAAGTTGCGGCCACATCGACATCGCCGAGACGATCTTCCTGCACTGCTATACCTGCGGCCATGTGGAGCCGCAGGATGACTTCCTCGATGCGGACGGCCTCGGCTGCCCGAAGTGCCACGCGCGCTTGCGGCACATCGGCGTCGATTACGACCGCGCCCTGGAGACCTACGCGTGCAACGCCTGCTCGGCGCGCTTTGCCGATCCGGATATCAAGGCACGGTGCCTGCACTGTGAGACGAAGCATGCGACCACGGACTTGCTCGAGCAGCCTATCCATACCTACAAGCTGTCGGCGGCGGGCAATCTCGCCGCGCGCACTGGCAACGTCGGCGATCTATTCTCACTCATCGACGATGCGAACGGCGCGCACCCGGCCTACTTCGAACGTACGCTCGACTGGTTGTTAGCGATCAGTACGCGCCATACTGAAGTGCAGTTCGGCGTACTGTGCATTCAACTCGGCAACTTACGTGAATTGATTGACAGCACCTCCCGCGGGCGGGCCGCCCAGATCATGGATCACTTCGCGCGGCGTTTGCGCGAGCTCGTGCGGTCGACCGACATCCTCATGCGCAGCGACGAGCGTCACTGCTGGCTGCTGCTGCCGCAGACTCCCCCTGCGGGTCTGGCCGTTTTGAAGAGCCGTGTCGAAGCCTTGCCAGAGGCGGTAAAGGAAGACGGTGCGATGCGCCTCGACGTCAAGGTCGCAGCGATTGCCTCGCAGGATCTGGGTGATCGCCGAGTCGCGGCCAAAGTCCTGATGAGCGAGATGCAAGGGACGTTCGCCCATGGCTAACGACTTACAAATCGCTTGGCTCACCGTCACCCAGATGGTGCACGACTCGTGGAATTCCGAGTGGCAAGACGTCGCGATGCGCTTCTTCCCATTCGTAATGCTGTTTGAGATGCCGATTCAGATCGCCGTAATGCTCGGCGCCTTACGCTATTGGTGGCGCAAGCGCAATGAGGTCGAGCGCTCGCAGCCGTACGCGCCGCGAGTGACCTGCATCATCACTTGCTACTCCGAGGGCGACGACGTTCGCAAAACCATCTCGTCACTGACGGAGCAGCTCTATCCAGGCCCGATCGACATGCTGGCGGTCGTCGACGGCGCGCATCGCAACCAGGCCACCGCCGACGCCGTGCGCTCGATGGTAGCCGAGGTGAATCGCCGACCGCTGCGGCACGTCGAACTCGTGGCGAAAACACAGCGGGGTGGACGCGTATCGAGCTTGAACCAAGGCCTGGCATTAGCGCGCGGCGAGATCGTGTTGGCCCTCGACGGCGATACCTCGTTCGACAACGACATGATTCGCAACATCACGCGCCATTTCGCCGACCCGAATGTTGTTGCGGTGTCCGGGAACCTGCGCGTGCGCAACGCCCTGAAGACGATCGTCACGCGACTGCAGGCGCTGGAATACATGCTGTCGATTCACCTGAGTCGCACGGGTCTCGATCAGTTCAACGCCGTCAACAATGTCTCTGGTGCCTTCGGTGCGTTTCGCGCGGATTTCGTTCGCAAGATCGGCGGCTGGGACTCGGGCACCGCCGAGGATCTGGACATCACGTTGCGAATCAAGAAGTACTTCAAGCGACACCCGAATCTCCGCATTCGCTTCGAGCCGCGTGCCGTCGGCCATACAGACGCGCCAGAGAAGCTGTCGCAGTTCCTCAATCAGCGGCTGCGCTGGGACGGCGACCTGTCGTATCTCTATCTGCGCAAGTACCGCCACGCGCTGCGGCCGGGACTGATGGGCTGGACGAACTTCGCCGCGCTCGTCTGGACAGGGTTCTTCTTCCAGCTCGCACTCCCGTTCGTCGTGCTCGCCTACATGACGCTCGTATTCTGGCTGTACGAACCCGGATTCGTGATCGGCGTACTCGCATTCATCTATCTGTTCTACTGGTTGCTCACCGTCGTCATGTACGCCCAGTACCTGCTCACGATCTCCGAGCGTCCGCGTTACGACCTCGGCTTCTGGTGGGTAACCCTGCTATTCCCAGCGTTCGCTTTCATTACACGCGTGTGGAATGCGCTCGCAACCTTGTCGGAGATGTTGCTCAAATCGCACCTCGATTCATCGATGGCGCCTTGGTGGGTACTGCGAAAGACGAAGTACTAACATGCGTCACCTCGTAGCCATACTCGCCTTGTGCTGTTCGACCCATGCGGTAGCAGAGTCGTTAGCCGTCATCCAGACGCTCGAGGGTTTCGAAGCGCGTCTACGCTCGAGCGCTGCATTCCAAGGCTCGCACAGCGCGAACGGAGTGTGGCGCGCGCCCGACGCTGCGCTCGCCCAAGCGCTACCTGGTGCGGCTCTGTTTGCCGGAACCTCGTTGTCGTCGATCGACGAAGTGGTCGATATCGGTCGCAGCCGCTCGTACGATCAAGTCGCGCTGTCGGCGGGCGTCCGCATTCCGCTGCTCGGGAGTCGCGCGCGCTATCGCGAGGAACTCGACGAGTCAGCGCTCAACGATACGGTTCGTGAGGCGGAGCGTGAACTGCGACGTCGTGAGGCACTCACCGTCGTCCGACAGGCGTACCTCGACTACTGGTCTGCGCGCGAACGTCGTGCACTGGCGCAGGAGTTCCTGCGCGATCGGCCAACCCTTGAAACCGTATTGCGACGGCGCACGGCCGCAGGCTTGCTACTCGAGTCTGACCGCTTGGAGTTCATGGCCGCATTCGAGAGCGCCGCGACTGAGCTCGCACGGGCCGAGGCCGACGCAAGCGCAGCCGCTGCGGTGCTAACTTCGGTGACGGCGGCGCGTCCAGCCCCGCAAGTGCAAGCACTCGCAGCGCTGTCTGACAAGTGCCTTTCATTCGATCTCGATTCGCATCCCGAAGTGCGCGCGCTCGCGGAGCGCGCTGCCTACTTCGCACGTCGCGCGCCAGCATCCGTCTGGCGCCCGCTGAACTCAGAATTGCGCGTGGGCTACTCCCGCACGGAAGAGCTCGCAACCGGTGCGCCAGGACATGCCGCGTTTGCCAGCCTCACGATCGACTATGCATTTGGCGCCGCCGACGCACAGGCGCAACGTCACACACAACAACGGGAGGACGCGGAGCAACGCTGGGCGCTGCGTCGACAGCAGCTCACCCTCGAGGTCGAGCGACTGCGCGCGAGGCGAACCGTGATCGCGCAAGCCATGCGGCTCGCGCAGCAAGCCCGAGCGGCAGCCGACCTCAAACACCGCGAGCGAAGCTTGCGCGCAGCAAAACTCGCGGGCGATGTCATCGAGCAGCGACAGCAATCTCGCTATGCGCTTTATCGCGCGCAACTCGCCGAGCACGCCGCTCTTCGCGAGCAATGGGAATGGCAAATCGCGGCGACCGCGTTCGCCGAATCGGGGTGCTACGAAGCCACACCTGCCGCCCCAACCGTTACGGTAAACGTCGCGCAAGACGCCGTTCGTGGCTTGTTCGTTTGGTCGCCGGCTCAGTTACTGGCAGCACTCGAACCCGATGCCGCGCCCACGGTCTGGCAACGCCTCGATGCCTTGAAGGTACGGCGCCTGCTGTTGTCGTTTGATGCGACCGAACTCGCGCAGTGGCGCCGCGACCCTGCGCGACTGGCTGCTGCGATCGGCGCACTGCACGCGCGCGGCTTCCGTGTCGAATGGTTGTTAGGCGAGCCGCGATGGATGTTGCCCGACGAGCGCGCCACACTGTTGCAGTTAATCGATTCCTTCGCGGCGTTGCGCTTCGATGCGATTCACCTAGACCTCGAGCCCAATCAACTTGACCCGCAAGGCGGCGACGGCCGGGAGTACTTGGACGACCTTCTCGACACACTCCGCGCGGTGCGTGCGCGGATCGCGAGCCCCATCGGGCTCAGCATACATCCGCGCTATCTGTCGCTGGCCGTCGAAGGAAAAGCATTCGGCGAGCAATTGGTGGCGCTCGAGATCGAGCCGACCTTGATGATCTATGTCGCGAATCCGACGCGTGTCGCTGAGATTGCAGCGCCACTGCGCGAGCGCTGGCCGGAGCTGCCGCGTCGCGTCGCGGTGAGCTTGGAGTACGAACTCGATGCAGAACACAGCGTCGAGCATCTATCGCCGCAGGCGCTCGAGGACCATCTCGCGACACTCGAGCGTCAGTTGAGCGATACCGCCTTTCGCGGTCTGATCCTCCAGCCTTCGACCCAGTGGTTGTATGCCACAGACGCGCGTCCGAGGCAGCCATGAAGATTCGATTCTCGCGCGAGGCTCGTAGCCACCCCGAAGGCATTGCTGGCCTCAAGGTACCGTACGCCGCTGCAAAGCGTGGCGCCCCACAATGGCGTTGGTACTTGATCTTAACGATCGTGGCGAGCCCCGCCGTATTGCTGATCCTAGGCATGTTAGGCGGCTTCTTGACTCGCAGCGCACAAGGCAGCGTCGCGCTCGATCAGATGGAAGTACGGGCACTCGCAAGCGGCGTCGTCACGGAGGTGCGGGTCGAGCCCGGGCTCGTCGTCAAGGTCGGAGACGAACTAGTGACGACGCGGCCACCCGATGCCGTCGCTGCACCGGTTGGCCGCAGCACGACCCGCACGAGCACGCTCGAACGCAGCAGCGAGACGGGGCCCGATGCGACCGAACTCGCGCTGAAGGCACGGAGCTTGCGCTTGGCACAAGAACGTCGCGACTCGATCGCCAGCCTGCTCCGCGACGGTGCTGCCACCCGAGCGGAACTGCGCGAGGCTGACATCGCACTGAACCTCGCGGCTGAGGCGTACGTGGTCGCGCAACGCGCTGCGGGGGCGCGCGTGCGTCCCGCCCGCACGCGCGACACCACAGTAACCGTCGAAGCAGATGCCGATGCCGTCGCCACGGCAAACCCAGCACCGTTCGACGGCCAGGTGTTGGACGTATTCGTCTCACCCGGTGAGATCATCCGGGCCGGGGATCCGCTCGTATTGTTAGGACGCAATCAGGATCCCAAGGTGATTGCCTATGTACCGCCTACCTTCGCCACGCGAGTGACGCCGGGAACGCCGGCGACGATCTTGTTTGCTGACGGCTCCCGCTCGTTGGCCGCCGTAGCCGAGCCGGCGCGTGTCACGCGTCGTATGCCTGCCGATTTGGTCGACAACTTCGGCATGCGACCCATGATGGTCGTGCTCAAGCTATCGACACAAGATGCTTGGCCCGCATCGCAGACGATTCACGGCATGCCTGTCGGCATTCGCTTTCATTACGGGTGGGAAAACTCGACGGTCGGCGCGTGGTTCAGCCCCGTGCTCAATCTGCTCACGAGCGCACCGTAGCTACGCGCCGCGCGCGCGAACGAGCTATTCGGTACACTGCCGTGCCGAAATTGCTTCGCGTCACAGGTTGGGCTGCTAGCTCGTGGATTGGCCGTCGTTCGATCAAAGCACGTGGCTCGCGCTCGTTGCCGTACTCGTACTCACGAGCTTGATTGCTGGTCTTGCCGCGGGGCTTCTGGGCGTCGGCGGCGGCATCGTCACGGTGCCGATTCTGGAGTACGCATTACATTTCGCGCATGTCCCGCCGTCCGCGACATTGCATGTCGCTGTTGCGACCTCGCTCGCGACGATCATCCCAACAGCCATTGCCTCGAGCCGTGCGCATCATAAGCGAGGGTCGATCGACGCATCACTGGCACGCACCTGGGCTGTTCCGATGTTGTTAGGCGCTCTCGTCGGCAGCCTGCTCGCAGCCTACGCGCCAGCGCGCGCTTTGGCAGCGGTCTTTGGCGCCGTGGCGCTCATAGTGGCTGGCAAAATGCTTTTTTTGTCAGACGAGTGGCGACTAGCGTCACAGGCCCCACGCGGCTGGGCTGGCGGCTTGGCGGCCACCGCCATCGGCGGCATCTCCGCGACCATGGGCATCGGCGGCGGCACATTGGCGGTGCCCACCCTCACGCTGTGCGGCATGCCGGTACACCGCGCGGTTGGCACAGCATCGTTCTTTGGCCTGTTGATTAGCATCCCGGGAACCGTGGGCTACCTACTCGCCCGTCCGGCCGTGGATCTGCCGAGTGGCACGCTCGGTTTCGTGAGTCTCCTCGGCTTCGCCATCTTGGCACCAGGTGCGACGCTCATGGCACCGCTCGGGGCACGAATCGCGCACGGCTTGAGCCGGCGTGCGTTGTCGGCGGCATTCGGCGTGTTTCTGCTCGTGGTCGCAGCGCGCATGCTCTATCGCAGCGTGGCATGATCCACACCGCATGGAGTCTACCGCCTGGGATTTGCCGCAAGTCTACTCACTCGAATTGACGGTCGAGCGCGACGCGATCGATGCCTACGGGCACGTGAATAACGCCGTCTACCTACAGTGGCTCGATCGCACTGCCTGGATGCACTCCGCCGCGCTTGGTGTACCGCTTAACACCTGTCTCGCGATCGATCGTGGCATGGCCGTCATCCGCACGGTGATTCGCTACGAGCGGCCCGCGTTCTGCGGAGATTCGATCGCTTGCGGCACATGGATCACCGCGGCCGACGGGAAGCTGCGCGTTACCCGACGGTTCCAAATTCGCCGTCTCAGCGACGGCACCACGCTCGCGCGGGCCGAGATCGAGTATGTCTGCTTGCAGCTATCGACCGGCAAGCCGACGCGCTTCCCGCGCGAGTTCGTCGGCAAGTATGCGGAACTGCCGGACCTCACGCCGTACATGCGCTCGCTCGCGCCGCTGTAACCCCAATGGCTCCTCGCGTGCGTTTGTCCCGTGACGATACTGATCTTGGCAGTGCCGATACTCACACATTCCACCAAGATTGCACTACCGA
>CAYUIT010000001.1:299618-302247 GCA_964444835.1 uncultured Steroidobacteraceae bacterium
ATACTGATCTTGGCAGTGCCGATACTCACACATTCCACCAAGATTGCACTACCGACGACTCGGCCGAGCACATCGCCACCGGTCATCGAATATGTCGATATCGATGCCTCGGGCGTGGTGTACTGGAATCAGACCGCTTACGAAGATGCCGCTGAGCTCGCAGCCGCACTGCGGCGCAGAGCCACGAATGAGCGTGTCGTCATTCAGATCGCCCCCGAACGCCTTGCGCCGTACGGGCGCGTTGCTGAGGTGTTAGCGGCGGCGCAACGCGCTGGCGTCGCGCGCCTCGCGTTGACTCCGGTCAGCGAGCGCTAACTGAGTCGACGCTACGGTCGCTTCGGGATGTACAAATCCGTGAGCGTTCCCTCAAACGCCTCGGCCGACATCGCAACCGTCTCCGACAGCGTGGGATGCGGGTGGATCGTGAGACCCACATCGGCCGCATCAGCACCCATTTCGATAGCCAACGCAATCTCCGCGATGAGCTCGCCCGCGTTGCTCCCGACAATGCCACCACCCAAGACACGCTTCGTCTTCGGATCGAATAGCAGTTTGGTGAAGCCTTCGTCGCGCGCCATCGCAAGCGATCGACCACTGGCCGCCCACGGAAACGCCGCGCGCTTGTAGTCGATCCCCTGCTTCTTCGCCTCGGTTTCCGTCAGGCCGACCCACGCAACCTCCGGATCCGTGTAGGCGACGGACGGGATTACGCGCGCATCGAAATACGCCTTGTGTCCGGCGGCTACCTCAGCGGCGACTTTGGCTTCGTGCGTCGCCTTGTGCGCCAACATAGGTTGGCCTGCGATATCGCCAATCGCGAAGATGTGCGACGCGCTGGTGCGCATCTGCTTGTCCACCGGGATGAAGCCGCGCTCGTTGACGGTGACGCCGGCGCGCTCTGCACCGAGCTTTTTTCCGTTCGGCGCGCGCCCCACTGCTACTAACAACTTATCAAAGACTTCAGCGCGCTGCCCGCTCTTGGTCTCGAAAGTCACTTTGAGACCATCGCTCTGCGCGACCACTGCGGTGACCTTCGTCTCCAGCAGGATCTGTTCGTAACGCGTCTTGAGCCGCTTCTCGAGAGGCTTGACGAGATCGGGATCGCAGCCCGGCATCAACTGCGGTGTCAGTTCCACAACACTCACATCGACGCCGAGCGAGGCGTAAACGCACGCCATCTCGAGCCCAATGATGCCGCCGCCCAGGACGAGCATCCGCCGCGGCAAATCGTGCAACTCGAGCGCGCCGGTGGAGTCGATGACGCGCGGGTCTTGCGGAATGAACGGCAATTGGATGGGCTCGGAACCTGCCGCAATGATGCAATGCTCGAAGCGGATGCGCTGGCTCTTGCCCTCGTGCGTCACTTCGACCACATGCGGGCTCACGAACTGCCCGACGCCTTGCACCACTTCGACCTTACGCTGCTTCGCAAGCACTTTCAGACCACCGACGAGCTTGTTAACCACCCCGTTCTTCCAATTCCGCAGCTTGCCGATGTCGATCTTCGGCACCCCGAAATCGATGCCATGCGCGCGCATCTCATCGGCCTCGTCGATCACCTTCGCCGCGTGCAGCAGTGCCTTCGAGGGAATACAGCCGACATTGAGGCACACACCACCTAACATGGGCCAACGCTCGATGAGGACAACTTGCAACCCGAGGTCGGCCGCGCGAAACGCCGCCGTGTAACCACCCGGGCCCGCTCCTAACACGACGAGCTGCGCGGTGCGATCATGTGGGACCTCGGCGACCGCAGCGCTGGCGGCCTGCGCCGGTGGCGTGCTCGCCGCTGGCGCAGCAGCAACCGGCGTAGCGGTGACCGCCGCACTTGCGGCTTCGTGAACGGGGACCGCCGGCGCCGCAGTGGTTGCTGACGCAGCGCCCCCCTCAACCCGCACGAGCTTCGAGCCTTGGCCGACCTTGCCGCCCTTCGCTACGAGAATCTCCGTGACGCGACCCGCCACAGTCGACGGCACATCCATCGTGGCTTTATCGGTTTCGAGTGTGACGAGCGGCGTATCCACCTCGATCGCGTCGCCCACTTTCACCAGCACATCGATCACGGATACCTCGGATGCACCTCCGAGATCGGGCACTAACACCTCGACCATACTCATGGCACGGCCTCGAGCAAGCCCTTGGGATCGGCCAACACCTCGGCCAAATACGTCGTGAAGCGTGCGGCAGCCGCGCCATCGATGACACGATGGTCGTACGAGAGCGACAGCGGCAACATCAGCCGCGGCACGAATGCACCGTCTTTCCACACCGGCTTCTGCGCCGAGCGTGAGACACCGAGAATAGCCACCTCGGGGGCATTGATAATCGGCGTGAACGCCGTGCCGCCGATGCCACCGAGGCTCGAGATTGTGAACGACCCGCCCTGCATCTCGGCGGCCGACAGCTTCCCCGCCCGCGCCTTCTCCGACAGCTCGGCGAGTTGACGCGCAATATCGTAGACGTCCTTGCGATCGGCGTCGCGAATCACCGGCACTAACAAGCCGTTCGGCGTATCGGCCGCAAAGCCGATGTGCACATATTTCTTCAGGACCAGATTCTCGCCGCTAGCATCGAGCGAGGCGTTGAAAGTGGGAAACTGCTGCAGCGCTTTCACGCAGGCCCGCACGAT
>CAYUIT010000001.1:302347-346910 GCA_964444835.1 uncultured Steroidobacteraceae bacterium
GCTGCACCGACGTGGCCAGTCGTTAGTAACTGCTTGACGAACGCCTTGACGTCATCCGCGACGATGCGACCCTTCTCGCCCGTACCCGTCACGCGACTCAAGTCGACGCCGAGCTCGCGGGCAAACTTGCGAACTGACGGACTCGCGTGCGCTCGCGAGAATCCGAATTCATCGATCTGCGCAAGATCGGTGCGCGTGCCCGGCGGCAACGGACGCGACGGCGCAACGGCAGTCGGCGCAGCGGGTGCAGCAGGCGCAGCCACCACGGCGGGCGCCGCCGCCTTTACGGATTCCGGTGCTTTCGCAGGCGTGGCCGCAGGCGCGACAACGGCGCTGGAACTGCTGCCGCGCAGTGTCACGACCAGATCGCCCGAGGCGACTTGGCCGCCCTTTGCGATATGCACCGTATCGACGACACCTGCGGCCGTCGAGGGCACATCCATGGTGGCTTTCTCGGTCTCGAGCGTCGCCAATGGCGTGTCGATCTCAACCGTGTCGCCCGGCTTGATCAACACGTCGATGACGGAAACTTTGTCGAAGTTCCCCATATCGGGGACGCGCACTTCTATCGCGGTGCTCACTGGAGGCCTCTCGCTGATCAATGCTGCGGCAAGCGCCGTTAGATCGTGACGGGGTTCGGCTTCGACGGATCGATACCGAGTTTTTGAATCGCGCCGCGCACGGTGGCACGGTCGATCTTGCCATCCTCCGCCAACGCGTGCAGTGCCGCCAACGCGATGTAGTTGCGATCGACCTCAAAGTGTCTACGCAACGCGGCGCGCGCATCGGAGCGTCCATAACCATCGGTGCCCAGCGTGAAATAGCGGCCCGGCACCCACTGGCGCACTTGATCGGGGACGATGCGCATGTAGTCTGTTGCCGCGATGAACGGCCCTTCCGCGCTCTTCAGCAATTGTGTCATGTAAGGTACGCGCGGCGTCTCGCCAGGATGCAGCATGTTCCAACGCTCGCAATCGAGCGCGTCGCGTCGCAGCTCGCTGAACGACGGCACCGAGAACACATCGGCGGGCACGCCGAAATCTTTCTCGAGAAGTTCTGCGGCGGCGATGCACTCGCGCAAAATCGTACCGGAGCCCATCAGCGTGGCGCGGACCTTGCCGCGACCGCCAATCTGCAGCAGATACATGCCCTTCAAGATACCGGGCGCCACACCCGGCGGCATCGCGGGCTGCACGTAGTTCTCGTTCATCACGGTGATGTAATAGAAGACGCTCTCGTCTTCGGCATACATGCGCCGCAAACCGTCTTGAATAATGACGGTGAGTTCGTAAGCGAATGTCGGGTCGTAAGCGACGCAGTTCGGCACGGTCGTCGCGACCAGTTGGCTGTGCCCGTCTTGGTGCTGCAAACCTTCCCCGGCGAGCGTCGTACGGCCCGCCGTCGCGCCTAACAAGAAGCCGCGCGTGCGCATGTCGCCCGCCGCCCAAATGAAGTCGCCGACACGCTGGAAGCCAAACATCGAGTAGAAGATATAGAACGGCACCATGTGCACGCCGTGGTTAGCGTACGCCGTACCGGCCGCGATCCACGAACACAATGCACCCGCTTCGTTGATGCCCTCTTCGAGCATCTGACCTTTCTTGTCCTCGCGATATGACATCAGCTGATCGGCGTCCTGGGGCACATACAACTGGCCCACGGACGAATAGATGCCGATTTGGCGGAACAAACCTTCCATGCCGAACGTGCGCGCTTCATCGGGAACGATCGGTACGATGTTCTTGCCGATGTTCTTGTCCTTCAGCAATTGCGTAAGCATGCGCACGAAGGCCATCGTCGTGGAAATTTCTCGATCGCCAGAGCCTTCCAGCAACGGGTTGAAAGTTTCCAGCGCTGGAATGATGAGCGGATCTGCCGTGTTACGGCGCACCGGTAGGTAGCCGCCTAACGACAAGCGCCGTTCGCGCATGTACTTCATTTCGGGGCTATCGTCCGCCGGGCGAGCAAACGGCAACCGCGCGATATCGTCGTCCGACACCGGAATATTGAAGCGATCGCGGAACAGCCGTAAGCCTTCGTCGTCGATCTTCTTCTGCTGGTGAGTGACCATCTGGCCTTCGCCAAACTTACCCAGGCCATAGCCCTTGACCGTCTTGGCCAAGATCACCGTGGGTTGGCCTTTGTGGTTCATCGCGGCGTGATACGCCGCGTACACTTTACGCGCGTCGTGGCCGCCGCGATTCAACCGCCAGATCTCGTCATCTGACATGTTAGCGACCATCGCCTTCAGCTCGGGATACTTGCCGAAGAAATGCTCGCGCGTATACGCGCCGCCCTTGGCCTTGAAATTCTGATACTCGCCGTCAACGCATTCTTCCATCACTCGGCGCAGCAGCCCTTTGTTGTCCTTGGCTAACAACGGATCCCAGCGACCGCCCCACAGAACCTTGATCACGTTCCAGCCGGCGCCCAAGTAAGCAGCTTCCAGCTCTTGAATGATCTTGCCATTGCCGCGCACCGGGCCATCGAGCCGTTGCAGATTGCAATTGATGACGAACACCAGGTTGTCGAGCTTCTCGCGCACGGGCATCGTCAGAGCGCCCATCGACTCGGGCTCGTCGGTTTCACCGTCTCCGAGGAAGGCCCAAATCTTTCGATCCGAAGGCTTCACATGACCGCGATGCTCCAAGTAGCGCTGAAAGCGCGCTTGGAAAATGGCCATCATCGGACCGAGACCCATCGAGACCGTCGGAAACTGCCAGAAGCCGGGCATCAGCCACGGGTGCGGATACGACGACAAACCGTCGCCGGACACCTCTTGGCGAAAATGCCGCAGCTGCTCTTCAGTCAAGCGTCCTTCGAGATATGCACGTGCATACACGCCCGGCGACGAGTGGCCCTGCATGAACACCATATCGCCTGGGTGCTTATCGGAAGGCGCGCGCCAAAAGTGATTGAACCCCACCTCGTACAACGTGGCCGAAGATGCATAGGTGGAAATGTGGCCGCCGTACTCCGACGAGATGCGGTTCGCCTGCACGACCATCGCGAGCGCGTTCCAGCGAATGTACGCCTCGATGCGGCGTTCGAGCTCACGGTTGCCCGCATACTCCGACTCTTGGCCTGGAGAGATGGTGTTGACATACGCGGTGTTCGGCTTGAACGGCAGGTAGGCGCCGGAGCGTCGCGTGTAATCGATGAGCTTTTCGAGCAGGTAGTGCGCGCGCGTCGGCCCGCTAGTCTTCAGCACCGAATCGATCGCCTCGAGCCATTCGCGTGTTTCGGTAGGGTCGAGGTCCTCGAGCTTTGGCATTTCAGTCATGGCGGGCAGCGATACTCCAGCGCAGGGGGGCGCAGGCACGCTGTGATAAACTGCGCAGCACGCGGACGCCCCGTTTTTTAGATCGAATTTTCTTGCCGCCTATGATCGTTTTTCGGTCGCGGGCGGTCAAGCAAACTCCAGCGCCAATAAGGCTTTACGCTCACAAGATTCGGACGATTTCATTGCTGCCCACCGCCCAGCCCGCACGCATCAAAAACGTGCCTCGCCTCGCGCCGCGCGACTTCGGTCGCTGCGACGCGGTTGTCATCCTCGCCCCCGCCGATATGGCGCCGCGCGCCCTTAGCGGCTTGCCGGAGGCCGCAACGTGGCGCGCACTGCATGCCCGCGCGAAGCCCAAAGCCGATGCGGTGCGCACGGCGACGGCGGCCAATACCAAGCAAACATTGTGCGTACTCGCGTACACCAAACCCGACGCGAGCACCTTCGAATTGCAGGCCTTGGCCGCGCGCGCGATGAAGGAAGCAACTGGGCGCGCGCCGCGCGTGATCGCGGTCGAGGCACTTCACGGCGGCCGCGAACAATCTGCAGCGCGTACCGCATTGTGGACTGCCGCACTCGCCGCTGCGCACACGATGCCGAGCTTCCAGAGCAGCAAACGCAAGGCGGAGACACCTGAACTCGTCGGCGTGGGATCGGCCGCCGAACTCAAACCGATCGTGGCCGCTGCCAAAGCTAACAACCTAGTCCGCTGGCTGACCGCCCTGCCGCCGAATCGGCTCGACGCGCGCAGCTACCGTCGTACGATTCAGCAACTGGCGCGCGCGAACCGACTCAAGCTCCGTTGGTACGACGAGACCGCATTGCGGCGTTTGGGCGCCGGCGCCTTCCTCGCCGTCAGCGCGGGCAATGCCACAGCCGATGCAGGCATTCTTCATTTGCAATACCGACCGCGCACGCGCCGTCGCGGTGTCGATCTCGCGCTCGTCGGTAAAGGCATCCTCTTCGACACGGGCGGCAACAATCTCAAGCCTCACCGCAGCATGCTCGACATGCATATCGACATGTCGGGCAGCGCAGTGGCGCTCGCAACGCTGCTCGCGCTGGTCGAGCAGCGCGTTCCGCTCAATGTCGACTGCTGGCTTGCGATCACGGAAAATCGCATCGGCCCCACCGCGTATCGCCCACAAGACATCGTGCGCGCCTGCAACGGCGTCACCATCCAAGTCATCCACACGGATGCCGAGGGTCGCATGGTGCTCGCCGATACGCTGGCGCTCGCGGGACGCGCCGCCCCACGTATGATTTTCGATTTCGCGACGCTGACCGGCGCCGCAATCTATGCGCTCACCGAGAGAATGGGCGCGGTGCTAACGAATCGCGAGCATCTGCATCCGCTACTGGTCGCTGCCGGCCAATCGAGCGGCGAGCGCGTGTGGCCGTTCCCGCTCGATGCAGACTTCGACAGCGATATCGATAGCAAAGTGGCCGACGTGCAGCAGTGTTCGGCCGACGGCAAGGGCGATCACATTCTTGCCGCGCGATTTTTGCAGCGCTTCGTGCCGAAAGAATCGGCCTGGGTACACCTCGACCTCGCGCCGGCGTTACGCCACGGCGGACTCGGTGCAGTGCCGACCGACATCACCGGATTCGGCGCTCGCTACGCACTCGAGTTGTTACTCGCCCACGGCGTGCTCGACAAGCTGAGCGCAGGGAAAACCTAATGCAACTCACCATTCGCCGACCGGACGATTGGCATCTGCACTTGCGCGACGGCGCGGCGCTCGCGGCCGTGTTGCCGTATACGGCGGAGCGATTCGCGCGCGCGATCGTCATGCCAAATTTAAAGCCGCCCGTCACGACCACGGCAGCCGCCCTAGCCTATCGCGAGCGCATACTCGCCGCGCTACCGGCGCCGTTACGCTTCGAGCCACTGATGACGCTATACCTCACGGATCGCACCGATCCGGCCGAGGTGAATCGAGCGAAGCAAAGTGGCCGCGTGTTTGGCTTCAAGCTCTACCCAGCCGGCGCGACGACACATTCCGATGCCGGAGTGACCGACATTCGTCGCATCGATGCCGTGCTCGAGCGCATGGCGGAGGTCGGCGTCGTCCTGCAAGTGCACGGCGAAGTGACGCATGAAACGACCGACGTCTTCGAACGCGAAGCACGCTTCATCGACGAAGTGCTCGAGCCCACAGCGAATCGCTTCCCATCGCTGCCCATCGTGTTCGAACACATCACGACGCAAGCGGCAGTTGACTACGTTCGCGGCGCGCGCGGGCGGATCGCTGCGACGATCACGCCGCAGCACTTGTTACACAACCGTAATGCGATATTCCAAGGCGGGATTCGGCCGCACTACTACTGCTTACCCATCTTGAAGACTGAGCGCGATCGTGAGGCCTTGGTCGCAGCAGCCACGAGCGGCAATCCGCGGTTCTTTCTCGGCACCGACAGCGCGCCCCATTCGCAGGGGGCCAAAGAGAGCGCGTGCGGCTGCGCCGGCATGTTCTCGGCCCACGCGGGCATTGAGCTTTACGCCGAAGCGTTCGATCGCGCGGGTGCGCTCGATCGACTGGAAGCGTTCGCGTCCGAGTTTGGCCCCGACTTCTACGGCCTGCCGCGCAACGAGGACACGATCACACTCATCAAGGAATCGTGGACCGCACCGGCGACGCTGCCATTCGGCACAGAAAAGCTGGTCCCCATGCGCAGTAACGAATCGATTGCATGGGCGCTGCTGCGCTCATGAACGAAACGACCTCCGCGAATTCGGGCGAACTACCGCCGATGTCACGCCGCTTCCGCGGCTTCCTCCCCGTGGTCGTTGACGTGGAAACCGGCGGCTTCTCGGCCGCAACCGACGCGCTCCTAGAGATCGCAGCCGTTCTGATTGAAATCAACGGCGACGGGCATCTTGTACGCGGCGCTACGCATTCGTATCACGTGCGCCCGTTCGAAGATGCGAACATCGAACCCGCGGCGCTCGCGGTCAACGGCATCGATCCGTTCCACCCGTTACGCCCGGCATTGACCGAAAGCGATGCACTCGGCCGAATTTTCAAAGAAGTGCGCGCCGCGATGAAGCTACAAGCGTGCAAGCGAGCCGTGCTGGTGGGGCACAACGCCGCGTTCGACTTGGGATTTTTGAATGCCGCCGTGGAGCGCGCCGGGATCAAGCGCAACCCGTTCCATCCGTTTTCATGCTTCGACACCGCGACGCTCGCAGGCGCCGCGCTTGGGCAGACCGTGCTCGCCAAAGCGGCGTTGATCGCCGGCATTCCGTTCGACTCGAGCGAAGCACACTCCGCCGCCTACGATGCCGAGCGCACGGCCGATTTGTTCTGCCTCATCTGCAACACGCTCAACGACAGTTACCGCGCCGCAGAACAGCGCGCGCGGTTGTTAGGCTGGAACGATGCGCCTGCGAAAGCCGATGGCGATGCGGAGAACGTCGGCGTCTAGGCACGTCCGAGGCGCGACACCGCGCCGCACACTCAGGCTGACGCAGCGGCGCCGGATGACTGCAGCAGTTCCTTCAACTCGCCACTGCGATACATCTCGAGCACGATGTCGCAGCCGCCGACCAGCTCGCCACCGACGTACAGTTGCGGATAGGTGGGCCAGTTCGAGTACTGCTTGAGCGCTTCGCGCAGCTCCGGATCCTCGAAGATATTGACGTGGTGAAAGCGCGCGCCTGAGGCGCGCAACGCTTGTACCGCTTGCGCGGAGAAGCCGCACTGCGGGAAATCCGGCGTGCCCTTCATGAACAACACGGCAGGTGCTGCGCCCAAATGACCCTTGATGCGTTCGACGACGTCGTTACTCATGACAGCTACCTCAAAATGACCGAAAGGGATTAGCGAACGCGCAACTCGTTGCGCACCGACTTCACGCGCTCGACGCTGCGAGCCACTCGCTCCGCCTGCGCCCGCTGCGCGGCCGTCGTCACTTCACCGCGCAGTATGACGACGTTCTCATACGTGTCGACATTGATGTCGAGTGCCTTGACCTCGGTATCGGCGATCAACTTCGCCTTCACCGCGGCCGTGATGCCGCCGTCAACCGCGATCTGCGACGTCGTGCGTTTATCTTTGCCGACGTAATAGCCGCCCGCTGCGGCACCACCAATGGCGGCAGCCACACAACCGCCGAGCACTGGGGCTAACAGCGCCAAGCACAGTACCGTCAGTATCTTTGTCTTCTGGTTCATGGGGTATCCCTCGTCGGCTTCAAGGTTGTCAGCTGCGCGCGGCGCAGCTCCAGCTCCGCGACCAGACTCCACTGCTGGCTCGCGCTCATGCGCAACCAGCCCGCAATTTCGTCACGCGTCCGCAGGCAACCGCTGCAGAGACCATGCTCTCCGATCGCACAAACGCTGATGCAGGGCGACATCGGGCCTGTATTGGAAGGGGAAGTCGCGGTGGGCATCAAATTCGGGTTCGGCCTCGCTGGGCGCCGAGTGCGGACTCGCACGGCGCGGAGGTTTGAATTATGCGGATTCCTCCCCTATTCTTCAAATGTTCTCAATCACTTGGCTGTGCCTCGCCGCAGCTTCACGACAACTGTCAAAAGGTCTTGCATGAATATCCTTCTGAACCACCGTTACGCGCTCTCACTCGGCATTGTGCTTGCGATCATCCTGGCAGTCGTGATCGGGGGATTCCAGTTCGATCACTTGGCGCTCGCACGCTGGATTCACATCGTGGCCGGCATCTTCTGGATCGGCTTGCTGTACTACTTCAATGTGGCGCAGATTCCCGCGCTCGCCGATGCGGCTGCCGATAAAGGTGGCCCGGGTGGTGCAGGCATCACGAAGTACGTCGCGCCGCGCGCGTTGTTTTGGTTCCGTTGGGCCGCGCTTGCCACATGGATTGCAGGCGCGGGCTTGCTGGAGCGCAATCTGGGTCATGCGTTCACGCTGGGCACCATGATCGAAGGTGGGAGCTACTATTTCCTCGTGATCGGGATCGGCGCATGGCTCGGCACCATCATGCTGTTCAACGTGTGGATCTTGATTTGGCCGAACCAGAAGAAGGTGCTGGGCCTCACACCCGCCACCGACGAAGAAAAGGCGAAAGCGCGTAAGACGGCGACGCTGGCATCGCGCACGAATTTCGTGCTGTCGATTCCCATGTTGCTCTGTATGGGCGCTGCAGGCCACGGGCTACCGTTCTGACGCAAACCGCTCCGCCAATTCCCGCGGCGGAGATTGCCCAGCAGGTGCGGGCAGCGCTCGCGGAAGATATCGGGACGGGCGATGTCACAGCGTCGCTCGTCCCCGCTGAGCAATGGATCACGGGTCGACTCATCGCGCGCGAAGCGGCGGTACTCTGTGGCAAAGCGTGGGCGGATGAGGTCTTTCGGCAGCTTGATGAGCGCGTGCAACTCACCTGGCTCGCTGCCGATGGTGGCCGGCTGAGCGCGAACGGCATCGTGTTCGAGATCGCGGGGCCAGCGCGTGCCATCCTCACGGGTGAGCGCACGGCGATGAACTTCCTGCAAACACTCTCGGCGACCGCGACGGCCGCACGGCGTTTTGTCGATGCGGTCGCGGGCACCGGGTGCGAGATTCTCGATACACGCAAAACGATCCCCGGGCTGCGTCGTGCACAGAAGTACGCCAGCACCTGTGGCGGCGCACGCAATCATCGCCTCGGCTTGCACGACATGGTCCTCATCAAGGAGAACCACATAGCGGCAGCAGGATCGATCGAGACTGCCGTCGCAAACGCGCGCCGACTCGCGCCCGGTATACCCGTCGAAGTGGAAGTGGAGTCGCTAGCGGAACTCGACGCTGCGCTGGCAGCGGGCGCCGATATCATCATGCTCGACGAACTGTCGCGTGCAGACATGGTGACGGCGGTTGCACGCAATCGCGCCGCCGCCAAGCCCGCCAAGCTCGAAGCCTCCGGCAGCATCACGCTCGAGACGGTGCGCCAAGTGGCCGACACCGGCGTCAATTTCATCTCCATTGGCGGTATCACCAAGCACGTCCGGGCCGTCGACCTGTCGATGCGCCTCGATTTCCCGCGCGTACACTAACGACTCTCCCGAACTCGCCATGCGCTCTCTCATCATCGACTGCGATCCTGGTGTCGATGACGGCGTCGCACTGTTGCTCGCATTCCGCAGTGCCGATGTGCTCGACATTCGCGCCGTGACGACGGTCGCGGGCAATGTTGATCTGCGTGCCACCACGCGCAACGCCCGCTTGTTGCGCGAGCTCGCGGGGCGCCAGGACATTCCTGTTTACGGTGGCTGCGAGCGTCCGCTCGTCGTGGACCCGATCGAAGCGGGCCATTTTCACGGCGTCACGGGTCTTGGCACGCTGCCCATTGTCGAACCGGAACAACCCGCCGAGGCGTTGCACGCAGTGGAGTACTTGGTCGGTACGTTGCGTCAGGCGGCGTCGCGCTCACTCACGCTCGTTGCCATGGGCCCTCTGACAAACATTGCAACGGCAATGCGAATCGCCCCCGACATCGTGGCGCGGATCGGATCGATCGTGCTGATGGGCGGCGCTCGCAGTGAAGGCGGGAACATCACGGCGTCCGCGGAATACAACATCTATGCGGATCCGCACGCCGCCCAAACCGTGTTTGCGTCGGGTTGCGAGATCGTCGCGCTCGGGCTCGATTGCACGCACCAAGTACTCACGACGCCGGCGCGTATTGCAGCGATTCGCCAGCTTGGCACGGCAGTCGCGCGCGCGGCGGCAACGCTGCTCGAGTTTTCCTACCAACTCGAGTACAACTTGCACCGCGGCGGCGGCGTTCCGACGCACGATCCCTGCACGATAGCCTATGTGTTGGCACCGCAGCTCTTTACGCTCGAACCGTGCCGCATTGCCGTAGAGACCGAGTCGCGCCTCACACGTGGGCACACAGCGGTGGAGTTTCGACTCGACATGGGCGTGGGGCCGGTCGTTCAGTGGGCGACGGCGGCAGACGGCGCTGGCGTGTTCGAGCTGCTGACGCGGCGACTCGCGAACGCATGAGCGCGGTGCGCATCACGGTCGTCGGCTCGGTCAATCTCGACCTCGTTGCGAGCGGGCCCATGTTGCCCGCGCCCGGCCAGACCGTCACGGGCGCCGTCTTCAGTCAACATCCTGGCGGCAAAGGCGCCAATCAAGCATTGGCCGCGCGCCGCTTGGGAGCCGATGTCAGTCTGATCGCACGCGTCGGCACCGACGTCAACGCCACTGCTGCGCTCGCGTTGTTAGTCGCAGAGCAGGTCTCACTCGAAAGAGTGACGCGCGATGCTGCGGCTCCGACGGGCGTTGCGCTGATTGCCGTGGCTGCGAACGGTGAAAACCAAATCATCGTGGCGCCTGGCGCCAATGCGACGTTAGCAGCCACCGATGTCCGCTTACCGCCGCACGACGCAGTAATCTGTCAGCTTGAAGTGCCGGAGGCGGCGATTGCCGCCGCTGCGGCTGAGTGCCGCGGTTTGCTCGTCTTGAATCTGGCGCCCGCTAAATCGTTGCCACTCGAGCTCCTGCAACGCGCTGGTCTCGTGATCGTCAACGAAACTGAGGCCGCTTTCTATGGCGCTGCACTCGATGCCCTGCCCGGCTGGGTCGCGCTGACGCTAGGGCGGCGCGGCGCCGAGCTGCGTCGCGACGGCCGCACGGTGGCCCGCGCGTCGGCACCGGCGGTGACCGCGGTCGACACAACCGGCGCAGGCGATGCCTTCGTTGCGGCGTTGACGGTCGCGCTCGCCGAGCGGCAGCCTGTCGAACAGGCCGTGCGTTTTGCCTGCGCAGCGGGCGCCGCAGCCACCCAAGTCCGCGGCGCACAGCCCTCATTGCCACGGCGCGCGCAAGTTGACGCTTTGCTGGAGCGACAGTGACATGAAATCCCGCGTCCCCGAATTGAGCTTCGCCGAGTTCACGCACGGCAGTGAACGCGAGCGCGAACGCTTCTCGCATGCGTTGTTAGGCGCCTTGCAGCGCTATGGGTTTGTCATCTTGCGCGATCATCGCGTGTCCGTTCAGCTTCTCGATGGCGCGTACGAACTCGCACGACGTTTGTTTGCGCTCGATGAAGCCGCGAAGCTGCAACACCGCGGTGGTTTGCGGGGGTACACGCCCTTCGGCACGGAACACGCGAAAAATCACCAGTTTCCTGATCTCAAGGAGTTCTGGCAGATCGGACGCGACCCCGCGCCCGGCGCCGTTGCCACGGCGCAATTCCCAGCCAACGTGTGGCCGGAAGCGCTGCCGGAATTTCGCCCCACCTTCAGCGCCTTGTTTGCCGCACTCGACGAGACAGCGCGCGAGCTGTTGTGCGCGCTTGCACCGCGCCTCGGCGTGACGCCCGAGTACTTCGATGAGCGAGTGAGGGCTGGCAATTCCGTATTGCGATTGATCCATTACCCGCCGATCCCCGCCGATGCCGATCCGCGCTGCGTGCGTTCGGCTGCACACGAAGACATCAACTTCCTAACGATTCTCGTGGCGGCGCGCGGCGCTGGCCTCGAGTTGCTCGACCGTGACGGGTCGTGGCTCCCAGTGGAAACGGAGCCGCGCAACCTGATCGTCGACTCGGGTGACATGCTCGCGCGCCTCACGAACGATGTCATCCCGGCGACGACTCACCGCGTTGTCAATCCGCAAGGACCGAATGTCAGTCGTTATTCGATGCCGTTCTTCATGCACCCTACCGACGAAACGTCGCTCGAGTGCCTGCCATCGTGCATCGGCTCAGGGGCCAAATACGCGCCCACGACGGCCGGCGCGTTCTTGGCCGAGCGACTGCGGGAAATCGGCCTCGCGCGCTGATTTGTGGAACCTCATTCCATCAGGCCTGTCAAATGGCTATCTACGAGGAGATCGCCATGCTCAAACACGTCGTCGTTCTAACCTGCACAGCTATTGCGGTGGCCGCCTGCGCAAGCGGTGGCGCTCTGCGCAAGAAAGACGGCTTCCAATTCGAGTACGCAGATTACGCGGGTCCACCGATCGAGAGCTTCACCACTTTTGGCTTGGATGGGTGGAACGCAATCTCACGTGACAAGCTTGTCGTATGGGATGGCGTGAACAAGGCCTACCTACTCACGGTGTGGGATTCGTGCCGCGACCTACAGTTCGCCGAGCACATCGCTGTCACGCAAACATCACGCACCGTAAGCACGTTCGAAAAGGTGCGCGTCGGCGATGATATCTGCCCCATCAAGGAGATTCGGCCGATCGACGTGCACCAGATGAAGGCAGATCGCAAAGCGCACGCCGACGCAGCGAAAACTGCGTCGCCATCGAGCGACGCCAATAAGCCGTAGAAAGCGAGCTGCGTCACGCCGTAGTGTGAATCCGATTCATCTGTTTCGGAGAAATCCTATCGTTTGTCTATGAGTGTGCTCGTGCCTACTGTGTGCATCACCTTTCCACGGAGATGCACTCATGACAAATGCACAACGCTCGATTACGCGACTCACACTCGGCGCCGCGCTGGCGCTCGTTGCATCGGTTGCCGCCGCTCAACCGTATGTCATCGCTCGATTCGAAGTGGGCGATAAAGCCTCCGGCACGCGCCTCGCCGAACACACGGCGCGCTGCGTCGGCGCATTACAACGGCGCGAAATGCCGCTCGCGAAAGCGAGCTGTAATCGAGCGGTGACGGCAGCCCACAGCCTGCGCTTCAGCTTGGCCAATGTCGCGCCGAACGAAGGCGGTTGGAAGCAATCGATGGAGTTGGCAGTCGCCTACTCAAACCGTGCAGTGATGCACCGCCTTTCAGGCAATTTGGACGCCGCGCGCACTGACTTGCTGCAAGCCGCGCGACACGCCCCCGATGCCTACTTCATCCAACGCAATACGGCTGCGTTCGATGCGCGCGACATGTACCTCGCTCGGCAGAAGCCCTAACGAGTGAGCGCTCGGGCTCGGCTTCGCTTCTTACCGCGTGCAAAACGCTGCACTCGCGAGATCGAAGCCGAGACCTGCGCCTTGCCACAGCTCACCAAACTCGAGCATCGCATCGTCCACGAACACAACGAGCGCGCGGCCGAGTTGCGGAGCGAGCAGATTCCGGACCTGCACGCCCCCGATCGCGCCGCGCCGCTCGATGAGCGCGACCGGCTCAAGGCATCCCTGAAGGGGCGCTTGGAAAGACCAAGCCCCGAGCGCCGCGTAACCGATCGCCGGGTCGCCCGTCCACATGACGGCAGTCGCCTCGCCTGCTAACAACTCGTTCGTGAGTAGCGCACGGTCGAGGCGCAGCAGGTCTTGTGCCGTACCAAGCAGCGCGCCGCCCGCTCCATACGTCGCGAGCGTGAACGGTGCTTCGGGCTCGCGACCGCGATAGCCGTTGACCGCTCCACGACCTTTACCTTCCTGCGCACGCGCAACACGCAAGCTTGTGAGCCCTAGTGGGCCAGCAATACGCCGCTCGATCAGTCGCGCATACGTCTGCCGCGTGTGGCGCTCGAGCAAGGCCTGGAGCACGAGGTAATCACAATTGTTGTACTCGAAGCGCTCACGCGGCTTCGCTTTGGGTGCGCCGGCACAGAAATCCAACGCGACCCGCCGAGCGGCATTGCGCGGCATCGCGTAGAAGCTTGGCACGCCGTCCGCATTCAGGGCCGAATCGTCCGGGTTCGGCAGGCCCGACACGTGACGCATCAAATCACCCACGGTGATCGCACTTGCAGTCACACCGCGGAACTCCGGCAGTAGCGCCGCCACCGGCGCGTCGAGTGTCATGCGCTGCGCGGCGACTTCTTGCATCACAAGCAGCGCGGTCACCTGCTTCGTCACCGACGCCCAGCGCCATTCGGCTTTGAGCAGGTCGTTAGGCTGCACCCCCTCCCGCGCAGATCCCAGGGCACGAGCTACCAGCGTGCCATCCCGATCGCCGACGAGTACCACACCGCGCAACACATGGCGATCCGCCGCGGCGACGACCGCGGTCTCGAGTGAATCGGCGTTTACGGCGCTGGCCGCGATGCTAACGAGTGCAAGGATCCAATGCTGGATTGTCAGGCGGCGCATATACCCTCAGACAGAAAAGGCAGCACGCCGGCGCGCGAGCGTGTCGCGCCAGGGTGCCGTGTGAGCGACACAACGCGTGTGCGTCGCGGATGTGTGATTAGGCGTTGACCGCTTTCAATACGCGCTGCGGTTGCGCGACGCCGTAGCCTTGGGCGTAGTCGACACCGAGTGACGTGAGCATCTGAATGATCTCGGCGTTCTCGGCGAATTCGGCAATCGTACGTTTGCCGGTGAGATGCCCGATTTCGTTGATCGAGCGCACCATCTCGCGATCGATCGGGTCGTGCAGAATCTCGCGCACGAAGCTGCCGTCGATCTTCAAGAAATCGACTGGGAAGTGCTTCAGGTAACCGAAAGACGACAGACCCGTGCCGAAATCGTCGAGCGCAAACTTACAGCCCAGTTCGCGCAGCGCTTGGATGAAGCGATTCGCCTGCGAGAAGCTCGCGACGGCGGCCGTCTCCGTGATCTCGAAGCAGATCTTGGTCGCATCGATACCCGTCTTGCCGAATTGCTCGATGACGAACGGCAAGAACTTGTCGTCGCCCAAGCTTTGGCCCGACAAATTAATTGAACACATTGCGAGCTTGTCGCGCTCGTCGGCTTCGGAGACGAGCCAGCGGAACGCGTTCTCGATCACCCAGCGGTCGATCGCGGGCGTGAGACCGTAGCGCTCCGCGGCTGCGATGAAATTGTCGGGCGACACCATGCGCCCGGTTTCGTCACGCATGCGCAATAGCAGTTCGTAGTGCGCGCCCGGCTCTTGCTTTTGCAGCGGCAAAATCTGCATGCGATACAACTCGAAGCGCCCCTCTTCGAGCGCCGAATTGATGCGTGCCGCCCATTGCATTTCGCGCCGGCGACGCATCAGCTCGATATCGTTCTCCGCAAAGCTGTGCACGCGATTGCGCCCGGCTTCCTTGGCGGCCGCACACGCGCTATCCGCCGCCGAGAGAATCGACGCCACGTCCTCATTGTCCGCCGTGATGGGTACAACACCGACACTTGCCCCGAGACGAAACACGCGGTCTTCCCACGTGAAGCGGAAATTACGCACCGCCTCGCGCAACGCCTCGGCCGTACGCAAGGCTTCGTCGAGCGAGCAGCTCTCGAGCAGGATGCCGAATTCATCGCCACCCAAACGTGCGAGCGTATCTCGCCAGCGCACCTTCGACTTGAGCAACGCACCGACTTGGCCTAACAACACGTCGCCGGCACTGTGACCGCAAGTGTCGTTGATGATCTTGAACTGATCGATATCCAGGTAGCACAGCGCGTAGGAGGACTCGCGCGCCTTGGCGCTCTTGAGGGCGCGCTCGATGCGGCTCTCGAACTCGCGCCGATTGACGAGCCCTGTGAGCAAGTCGTGACTCGCGTGATAGGACAAACGGCGGTTGAGTTCGCGCGACTCCGACACGTCATGGAACACGAGCACGCCGCCAGCGCTTTGTCCGGCGCCGTCACGGATGGGCGCCGCCGTGCTCTCGACATACAACTCGTTGCCATCGCGACGGATCAGCAGCATCGGCCGCACGGACTTGATCGAGCGCGCTCGACGAATCGACACGGTCAGCGGATTCTCCAAGGGCTCGCAGGTTTCCTCGTGGAACGCCCGGAAGACTTCCTCGACTGGCCGGCCCATCGCATCTTCGAGGCGCCAGCCCGTCAGCTGCTCGGCGACCGGATTGATGTAGTCGATCACGGAATTGCCATCGGTGGTGATGACGCCATCACCGATCGACTGCAAGGTGATCTGTGCGCTCTCCTTCTCGCGGAACAGCGCTTCCTCGTACAGTTTGCGTTCGGTGATATCGAGCTCGACGCCCACGAGACGCAGCAGCCGGCCTTGCGCATCCACGCGCGCCTTCGCACGGCTCATCACCCAGCGCCACTCACCGTTCCGGTGGCGCATCCGATGCACCGATTCAAAGATCGGCGTCTTACCACTCACATGATCGCGAATCTGCGACTGCACGCGGTTCAAATCGTCCGGATGTACGAGCGAGCGCCAATCGGGCGATTCGTCATCCTGGCTGTCGTAGCCCAGCATCTGCTTCCAGCGCGGCGAGAAATGCACCTGGTTCGTCAGCAGGTCGAAATCCCACAAGCCATCGTTCGCTGCTTGCTGCGACAAGGCCTCGCGCTCTTCCATCTTGGCGAGGCGCATTTCGAGGCGCATGCGCTCAAGACCCGTCGCCAAGCTCGTGCCGATCAGCTTCAACATCAATTGATGGTTGACGTCCCACGGCCCGCGCGGCAGCGCGTTCGCAACCCCGATCAATCCGGCAGGTTTACCTTGTGTGCGGAAGGCGACTAACAAGATGGCGCCAATCTGCAGCTCGACGAAGCGCGCTGCCTCGGCACCTTGCTCACGGCGCGGCGTCGCCGTGTCGCGTAGTTCAGAAAGTCGCAGGTGGTCGAGTCGACCTCGCAGCCACGGGTAGCGCTCTAACGACTCACCGCGCATGGCTTCGACGCGGCATTGCACCAGCGCGCTGTGCGCGGCATGGACGGTTTCGATCGTGTCGCCGTCAGCGCTGAGCAAGACGAGGAACGCCGTATCGGCACCGATACTTTCGCGGAGGGTGAGTAGGCTCGCCTTGAGACACGCTTCAGCGTTCTCGGCGCGCATCGTCTGGAGATCGACGGCGATCTTGGTGCAGGCAACATCGAGACCAATCGTTGGGCGCCCGCCGCGTGCGGTCCAAACGCCTGGCGAGAGAATGTCAGAGGCGCTGAAATCGCCTGACTTGCCCGACGGATCACTCACCGAACGGCTCTCCGCCCAATTAGAACATTGCTTTTACGTGGCGCGACAGATCGCGACAAGGAACGCTCCCACAGTTTGCGACGAGACCCGGGCAGTGTTGTGTTAAACGGGTGATGAGCCAGATTGTGACATACACATTCAAGAACTCAAGCTAAGTGTATGGCCCGGTTCACAAACTCGCTGTCCGACGCTGGCCCAGTTGAGACATAATTCGGACCCGACTACCGCCCGCGGCAGCATCGGCTAGTTCAGTCGGTGCGAGTACAAGATCGCGCGTTTGGCGTTGCCCTGCGAAGCGCACTGCACCGCCGCAGGCGCGCTGACCAACAACCACGATTCGCGCGTCGTATCGCCCGCCTCGATCACAGTGCTGGCGCCCTCGAAACACGGCGCTCGTGCGACCGACGGAATCAGCAAAATCCGGTCAGGCCCTTGGTTGAGCCAGGCCGCGGCATCGTACGTTTCTTGCGGCCCCTCCAGCCAGCGTCGATGGCCGAAGTTCACCGTGGGCCGATCCGTGTGCAGTAGGAACTGCTCTTTGTAGGAGATCATGCCGAGCGTCATACCAGCCGGCACCCGCGCGAGCATCTGCTGCATGAAGCCGCTGCCGGAGCGCTGCGGATTCATGTGCGGCGCAACGCCGTAACCCCACACCACCGCGAGCGAGGCGATCGCGGCCGTCCAGCCCGCAGCGGGCACCCGCCATGCCGCCAATAACAATGCGGCACTGCAAAGCACTACGAATACGATCGCAGGCGTGACGGTCGGCAGCCCCGAGTCTGCGAAAATCTCGACGGCGCGACGCGACCCGGCGAGATACGCCGCCACGAACACGAGTCCACCCAGCAGCAGCACGCTGCCGAGCGCTAGCATCGCGCGCTGGAAGCCGCGCCGTTGCACGAGGTCGCTCACAAACGGCAGCGCCGCGATCGCAAGCGCCGGCAGCGCCGGCAAGATGTAGACGCCGCGCTTGCCGGAGCTTGCCGAAAAGAACAGCAACACGAGCACCACCCACCACAGCGGTAGCCACACGCGCCCATCGCGTTCTTGCCACGCGCGCCGCCAACGCGGCACTAACCAGAACAGCGCCACGCTGAACGGTAACCAGAGCGACGGTACGACTTCGGCGATGAAGTAGTACCAAGGCTTGTTGTGATGCCAAGACTGCGCGTAGCGCGTCACGGTCTGCTTGAACAAGATCTCGTCGCGGTATGCGATGTAATCCGGCGAGCCGCTCGTGGCGACCGTGTATAGCATTGGCACCAGCCAGAGCGACACGCCCAACAGGAATCCCAACGGCGCTAACAACCATTTGGTTCCGCCACCCGCAACATCCGCGAATCCGTGCCACCCTGCTCGCCGCAGCCAGAAAAATGGCAGCAACATCAGTAGTGGCAAGAAGCCCACGCCCTTGGTGATGACGCCGACACCCGCCGCCATTCCCGCGACGAAATACCACCCCCATGCGGGCCCTAACAACAAGTGTCGCAGCATCCCATAGAGTGACAGCGTGACGAGAAAACACAGCGTGCCGTCAATCTGCGCGCCACGCATCACGAGCACGAACTGCAGCGTCGACAGCACTCCCAATGCCGCAATCAAGCCCGCACGCCGATCTACCAACCGGCGCCCGATGTCGTACAGTAAAAACACAGTGCCGATGGCTGCGAGCAGCGACGGCAGCAAAAAAGAGCCGCGCACCGTGCCGATCAACGAATACGACAGCGCGAGCAACCAAAAGAACACCGGCGGCTTGTCCTGGTACAAATCGCCGCCGACGCGCGGGAACAGCCACTCCCCTGTTGTCGCCATGTCGCGAGCGAGCGAGGCGAATCGCGGCTCGTCGGCCGGCCAGGGGTCGCGCAGACCGTAGCCGGACACGATGATCAACGCGACTGCGAGCGCGAGCCACGCGAGGTCTTGCCACGCGATCGGCTCGGCGGCGCGCTGCGGCACCATCAGGCCTCGGCTTTCTGGCGGCCCGTACGAATCAGATACAGATTCCGCAAGTAAACAAACACGCCGACCGACTGGCCGGCGATGATGACCGGATCTTGGCGATGAATCGCGTAAGCCAGCAACGTGAGCCCGCCGCCTAAACTGAAATACCAAAACGCAATTGGCACGATGCTGCGCTTGACGCGTTCACTCGCGAGCCATTGCAAGATGAAGCGCGCCGAGAACAACGCTTGGCCACAGAAGCCGATGATGATCCAGATCGTCGATTCTTTCACGATGCCAATTTCTCCAAGAGAGCGCGCTACTCCTCGCGCGCGATGAGCCCAGGCTTGAAGCGACGTCGTAGCCACATCACACCGCAGATGTCGACGATGCCTACCCACAACCGATTCAACATGCCGTACTTCGACTGACCACTTGCGCGCGCGCGGTGATTCACCGGCACCGACACGACGCGCGCGCCGTGCCGCTGAAACAGCGCCGGCATGAACCGATGCATGTGATCGAAGCGCGGCAACTCGAGGAATGTGTCGCGGTGGAACAGCTTGATGCCGCACCCCGTGTCCGGCGTGCCATCCCCGAGCAGCCAACCGCGCACACCGTTCGCGACGCGCGATTGCAGGCGCCGGAAGCCCGTGTCGCGACGCGTCGTGCGATTGCCCATGAACAGCAATACATCGGCATGCGCCGCCTCAGAACGTGCGGCTAACAACTTCGGGATGTCTGCTGGATCGTTCTGCCCGTCGCCATCCAACGTCGCAATCCACGGCGCGCGCGCGGCGCGCACGCCGCTTGCCACTGCCGCGCTTTGGCCACTGCGAAATGAGTGGCGCAGCACTCGCAACGCCGACAGCCCCGCAGCGCGCGCCGCAGCGAGACGCGCCGCAGTGGCATCGGTGCTACCGTCGTCGACAAAGATCATCTCGTACTGGAGGTGTTTGAGAGCAGCGTCGATCTCACGCGCCAGTGGCTCGACATTGCCCTCTTCGTTGCACACCGGAATCACGACTGACACTTCGACGCTCACGCGCGCACCTCCTCGAGTGCGCCGCGCGCCGCACCAAACGCGCGCTGTAAGTCCGCCGCGAGATCCTGTTGCCAGCCCTCGAGCGCGGCACCATCAAGGCGGCGGGGGATTTGCCGCGGCTCACCGATCGCGATGGCGATCCGACAAAATGGCATCGGCAGCACGAACTTGTCCCAATGAAACAAATAGGCGCGGCTCGCGGCATACGCCATCGGCACGATCGGACGACCGGACATCTGCGACAACAAAATCGCTCCTGGCTTGAAGACGAAGCGCGGCCCGCGCGGGCCATCGGGCGTGATCACAGGTGAGATCGCTTGCTTCGTTAAGGCCTCGTAGTAGTCGCGCAGCGCACGCGCGCCCGTGTGGCTCGAGGAGCCGCGAATCACGCTGGCGCCCATGCGACTAACAGCCATCGCACCAAGTTCCCCATCGACGGACGGACTGACGAGAAAGCCCACCTTGAGTCCACGCGAGCGTTGCTCGAGCAAATACTTGGCACAGAACAATTGGTGCTGGTGCCAATACACCGGGATGACTGACGGACCGGTCGCGAGCGCGGCGGCCATATGCTCCTCGCCGACAATGCGCGTGATCCGACAGGTTTTCCACCAGCCGCGGATGAGCGCCAAGCCCAAAGCGACCACGAGCCGCCACAGAAAGCGACGCAACGGCGTCATGCGCCGAGACGAGCGCGTTTCCTGCTTGTAGATGGTGTTGCGCAGGCCGCCGCCCGACTCCGGATCGGTCATGTCTCACGATGCATCGCGCGAAAGAAGGCGCGAATTGTCGGTGATTGCCGCGAGGCACGCAACGCAAAGAAGGCGGTACAATCGCAGGCTACGCCACGTGCCCTAGGCCCCGCCCATCGCCGCATGTCCTCGAACGAGCCACTCCCGCAATTGCCACCCGAATTCGAAGCGCCGTTCGACATTGGGGCCACCGACGACTCGCTCGAGCGCATGCGCGAGCTGTTCGCACGTTTTGGCGACGTGTACCGCGTCTACTCGCCTGGGCGCAAAGGGTACACCTGGGTCATCCATCACCCCGACGACGTCAAGCGTGTGCTGGTCGGCAATCATCGTAACTACACCAAAGGGCTCGGACTCGATCGCGTCAAGATCCTGCTCGGCAACGGCATCATGACGAGCGAAGGCGACTTCTGGCGTCGGCAGCGCTACATGATGCAGCCGATGTTCCATCGGCGCGTGATCGGTGAGTTCACGCGCGTCATTGCTGACGCTAACGACCGCTTCATCGCCAAATGGGAACGACAGGCTGCCGCTGGCGAACTCGTGAATGTGACTGACGACATGAGCGAGCTCACGCTCGAAATCGTGCTCGCGTCGATTTTCGGCACCGATCTCAAGCGTCTCGAACAAGAGCTCGGCGGTAACCCGTTCGAACTGGTTACAAAAGAGCCCGCGCGCGATCTGAAATTCGCCTACCGCTTCCGGCAACTCACCAAACTGGTCGCAGCACTGGTGCAGCGGCGCCGCGCGGAACGCAGCGAGCACTTCGATTTCGTCGCGATGCTGATGGACGCGCGCGACAAAGAGACAGGCGACGCGATGAGCGAGCGCGAGTTGATCGATGAAGTGATGACTCTGATCGTCGCTGGCCACGAAACCACGGCGAGTGGTCTCAACTGGACGTGGTACTTGTTATCGCAGCATCGAGATGTCGAAGCGAAGCTGCATGCCGAGATCGACGCGGTACCCGACGAAGACGCCGCGTTGGGCTTGCCCAAGATGGAAGAACTCGCCTACACCCGCCAGGTGTGCGACGAGGCTCTGCGGCTCTATCCACCGGGCTGGCTGCTATCGCGCCGCACGATTGCCGCGGACACGCTCGGCGGCTATGAGATCCCGGCCGGTACCGACGTGTTGTTCTCGCCGTACCTGCTGCATCGTCATCCCAAGTTCTGGCACGAACCTGAGCGCTTCCGACCCGAACGGTTCGATGCCGAACATGAGGCGGAGCGCCCGCGCTTCGCGTACATGCCCTTCGCTGCGGGTCCGCGGCACTGCATCGGCGAGACATTCGCGCTCTATGAGATGTACATGCATTTGTTCAAAGTTGCGCGGCACTATCGCCTCACGTACGTGCCCGACCGACCGCTCGAACTCGAAGCCCAGATCAATCTGCGCACCAAGTACCCCCTGATGATGAAGTTGGAACGCCGCTCATGACGATCACTCCTGCCGCTACGCTCACCGAATTGTTGACCGCGAATCGCGCCTCGAAACGCCACCTCGTTTATCTCGAGGGCGAGAAGAGCGAGCGGGTCGTCAGCTTCGACGATTTATACACACGCGCGCTCGGCATCCTGCACCACTTGCAAGCGCTCGGCGCACGCCCAGGCGACAAACTGATCGTTTACATCGCTAACAACGAGCAATTCATCGATGCCTTCTGTGCCGCCGTGTTAGGGGGCATCGTGCCGGTGCCCGTCGCGCTCGGAATCAGCGACGAACACAAGCAGAAACTGCTGCGGATCGCGCGTCGACTCGGCAACCCGTACATCTACACCGACCGGAAGACCTTGCAGCGCATTTCGGCATTCACGGGCGATGCCGCGGACGTTGCGACGGTGCGCGCGCTCGAGGCGCGCGTGTTCTTCGTCGACGACCTCGCGGACATCTCGCGGCCTGGGAAAGTCCATGCGGCAAATCCGGACGACACGGCCTTTATTCAATTCTCGTCAGGGTCGACGAGTGAGCCCAAAGGCGTCGTCCTCACACATCGCAACATTCTCACGAACGCGCGCGGCGCAGGCGAAGCGGGTCGCTGGACCGACGCCGACATCACGCTATCGTGGATGCCGCTGACGCACGACATGGGCCTCATCGGCATGTTCATCATGATGTATGCGCATCGCATGCAAGTGCACATCATGCCCACCGAGCTGTTCATTCGCCGGCCGTTGCTGTGGATGCAGTTCGTGCACGACAAGCGCGTCACGATCACAGCGTCGCCGAACTTCGGCTTCCGACACTATCTCAAGGTGCTGGGCGATCGCCCCGTCGACAATCTTGACTTGAGCTCCCTGCGCTTGCTGTTCAATGGCGCGGAGCCGATCTCTGCAGAACTCGCGCGCGAGTTCATGGCACGCATGCAACCGGCAAGACTCGCGGCGCGAGCGATGTACCCCGTTTACGGACTCGCGGAAGCAACCCTCGCCGTCACGTTCCCCGAGCCCGGTAGTGCCTTTGGCTCGGTCTCCCTCGACCGTCATCGCCTTTCGGTGGGCAATGCGGTCGCTGATGTGGCCGCGGGCACAAGCGATGCGGCCGAGTTCATGGGCGTCGGACGCCCGATTCCATACTGCAATTTGCGCATCGCCGACGATGCCGACAGCGCGCTCGCCGACGGGCACATCGGGCATATCCAGATCAGCGGCGATAACGTGACGAAGGGTTATTTCGAAAACGCGGAGGCGAATGCTGCGGGCTTCACGCGCGATGGGTGGCTACGCACCGGCGACCTCGGAATGATGCGCAATGGCCAATTGTTTGTGACGGGCCGTGCGAAAGAGATCATCTTCGTCAATGGGCAAAACTATTACCCACACGATCTCGAGAGTATTGCGATCCGCGCGCCGGGCTTAGAACTCGGCAAAGTCGTCGCCGCCGGGCTGAGGCCAAAAGGTGCGGAGTCCGATGAACTCGCGCTCTTCATTCTGCATCGCGGCGATGTCAAAGAGTTCCTGCCGGTCGCGCTCGAAGCCGCGCGGCTCGTCAACGAGCAAGCCGGACTCGAAGTGCAGCACGTCATTCCCGTGAAACGCATTCCGAAAACGACGAGCGGCAAAATTCAGCGTCACTTGTTAGAGCAAGCGTATGACGACGGCGAGTTCGCCAACGAACTCGCAGACCTCGCCGCGCTACGCGCGCAGCTCGCAGCCGCAGGCCAAGGAGCCACCGCGACGGGCATTGCAGGCGAACTCAAGAGCATTTGCGACGCAGCGCTCGAGCGGCACATTGGGCTCGATGACAATTTGTTCGAGATCGGCGCGAGCTCGCTCAAGTTGATCGAGATCCACGAGAAGATCGACGAGCTCTACCCAGGGCAAGTCGACCTCACCGAGCTATTTGACTTCCCGACGATCGCCGAACTCGCGCAGCATCTGCAGAGCAAGCTCGCCCAAGCAGCACCGAGTCGTTAGGCGACGACGAGCTCGATCGCAAAACGCAGCCACAGGGCGGCGAGCACGAGCGCGCCCAACGCGAAGCTGCGCAAGCGTTGCATGACGACATTGCTGCCAACTTGAATGAGGCTGTGTACCACTCGCGACGCGCAGAAGAGCCACGCGCCCGCGACGTACAGGGCATCCACGGCACCGCTCACAGCGACGCACAAGCACAGGGCATAGAACAGCACCGGCAACTCGAACAAGTTCCGGTAGTTGTCCGATGCGCGCGTATCGGTCAGGAGCCGCGCGGCTTCTTGCGACAAGGCGACGCTCTGCGGACGAATCCGCTCGCGACGCATCTCAGCGACGCGACGCCGATACATCAGCCCCATGATCCCGAACGTCCACAAGGCGAGCGCTGCACACGGCAGCAGGATCGCTGCATTCGACATACGAATTCTCCTTCGCGACGGGCATCGGCCCAGGGCTCGACGCGGACCAATTCACCCACACGACCAGCGCCAACAGCAGGCCCAGTGGCGCCAACACCGTCGTCCACGAACGCGTGAATACGAACATGATCCTACCTCCGACCCGCCGCGAGTAGCGGCTCTGCGGATACGGTAGCGAAGGCGCTATTCCAGAAAAACCATACAAATCTGAATTCATTGTTCATGGATTCTAAACAATTCTTCCACTAGGATTCCGCCATGGATCAAGTCACAGCCATGCGCGTGTTTTCCCGAGTGGCGGAACTGGGCTCGTTTGCCCGCGCTGCCGACGCCCTCGATTTGTCGCGTGCGGCGACGAGTTCCCATGTCGCTGTGCTGGAGCGACATCTCGGCACGAAGTTGCTCCATCGCACCACCCGCCGCGTGAGCCTCACAGCGCACGGCGCGCGTTACCTCGAACGCTGTCAGCGCATCTTGGCGGACATCGACGCAGCGCATGACGATTTGCGCGGCGAGCGCGAACGCCCGCAAGGCAAACTTAGGGTTGATGTACCGAACGCGTTCGGTCGCTACCTGCTGCTGCCTGCGTTGCCGGCGTTCACCGCGCGCTACCCTGACCTGGCACTCGATGTGCGGTTCAACGATCAATATGTCGATCTTGAGGCCGAGCGGATCGACGTGGCCGTGCGCGGCGGCATCAGTCGGCACGCGCGCCTCATCGCGCGCCGCATCGCCGAAACGCGCCGCGTCACGTGCGCATCCGCGCAGTATCTCGCGCGGGCAGGGATTCCGCGCAACCCACAAGAACTCGCCAAGCATCGTTTGATCGGCTACCAACCGACGCAAGGCTCACGCCCGCTCGAGTGGCAGTTCAAGCATGGCGATGGCACACAAGGTTTGCGCCTACCCTTGGCGTTGAGCTTCAACACGACCGAGGCGCCGATCATCGCCGCGCTCGAAGGCGTCGGCATCGTGCAAGCAGTCGACTTGTTAGTCTCGAAGCTACTCGCGGAGGGCAAACTCATCGAGGTACTCGCCGATTTCGCGAGCGCGGGGCCGCCGCTCAGCGTCGTTTACCCACCCGGCCATCAACATAGTTTGAAGGTACGCGTATTCGCTGACTTCGCGGCCGAGCTGATGCGCGATTGGCAGCGTCGCCAACACACGAGCCGTCGCCCCGACCGCACCCGCAATACAGGCTGAGGCGCGCTACTCGCCGTAGAGCGGCTTTTTCAGCTTCCAGCGCTTATGCGACCAGGGCCAGTCGGCCGGTGCCGCGCGGATTTGCTCTTCCACCAAGCGCGCGTAGCGCGTCGTGAACTCACCCGCCGGCAGCACCTCGCCCGCGGTTGCGAGCGGCACGAATTGCATCTCGTAGTGGCCACGCGTGACGCGCCGCACTTGAATGAACAGCGCGGCATAACGCGTGCTGCGTGTGATTTCCTCGGCACCGAGAAAGAACGCCGTGTCACGATTCAAAAAGCGCAGCCAATGTTTGCGCTCGCTCGTCACGGGCTCTTGGTCGGCCACCATGGCGATCACGCGCGTCTCATTGCGCTTCTTGATGATATCGCCTAACAACTCTTGTGCCGGAATCATCCGCGCGCCGAAGCGGCTGCGCAGCGTGCGCATTTCCCGCTCGGCAAAGCTGTCGATGAGCGGTTTGTACGCCGCATCGAGCGGCACTGGGATCTGCGCCGAAAACGCCAGCAGCATCCACTCCCAATTGCACTGGTGTGCCGCGACGCACAGCACGGGCTTGCCGCGAGCGAGCTCTTGCTCAAGGAGGTCGAGATTTAAAATGCGCACGCGGCGCGTCAGCTCCTCGCGCGTCAGGCTGGCGGACTTGACGATCTCGATGAGCATGTCCGCGAAGCCGCGGTAATAATCTCGGATCACAACGCGCATGCGCGCGGCGTCGAAGTCGGGGAACGCGATCCGCAGGTTTTCCTCGACGACGTGTCGCCGATAGGGAATGACGCGATCAGCCAAAAAGGCGAGGAACCGCGCAAAGGCATACAGGACGGGAAACGGGAGCCGCGCGACGGCGCGTACCCACCACGTGGCACGCGCCGGCGCGCTGGAATTGGTGCCGGAGAAGAGAATCGAACTCCCGACCCGCGCATTACGAATGCGCTGCTCTACCAACTGAGCTACTCCGGCGTGAGGGCGCGCATTCTAATGGCCCGCCCGGGGCTGCGGCAACGAAAAAACCGCCATCTCGGCACCTGATTGCGGCCTAGGTCACGGTCCGACGGCGCAACCGGATCGTCAAGTCTACGCCGACGATCTCCATGCCAGGCGGCGGCTCAGGCAAGGCGCTGAATTGCACGGCCTCGCCCGGGATATCCGTGAGCGCCCCCGTTTCGATGTCGTGCAGGTGGAAATGCGGCGCCGTCAGCGAGTCGAACACAGCGCGATCGCCGCCCATGATCAACTGGCGCACGAGCCCGTGGGCCGCGAACAAATTGAGCGTGTTGTAGACCGTCGCCTTCGAAACGCGCATGCCGTCGGTGCGGAGCGCGCTCAAAATCTGCTCCGCGGACAGGTGCCGCGGCCGACTGAGTAGCAGGCTCGCGATCTTCAAGCGCTGTGCGGTCGGTCGAACGCCATGGGCGGCGAGTCGGTCGGCAAGCGCTGCGCGATCGGAGCCGGAGGAGCTGTGCGCCGTCATGCGCGAAGTATATCGGCAGATTTGCGGCACTTAGTCGCCTTCTCGCGCACTCGGACCACCGTGAAGATGAGCCACTCTGCTGCCATGGAAGGTCGGCCCCGTGCTTCGTCCAGCGTACTCCCATTGCGCTCAACGCGTGCAGGCCGGTGTCACGCTCGCCGAGCTGCTCGTCACGCTCACCTTGATCGCGGTCATCACCACCCTCTCGATCCCGACGTTCCGCGAATTGGGCCGGTCGTTGGCCGTGCTCGGCGCAACCCACGATCTCATGGCGGCGCTCCACACCACGCGCAGCGCGGCCATCACCCGCGGGCACCCCGGCGTCATTTGCCTGACTGACGCTGCCGGGCGCTGCCTGCCGAGCAATGCACGACGCGGCAGCTCATTCCGCGCCTGGATCAACACGCGCGGCGAATCCCCCGCCCGCCCGGATGCAGACGAACCCACGCTGCTCGTGGGCCACCTGGCTGCCGGAATTGAGTTGCGCGGCTCGCGCGCCAGCCTCACGTTCTGGCCCGTCTCGCGGGCCGGCACCACCATCACGCTCACCGTGTGTGACACCGTCGGCCTGGCGAAGCCGGAACACGTCATCGTCAGCCAATCCGGGCGTCCGAGGCTCGCTCGAGGCAATTCTGTTGCCTGCCGGTAACACTCGTCGGTGGACCGCCGCCGCTCGTCGCCCCTTCTTTACCGAATATCGGAAAGGGCTACCCGGTCGTGAGCGGGAGTCGCACCATCCTTTGTATGGGGAGCACTACCGTTCGAGCGCCTGCGCGCGGAATCACTCTGCTGGAGCTGATGATCGTCATCGGTCTCGCGGCCGTCATCTTGGCCATCGGCGCACCGAGCTTCACCGAGTTTCGGCGCAATGCTCGGTTGACAGCGCCAGCCAACGACTTCTTGGCGGCCACCCAGCTGGCTCGCACGGAGGCGATCAAGCGTCGAGCGCCAGTATCGATTTGCCCCTCGGCCAGCGCGAGTTCGAACAATCCCGTTTGCGATGGCGACGACTTCACAGGCTGGATCGTGTTCGTCGACACCGACCGCAATTGCACGCGCGCTGCCGGCGAGGCTGTCATTTCAGGCGAGGCGCCGGCGAATGCGGCGGACGTCTCCGATTCATTCCGAGTATCGGCCGTTACCGATGCGGGCGCGGCCTGTGTCGCAATCGCCCCAACCGGCTACGTCGACGCCACCAATGCAGAGCCCACACTCACGCGGCTCCTCTATTGCGATGCGCGCGGCATTGGCGCGATTGGCGAGTCCAACGTATCGGTTGGTCGCGCCATCGTGGTCGAACCCAACGGCCGCGCGCGCGTCACGCGCGATGCGGAGATCATCTCAGGATGGGGGATTTCGTGCCCATGAAGCCCTCGCTGAAAGTGCACCAAGCGGGCGTCAGCATTGTCGAATCGCTCGTCGCCCTGCTCGTTCTCTCGATCGGGTTGTTAGGCATTGCCGGCATGTTCTTGGACAGCGTCAAGAACAGCCGCACGGCATTGTTGCGCACGCAGGCTGTGAACGCGGTGAGCGACATGGCCGACCGCATCCGCGCCAACACAGCCGCACGCGAGGCGTACGACACGAGCGAGTACGTAGGTGGCCCTGTGAAGCAACGCTGCTCCGCCGAGGGCGCCGACGAAGGTGTCAATTGCTCGGTCGAAGATTTAGCGCAAGACGACCTCGCTCGGTGGATCGAGACCATCCGCGGCGATGAAGACACGCCAGCGCTGCTGCCGGGCACAAACTATCCCGACGCAGCCACCGTGGAGTACGTCGCCCCTACCACACCCAGCGACCCAGAGGAGTACATCATCCGCGTACGCTGGCTTGAGCCGCCCGGCACCGTGGTGTCTGACAATCCCGAGACGGACCAGCGCTATTCTTATGAGGCGCGTGTGCTCGTCATCGGTCGGGAGCCCGTGCTATGAAGCGCGCGCAGTCTCGAGGCTTCAGCTTGATTGAGCTCTTGGTCTCGCTTGCGATCGGGTCGATCTTGTTAGCCGGCACCGTGTATGTCTATCAGAATGGCCGGCAAACCTACGCCATCAACGACAGCGTCGCACGGTTGCAGGACCAGGGGCGATACGTCTTTTCGATCGTCGAGCCAGACATTGAGATGGCAGGCTTCTACGGCTTTACAAATAGCGCTGAGAGTATCGGCTACGTCGTGGGCGCAGCGCCGTCCGTGATCGTTGCGACGGCACAGGCCATGCGCCAAAACCCGCTGCCGCCTCTAGATCCTGCCCCCGTGGCCGTTGCGAACCTACCTGCCAATGCGCATGAGTGCGGCACCAACTTCGCGGTCGATTTACTGACGCCTGCTGAGGGCTCCGACAACACCTACGGTCTAGGGTGCGATCCAAATGCGACTGCAGGCGGTTACGCAGCAGGCACTGACACGCTCACGATTCGACACGCAGGGCTCGAGCCGGTCCCCGCGCGGGCGGGACGCATCCAGCTCTACGCGTCGCGACTCACGAGCCGCACATCGCAGCGCTTGTTTTCCGACGGCAATCCGCCAAGTGCCATTCTCAACGCCGACAACCGTATTCACGATGTGATCGTGCGCAGCTACTACGTTTCTAACAACTCGGTCGATCGACCTGGTGTGCCCGCCTTGCGCGTCAAGGCGCTCACCGAATCGGGTGGCGCCGCACAGTTCCTCGACACGGAAGTGATCTCGGGCGTCGAAGATCTGCAAGTACAGTTCGGTATCGATACTGGCGACTATAACGGTGACGACACGATCGACGCCGCCGCAGACGTGAACGGCGATGGCATCGTCGAAACGGACGGCCGAGCGACGCGCTACGTAAACCCCGACTTCCCGGATCTGAATCGCTTCCAAATCGTGGCCGTGCGCATCTGGGTCCGTGTCCGCGCAGACCAAACGGAGCAAGGCTATCGCGACACACGCACGTATCGCTACGCCAACGTTGAATACACGCCCGCCGGGGCCGAACAGAATTACCGACGCGCGGTGATGTCGCGCACGGTCACGCTGCGCAACGCGCGCACGCTTTGATTTGTGAACAAAGAGGTCCTTCCCTTGCGTAAGACGATCGTAAAGCTCCCACGGCAGCAACGAGGTGCCGCGCTCGTCGTGGGATTGATCATGCTCGTCATCCTCACACTGCTCGCCCTGACCGGGACGAATACCGCTCGCACGGAGCTCGTGATGGCGCAGAACGAACAATACCGTAAGAGCGCGTCGCTCGCCGCGAGCGCCGGCATCGAACGGGCGATCAGTGACTTGGGCGGCGTACCGGCCGTCGCAGGTGCCGGGCCAGTCGTGTCCGACCTCGAAACGCTGTCGGATGTCTCCGCCGCGCAGTTCCGCACGGAAAGCACGTTCGTCGGGGAAGAAGCCAATCTACCGCAATCGAGCGCTAACAAGTTTATCGGGCTGCATTACGAGATTGAAAGTACGGGCAGCACAACCGTCCGTGATGCGCAAGAGATTCAGCGCCAGGGTGTCATGGTTGTCGCGGCATCGAGCAGTGCAGCGGGTGAGCAAAGCTTCGGTCAGGTTGGCACCGGGCTGCCGTAACGAGAGGTCGACTCCATGGTCAGGAACTTCATTGCAACAGCTCGAGCTCTCGCGGTTTTTTGCGCAGTGTTGGGCGCCGCTTCGTTTGCGACCGCCAAACCGCCAAACGCTATCGGGCGGATCGTGAGCGTCGAGGCAGCAGCGGAAGTCACCGCGGCGCAAGTCACGCTCCCTGCAACGCCAGACGGCATTCTGGTCGTTACGCGTTGCGGTACATGCGCCCCCGAATCTTTTGTCGTGAACGCGACTACTCGCTGGATGATCGGCAAGGATGTTGTCGACCTGGCGGCGCTGCGGGCGCACGTTGCGACTAATCCGCGCATGGCCTTGGCCGTGTTCTATACCGCCGATCGTCGCGAGCTGAAGCGTGTCCACGCTTCGGCGCGTTAGTTGTTAGTGGAGTTGCAGCTCAGTATGCGTCACACCAAACAGATTGCATCGCGGACGCGGCGCCGCTCGAGCCTCGTCGCCACCCTGATCGGCGCAGGCTGGACGCTCCTGAGTGGCGCGCCGGCGCTCGCCGACGACACCGAGATTTTCGTCAACCCCACTGCAGGGGCCGGCATCAAGCCGAACTTGCTGCTGATCCTCGACACGTCGGGGAGCATGAACAGCCAAGTGAACGTCACCCGCTTGCCTTACGATCCGGGCCGCAGTTACAGCGGTAGCTGCGAGAGCGATCGCGTGTATTTCGCGACCGGCGCCGCGGCAACGCCGCCGTCATGTTCGGGCGATCGAGACGAGATTTCAGTCCGCGATTCCGTCCTTCGCTGCAATGTCGCCGTGGACAGCCTCGAACTCGCAGGGTTTTGGACTGGGCGTGCGCTGCAGTTCGACGAAGACGATGCTGCCTGGAGCCCGCTGCCACTCGACGACAACGATGCGCCCGTCGAATGCGAAGCGGACGCGGGAGTACACGGGCCGTTTGACAGCTCCCCGCGGCGTTACGCGCAGAACGGCAACGACGACGAGCCTTGGACCACGCGCGCCGTCGACGCCATCGAATGGCGCGAGCCCGTCGTCACATTCTACTCGCCTAACTATCTCAACTGGCTCAATTCGCCCGATGAGCTTGGGACGCTGTCGCGTTTGGATGTCCTGAAAGCCGTCGCGAAGCAAATGATCTTGTCGCTCGACAACATGCGCGTCGGGATCATGCGTTTCAGCAACAACGGCGGCGAAGGTGACGCGCAAGCGGAAGGCGGCATGGTCGTGCATGAGGTCGCCGATGTGCGCACTGCTCGCGCCTCGCTCCTCGAAGTGATCGACAATCTCACGGCAGCCGGTTTCACGCCTTTGGCGGAAACATTGTACGAATCGGGCCAGTATTGGGCTGGTCGGGAAGTCGACTACGGCGTGAACTCGCGTCTCAACCGCGACACGCCGTTCCCCAGCATTACAGCATCACGGCGTAGCGACGATTCGACCCGCTATCGGTCGCCGATTCAGTTCTCATGCCAACGCAACTTCACGGTTCTGTTCACCGACGGCGAACCCACCTCCGATCGCAGCGCGCTTGAGCGCGTGCCTGCACTACCCGACTACGCAAGCGTTGTCGGCCAGCCATGTAATGGTGAAACTCAGGGCGAGTGCTTCGAGCAGATGGCGGCGTACCTCAACCGTGCCGATCTCTCGAGCACGATCAACGGCCGACAAAACACTGACATCTTCACCATCGGCTTCGGTCCCGAGGTTGAAGGGTCCACGCGGCTCGCCGCCGTCGCTGCAGCGGGTGGCGGACGTGCCTACTCCGCCGATAGCGTCGATACATTGAGTGCGGCGTTCCAAGACATTATCGGCAACGTGCGCGAATCCGCGGCGACATTCACGACGCCTGCCGTCGGCATCAATGCTTTCAATCGCACGCAGACGCTGAACGACTTGTACGTGTCGGTGTTCCAGCCCAGCGAACGTTTGCGCTGGGTGGGCAACCTCAAAAAGTTCTCACTGGAAGGCGGTCAGATCGTCGACGAGAACGGCAACGCAGCCATCGACGAATCGACAGGCTTCTTCAATACCACCTCGCAAAGCATCTGGTCCGAGGAAGTCGACGGCGATCAAGTGCTTGCCGGCGGTGCGGTATCGCAGCTCCCAGAGCCCGCTTCGCGTCGCATCTTCACTTTCCTCAGTTCGCTCGAGACAATCTCACTCGATGCGTTCGACGTCAGTAATTCGCGGATCACGAATGAGCTGTTAGGCGTCACACCCGATGGCTATACGCGCGAGCAGATCATCGGCTGGACGCGCGGCGAAGATGTCCGTGACCTCGATGGCGATGGCAATCTCACCGAAGCTGCGCGCTCAATGGGAGACCCACTACACGCTCGCCCCGCCCTCGTGTCCTATGGCGGCGATGTCGATGACCCCGACCCGCGTGATTCGATCGTGCTGGTTCCCACCAATGACGGCGTGCTACACGCGATTGACGCGTCCACTGGCGAAGAGCTGTGGGCATTCGTAGCACCCGAATTGCTGCCACGGCTGCAAACCCTGATTGCCAACCCGTCACAGTCCAGCCGCTCGTATGGTCTCGACGGCGATGTACGAGTCCTGAAGTTCGATCGCAATCAGAACGGCATCGTCGAGGAAGAGGATCGCGTCTGGGCGTACTTCGGTATGCGCCGCGGTGGCCGCTACTACTACGCACTCGACATCACCGATCGCGCCGACCCAAAGATGAAGTTCATTTTGGGACCAGACGATCTCCCGGGGCTCGGTGAAACCTGGTCCACACCCGCGATCGCCCGCGTGCGCGTCGGTGGCACCACGCAAAACGGCGAGAATCTGGTGTTGATCTTCGGTGGCGGTTACGACGCGAGCCAACAGAACTACACGTATCGCGAGGACGACGTCGGCAACCGAGTTTTCATGGTTGATGCTGCGTCCGGGAACTTGCTGTGGTGGGCCGGCCCACCGGCCGCTGGCGGCGCTGACCTCGAACTCGATCGGATGACGCATTCGATTCCGAGCCGGATCGTCACCATGGACATCGATGGCGATCAATTCGCCGACCGGATGTACGCCGCCGACATGGGCGGCCGGGTCTGGCGTTTCGATATCTTCAATGGTGCCGACCCGCGCGACCTGGTCACCGGCGGCGTGTTTGCGCGCTTGGGTGCCGGCGATGCCGCCACCGTCACGCGTGCCAACACGCGCCGCTTCTACTACGCCCCCGACGTTGCGCTGATCCAGCGGCGCGGTGCCGATCCGTACTACAACCTTGCGATTGGCAGCGGCTATCGCGGCCATCCGCTTGAAACAGACACGCGCGATCGCTTCTATTCGCTGCGCGACAAGCTGCCATTCACGAAGTTGACGCAAGCGCAATACAACTCGTTCGCACCCGTCACCGAATCAGACCTCGTCAACATCACAACCGACCCTGGAAACGTGGCGGTGCCGACCACAGCCCGAGGCTGGTTCCTCGAACTGCAGCTGAACGGCGGCTGGCGTGGCGAGAAAGTGCTCGCCGAATCGCTAACGCTGGGTGGCGTCGTGCTGTTCCCCACCTACCAACCACAGGAGCCGAGCGAGGTCGATCCGTGTTCGTCCGCGAACGGCTTGAACCGCGTGTACGCACTCACGGTCGATACCGGCAAGGCCGCGATCGATTTCAATGATGACGACGCGATCTCGAGCGACGACTTGTCGACGACCATCGTGCAACCTGGCATTGCAGGTGAAGTTACGTTCGCCTTCGATACGTCTGAGCGGCCGAACGGTGGCTCGGGTAACGGCGGCGGTGGTGGTTCAGGCTCTGGACTCGACGGCGCCGACGCACTCGGGCGGCGTGCAGTGTGCTTCGTTGGCGTCGAGGTACTAAAGCGTTGCGTCTTGCCGGGCAGCGTTGTGCGGACCTTCTGGCAGCGCGTGGGGACTGAGTAATGAAGCCCGCACGCGGAATCACGCTGGTCGAGCTGATGCTGGTCGTCGTGATCATCGCGATTCTCACGTCTATCGCAGTGCCGACCTATCGTTCGTACTTACTGCGCTCGCAGCGTACCGATGCGCGTGTCACCTTACTCAAGGTTCAGTCGGCTCAAGAGCGTTTCTTGCTGCAGCAGAACCGATATGCGACCGATGACGAACTCACCGAGGCTCCGCCTGCGGGACTTGGGCAGCTCCGTCAGAGTGACAACGGCTTCTATCGGATCGAAATCGTGGACGGCGCCACGCCGACCGAGTACATCCTGCAAGCCACGCCGATCGACGGCCGTGGCCAACAAGACGATTCCAAATGCGTCGAGTTGTCGATTGATCAAAACGGCATCAAGCGGGCCGTGAACTCAAGCGGCACGGACACGACGCGCGACTGCTGGCGCTGACCGCAGCGAGTTAGGCGAGCGCGGCGGTCAGCGCGGCGTCGATTGACTGCCACAACGCGTCGAGCGGTTCGCAGCCCACCGAGAGACGAATGAAGCCGGGTGCGACGGCATCGCCCCAGCGCGCGCGGCGCTCCGCGGAGCTATGCACGCCACCGAAGCTCGTGGCCGCCCGCACGGCCGTACAGGAACGCACGAAACGCTCCGCCGCTTCGGCATCCGCTAGCGTGAACGCGACGATGGTGCCGCCGGTTGTCATTTGGCGAAGCGCCAGCGAATGATGCGGATGGGACGCGAGTCCGGGATAGCGCACGTCGGTTAGTCCTCCACGCGCGGCGAGGCGCTGAGAGACGGCCAAGGCATTGCTGCACATCCGTTCGAACCGCAGCTCCAGCGTTTCAAGGCCCCGATGTACCAGCCAAGCTTCGAAAGCGCCTGGAATCGCGCCCGCATATTTGCGCCAATCGAGTATCGGCGCGAACCAGCGCGCGTCGCGCGCCGCGACGTGCCCAAACACGACATCGGAATGGCCATTGATCGCCTTGGTGTCTGAGCAAACAACAATGTCGGCGCCGAGATCGAGCGGCTGCTGCCCAAGCGGCGTCATCATCGTGTTATCAACGACGACAATCGCGCCGGCTGCATGCGCGCGCTCAGCTGTCGCGGCAATATCGACGAGATCGAGCCCCGGATTCGTCGGCGTTTCAATGAAGACGAGGCGATAACCCGAGAGCGACTGCTGCGCCATATCGCGCGACACGTAAGTGTCGACACCGACGCCGAGTGGCGCCAAGTACTTCTCCGCAATCACGCGTGTCGTGTAGTAGCCGTCGGTCGGCAACAAAATGCGATCGCCGCTGCGCAGCAGTGCATGGAATACGGCGGCAATCGCCGCCATGCCGGATGGAAACGCGACGACGTGCGCGTCCTCCAAGATGCCGAGTGCTTCCTCCAAGGCCGCCCAGGTTGGATTGGACCAACGCCCATATTGGTATGGCCCCTGCGGCGCGCCCGGCAATGCATAGATGGATGTATTGACGATCGGCGGACCGAACGCCGCACCTTCGGGGACCGGCTGTGTCGTCACGTGCAGCGCACGCGCAATCCGCGCCTCCAACACGGCGCGGCTCACCGGCCTTTTCATGGCACCACTTGGCGCAGGGCTTTGGGCAGGCTGAATACGACGTGCTCTTCCACGCCGGCGACATCGCGCGGCGCTGCAGCGCCCCACTCGCGCAACTGTCCGATCACTTGCTGCACTAACGACTCGGGGGCCGAGGCACCTGCCGTGAGACCGATGGCGCGCTTGCCCGCGAACCATTCGCGTTGCAGGTAGCTCGCATCGTCGATCAAATAGCCGGGCACATTGGCGCGCTCCGCCAATTCACGCAGGCGATTGGAGTTCGAGCTCGTCTTCGAACCGACGACAATCAAAATGTCGCAGGCCTCGAGCAATTTCTTCACGGCATCTTGACGATTCTGCGTGGCGTAACAAATGTCCTCGCGCCGCGGACTGACGAGCGTGGGAAAGCGGCGTTTGAGGGCATCCACAATCGTCGCCGTATCATCGACCGACAGCGTCGTCTGTGTAACGAAAGCGAGCCGCTCCGGGTCGCGAACGTCGAGCCGCTCAGCCCCGGCCACGTCTTCAACCAAGTACATCTTGCCGCCGAACGATTCATCGAAGCGCCCCATCGTGCCTTCCACCTCAGGGTGCCCGTGGTGGCCGATCAAGATCACCTCGCGGGCATCGCGCGCATACCGAGAAACTTCCATGTGCACTTTCGTCACGAGCGGACACGTGGCATCGAAGACATTCAACCCGCGCCGCTTGCCTTCGTTCTCGACAGCACTGGAAACACCGTGCGCGGAGTAGATCACCGTGGCGCCGTCAGGCACCTCGTGCAGCTCTTCGACGAAGACCGCGCCCAATGCGCGCAAGCGGCCCACGACGTGCACGTTGTGTACGACTTCGTGCCGGACGTACACCGGCGCGCCAAACAACTTGAGTGCGCGCTCGACGATGTCGATCGCCCGATCGACGCCGGCACAGAAACCGCGCGGATTAGCGAGCAGAATTTGCATAGTGCAATTGTACCCTCAGGGTGACCGCGGTCGCTCTCGGCGCCAGGCCAGAAAGGCATCGAGTAACACCATCCCCGCACCCACCGTAATCGCGGCGTCGGCCACGTTGAAGGCTGGGAAGTAGGCCTCGTCGAACCAGTGCGCCAAAATGAAGTCGATCACGAAGCCGTGCTCGAGCCGGTCGATGACATTACCGATCGCACCACCCAAAATCAGCGTGAGGCCGCCGATCAATAGTTTGTGTGTGGCGCGAGGCAATGCACGCAACCAGAACACGAGCGCGATCGACACTCCCACGGCGAGCACCGTAAAGAACCAGCGCTGCCACCCACCCGCTCCCGCCAAGAAACTGAAGGCGGCACCGGGATTGTGAGCTCGAACGATATCGAGCACCGGCAAAATGCCGACGCGCTCACCGAGCACGAAGTTGTTCTCGATCCACAGCTTCGTGACTTGATCGAGCACGATGATCACGACAGCGATCCACAGCGATGTGATGCCGCTCTGGCGCCAACTATCCGGTCGCGGCGGGGCGTCGTGACTCATGCGAACCGTCTCACTTCGCCGGTGCCGGACACATTCTCAACGCAGCGTCCACACAGCTCAGGATGCGCTGCATGCGACCCCACGTCCTCACGCAGATGCCAGCACCGCACACACTTCGTATGGTGCAAGGGTTGCACATCAATCCAGACGCCGGTCTTCGCGACTGATGCGGCGGGCGTCGCACCGGCAGGCGCCGCGGCCACGACCTCCACGCTCGCAGCCGAGGTAATGAGCAAGAATCGCAACTCATCGCCCAACGTTGTTAGGCGCGCGGCCTGCTCCGCCGTGGCGAAGACGCGGACGCCCGCTTCGAGCGGCGCACCGATCGCACCGTCCGTCCGCAACCGCTCGAGCTCGCGCGCGACATCGCTTTTCAACGCGATGTAGGCGTCCCAATCAATGCGGCTGGACGGCACGGCAGGCAAGTCGTACCAGGTTTCGAGAAACACTGACGACCCGCGCTGGCCCGGCAGATGCCGCCAGATCTCATCGGCGGTGAACGACAAGATCGGTGCGAGCCAACGCACCATGGCCTCGGCGATGTGATACATCGCCGTTTGCGCCGACCGCCGCGGCAAGCTCTTGGCCTGCGTCGTGTAGCAACGGTCCTTGATGATGTCGAGATAGAAGCCGCCCATGTCGACGACGCAGAAGTTATGAATCTTCTGGTAGATCACATGGAACTGATAGCTGCGGTAGGCCGCAACCACTTCCTCCTGCAGCTTGCGTGCTCGCTCGATGGCCCACGCATCGAGCGCGATCAACTCCTGCGGCGCGACGAGATCCGTCGCCGGCTCAAACCCCGCCAGATTGCCGAGCAGAAAGCGCACGGTGTTGCGCATACGCCGATACGAGTCGGACATACGCTTCAAGATCTCGTCTGACACGCTCATCTCGTTGGCGTAGTCCGTCGCGGCAACCCACAAGCGCAGCACGTCGGCGCCCAGCGAGCCGAGCACCTTCTGCGGCGCAATCACGTTGCCGAGCGACTTCGACATCTTGCGACCTTTCTCATCCACGGTGAAGCCGTGGGTGAGCACGCCCTTGTAGGGCGCGCGCCGATACAGCGCTTCGGACATCAGTAGCGACGAGTGGAACCAGCCGCGATGCTGGTCGGAACCCTCGAGATACAGATCGACCGGCGCCGCCACCTCGGGACGCGCCTTGCCGACACATTCGTGCGACAGGCCCGAATCCGCCCACACGTCCATGACGTCGGTGACCTTGTCGTACTGCTCCGCCTCAACCCCTAACAACTCGCTCGGCGCCAAATCGAACCAGGCGTCGATGCCGCCGCGCTCGATGCGCGCGGCGACTTGTTCGATCAGCTCGAGCGTGCGCGGATGCAGCTCGCCGCTCACTTTGTGCACGAACAACGGGATTGGCACGCCCCAGGTCCGTTGTCGCGACAAGCACCAGTCCGGCCGATTCTCGATCATGCCGAGAATGCGTTGCTCGCCCCACGCGGGGGTCCATTGGGTCTTGCGGATATCGCGCAGCGCGTCGGCACGCAAGCCTTTTTGGTCCATGCTGATGAACCACTGCGGCGTCGCCCGGAAGATCACGGGCGTCTTGTGACGCCAACAATGCGGGTAGCTGTGCCGATATGGCTCGTTCTTGAGGAGCCGACCATTCGCAGCCATCGTCTCGATCAAGATCTTGTTAGCGTCGTCAATTTTCACACCGGCGACGAGCGGCGTGCCCTCGAGGAAACGGCCATCCCCGCCGACCGGATTCTTCACAGGCAAGCTATAGCGTTGGCCCACGACGAAGTCTTCTTGGCCGTGCGCGGGTGCCGTATGCACTGCCCCCGTACCGGCATCGAGCGTGACATGCTCGCCGACGATCACCGGCACTTGCTTCGGCAGGAACGGATGCTCGAGGCGCACGTGCTCGAGCGTCGACCCCGCAAACTGTACGACCACGTGGCCGGTGTCGAGGCCATAGCGAGCGAGACAGGCAGAGCGCAAGTCGTTAGCGAGTATCAGATACTCGGCCGCCCCGCTTCGCTCCACTCGCACGAGCGTGTATTCGATGCTCGCACCGACCGCAACGGCTTCGTTGGCCGGCAGCGTCCACGGTGTCGTCGTCCAAATCACGAGCGATACGGGCGCATTTCCCAAAGTGTTCGCAGCAACACCGATGCGCTGCTCCAGCTCGCGCACGTCGACCACACGGAACGCCACATCGACTGCCGGCGAAGTCTTGTCCTCATACTCGACTTCCGCCTCAGCCAATGCCGACCGGCAATCGAGACACCAGTGCACTGGCTTCGCGCCCTTGTAGAAGTGTCCGTTACGAATGATCGCGCCGAGCGCGCGCACTTGCTGCGCCTCGTAATGCGAATCCATCGTGAGGTATGGCCGTTCCCAATCGCCGTGCACGCCGAGGCGCTTGAAGTCCGTGCGCTGCAAATCGATCTGCTCACTGGCGAATGCGCGGCACGCGGCGCGAAACGCCTTCGCGTCGAGCTTCTGGCCAGGGCGACCGTGCTTTTTCTCGACCGCGAGTTCGATCGGCAAGCCGTGACAGTCCCAACCCGGGATATACGGCGCGTCATAACCGTCGAGCGTGCGGGACTTGACGATGAAATCCTTCAAAATCTTGTTGACGCAGTGCCCGATATGAATGGCACCGTTCGCGTACGGCGGGCCGTCGTGCAGCACGAACCGCGGCCGGCCGTGTGCCTTCGCGCGCAAGCTCGCGTACAGTTGATTCGCCTCCCACTCGGCCAGCATCTTCGGCTCGCGTTGTGCGAGGTCCGCCTTCATCGGAAAGCCGGTATTCGGCAGGTTGATCGTATTCTTGTAGTCGGCCACGAGGTCTCTCTAGTCAGTCGTTAGTCAGTCAAAATCCGTTCGGCGTGCTGGCGCGGCTCAAGCCGCGAGAATCAGCCGCGCCTCCGCGGCATCGCGATGCATCTGCGCGACCAGCGCATCCAAGCTCTCGAACTTGAGCTCCTCGCGCAGCTTCGCCACGAACTCCACTTCAAGCTCGCGCCCGTACAGATCGCCGGTGTAGTCGAACACGTGCGCCTCGAGCAGCGGCTCGACACCATTGACCGTTGGGCGCGTGCCCAAGCTCGCCACACCATCGAACGCCCGCGCCGCAGCGACGCGCTCACCCACGGCCACGGGCACGCCGTGCACCCGTACCGCAAAGATGCCCTGAACGGGCGTGCGCTTGCGCTGCAGCTTCAGATTGGCCGTGGGGTATCCCAACGTACGGCCCAACTGCGCGCCCCGCACGACTCGCCCACGCATCGTATAGGGCCGACCCAGCAGCCGCGCAGCATTGGCGAAATCGCCTGCATCAAGCGCCGCCCGAACATTGCTTGAGCTCACGCGCTCGCCGGCGAGCAACACCGGCGGCACCACTTCCACCAAAAAACCCCGCCGCTTGCCGACGTCCGCGAGCACATTCGCAGTCATTGAGCCATCGCGCCCGAACTTGAAATCATGCCCCACGACGACCGCCGTTGCGGCGAGATCGTTCGCCAGCAACTCCACGAAGCGCTCACCGGGCATGCAACGCAACTCCTCATCGAATCGCAGGATGCACAACGCCGACAAGCCTGTGCCTTCCAGCACGCGCCAGCGTTCGCGGAAACTCGTCAGACGGGGTGGCGGTGGCGACTTGCTCGCCAAGAACTCGCGCGGAAGCGGCTCGAACGTAATCATCATCGCCGGCCGCGCGAGGCGTTGTGCCAGATCGAGCGTGCGCCCGATCAGCGCCCGGTGACCCAAATGCAGGCCGTCGAAGCCACCAATAGTGACCGCCGCACCGCGATAGCGAGCAGGCAAATTGATCAGGCCTCGAACCAGCTCCACGCGCCTAAACCCATGTCCTAGCAGCAAAACTTAGGAGTATAGGCTAAGCCCCGCCGCCCGTGCGCAAGTGGCGGACGCGCAGGCCGCCGATGAATAACACCGCGAAGTACGCAGCAGCAGCGACGGCGATGCACCCGGCCAGTCGAAGCCCTCGCTCGAGCGGCGGGTACGACATCCACGTGGCCAAGGAGCCCGAGAAGTACACGAGGAGCGCTGCCATCGCGGCGTTCGCGCCGATGACGCGCAAAACCAGCACGCCCCAGCCCGGGCGCGGCCGGTAGACGCCTGACTTTTGGAGACCGCGCCACAGCAGAAACGTGTTGATGCCCGCCCCAATGCACGTCGACGTCGCAAGCAACACATGCGGGATCGGGAAGCCGGCATAGTGCGCCGGCAGCACCACCGCCAAGTTCAACGCCATGTTACAGCCCAGCGCAATCAAGGCGACGCGCACCGGGGTACGCGTATCCTGCCGCGCGTAGTATCCGGGCGCGAGCACTTTGACCAGGCTGAAGCCTAACAACCCCCACGAGTACGCCATCAGCGCATAGCTCGCCATTTGAACGTCGCGCGCCGTGAACTGGCCGTAGCCGAAAATCGTCGCCGTCATCGGCCCCGAGAAAGCGAGCATCGCAACTGCCGCTGGGGACGCTAACACCACCACCAGACGCAACGCCCAATCGAGTGTGTTCGTGAAGCGTTCGGGTGATGCCTCGGCATGATGCTTCGACAGACCCGGCAAAATCACGGTCGCGAGCGCGATACTGAACACCCCGAGCGGAAACTCCATCAGGCGATCAGCGAAATACAGCCACGCGATGCTGCCCGTCACCAGGAACGAGGCAATCAAAGTATCGAGTAGCAAACTGATCTGCGCCATCGACGAGCCAAGGATGCCCGGCAGCATCAATCGCCCGATCCGCCGCACGCCTTCGGCGGCGGGCCGCCAACGCGGCCAACGAAACAGCCCGAGCTTCACACAGGTTGGGATCTGCACTAACAACTGCAGCAAGCCGCTCACGAACACGCCAATCGCGAGCATCACACCGGGATTGCTGGCGTCGGCCGCAATCCAGACAGCGAATACGATCATGACCACGTTCATGATCACTTGCGTAAATGCGGGCAGCGCAAACTTGCCGTAACTGTTGAGCACACCCGAGAAGAGCGCGGTGAGCGAGATGAAGAACAGATAGGGGAACGTCCAGCGCAGCATGTCCACCGCGAGGTCGAACTTGCCTTCGGTCTGCGTAAAACCCGGTGCGAAGCCGAGGATGATTAGCGGTGCGGCGACGACGCCGATCAAGGTCACGACGATCAACACGATGCCGAGCGTGCCGGCGACACCGTCGACTAGTTCGCGCACCTCTTCCGGCGTGCGCTGGACCTTGTATTCGGAAACGACTGGCACGAACGCCTGGGAGAACGAGCCCTCCGCGAACAACCGCCGCAAGAAGTTCGGAATCTTGAAGGCAACGAGGAATGCGTCCATCACGGCGCCGGCGCCAAAGGTCTGCGAATAGACCATGTCCCGCAATAAACCCGTGATGCGCGAGATGAGTGTCGTGAGACCGACTACGCTCGTGCTCTTGAGGATCGTTCGACTCATTCTGCAAAAAACTCGAAACTCAATGAATTTTCTTAAAAAAATGCAACTGAAGCCGAACTATACCCGATTCCGCCACGGCACCTGACACGCGACGTTGACAACCCCCAGACCCGTCAGCAAACTACGCGCCCTTTTCGACCCGTTGATCGTTCGGAGACTGATTCGTGGCCAATACCAAGTCGGCGGAAAAAGCCGCTCGCCAAGCCGAGAAGAACCGCCAGCGCAATGTCACTCTACGCTCCCGCATGCGTAGCGCCCTGCGTAAGGTCACAGATGCAGTGGCTGCGGGCAAGAAAGCCGATGCCAGTGCTGCCTATAAAGCGGCGGTGCCTGTGCTCGATTCACTCGTGAACAAGCGCGTGATCCATCGCAACAAGGCGGATCGCCATAAGAGCGCCTTGTCGGCTCGCATCAAGGCGATGGCGTAAACATCCATCGCCCCTCGCCCGCTTCATTGTCGGGCAGCAAGAAAGCCGGCTGTTGCCGGCTTTTTTGTGAGCGTCTCCCGCAGCGTCGTGCCGATGCTGCGCGGCGCTTCGGTCACTTCGGTTTAGCGCGCGCCGTCTTTTTCTTCTTGGTCTGCTTGCGCGCGCTGTTTGCCGGCGGTGATTTACGTGCAGCAGGCTTCTTGCGGGTGGGCTTGCGTGTCAGCGGTCGCGGCGGCACCGCGATCCGCACCGTCTCCGGCAACCCCTGGCCCTCCAAGAAACGCATGACGGCGCCTGCGAGTTCGCGTGTGCCCACGCCGGCAACGCCGGAAATCAGGAACCACGGCCCGGCGTACCCGAGATCGCGCACGATCTGTGCCGCCTTCGCCTCGGCCTCCTCGTCCAGCAACAAATCGCGCTTGTTGATGACCAGCCAGCGCGGCTTCGCAGCCAGCTCCTCGCTGAATTTACCCAACTCGCCGACGATGGCGCGCGCATCGCGCACCGGATCGGCATCGGGATCGAGCGGCGCGATATCAACGAGGTGCAGCAACACGCGCGTACGTTGCAGATGCTTCAAAAAGCGAATGCCCAAGCCGGCGCCGTCCGCGGCACCTTCGATCAAGCCCGGAATGTCGGCCATCACGAAGCTGCGGTGCTCGCTCACGTACACCACGCCCAGATTCGGATGCAGCGTGGTGAACGGATAGTCGGCGATCTTCGGACGCGCTGCCGACAGCGCGCTGATCAGCGTCGACTTTCCAGCGTTCGGTAGCCCTAACAACCCGACGTCAGCGATGACCTTGAGCTCAAGGTCGAGCGTACGACGCTCGCCGGGCGTGCCCGAGCCGAACTGACGTGGCGAGCGATTGACGCTCGACTTGAAGCGCTGATTGCCCCAGCCGCCCTTGCCGCCCTTGGCAACGAGGATCT
>CAYUIT010000002.1:0-19764 GCA_964444835.1 uncultured Steroidobacteraceae bacterium
TCGCGCACGTCGAATAAGTGGATGCCTGCCGCGCGGGCAGCCTCGCGTGTTTCGAGAATGAAGGCTTTTCCGCCCGGCATCGTCGTGTCATCGCCGCGCCCGGGAAACGTGTCGACGATGTGGTCCATGGTGCAAAACACGCGCTCCGGGTCGACGACCGAGCGCCCGGCCTCGCGCAAGGATTTGAGCGCAATCGAGCCCGTCCGCTCATGTAGGAACACGCGATCGATCGCAATGAGCCCGACGCCCCCCGGCATCTCTTGCACGAGATGCTGTTGCCACAGTCTGTCGAACAGCGTCGCTGCCATCCGCCAATTTTCGCAGGGTTGCGCGCCGGGCGGGAGTCGACTTGTACGCAGTGCCCACACCATGGGGCACCGCGACGGGCGGAATCGGTCACAGCTCGCAGATTCGAGCATTCCGAGGCGGTACAGTCGGCCAATATGTGGAAACGGATTCGTATCGCGATCCTGCTGACGATTCTGTTCGTCGTCGCCGCTGGCACCTGGATCGACCGGTCAGTCACCACCGGTTGGGACCGCTCGCTGGTCGTCGGCATCTACCCCATCGCGGCCGACGACAGCCCAACCACGCGCGGCTACGTCGAGAGCCTCGACGCGCGGCAGTTCCAAGCGATCGGCGAGTTCTTTGCGCGCGAGGCGCGGGCCTACGGGTTGGCGCTCGAACGCCCCGTCGACGTCACGCTCAACCCCGCCCTCGATACGCTCCCGCCCCAGCTCCCGCGCGACTCGGGTGCACTTGGCACGGCATGGTGGAGTTTGAAGATTCGTTGGTACGCGTGGCGCGCAACTCGGGACTACCCGGCCCAGATCCGCCTGTTCGTGCTCTATCACGATCCTGCAGCGTCGCCTTCAGTGCCGCACTCGCTCGGCCTACAAAAAGGCTTGATCGGCGTCGTGTACGCGTTCGCCGATCCCGAGATGGACGGCGCTAACAACATCGTGATCGCGCACGAGTTGTTACACACGCTCGGCGCTACCGACAAGTATGACGTTCAAACACTGCAACCGTCTTTCCCGGACGGCTACGGCGACCCGGACGCATCGCCTCGTTATCCGCAAACCGACGCGGAGGTGATGGCAGGCCGACGCGCCGTATCGCGCGACTCAGCAGAAATGCCGACCTCACTCGCACAAGTCGTCTTGGGCGAGCGCACTGCCACCGAGATTCGCTGGCTCGGAGATTGACTCCCGCTCACGCGGCGCGCAACATTCGGTTCGTCCAGGTGCCCCGCCCGAGCGCGCATGCGCTCGGGTTGGGTGAAACGGGAAGCTGGTGCGAGCGTGCGAACGCTCTATTCCAGCACTGCCCCCGCAACGGTAGTTGGGAGGCGGCGGATCTTCTAGCCACTGCGGCGAGCTGCAATTGCTCCCGTGGGAAGGCGATCCGACGCTGTATTCGCCACCACGCGAATCTGCCCAAGAGTCCGGAGACCGGCCTGAACGAGTTCCTCGGGTATCGCGGTGGGCGATGCGTAGAGGCTGGGCGTCCGCGTCTCGCTTCTGTCGCTTTCCCACACACGTGCTCCCGAGGTGGTCACTAACAACCACCGTGCGCGGGTGAGCGCGCGTGTAAGGACGAAGACATGTTGAATCGAGAAATTGCGCCACGTCGGTCACGGCACCGATGGCCGGCGGCCCTGTGGGTGGGATGTGCGATCAGCGCCGGCATGGCACACGCCGAACCGAACATCGCAGCGTCACGCTTGAACGAAGTGATTGTCACGGCCACTCGGGCTGAGGAGTCGATCGACGACACGCTGGCGTCTGTCACCGTGATCACGCGGGCGGACATCGAGCGTTTGCAGGCGCAATCGACGCAGGATTTGCTCAGCCAAACGGTCGGTATCAGCGTTGCTAACAACGGCGGCCAGGGCAAGATCACCACACTGTTCATTCGCGGCGCCGAGGCCGATCAGAACTTGATTCTCGTCGACGGCGTGCGAATGGGTTCGACCACCGCTGGTATTGCAGCGTTGCAAGACATTCCGCTCGATCAAATCGAGCGGATCGAAATCGTACGAGGCCCGCGCTCGGCCCTATACGGTGCCGATGCCTTGGGCGGCGTTGTGCAACTCTTCACACGGAAACCCACGCCCGATTCGAGCTGGCGCCCGGAGCTCTCCGTCGGCGCCGGGAGCCACGACACGCAACGTGCTGCTGCGTCTTTGGGCGGCGGCAACGACCGCGCCTACGTTCGCATCGGCATGAATCACTTAGAAACGTCGGGGACGAACTCCTGCGCTGGGTTTGGTGCGCCGATCTTCGTCGGCTGCTTCACGGACGAGCCCGACCGCGATGGCTATCGCAACACGTCGGCCTCGCTGCGCGGCGGCGTCACGATCGGTGCGGCAACCGACCTAGAGGCCTTTGCGCTCTTGTCCGAAGGCCGCGCAGAGTATGACGGCTCATTCGGCAACGTGGCTGAGTTCGAGCAGCGCACCGTCGGCGCGTCGCTCCGCCAGCCGCTGCGAGGGGCCTGGAGTTTGCGCGCGCAACTAGGGCATGCTGAGGACGACACTAACAACCTATCCGATGGCGCGACCGTATCTTTCTTTGATACTGCGCGCACGAGCGCTTCCGTGTTGGTAGACGGCGCGCTCGCCCAAAATACTACGCTGACCGCCGGCATCGACTACCTCGACGACCGCGTCACGAGCGACACGGAGTATGTCGAGTCGGCGCGTTACACTGTCGGCGCGTTTGCGCAGGCACGTTGGGCGCCCGGACGACAAGAGTGGTTGCTATCGACGCGCTTTGATGACAACGAGCAATTCGGCAGTGAAGTCACGGGCTCCCTCGCGTGGGGCCTCGAAATCACGCCGCAATGGCGACTCACGGCGTCAGGCGGCACCGCGTTCAAGGCACCCACTTTCAACGAGTTGTACTTCCCGAACTTTGGCAACCCTGCGTTGCAGCCTGAAACTTCTCGCGCGTTCGAGACGAGCGTGCGGTATGCCGCGGGAGCGACGCGCGCCACGTTGACGGTCTACGAGAATCGTATCGAAGACTTGATCGGCTTCGATAGCAACTTTGCGCCGGTGAACATCGATGCAACGCGGATTCGCGGCCTCGAGGCGGAAGCCAAGTTGCAGTACCGCGTCCTCGATATCGGCTTGTTAGCGGAGTGGCTCGACCCAGAGAATCGTAGCGGCGCCTTTGCCGGCAATGTCCTACCGCGGCGTGCCCGTGAGCGCGCGCGCATCGAACTTGGCGCGCCCGTTGGCCCCGCCCGAATCGGCGTAGTGGGCCAGTTCACCGGGGAACGCTACGACAACTTGGCTAACACGCGCCGACTCGGCAGCTACGCTACCGTTGATTTGTTAGGCGAGTGGCGGATGCGCGCCGATCTGCTGGTACAAGCCCGCCTATCGAATGCGTTCGATCGTCAGTTTGCGACGGCGGCCTTCTATCCACAGCCCGGCCGCGAGTTTTTCGTCACGCTGCGCTTCACACCCTGACACCGGCATCGCAGGAACACCCACGCCTCGCCGGGTGGGTGTGACTGCGGCCAATGCGACGGACTTCACGCCGCCCGGGACGAACGGGGCCTCCGTCGGGCTGCCAAAACGGCTAATCTGCCGGGGATGCCGACGACCGACGATCTGCTGATTCAGCTCATTTTGTATGGTGTGCTGCCGCTGTGGGGCATCACTGGCTTCATCGATTGGTGCTGTCACCGCGCCACCCGCATTGAAACGACATCGGGCCTGAAGGAGTCGCTGATGCACTCCGTGATGGGCATCCAGTTAGGCATTCCGATCGTCTTGTGCCTCACGTTCCAAGTAAACGTGCTCCTGCTACTACTGTGCATCGCGGCGTGGTTGTCACACGAGTTCGTCGCCCATTGGGACGTGCGGACCGCTACACCGAAACGCGTCATCTCGATCTGGGAAATGCACGTGCACAACTACATGGCCACCATTCCGTTGTACTTGTTGGCCCTCATCCTGATCATCAACTGGGACGTCGCGACACGCCTGTTTGCACTCGATTGGGCCGGACAAATGCAACTCGTGCCATTGGCCGAACCGCTGGGCAGCTCGAATTACATGCGTAACTACCTCACGTTCATGGGCGTGTTGTGCGTCGTGCCGTATATCGAAGAGAACTGGCGCTGCTGGCGTGCAGCACGCGTGGCGCGAGGTACGGCTTGAACGCGGTTTACATCACGAGCACCGGCCGCTTCTTGCCGGGCCCACCCGTGACGAACGACGACATTGAGAACATTTTGGGGCCCGTGCATGGCAAAGCGAGCCGACTCAAACAGCGCATCTTGAAAGCCAACGGGATCGAGACACGGCACTACGCGATCGACCGCGAGCATCGCACGACCCACTCGAATACCGACATGGGCGTTGCCGCTGCTCGCGCCTGCCTCGCGAAGTCGTCGCTGCCGGTGAGCCAGATCGGCATGTTGAGTTGCGCAACGACACAGGGCGATTTGGTGGTCCCCGGATTCGGCAGCATGGTGCAAGCCGGCCTCGGAATTCCGCAGGTCGAGCTCCTAACGACTCACGGCATCTGCTCGAGCGCCGCGATGGCGATCAAAGGCGCCTTCAACACCTTGCGCGTCGGGGACCAATCGAGCGCACTCGTCGTCGCGAGCGAACTCGCCTCCCGACTCTTCAAGAACACGCGCTACGAAGCCACAGCCGACGCGACCGCACTGGATTTCGATGCCGAGTTCTTGCGCTGGATGCTCTCGGATGGCGCGGGCGCGTGGTTACTGGAGACGCGAGCCAGCAAGCGCTGCCTACGAATCGATTGGATACGGAGCTTCTCGCATGCCGATTCGATGCCCGTTTGCATGAGCATTGGATTGCCCCGCGATCGCTCGGATCGCCGCACTTGGCAAGACTTCGCCACCTACGCGGACGCTGAGCGTGCCGGCGCACTGTTGATCCGCCAAGACGTAAGGCTCCTCGAGCACATCGTCAAACTCGGTGTCGACGGCGCGCTTCGCCTGATCGACGAGGGCTGGCTCGATGTGCGCAAACTGGATCACTTGCTCTGCCACTATTCATCGCATCACTTTCGCAGCAAGATCTACGACATGCTGGAGATGTGTGGCGCCGCCGTGCCGTACGAGAAGTGGTATACAAATCTCTACACCCGCGGCAATACAGGCTGCGCCTCCATCATGATCATGCTCGACGAATTTCTCGCTGACTCGCGCGCAAAACCGGGCGACACGGTGCTCTGCATGGTGCCCGAGAGCGGCCGATTCAACGTGGCCTATCTCCATCTGACCGTGGTCGACGCCGCATGACGAAGCCCATCGAATTCGTACGTCCCGCTGCCCTGACCGACTTGGGCCAACGCACGCTCCGCCAATTGCTGCGCGCTTGGTTCGACTTTGAGCGTCAGCTCGAGCGCGTACCGCTCATTCAGCGGTTGCATGCCGGCACGTTCACGCGCGACGACTACCTGCGCTTGCTGCTGAACTTGCGCCAACAAGTCGTCGAAGGCTCGCGCTGGATCGCGCGTTGCGCATCGAGCTTCGACCGCGACTATGCCGATGTGCGCTCCGTCGTCATCGGCCACGCGCAAGACGAACATCGCGACTACGAAGTGTTAGAACAAGATTTCGTCGCAGCGGGCGGCTCACTCGCGCAGATTCGAGCCCGACGCCGCAATCTCGGCTCCGAGGCGTTGCATGGTTATCTCATGTATCGCGCCAGTGAGCCGAATCCCGTCGCACTCCTCGGGGCCATGTGGATCATCGAAGGTCTCGGCGAAAAGATGGCTAACGACTGGGCCGGGCGTATCGAGGAACTCACCGGAATCGATCGCTCGCAAACGCGCTTCTTGCGCTACCACGGCCACAACGATGGCGCACACCTCGACAAGCTCTACGGTTTGCTTGATCGCGTCTGCACAGACGACGCGATTGCGAGCGACATTCTCGCTGTCGCTGAGGTCGTGGCGCGCCTGTATACCTTGCAATTGGAGGAAGTGGATCGTGCCGAGTCCGCGTGAGCGCAGCGCGCTGCTGCAAGCCGTCGCCGTCGACAACTCGCTGCCCATCAGCCACACCGCAGTCGAGCTGTGGCTCCGCGATATCGACAATCCATTGCGCTGGATCGTCCGACCGCTGCTGCAATTCATCTTCGCAATTACCTTGCACGTCGTGTGGTTCTTGAAGCGCCTGCCGCTGCCGCAGTTTCGCGCTCACGCGTTGCTCCAACGCACGATCTGTTGGTTCTGCCGCGTCTTCGTGAGCCCGGAGGCGAATCAACTGATCCTCCGCCATTTCGCGACGGAATCGAATCTGCTCAACTTTATCCGCGACAACACACCAGCGACGCTAGTCAAACCACTCGAGCTCTATCCGCAGCGAGTCGACGACATGCTCGTGCACACGTTCGTCCAGCACGACCAAGAGCTGTTCCGCATGTTCCGCGAATTGGGACCGTGGCAAGCGCCCGCGTCAGCCGTGCCCGCGTCGCAATTGAAGTGGGATCATTGGCGCCCGATCGCGCCAAGCCTCGGCGAGGCACCGCGACGCGCAACTCAAGTCATCGACTTCGAGACGTCGCATGCACTGTTCATGTGCTTGTTCTGCTTGCTACTCACCGCCGAAGAGTACCGAGACGCGATCAACGGGTTCAATCTCGATCAATCGATCGCCATACGAATCGGACAGATCATCGGCGATCCGACCGTGGTCGAGATGGCTTACAACAAATACCCCCACTACTTCGTCGGGCCTTGGAATTTGGGTCAACGGTTCTTGATGCATGGCTTCTTCACGGAGTATTTGCACGAACGCCTCGAGGAAATTCGACGACAGAGCGCGAACGCCGCGCCGTGACGAGCGCCTGGCGCAGCTCCGTCATCCCAAATGGCTTCGGCAAATGATCGTCCATGCCCGCCTCCAAACAGCGCTCACGATCGCCGCTCATGGCGTTCGCCGTGAGCGCAATGATCGGCACGCGACGGCCTGGTAGCGTTGCGCGTTCAAACTCGCGGATCACGCGCGACGCTTCGTGGCCGTCGACATTCGGCATGTTCACATCCATCAAGATCATCGCGAAGCGACGCGGCCGCTCGCGGTAGAGCGCGATCGCTTGGGCGCCATCGTTCGCGAGTTCGTAGCTACAGCCGATCTTCTCGAGCATCGCGCTGACAACCATTTGGTTGACTCGGTTGTCCTCCGCCACCAGCACATGCAACTCAAGCGGCGCTTGGTCGAGCATCGGTATTGTGGGATCGAGCGGGATTTCGCAACGTCGCAGCTCGAGTTCGACCGTGAACACCGAACCGACGGTGAGTACGCTGCGGACCTGAATCGTCCCGCCCATCAGTGCGACGAGGCGACGGCAGATGCTGAGGCCAAGACCGCTACCGCCAAAACGGCGCGTCGTCGCCGCATTCTCTTGAGTGAACGGCTCGAAGATCGACTCCAGCGCATCCTCATCGATACCCACACCGGAATCGGACACCGAGAGCGTGATGCAATCGCGATCGGCATCGATCGGGCGACCCCACACCTCGATGCGCACTTGGCCTTGCTCGGTAAACTTGACGGCGTTCCCGACGAGATTCATCAGCACTTGACGCAGTCGGCCTGCGTCGGCCTGGTAACCCGAGAACACCACTTCATCGACCCACCATTCGAGCGTCAGACCCTTTGAGACCGCTCGCGCTCGCATCAGCTCGCCCACTTGCATGACGATGGCGCGTAGGTCGGTCGGAGCAAGATCCAACTCCAAGCGGCCCGATTCGAGGCGTGAGAGATCCAAGATGTCGTTGAGCAACGCGAGCAGATTGCTCGCCGATTGGTGCGCGGTATCGACGCGTTGGCGCTGCTCAGCCGACAACGGCGACGCAGCGACCAATTCGAGCATGCCGAGCACACCGTTCATTGGCGTGCGAATCTCGTGACTCATCGTCGCCAAGAATTCAGACTTCAAGCGACTGGCTTCGAGTGCGGCGTCGCGCGCTTGTTCCACGTCGCGTTTCGCCTCGAGATCGGCCAACATGCGATTGATCGCATTGACCACGTCTGCGATTTCGTCTTGCCGGGCTGGCGCGGGCAAGCGCTCGTCTACTGCCCCCGTCGCACCGACTCGCTGTACGTCGGCCGCCAATCGTTCCAGCGGCCGTAGCACGCGTCGCGACAGGAACCAGGACACAGCGAGCGCAATGAGCACTCCGCCGACCAAACTCGTCAACACATAGTAGTTAGAGGCATCGCGGACCGTTGCGACCAACGGACGCGCGGTCGTCAGCGTGAGCGCCACCGTCTGGCCGTCGACCGTGCGACCCAAGTTCACGCCGCCGGACACTTGATTGGCTGACGCGACCTGCAAGCGCAGATCTTGCAGGTCCGCAATCGCACTCGCAGAAGGTGCACTCGTATGCGGCACGATATCGATGCGTAACGCGGCGTCGATCTGCCGGCCTTGCTCCGCAGCGAACCTGGCGTCGAGCGCCCGATAGAACAGTACATGGCCCGCGCTCGGCACGGTGCCCGCCGTCGGGCGAATGTCAGCCGACGCCCATTGATAGGCTGTCCCGTCGATCGCAATGTAGCCCGATGCGCCCGTGGTGGCCGTGCGCAAACGACTGGCGAGCATCGACGGCAGAAGCGCGGCCGCTCCATGCGCATCAGCCGCGGTCACTTCGCCAGCAGAATTGCGGCGCTTGGCGAGCACCAAACGCTGCGCTGAATCGACGAACACGATCGCATCTAGTTGCAAGCGCTCGAACGCACCTGCATACAAGTTGTTAGTTGGATAATCTGGGTAACGCCCCGACATGAAGTCGTGTGTGTCTTCCCACACACCGTAATCCGACGCGCTGGCGCGCAGGCGGGTCGCACTTTGCGCCAGCACGGCCTGCGCATGTCGAACGCGCGCCAGCATGTCGCGCTCCTCCGCTTCGCGAAATCCGTCGCCGTAGAGATGCTGACCGACCAGGATCTGCGCGATGACGAGCACTGCAAAGCCCACCGCCAGCACCGACAACGTCCACGCACGGAGCGATCTTGAGATCGGCGCACTACGTTCTGTCGAATCGCTCGCGGACTGGGCATCCATGGCGCCATTGGACCCCTTGGCGCCTTTGGACGCAGCGCGGCACAGCCCCGCGCGGACGCCGCCAGTGTGCTGCAGCGCAAATAATCGATGCGTTAAATCGGCTGGGCGCTATACCACGGCGATGACTTGGATCTCCACGCGATACTCCGGCGCGGCGAGCTTCGCCTCCACTGTCGCGCGTGCAGGCTTCGCATCCGACGCCACCCAGGCATCCCACTCCACGTTCATCGCCGCGAAGTCGGCAATGTTCGGCAGGTAAACGGTCGCACTAACGATCTTCGTCTTGCTCGAGCCGACGATACCTAACAACCGGTCGATCGCTGCCAGCACCTGCCGCGTCTGTCCGCCGACGCCTTGACTCGTATCGTCGGCCACCTGGCCTGCCAAAAAGACGAACCCATTGGCCACGACCGCCTGCGACATCCGCTTGCCCGACTCAAAGCGCTGAACTTGCATCGACAACTCCTCGGTTTGGAAACAGAACGACTTGCTGCGCATCCCCGACGTACCCCACCAGGCGCGTCAGCAAGCGATTGAAGTGTGACGGCTCGCCGCTCGTCACGAATCGATGTGTGCCCGGACGGCTGCGGTGACTGAGCAAGCCGCGCTCGCTGAGTACGCGGCGCACATGGCGCGCAATCGCCGGCGCAGGATCGATCACGTGGACGCCGTCGCCCACGATCTTGCGAATCGTATCGATGACGAACGGATAGTGGGTACAGGCCAGAACCACCGTGTCCGCATTAGCTGCGATCATGGGCGCCAGGAATCGCCGCAGCATGGTTTGCATCGCGGGCCCCTCGAGGTCACCCGTTTCGACTTGGTCCGCCAAGCCATCGCAAACTTGGTTGATCAACTGAACATCTGCGGCGTGCCGACCGGCCGTTGCTTGAAACAACTTACCTTGGAAGGTGGCCGGCGTCGCCATGATGCCCACCACACCGGTGCGCGTGAGCGCTGCTGCAGGCTTGACCGCGGGTTCCATGCCGATCGTGGGCAGCGTGGGGTAGGTTTCGCGCAAAAACTTCAATGCGGCAGCCGATGCCGTGTTGCAAGCTACCACGACGCCCTTACAACCCTGCTCGACGAGGTAACGGGTAATCGCATCGCAATATTTGCGGATCTCGTCTTGCGACCGCGGCCCATAGGGCATGTGAGCCTGATCCGCGAAGTACACGGTATCCTCGCTCGGTAGCTCGCGGACGAGCTCGCGCCAGACGGACAATCCGCCCACACCGGAGTCGAATATGCCGATCGGTCCGTCTGGAGTCATGCGTGCGTCAGTCTAGCGGAATTGCACTGCGGCGGAGTCGCGCCCGTGTTCGCATCATGCCACGCGACGTCGGCGATACCGCCGCGCCGCTGCGCGCAGACGACGCTCGATCGATTCGCGGAGCGCAGCAGGTTCGATTACCTCCACTTCCGGCGCGAGTCGTATGAACAGCGAAGTCGCCTGCTCGATCGACTCGATCGGAATCACGATGCGTGCACGGCCATGTGCGGTGTCGAGTTGCTGCGGCACTGCACGCGCCACCGCGCCATTCTCGCGGCGCAACTGGGCCACACCGGCCGCATCTGCTAACACGGTCGCTCGCCCCTGCAGCAACTGCTGCTCAAAGCGCTGCACGGACTCGCGCCAGTACGCGGGTAGATCGAAGCCCTTCGGCCGACGCGCTGGCGCCTCGAGCACCCCGAGCGCGCGAACGTTGGCCACTTTGAAAGTCCGCGGGGAATCGTCCACAGCTGCCACGAGGTACCAAGCACCGCTCTTCAATACAAGACCCAACGGGCTCACCGTGCGCTTGACCACGCCTTTCCAGCTTTCGTATTCGAGCGCCAGGAGCCGTGGCTCCCATACCGCGGCCGCGATGGCACCCAAATGTGGTGCTGGCTCGGTGTCGCGGTACCAATCGAGCGGATCGAGATACAAGCGCGACGCGACGCGCTCGGCCTGGCCGCGCCATTCCTTCGGCATTGCGGCTAACAACTTGAGTTTGGCCGCCTCGACCGCGCTACCGAAGCCCAACTCGGCAGCGGGACCGGCGAGACCACTCAGAAACACCGCTTGCGATTCGGTCGGCGTGAGACCCGCGAGCGTCGGCTTCCAGCCGGCAAGCAATTGAAAGCCGCCGGCACGCCCGCGCTCCGCGAAAATCGGCACGCCCGCTGCGGCCAACTCTTCGACGTCGCGATACAACGTACGCACCGACACTTCGAGCTCGCGCGCCAATACGCTGGCACTGACGCGCCCGCGCGCCTGCAACAACATCTGAATCGAGAGCAAGCGGCTGGCGCGCATGCAAGGCACCCGCTAAAGCTGCCAAGGATTGGCAAGTATAGCGGTAGACCCGGCGAGCAGCGTCGTGGGTTATGCGTCGACTGCTACCTTGAAGCCCCCGTAGAACATCCGCTTGCCATCGAACGGCATCGCCGCAGGGTTCATCATCTTCGCGAGTCGCGGGTCCTTCATGACTGCGGCGTTGATCCGATCACGATCTTTGCGCGACTTATAAACGATCCAGGAAAACCACACGACTTCATTGCGCTTCAGCTTGACGCTTTGCGGAAACGACGTGTACTTGCCGGGTTTCACGTCATCCGCCACGCACTCGCGATACTCGAGCGCACCGTGCTCGCGCCACACTTTGCCGGCGAGCCTGGCCATCTTCCGATAGGCGGCATAGTTCTTTCTCGGCACCGGAATGACAAAGCCATCTACGTAAAGCGCCATGACGATTCTCCTTGCGACTCGTTGAGCAGTTCGGCGTACTTGCGCGGCGAGCCTCCGGCTGCTAGCAATACAACCTGGTTCGCCGCTCTTTCGTGGGACTGTATGACAATGCGTGCACTGTTGCTTTTCCTTCTGGCTAATGTCGCGGTCGCTGCACCGCAAATGACAGCACCGCCGACGGCATCGATCGGGCAAGAGTTGTCGATCGGCGTCACGGGCTCATCGAATGCCAAGGACTTCGTCACGGTGGTCGAGAAAGGCGCCGCCGAGGGCAGCTATGCTGCCTACACCTATGTTGAGAACGGTGCACGCGTAACGCTGACGATGCCGACGACGCCAGGCGAATACGAGCTACGCTTGTGTGCGGCCGACTCGCCCTACCCGACGTTGGCGCGACGCGCGATTCGCGTCGGTGCTGTCACAGCGACCGTTCAAGGCCCCGACAGCGTTGCACCGGGTGTGGAGTTTTCCGTGCAATGGACGGGGCCTGCCAACAGCGCCGACTTCGTCGGTATTGGCGAACTCGCGGACGGCAGCGCGCGGTACTTGAGCTGGGCTTACACGCGTGATGGCAGTCCAGCGAAGTTGGTCGCGCCGGAGAAGCCCGGGCGCTATGAATTGCGCTACTTCCTCGGCGAGGGCCATACGATCATCGCGCGGCGCGCCATTACCGTGGCGGCCGCAAACGGTTCGATCAAGGCGCCGGCCGAAGCCGTTGCCGGCAGCGCGGTTGCCGTGACCTGGCAAGGCCCTAACAACCCGGCCAACTACATCACGATCGTGCCCCAAGGTGCTGCCAATGGCGAGTACGGTAACTACGCGTACACGAAAGCGGAGAACCCAGTACGGCTCGTCGCGCCCCTGACGCCGGGTGCCTATGAGATCCGCTACTACACATCGCAATCCGAATTCGTAATCGCTCGCGCCCCGATCCGGATCACGCCTGGGAAAACTCAACCGGGGCAAGTCGCCGTCTCGGCAGCGAGCGCCAATGCTAACAATGCCGTCGCCATCATTCTCGATGCCTCCGGCAGCATGCTGCAGCGCATCGGCAATCAACGGCGCATCGATCTCGCGAAGCAAACGCTCACCACGCTCACCAGCAAGGTGATCCCAGCCGGCACGCCGTTCGCGTTGCGGGTTTTCGGGCGCGAGGTCGATTCATGCCAGACGAATTTAGATATTCCGCTTGGCCCACTCGATCCGGCGGCGGCCGCGCAACGCATCAGCAAGCTCGAAGCCAAGAACAATGCGAAGACGCCGATCGGTGCATCGCTCGCAAAAGTTGCGAGCGACTTTGGTAACACCACGGGAGAGCGCGTGGTCGTCTTGCTGACCGATGGCGAAGAAACGTGTGGTGGTGATCCGGCTGCCGAGATCGCCAAACTCCGTAAGACGGGGATTCGCACGCGCGTGAGCATCGTCGGTTTCGCCATTGACAACAAAGCGCTCGCCGGCAGCTTCCGGCGCTGGGCGGATACCGGCGGCGGCACGTATTTCGATGCCAAGGATGGTACGGCTCTAACAACTGCGATGCAGGCGGCACTCCGACCGGTGTTCGAGCTGGTGGCTGCGGATGGCCGCGTCGTCGCCGAGGGCATCGTCGGAGGCGACCCAGTGTCTGCGATGCCCGGCAGTTACACACTGCGTCGCAAGGGCCAAGCGACGCCGAGCGTGCCCGTGACCGTGAAGCCGCAAGAAACGGTGCAAACGCGCTTATAGCCGCCGCTATACCGGCACCTGCGCGGGGTTGTACTTGAACAACCCCAACGCCTCATCGGCCGGCGCTTCTTGCTGGAAATTGTCGGTGTCGACTGCGTGAAACAACGGCACCTGCAGCGCCGAGCGCTCCACGACAAACCGCGCGCGCCCGACGCGGGCCGCCTCGTAGCGCGCCAGCGCTTCGATCGGCTCATGTGCAGCCGCAAACGCCCGGCCTAACAAGACGGCATCCTCGATCGCCATCACGGCGCCTTGCCCCAGGTACGGCAACAGCGGATGCGCCGCATCGCCTAACACCGCCGCGCGGCCTTTGACCCAGCGAGTCAACGGACTGCGCGCGCACAGCGCCCACTTGAATAACTGCGCCTCGGGTACAGCGTCAATGATTTGCGTGACCCACGGGTGCCAGCCTGCGAACTCCGCTTGCAAATCGGCTACTTTGGCCGGAATGCTCCAGCCCTCCTCTTCCCAGCCCGCGCGCTCCGCGAACGCAACGAAGTTGAGCAGCCGACCATTGCTCACCGGGTACCGATTGATCATGTGACCCGGTCCGATGAAGATCTGCGAACTCGGCTCGAGCGCTTCCAGCGGCACGCGCTCTATCGGCACCAAACCGCGCCACGCGATGTAGCCCGTGAAACGAACCTCCTCGGCGCCGAACAAGGTCGAACGCACGCGGGAGCGTACGCCATCAGCGCCGATCAAAATGTCAGCTTGCTGTTGCGTGCCATCATCGAAGCGTATCTGGACCGCTGTCTCGGTTTGCACTAGGTCGGCGAACCGCCGACCCGTGACAATCGCGTCGCGATCGGCAGCCAACACTGCATTCGCGAGCACACGATGCAAATCGGCCCGGTGTACGACGTAGTAGCGCTCGCCGTATTTCTCCTCGAGTGCTTCGCCGCGCGGCACGGTCGCGAGAATGCGCGCGGTCTTGTAATGCCGCACCACTTGATAATCTGGTGCGTAGGCGACCTTGCGGAATTCATCGAAGACGCCCAATGCGGCCAGTCCGAGTGCTCCATTGGGACTGATCGACAGACCCGCGCCCACCTCACCGAGGGACGGCGCCTGCTCGTAAACGCGCACGCGCATGCCCGCGCGTTGCAGTCCGACCGCGGCTGCCAATCCACCGATACCCGCTCCGATAATCGCAACATCGATCCGCTTCATGTGCGCACTCTCCATTGCAAGCTGCATTGGGTTTACGCGCGTTCTCACTGCCACACCAACGTACGACGCCACGTCGTCCTAGCAGCGGATATCGATCCTTCGCAGCGTCCAACCTGCGCACGCCTATGACCGCACGTCGGTGACAGCGCGCGCTCGGACGTCGAGACCAATAGTGATCTCCGCACCAAAGCGGGCGGCAACTGTGGAACTCGTCGCATTTCGCACGCAGAGGCGCGACTCGCGACATATTGCGCTCAATGTCCCGGCCGCGAGGCCGTTAACGCGAGGCGAAACCCTGAGACGGTCGACTGCCCCCTATGAACTTCATGCAAGTGCCACTGACGGCGAAAATGGCCATGATCAATGCGCTGCTAGCCGCGGCGTTGATTGCGCTCGTGACAGTGGCGTGGCGTCAGCTACCCACCTTCACCGAAGCGGCCGAGGTGGCGCAACTCGGGCGCGCGCAGCGTTCCACGCAGAATGCCGACATGATGCACGACGCACTCCATGCGGACGTGCTCGCTGCGATCATCGCCACGAATGCTTCGCCCGAGGCGAAAGACAACGTGCGTCGATCGGTGCGCGAGAATGGCTTGGTGTTTCGCGGTGAACTTGCGGCCCTGTCCGCAATGCCTCTCAGCCCGGCGCTCAAGAGCGAACTCGAGAATGCCCGTGGAGCCGGCTCGGTGTACGTCGATGAAGCGGAGCTGATGGTTCAGCTTGCGTTAGTCGACACGAAAGCTGCCCTCGAACGCCGGCCTAAGTTCGACCAAGCGTTCGAGGCGGCGAAAATCGCACTTGCAGCGCAAACAGACCTGATCGCCGCGCAATTGGATGCCGCCAATGCCACGGCGAAAAAGGAAACCGAAGAAGCACGTCGCTGGCTGTTAGTCGCCGGTGGCGGTACCGTGATCGTCGGCTGGCTGATCGTGGCACTGATCGCGCGCTCGATTCGTACGTCGCTCCTGCGCATTTCGGATGTCGCCCGCGCCGTCGCAGCCGGCGACTTGGAGCGACGCAGCGACCGGCGCGGCGAAGACGAGGTCGGGCAGATCGCGGCGGCCGTGAACCAGATGGCAGACGCGCTCTCCCAGATGATCTCCAAGATGCGCTCGGACGCCAACCGCGGCGCGTTTGGTGCACAGCTCGTCGCCGCCCTCGATATGGCGGACAGCGAAAAGCAAGCCTCAGGGGTTGTCGAGCGCGCCATGCTCGAGATCTCGAACGATCACCCGATGGAATTGTTGTTAGCGGACTCGAGCGATGCTCACTTGGAGCGAGCGGCGGCGCACCCGAAGGCCGGTGCCGCAAAATGTCCGGTCGACTCTCCCTTCTCTTGCATCGCCGTGCGGCGCGGCCATGCGGTTACATTCGATGACAGCGAAGCGCTCGACGCATGCCCCAAGCTGCGCGGCCGCAGCAGTGGCGCTGTCGCAGCGACTTGCGTGCCGGTGACGTTCATGGGACGTGCACTCGGCGTGCTGCACGCTTGCGGGCCGACTGCGGCACCGCTTCCTCAGGACGCACAAGATCGCTTGAAGACCTTGGGCGCCCAAGTCGGCGCTCGCATCGGCACGGTGCGTGCGTTTGAACGTACACAGATGCAAGCCAGCACGGATGCGCTTACCGGCCTCGCCAATCGTCGCGCCGCGGAAACCAAGATGCGCGAGCTGCTGCAAGCGCGCAAGACCTTTGCGTTTGTCATGGCCGACCTCGACCACTTCAAGTTACTGAACGATACACATGGACACAATGCCGGCGACGAAGCCCTGCGCGTCTTCGCCGACATCGCGCGTGAGAGCGTGCGCCAAGCCGATCTTGCCGTTCGCTGGGGCGGTGAGGAGTTCTGCTTCTTGTTAGTCGACAGCACCGGCGAGCAAGCGATGCAGTGGGTCGAGCGTGTGCGCGACCGTCTCGCCCGCGAGCTGCGCCGCCGCAGCGCGCCCGCGTTCACCGCTAGCTTTGGCGTTACTGATTCCCAACGCGATTTACCACTAGAGGCGATCGTCGGTGTCGCAGACATGGCCCTGTATCGGGCGAAGGCCGAAGGCCGGAATCGCGGTGTGCTGGCGCTGCCCGATGAGGCTGATCTGCACTCGCAAGTGGTTCGCCGCAGCGAGCAAACGGCGGAGCTCGATGTGCGCATGCTGGCGAACGCTGGCTAACGGCTTTACGCACTCGCAGCAGCGAGCAAGAATCGTCAAGCGCGGTGCGTCGCGCTGGAGCATTCTTGCCGCATGCAAATTGTCACCATTCAGTGGACGCGCGTTATCGTCGGCATCTTGCTAGCCGAGGTCGTGCTGATCGCGGCAGCCTATGCGTGGGTGGCCTACTACAGCCACGTGCTCAATCCGAATCAACCGTTTGCAATCTACCAAGCCTACGCGATGCGCTCAGGCCCTTGGGTTTCGATCGTGATCGGCATCCCGCTGTTCCTGACGCTGGGGCGCTGGTTAGCGCGGAACCTCGCAACGGCGCTCTCGATTGCCATTGGCTATGTCGTGCTGGACGGTGCAATTCTGTGGTTGCTCAGCACGCCCGAGGCTAAGCTTGCCGCGTGGCTTATTTGCACAAGCTACGCGACCAAGATCGGCGCTGCGTTTATTGGCAATCATGCTCGAGCACGAGTCGCGCCGTCATGACGGCGGATCCGTGGGAGCAATTGGCGCCGTTGCTTGTGCACATTCAGGCGCGGCTTGACGGCGAACTGCAGCTCGAACACTTGGCCGAGCATGCACACTGCTCGCCTTCACACTTGCACCGCCTGTTCACGGGCACGATCGGTGAAACACCGCATCAGTATGTAGCCCGCTTGCGCCTGGAGCGAGCTGCGTTCGAATTGTTAGTGCGAGATGCCCAGGTCCTCGAGATTGCGCTCGACAATGGTTTTCGCAATCACGAAACGTTCACGCGCGCATTTCGACGCCGCTTTGCCACGACGCCCAGCGCCTATCGCATGTCGATGCGCCAGCGCGATCGGCGCCGCGCCACCAGCCGTGAGATCGAGCTGCCGCGAACGCACTACCAACTCTCTGTGACGCGAGTGACGCGTTTGCGAACTCTACATCTCGCCTGCAAGCGTCACGTGGGTCCATACGAGTCGGTACCAAACGCACTCTTTACGTCACTCGAAACTTGGGCACGCCTGCAGCGGCTCAAGCCACCGTACATTTGGGTCGGCCTCGGACACGACGCGCCCGGGATTACGCGCCCGGAGCATTTGCGATTCGATGCGGCGTTCGTCGTCACCGAACGATTTGCACCGCGCGGCGGCGTGAGCCACCAAGTGCTACACGCCGCCGACTATGCGCTCACGACCCACGTGGGCCCTTACGACTCGCTCCCCGAGGCCTACGGCGAGATCTTCGGGCGCGTCCTCACGCTAAAGGGCTATGAACTCGTGGGGCTGCCGGTGGTAGAGATCTACCACACGGCGCGAGTCGATATCTGTCACGTGCTCAATCACACCGACATCTACCTGCCCATTCGCCGCAAACTCCACTAACTGCGGCGCAGCGCCAAGAACCGACTGTTGCGCAGCAAACCGGCAGAAATCAGCGAGACGAGTACGCCAACCGGAAAGATTTCCAAGAACGTCATCGGCAGGCGATACAGAGGATTCGCGTACTGTTCGACGAACTTTTGCATGTCGGCCGTGAAGCGCGCCAGCGCCTCGCCCGACACGCCTTGCGCGCGCTGTTGCTCGATCAACAGCTTGGCGTAGTCGCCGGCGAAATCCATGCCGGTCGCCGCGAGCGCCGCCTCCCACGCGACTACGTAGAACAGACTCGCCACGAAGCTGATGCCGAGCCCCAGACCCAACGCAGGCCAGAACCGGATGACGCCACCCAGCTCCACATCGCGGTGACGCTTGATGGCGATGAACACGGCCGTCAGTGCCACGAGCATGGTGGCAAAACCCAATACGACGCCGTACGACGGTGGCGGCTGGCCATTCATCGCGACCGCCATCGCAAAGAGCGGCACTCCGACGATGACGCCCGCGAGCGAACCAAAAGCGACAATCTTCTTCAACATGGCAATTCCTTCAATTGAGTGGAGGGGGCGCTATTTCCCGCCACTCACGAGCCAAAAACAGTCGCCCGAAGGGGTGATTCGCCCCGATTCGTTGCTTTAGAGGAGCCCGCGGACCGCTCAACGGACGATGCCAAGCTCCCGTGCGCGGTTGATGGCGTCCGTGCGGCGCTTGGCGCCGAGCTTTTCGAACAGGCGGGCAACGTGCGTCTTGACCGTGTTGGGTGAGACATCCAGATCGGCGGCGATCTCCTTATTAGAGCGGCCGCGCGCCAACGCTTCGAGTACGGCAAGCTCACGAGCACTGATGCCAAGCGATTCAATCGCTTTCGGATTGCCGTCAAAGGGTTCGACCGGTGCCGACGCGCCGAGAACCCGCACGCCGATGTAAATGCCCAGCGCGAGAAAGCCGAGGGCGACGAGCAAGACGTATAGCTCCGCAGAACGCGACACCACCATGCGCCGATAGTCGAGCCACTCCAGCGCAAAGGCTCCCGCCGTCAACAAAACCCCATACAGGGCGATTCGCCGCCACATCTCGTCACTGCCTCCTGCTGAGAAAACTAGCATGCTGCCCAGTGCTTCGGCACCCGCGAATGCAGCGGCTGCGAGCATCACAAGCACTCATAGCCAGCGCCAGCGAGAGTGATTGGCAGCGGCGCTGACCTGAAGGTAGTTTCGGCGGCAGAAGGACTTCGATGGAAGCATACGTTATGCCCGCTGTGACCCTGCCCTCGTTCCGCCGCGTCGTCACCGGCCACGACGCCGCCGGGCGCGCCATCATTCAATGGGACGCGCAGTTCCGCACTGAGCCCATCGCATCCGGTGATGCCGCATTCGCACTCGTGTGGACGACGCCGACCGTGCCTGTCGACAACAACGATCCCAGCGATGGGCGCGAGCGTGATGCCGGGCTGACGTTGAATTCAGGCTCGGTGATTCGCGTCGTCGACATGTTGCCAAACGGCGCGTCGCCGATGCACCGAACTAACAGCATCGACTACGGCATCGTGTTGTCGGGCGAAGTGGAACTCGA
>CAYUIT010000002.1:19864-216800 GCA_964444835.1 uncultured Steroidobacteraceae bacterium
ACCGAACTAACAGCATCGACTACGGCATCGTGTTGTCGGGCGAAGTGGAACTCGAGCTCGACGACGGCGTCCGCACGACGATCGGCGCTGGCTCGATCATCGTGCAGCGGGGCACGATCCATCGCTGGCGCAACCCGAGCGCAACCGTACCCTGCCGCATCGTGTTTGTGTTGATCGAGGCTGCGCCGTATCAGGTCGCCGGCCGACCACTTGAGGAGCTCAAGCCATAGCGCTGGGCGCCGCAGCTGTCACGCACTGCGCTGCCAGTCGAGCACCGGCATTGCTTCGCGAAACTCGACCATGGCGAGATGTCGCTCGACCACGCCAATGAGCTGTGGCAGCGCGTCCGTCTCGACGGCGTGAACCGTGATGTCGAGAACGCCATCGGTAATCACCAACTCCGCGTGACCGTTGGTGCGGAACTGAATGCGACCGCGAGCGTCGCTCAATTCCACCGCCGTCTTGTGGGCGAAGTGTTTGCAAAGCCGATTCATCACGCGTTGGGGTGTGTCGGTCGGAATACGCGCGCGTGCTTGTAAGGTGTTCGGCGTGCTCATGACGCACTCCCGGTGACTTCGCGCGTCGCGGTCGCGATTGCTGCGACGATCTTGGCAAGCTGGCGCTCGTCTACCGGACCACTCGAGAGCGTGGCGCGGAGCGCGCGTTTCAAATCTTCCATCGCAGTACGCACCGCATCGATTTGCGCCGCCACTTGCGGCGAGCGCCCACCCGGCATGCGTTGTTTCAACTGCTCGAGAGAGATTGCGTGCGCCTCGAGAAACGACCGCCCGGCCGACGTGATCTCGTGCAGCCGACGCTGCTCGCTATCGAGCGCCCCACGAATGTGGCCAAGGTCCTCGAGCATCGTGAGCGTCGGGTACACCACACCTGGGCTCGGTCGGTACATGCCGCCGGTGGCGTCTGCAATCAGCCGGATCAAGTCGTAACCGTAGCGAGGTTGCTCGGCAATTAACGACAGCAGCACGAGCCGCAAATCGCCATGACCAAAAAAGCGCCCGCGCGGGCCACCCCCGCGATGGCCGCGACCACCGCCGCGCCCGCCAGGTTCGCCATCGCCGCGCCCGCCTCGGCCGCCGCGGCGCCCGCGGTGCTCAGCCATCAATCGGAAGCCACGACGGCCCGAAAAATCGCCGCGACGCTGCGGCATCAGAAAATCATTGAACATGTTTGGATATGTCTCATATAACGTAGTAACGAATATTAAGATATATCTTTTTTAACGACGGTGCAACTGGATTTTTGTGAGCCCGAACAGAGGTTTACGACTGCAAGGCGCGGCGAATCATCGTCTCGAGGTCGCCATCACTGCGGAAGCCCGCTGCGAGCGCCGTTGGGCACTCCATTGGCGGGTAATTGGCAAACTGCGCCTGCAGCTTGGCGTTGGGCTCGTAACGAACACGGCTCAGCACTTGCGGTCCGTGCATGCGCGCAATCGCTGCCACGACTTCACCGAGAGATGCATGCAACACAGGCAACATCCAAGTGCGGCGCACGAGTTCGGACGCGACGCGCATGCGCGCAGCGTGCAACAAGTTATCGATGCAGCAATGCACCGACATCCACCAGGACTTGCCCTCCGCCGCTACCGGGCAAACAAACTCACGACCCGCCGATAGCTCGCGCAGGATGTTGCTGAGAAATGCGGACAACTGTCCCGTCGGCGCCGGTGGCCGCGCGACGATACCGGGCAAACGCAATGCACGGCCGTCGATCCATCCGCGTCGGCTGTAGTCGCCGATCAAGATTTCACCGATCCACTTCTGTGCGCCATAGCTCATCGACGGCTCGGGATAGGTATCCTCACTGATGACGGCGGGCATCGGCACACCGAACACGCCGATCGTGCTCGCAAACACCACGATGGGCGGTGCGTTCAGGCTGCGACACGCGTCGAGCAGCAAGCGCGTGCCATCGAGGTTGGCCTCGCGTCCCAGGTCGTAGTTAGCCTCCGTTGCGCCACCAGGCACGCTCGCCAAGTGGAAGACGACGTCAACGCCGCCTGCAAGCGCCTGCGCAAGCACCCGCGTATCGGTGATGCTGCCCTCAAACCAGCGGCAGAGTGGCGATACCGGTGCCGCCGCTGGGCGCTGCATGTCGAGCAGCATCAATTGCGTGACGGGACTGCCAAGCGCCGCCGCATCGGCTAACAACCGAGCCGCGAGCTTTTGGCCGACGAACCCGCCCGCACCCGTCACTAACACCTTCATGCAGCGGCTCGGCCGTAACGTCGCACCCGCAGGTCGGCTTGCTCCTTATGGCCCGCAAATCCTTCAAGCTCGCACAGCCGCGAGCAATACTCACCGATGAGCGCCGCAGCATCGTCTGTGAGCACGCGCTGGTAGGTGCAGGTCTTGATGAATTTACCGACCCACAAGCCACCCGTGTACCGTCCCGCCCGCATGGTCGGCAGCGTGTGGTTCGTGCCGATGACTTTATCGCCGAACGACACATTGGTCCGCGGCCCCAGGAACAAGGCCCCGTAGTTGGTCATGCGTTGCAGGAAGATCTCGGGATCGCGCGTCAGCACTTGCACGTGCTCGGACGCAATTCGGTCGGCTTCCGCAATCAGCTCATCGACGGTGTCGCAGAGAATGATCTCTCCGCAATTGTCCCATGCAACGCGCGCGACATCGGCGGTGGGTAACCACGCCAGGAGCTTCTCGATCGCCTGCGGTGTTTCGCGTGCGAGCTTCTCGGAAGTGGTTAGTAGGATGGCCGGCGAACCGGGGCCATGCTCCGCTTGGCCGATCAAATCGACAGCGGCCATCTCGGCGTCGCAAGTGTCATCCGCAATGATCAAGGTTTCCGTGGGCCCGGCGAGCAAATCGATCCCGACGCGCCCAAACAACTGACGCTTCGCCTCCGCGACGAACGCATTGCCGGGCCCAACGATCATGTCGACGGGCGCGATACGCTCGGTGCCGAGCGCCATCGCAGCAACCGCTTGAACACCGCCGAGCGCATAGATTTCGTCGGCGCCGCCAAGATGCATCGCCGTAACGATCGCCGGGTGCGGCTGCCCGCCAAACGGTGGCGCGGTTGCGATCACGCGCTTTACGCCCGCTGCCTTTGCCGTGACGACGCTCATATGCGCGGAGGCCACCATGGGGTAGCGCCCGCCGGGCACGTAACAACCCACCGAATTCACCGGAATGTTGCGATGTCCGAGCACCACGCCCGGCAAAGTTTCGACTTCGACGTCTTTTAGCGCCGCGCGCTGCGCGAGTGCGAATCCTCGAATCTGCTGTTGCGCAAATTCAATGTCCGCGATCGTTTGCTTCGGCAACGCGGCCACACACGCTTCGATCTGCGCGTTCGAGAGGCGAAAGTCCTCGGGCGACCAGCGATCGAACCGCGCCGAGTAATCGCGGACCGCAGTTTCGCCGCGGTTGCCGATGTCAGCGAGGATGTCCTCCACGGTGCGCCGAACTTGCGCTTGTTGTTCAGCCGTCGCTTCGGCCGTGCGGCCGGATTTAACGCGTCGAATCATGATGCAAAATCCTCAGGCGTAATTCTCAAACCAGTGTGTCATGGGCAGCCCGGGCACGGGCGAGCGGAAGTACGGGATCGTAGTCCCTTGCAGACTGCCGAGATAGACCGTGCGTAAATCGGCCCCCCCAAACGTGACGCTAGCCATCCACGGCGCGAGCGTTCCGCGACAGCGATTCATGATCTCGGGGGTGACCGTACCTGCGAAGAAATGGCGATCGAATTCAGCCACGCGCACGGGATCGCCATCGTCGAGCAGTGTGAGCACGTCGCCCTCGGGTGTCAGCGCGATGAGGCGATCGTGCAGTACGAGTGTAATCCACAAGTTACCGAAGGCATCGAATGCGAAGCCGTCGGGGATGCCGCCCAAGTCGTTAGGACCAAACACCTCACGGCCCGACAACGAACCATCGCGCGCGATGCGCAACCGCGAGATATGCCGCGCGTTGCTCTCGACGACATAGAGCCACTCGCCCGAGGCATCTACGCGCACTTCGTTCGTGCCGACAAAGCCATCGGCCACGATACGAATTCCGCGCTCGTCGATCAGCGCGACGTAACCATCGGACGATTTCTCATTGACAGATCGGGTCCACGGTTCGAGCCGCGTGGTGACAGTGAGCCACACGCGACCCACCGAGTCGCGCAAGATGAAATTGGTTTTGCCAAGGGGTTGACCGTCGATCTCGGTGTAGATGGTCTTGGAACGCCCGTCGCGCGTCATGCGTTCGACGGCGTTGGTTCCAAAATTGGCAATCAGAAAGTCGCCATTGCGATCGAACGCGAGTCCGTTCGGGAGCGTGCCGCGCAGGATGTAGCGCTCTGGGCCCGCTACGGACGCGAATTGCGCACTCTGCTGTTGCGCGATCAATCGCTGCGAGCCATCGGCACCGATGCGCATGACGCCCCCGCGCGCATCTGCGCTCCAAAGCGTGCCATCCCGCTCGGCCAAGATGCATTCCGGTCGCTGCAACTCGCGTCCGATGAAACGAATCGACTGGCGATCGACAGTCCATCCTTGCAGCGGATTGCGGGCACGAACGCTGCTGCGATGCGCGGCGTCAGCGTACGGCGTTGGGCTTGCGCTCGTCACGGGCGCTCGGTCAGAAGGAATCGGCATGCATGGAATCTTACGAGCGCTCTTGGGCCGAGCGGAAACGATCGCTACTGATAGCGGCTATCACTCGCTCCGATAGCGGGCTAACCGCGGCGGCGGGCGTCTTCCGCCGCACCCCAGAGGTCGGGTTGCTGCACGAACTCGAGCAAATTCCCCGCGTTGTCGCGAATGAACACAGCAGAACCAAAGCTCGCGTTGACGAACAATGCAATCTCTACGCCGGTCGCTTCGAATTCTGCTTTGGCAGCCGACGCATCCGGCACGGCAAACGCCACGTGCTTGTTACCATGCGTGCGCACGTCGGTGTTCGGATGACGCCGCTCGTCGGGCAACGGCGCAGCACCGGGGACACAGAACAACTCGATCCGCAGCGCATCACGCTTCAACATCGCGACTTCTGCCGGGATCGCCGCAATGTGAAAACGTTGCTCGACCTCGAACCCCAAAATGCGCCGATACCAATCGATCGACGCATCCAGATTCGGCACGCTGATCGCCCCATGGTGATGCCGCAGTGCCGCTACCATTTCGTCGCTCCACCATCGATCGCAAAGTCGGCGGCGGTCACCCAAGTGGACTCATCCGACGCGAGGTAGGTTGCGCACCATGCAATGTCCTCGGGCTGCCCGAGCCGTGGAATCATGTGCTTCGCCAGCGCGTTTTCCTTGAATCCCGGAACCTGATCGAGCGGCATACGCGTCGCAGGCGTCACCACCAAGCCCGGCGAAATGGTGTTAGCCCGAATGCCGTGCGGCGCGCCCTCCATCGCCAATTGCCGAGTCATCGCTAACACACCGCCTTTGCCAGCGCAGTGCGCGAGTGCGCCGGAGTGCTTGAGTGTCGTCCACGCATTCGCCGACGCTAAGTTGATGATCGAGCCGCCCTGAACCTTCAGATGCGGCCAGCTCGATTGGCACATCAAGAACACGCTATCGAGCTCCGCCTCAAGTGTGCGTCGCCATTGGGTCGCGAAATCCATCTGCTCGATCCACTCGAACGCCGCCCATGCCGCCGCGTTCAGCAAAATGTCGAGGCGCCCCCAAGTGTCGATGGTTGTCGCGACGACGCGTTGCACGTCGGCAGGTTTCGTCAAATCAACGGGCTGGACACTCTGCATCTGCAAGCCTTCGGCAATCGCGGCGCGCACCGTCGCTGCGGCCGCAGGCGCATCGAGATCGCAACCCATCACGCGAGCGCCGTGACGCGCAAACATCAGCGCGCAACCCTGCCCGATGCCGCCCCCGATCCCGCTGACTAGCGCGACTTTGCCCGCGAGCCGCGTTCCGTGTGTCGTCATGGAGCTCCTCCCCTCTCGATCACCGAGAGCTTCGATTGTCCTGGTTCCTAACGCGGCGTGCAGCATTCCGGATGATGGGATTCATCGTTCGACGCGATGCCTATGATCGTGCCAAGTAACTTGAATCTCGCTGCTGCGCCCCGCAAAGTGTCAGCCTTTCGAGAGGGGGACCGAATGGCGAAGTTGGGCAAGATTCTGATCGTCGGCGGTGGAATCGGGGGTCTTTCCGCGGCTATCGCGGCGCGCCGCGCGGGCGTTGCCGTCGACCTCGTCGAGCTGCAGACAAGCTTCAAGGTGTACCACGTCGGCATCATCGTCCAAGGCAATTTCATTCGCGCGATGGCGGCGCTAGGAGTCGCCGACGATGCGGTTCGCGTTGGCTACCCACAGAGCGGCCTGATGTTTCAGGACTTGCATGGTCACGTGATCATGGACATTCCCGGCGTTCCGCTCGCGGGGCCCAACTACCCTACGGATCTCGGCATGGCGCGCCCCGCCCTGCACCAGGTGTTAGTCGATGCCGCGCGTCGCGAAGGGACGAACTTGCGTGTCGGATTGACATTCGAGTCGATGACGCAAGCTAGCGATTACGTCGACGTGCGCTTCACCGACGGCACGAGCGGGCGTTACGATTTGGTCGTCGGCGCGGATGGCATCAACTCGAAGGTGCGGGAGCTGTTGTTCGGTACCGATCTCAAGCCGACGTTCACGGGACAAGGCGTGTGGCGCTATAACGTGCCGCGACCGCCCGAGCTCACCAAAGGCGTGATGTGCTTCGGTCTCAAAGGCGGTAAGTGCGGCGCGATTCCACTCACCGAGAAAACCTCTTACATCTTGCTGGTGCAAGCGGAGCCCGGAAATCCGCGGCATCCCGCAGACAAGCTCGCCGAGATCTTTCGCGCTCGCCTGCAGTCGGCGACGGGCCTCATCGCGCAGATGCGCGATCAGATCACCGATTCCTCGCAAGTGGTGTACCGCCCGCTGTATTCGCTTCTCTTGCCGCCTCCATGGCACAAGGGGCGCATCATGTTGCTGGGCGATGCCGCGCATTCCACGACACCTCACTTAGGCCAAGGTGCGGCGCAGGCCGTCGAGGATGCTGTCGTTCTCGGGGACTTACTCGCTCAAGCGCTGCCGATTCCGCAAATGATGGACGCGTTCATGCAGCGTCGTTATGAACGTTGCAAGTTCATCGGCGAAGCCTCCGTGCAAATTGGTGCTTGGGAGCAAACGGACGACCCGACGGCCGATCCGATGGGTCTCACCAAGAAAATGCTGCAAATCGTTGCGCAGCCGATTTGAACCCGCTGTTTGATCTTGCAGGCAAAGTCGCGCTCATCACGGGTGCGACCCGTGGCATTGGGCGCGCGATTGCTGAGGAGATGGGCCGCGCCGGCGCGCAAGTCGTTCTCTCGAGCAACGAAGTCGAGGCCTGCGCAAGCGTAGCGCAAGAGCTGCGCAACACCGGAATCGACGCGCTGGGCATTCCGTGCGATGTGCGCGACCGACGTGAAGTCGATTCATTGGTCGACTCGACGCTGCGCGCCCGCGGCCGCATCGACGTGCTCGTCGCCAATGCCGGCGTCGCGCCTCACAACGGCCCGCTAGGGACCGCCAGCGATGCGGATTGGGATCTCACGATGACCGTGAATCTCAGAAGCGTGTTGTGGCTAACGACTCGAGTGATCCCGGGCATGGCCGAACGGCGCGATGGCAGCGTGATCCTCACCTCGAGTCTGTCAGGCCTGCGCGGCAACAAAAGCATTGGGCTCTATGCCTTGTCGAAGGCGGCCAGCGCGCAGCTGGCGCGCAATCTCGCCGTGGAATGGGGCCCTCACAACGTGCGTGTGAATGCCTTGTCGCCTGGCCTCATTCGCACGGAGTTTGCTCGCCCGCTGCTCGACAACCCGGCCGTGCTCGACAGACGTTTGGCGCAAACGCCGCTGCGCCGCGTGGGTGAGCCGCACGAAATCGCTGGCGTGGCCGTGATGTTGGCTGCGCGCGCCGGCGCATTCATCACCGGCCAAAACCTCGTGATCGACGGCGGCACGTTGATCACAGACGGGAACTAACCACTCACGCTTATTGCGCGGGTTTCCGCTCCGTTCCATAGCTCGGCGCCGCACGTGCGGGCTCGAGCACGCCATACGCCTGAGTCCAACGATCGTGCGCCGCGACTAACGCCGCGAGATCGTCGGCGCGCGCTTGGGCGAGATCGTGGCTCTCGCTGGGATCTTGCTGTAAATCGAACAGCGACCACGGCCCTGGACCCTCAGCACCGCGCCACATTGAGACCGCCTTGAGAGGGCCCCGCTGTACAGCCCGGTGGCCAAACAACTCATAGTGCGCCGTGGGTGGGGCTGTCGGCGGAAGCGGTGTACCCGTATCGTCCAACAATGCGCGACCTTCCATCGGCCACAACCCGGCCGTCTCGGTCGCAAGCGACAGCGTGGGAGCCAATCCCGCAACGCGCAGCAACGTCACCGATAAATCGCGGACGTGTGTGTATTCCCTGAAGGTCACGCCAGGCCCACCTGGGAACGCAATGAATGCTGGGGCGCGGATGCCACCCTCGAACGTCGTTCCTTTGAATGCGCGCAATGGCGCCGCGCTGACGTGCGCCCACCGCGGTCCATAGCCGACATAGGAGCCGACCTTGCCGATGTTCTCGTAGCGATTGTCGAAATTGCGTGCCACCCACTCTTTCAAGCCCGGAAGTGGCGCGGTATCAGGCACCATCGCCTCGGCACCGTTATCGGACATGAAAACGATGACCGTGTTGCGTAGCGCACCGTCGCGCTCGAGCGCTCGGAGCAAGCGGCCGATATTGCTATCGAGGTTATCGACCATCGCAGCGTACGTTTCCATCAGCCGCGCTTCGTGCCGCTGCTGATCGGGCGTGAGTGAACTCCACGCCGGCACATTGGCGGGCCGTGGTGCCGCGCGCGCCACGTCATCGAGGAGCCCGAGCGTACGCATCTTCTCGAGGCGTCGTGCGCGCACGACATCCCAACCCGCATCGTAACGGCCGCGATACTTGCGGAGCGTTGCGGCTGGCGCTTGCAGCGGCCAATGCGGCGCCGTGTACGCCACATACGCGAAGAATGGCTTGTCTTGCGGTCGCGCGCGCAGAAACTCAAGCGCCCGGTCGGTGAAGTAGTTAGTCGAGAACTGGCCGCGCGGCCATTGCGCCGCACGGCCCTCCTCGCGAAACGACGAGACCGGATCGAATGGCATCAACGGGCCACCGTCGAAATGTCCCGCGCCCCCTTGGAGCAGCACGAAGCTGCGCTCGAACCCGCGCGCAGGCGGCAAGTCCGGCGTGTCATACCCGACATGCCACTTCCCCGATACCATCGTTGCGTAGCCCGCCTCGCGGAGCCGACTTGCGATCGTCACGACGCGCGTGTTCAAGTGCCCTTCGTAGCCGGGCCGACCCTTCAATTGCGGATTGAACTGCAATGATTCAGCCATCGCGCCGAGCCCCGCGCGATGATGATCGACGCCCGTCAGCAGCATCGCGCGGGTCGGCGAGCAAGTGGGCGCTGTGTGGAAGTTCGTCAAGCGCACCGCGCGCGCAGTCAGCCGATCGAGGACCGGGGTCTCGATCTCGCCACCCCACGCGCCGAGGTCGGAAACACCCAGATCGTCCGTAACGATCAGCAAGATGTTAGGCCGGCCTGCTGACGGCGCTGCACCGATTCGCAGGATCAGCTTGCCATTCGTGCCACCGCGCTTGTTAGCCTCTTGAGCCGCCGCGGCGCTCTCGAGCGGCAGCGCACGATCGATCCTGACTTGAATGCGGCCTGCGTCCACTTCCTGGGCAACGCCCTGAAGAAAGCGCGCGAAGCTGCTCGGCGGTGGCGGCGGCCGCGGGCATTCGATGCCGAGCGGTAGACACTCGGCGGCGGACAACTGCGCGAAGGCCACCAGCGTGCCACCGCGGCGCAAAACTTTCGCGGAGCGCGCCGGATAGTCGCCGCCGACGGAGTCGAAGGCGACGTCGATATCGCGCACGACCTCTTCGAAGCGCTGGGTCTGGTAGTCGATCACTTCATCGGCGCCGAGCGAGCGCAACCATTCGTGATGGCGCGCCGAGGCCGTGGTCGCAACCCACGCGCCGCGTGCCTTGGCTAACTGAATGGCGAGACTGCCCACGCTGCCGGCGCCCGCGTGGATGAGCACGCGTTTGCCCGGCGCGAGATGGCCCGGATCGACGAGGTAGCGCCACACGGTCATCGCGGCCGTCGGCAGCGCGGCGGCTTCTTCGAAGCCCATGCGTACGGGCTTGCGCGCGACATCGTCGGCGAAAGTCACAGTGTAGTCGGCATAGCCACCGGTGCGCGCACGGTGCAGTGCTGCGAAAACCGCGTCGCCCACGCGCCACTGCGTCACGCCTGCGCCGACGGCGTCGATCACACCGGCCACATCGTTACCTGGAATGAGTTGCAGCGGCGGCATCGGCCCAGAGGTCGGACTCACGTAGTTAGGCTGGCGCGCCTTCCAGTCGACCGGATTGACGCCTGCTGCCACCACACGGATGCGCACTTGGCCGGCACCCGGTGTTGGAATCGGCAACTGCGTGAGTGTCAGAACCTCGGGCCCGCCACTCTCGCGCTGCACGACGGCGCGCATGGTCGCAGTCGCGGCGGGCGTCTCACCCCACGCGTGCGCGGCACCGAACGCAGAGCAGGCGACGAGCGCACTCGCGAGCCAAGCGCCTAACGACTGAGCAGCCCTCATGCGCGCGTCCTCAACCAACCCACCAACGCCGGCAATGCCGCAGCGATGCTCATGCCGCCGATGACCACGAGCGCGGCCAACAGCCCGCCCGTGATGCCCGCGAGCGCCGTCGCCAGCGCGCCGCTCAAGAACTGGCCAGCGGCGAAGCTACCTTGCCACATGCCGGTGGCCCGGCCGCGAAAGCTGAACTCAAGACCGCGCATGGACCAGATCAACAAGGTTGGCAAGATCAGCCCAGCACCCACCTGTCCAAAAAATGCGGCAATGGTGAACGCCGTCGGATCCGCGGCGCGCCCCATCAACACGAAGGTGACGCCGATCAACAAGAACTCGAAGAACAACAACAGACCGACATGAAAGCGGCTAATCAAGGAATACAACAACGCGCCCGCAGGCACACCGAAGCTCGCGAGCGAAGTAAACTTGCCGCGCTCGGCCGGGTTGGTAACGCCGAGTTCATCGAGTGCGATGCCCGCCTGCGTTTGAAAGGTATAGAACAACAACGCCGCAAAAATCGTGATCGCGCAAATGCCCACGATGCGCGCCAGCGGAAACGCGCTGCTCGATTGCACCGTTGCGGCCTGCTCCGCGTGTCGACTCGCCTTCGGCTCCCAGGTGAACGCGATCACGAGGGCAACGAACACGAGACTCAACAGATATACGCCGAAGGGTCCGCGCCAGCCATACAGCGAGCCGAGGTAGCCAGACACTGCGAAGAACACCAGCGCCGACAGCGATGCTGTCGCGACCTGGCTCGACAACCAGCGATCGCGCGACGTGCCGGTGTAATAGTCGGCAATCATCGCGGTGGTCGTCGTCATGACGACGGCCTCACAAATCCCCACGACGACTCGCGTCGCCACGATCACCCAGATGTCGGTGAGATGCAGCAGCAGCGGCGCTGCGCCAAACAAGGCGTACACGATCATCGACACGATGAGAATCGGCCGCCGCCCATAGCGATCGGCAACCCAACCCGCAGGCGCTGAAAACAACAGCATGCACAGGGCCGGCATGGTGAGAATGCCGAGCTGCACGACATACTCCGACCCGGGCACCGCCGAGTACTCCTGCAAGATTTCCGGCAGCACTGGCACCAAGAGAACGATGCCCATCACGGACAACGTGACCGGCAACAGCAGGCTGATTCCTTGAATGAAACCGGGTACTCGTGCTGTCTCGGTGACTGCCGTGTTCACATGCCCCCCTTATGCGCGGTCTCGACGATACGGGCCGCCGCGCGCCAGCGTAAAATCATTCCGGCCGATTGATCGCATCATTGGATACGTTCCAAGCGCGAGCGGCTTTTGCCTACGATGGTGCCAGCGGTTCGCACAGGAATGCTATCGATGGCCAACAATTACGACATCGTTGCGATAGGCGCGGGACATAACGGCTTGGTCGCCGCGGCTTATCTCGCCAAAGCGGGCAAGAAGGTGCTGCTCCTCGAGCGCAAAGCCTGGCCGGGCGGTGGCGTTGCAACGCGCGAGATCAACACGCCCGGGTATTGGCACGATCTGCACTCGAGCGTGCACATCATGATTCAGGGCAACCCGATGCTGACCGCCGACGAACTCGGCCTCATCGGCAAATTTGGCCTGAAGTATCGGTACTCCGACGTGCCGTACGCGTCGATCTTTGAAGACCAAAGTACGATCGTAACGTACCGCGACCTCGACAAAGCCTGCGAGTCGATCGCGAAGATTTCAGCGCACGATGCCGAGGCGTACCGCGCCTTCGTGCACAAGAGCCAGCAATTCCTGCCCCTTTTCATGTCGGGACTGTATGCGCCGCCGCTGCCGATGGGCGCCTTCGTGGCCATGCTCGATCAAAGCGACGAGGGCCGCGAGTTGTTTGCCTACATGCAGCGCAGCTGCCTCGACATCGCCAACGAAGTGTTTGAGAACGAGAAAGTGAAGGTGCACTTTCTCAAGCTCGTCTCTGAGAACTTGCAGATGCCCGACGAACTCGGCACTGGCATGGGCCTCTTCTTGATGCCCGGCATCATGCACACGTACGGCGTGTCGCAACCGGTCGGCGGCAGCGGCAAGCTCACCGATGCGCTTGTGCGCTGTGTCGAGCACTACGGCGGTGAGATCCGCTGCAATGCTGAAGTTGCCAAGGTGATTACGACGGGTGGCCGCGCCACCGGCGTGGAAATGCACGACGGCGAACGCATCAGCGCGCGCGACGGCGTCATCGGCGCCATCCATCCACACCGGTTACGGCAATTTGTCCCCGGGCTCGATGGTGGCGTGTTGAAACGCGCCGAGCGCACCTCGCTCGCCACCTTCAGTCTGTTTGTCAGCCACTACGATCTCAAGGAACCCGTGCGCTATCGCTGCGGCAATCAAGTGAACGAGGCGATCATGCTGGAGTTCATGTCGAGCAGCCGGCTCAGCGACTTGCTCGACGATTTCGATACCCTGCGTCGTGGCCGCATTTCGGAGCGTCGCTTGGTGGCGGGTGGCGATGAGAGCCTCGGCGATCCAACACGCGTGCCGCCCGGCCGTGGCCTGTTCCACGGCATTACGTTTGCGCCGTACGCGCTCGCCGAGGGCGGCGCTGCGCGCTGGGATGATTACAAGGAAGAATTCGGCGACTTGAGCCTCGCGACCTACCGGCGCTACGTCGAGAATCTCACGAGCGACAACATTGTCGCCCGGACCGTGCACTCCCCGCTCGATCTCGAACGGAGCTCGCCTAACAGCATGGTCGGTGGCGATGTGCACGGTGTCGCACCGTTCTTCTACCAAACCGTCGGTCACCGGCCCACACCAGATCTAGGTCAGTACACGGTGCCCGGTGTCGAACGCTTGTATCTCGTCGGCCCGTTCATGCATCCGGGCGGCGGCGTCTACGGCGCTGGACGTGCGACTGCGATTAAGATGTTCGAGGATCTCGGGCTCGACTTTGATCGCACAGCGTCCCGGTAGCGCTGAATGTCGCGCGCGGTTGGCGCTCGGTTGCTTTCCTCGTGCGGTCGGTTACGGTAGGGGCCATGCGCTACCGCCGTCTCGACCTCAATTTGCTCGTCGCTCTCGACGCCCTACTCACCGAACGGTCGGTCACACGCTCGGCCGCGAAGCTCTGTGTAACGCAGCCTGCGATGAGCGGCTCGCTCGCGCGCTTGCGCGAGTACTTCGACGACCCGCTCGTCGTGCAAGTGGGCCGCCAAATGGAACTCACGCCGCTCGCTCAGGCGCTCGCAGGTTCCGTGCGCGACATCATGCTGCGGATCGACAACGCGATCGCGATCGATCCGGGTTTCGATGCCAGTACTGCCAAACGACACTTCGTCGTGACGGCATCGGATTACGTGATTCGCACCTTGCTGCTCGACTTGTTGCGCGACATCGCGCTAACCGCGCCCGGTGTGAGCATTGAGTTCCGGCAAACGACGCCGCGTGCGATGCAAGAACTCGAAGCGGGCGAAATCGATCTACTCATCGGGCCGGAGATCGATGTACGCACCGAACATCCGCACGTGATGTTGTTCGAAGACACGTATGTCGTTGTCGCTTGCCGCGAGAATCCACACGTCACACCCGAGCTCACACTCGACGAGTACACAGGACTTGGCCACGTGGTGTTCCGTAGCGAGAACCAAGGCATGCCGTGGCTCGAGCGTTGGTTCATCCGTCAGTATGGCGATTCGCGCCGCATCGAGGTGTCGGCCCCCAGCTTCACCCTGCTCGCGTCATTCATCGTCGGAACGCGGCGCATCGCGACGCTGCAGCGACGGCTCGCCGTCCAGCTAGCGAAGATCCTGCCGCTCAAACTCGTGCCCACGCCGTTCGAAGCACCGCGGCTCGTCGAGGTGCTGCAGTGGAACAGTCACCGCGACATCGATCCAGGCTCACGTTGGCTACGCGAACAAATCGTGGCTGCGGCGGCGAAGTTACCCGAAATTTGAATTCAGGACGTCGACGATGAAACTGTACGGTCCCGACAACAAAGAGCTGATGGTGATTTCCTCCATCGAGCGTCAAGGCAGCGAGCTCGTGTTGAAAGGCAAAGTGTTCGGCGCAATGCCGCTCACCGCCAAACTGCGGCCGAGCGAGCTGCGCGGCGCCTTGCGATTGTTAGGCTTTCGACAGTTGTTGTTTGCGGTGTCGATGCTGTTCCGCAAATGAAACGGGCGGAGCCACTGGCTCCGCCCGGATCGTCCTGCGCTTACGTGGCGCGGGCTAGAACTTGAAACTCACACGCGCACCGTAAGTGCGCGGCGGCCGCAACGCATTGAACGCGAGGCCGGAGGGGTGAACGAACGAGTTCTGCCACACGTCCTCATCGGACAAGTTCTTGCCGAATGCTGCCACCGTCCAGCGCTCATCCGCTGACACCCAGGCGATGTCCGCATCGACCATCGTGAAGCTGTCTTGCTTCTGCAGCGGGTTGTAATCCGCCGCGACGACGTAGCTCGATGACATTTGCACGCTCACGCCCGGAATGATCTTGGAGCCACCCGCGAGGTTGAACGTGTGTTGGTAGTCCGCCTGAATCGACGTAGTCGGTGAACGCGGCATTTGCTTGCCGCCACAGTCGAGGCGATACAGGCCGATGCTGACGAACGTGACGCCGCAAGTCGTCGATGGCGGTTGTGTGCCAGGCGCGTTCGCCGCGAACTCACCCGGCCGTGCAACGTTGAACACGAAGTCCGTGTACTCGGCCTTCAGATACTGAGCCCGCACGGAGATGCGATCCGCTTCGGTGAGCAGCGCCTCGAGTTCGAGATCGAGACCGTAGATCTCGGCTTTCGGCACGTTGATCGTGATGAAGCCGAACGCCGGCACCGGCGCGTTGGTCGGCGCCAGATAGCTCTCTTGGTGGTCCTGGTAGTCCCAATAGAAGACTTCAGCATTCAGGCGCAAGCGATTGTCCAGGAACGAGTTCTTGGAGCCCACCGTGAACGCCACCAACTCTTCCGGCTCGTAGTCGTTGCCGACGACTGAATTGTCTCCGGCTGCGTAGAAACCGCCCGCCTTGAAGCCGCGCGCCACGTTCGCATAGAGCATCGAACGCTCGGCAACGTCGTACTCAACGCCAACCTTCCAGCTCGTGTCGTTCCAGTCGCGGTTGCCGGTGGTCGTGTCGCGGCAATACGGGAATGGATAGGCGACGCCGGATTCATTTCTCGCGGCCCAGGGAATCACGGCAGCGATGGTCGCGATTGTGGCTGGTGTCGCACCGAGCGCCGCACAAGGTGCGCCCTGGCGATTGAAGATTTGCCCCGATAGGACTTTCTCTTCTTGCGTAAAGCGCAAGCCTGCCGTCAGGCGCAGCGCATCGTTCACGCTGTAGGTCAATTGCCCGAAGATCGCCTCGGTCTTGTCGTCGAGCTGCCTGATGTCGGCACCGGTTTGGTTGAACAAGAAACCTTGATCCACCCAGAACCGGAACGACTGATCTTCGTCGTAGGCAAACAAACCAGCGACCCACTGCAATGCACCCGACTCACCATTCAATCGCGCCTCGAAGGTTCTTTGCTTCGAATTGTCGTCCGGTGCGAAACGGAAGCCTGGGCCGTAGCTGTTCGAGAAGTTAGTCGTCTCGATCTGGTTGGCGATGAAAGTGAGTACGCCCGCAGCACCGAGTTCCGCATTGAAAGTGGCACCGATCGACGTGACTTCGATGTCTTGTCGATTCTGCGCATAGCTCACGCCGTTCGTGAACAATGTCGGCGGCTGGTTGTTAGACGTCGCTTGGGCGACGAGCGCCGCCGGGTTGGCTATCGCGGGGCCCGTCCACGGATCGTCATTGTTGAAATAGCCATTGCGGCCGTAAGGAATCTGACCGAAGCCCTTCCCACCCAACTCGACCTTGCTGGCGTAGAGCAGCAGCGATGTTCCGTCGGTCGGCTGCCACAAGCCCTGCAAGCGGAAGGCCTTCGAGTCTTCGTCGTTGGTGCCATCCGATTGATAGCCATCACGATCGACGACTTGGAACGCGCCGCGCAGTGCGAAGCGCTCGCCGGCCGGAAGATTGAGATAGCCGTTGATGCGCTTCAAGCTGTAGTTGCCAGCTTCGACGCCCACGCCACCTTGCATCTCACCGAGCTGCGGCTTGTTAGGAATCACGTTGATCGCGCCGCCGGTGGCGTTACGACCGTACAGCGTGCCCTGCGGTCCCTTCAGCACCTCGATGCGCTGCAAGTCGAAGAAGTTGCCGTTCATGCCGGTCACGCGACCGTATGCGATGCCATCGACTGTGAACGCCACCGCTGGATCGGCAAACGCGTTCGTGCCGTAGCTACCGACACCGCGCAAATAGATTTGTGAGGACGGCCCGCCTAAACCGACCGCGAGCCCCGGGACCAACTTGTTGAGGTTCTCGGTTTCGGTTGCACCGGAACGCGCGAGCGCCTCGGCGTCGACGACGCTGATGGCGGCGGCGGCCTTCTGCAGGCTCTCTTCGCGTCGCTGAGCGGTCACGGTGACCTCCTCCAAAGCGACTGAATCGTTCGACTCCGATTGCTGAGCGATGGCTAGCGAGCTGGCAAGCGCCAGACCCACGGCCAGGGCAACTCGCGTGTTGCGCGTCTGCGTCATTGGATTCCCCTCGTTGAAAACGGCCGGCTGTAGGCCGGATCGAGCGATCATTCCAGCAACCGGCACGCGCTAGAAGTCGTTGTTGACGATGCCGTGCATCATCGTAGCCGATAGCTGTATCTCGGATACAACACGGCGCATCAGTCGACGTTAGCCCATCAAGCGTTCGTCGAAAATTGCAACTGCGCGCGTCCACCCAGCCGAGGCCCCGCGTATCTTGTGTGGAAAGCACGAGATGTAGAACCCATCGCCAGGGATCGATTCCAAGTTGTGCAGTTTCTCCAGATGGCAGTAGCCCACGTCACGCCCAGCCTTGTGTCCTTCCCACAGCAATGAGCGGTCGCCCGTCTCGGCGAATTTCTTCGCCGTGTAGGAGAACGGTGCGTCCCAACTCCAAGCATCGGTGCCGGTCAAGCGCACGCCATGATCGAGCAGATACATGGTGGCCTCATACCCCATTCCGCAGCCGGAGTTGACGTAGTCGGCGTGCCCGTAGCGCGAACCGGCGCGTGTGTTGACCACCACGATCTCGAGCGGTTGTAACGTGTGCCCGATCCGCTGCAACTCGGCCTCGACATCCTTGGCCGTGCACACGTAACCATCGGGCAAGTGCCGGAAGTCGAGCTTCACGCCCGGTTGAAAGCACCACTCGAGCGGCACGTGATCGATGGTCATCGACGGCTCGCCCGCACCGTCGCGGTGATTCATCGTCGAGTGGAAGTGCCACGGCGCGTCGAGGTGTGTACCACTGTGAGTCGTTAGTCGGACCCACTCGGCTGCAGCGGCCTCTCCTTCGGGGAAATCCTCCGCCTTCGTACCCGGCAGCATCTTCAGAAACTGTGGAATGGTTTCGTGATGCTTCTCATACTCGATCCTCGGCGCCAGCATCGGCGGATCCGACAACACATCGTTCTCGAGGAAAATGGACAGGTCGACGAACTTGCGAGCCATACTCACGATCCTAAGCGTTGGGCCGAGTGATTAGCCGGCCTTGACGATCTTTTGGTCGATTGCACCGAAGATGGAGTGGCCTTGGGCATCCGCCATCTCGATTCGCACCGAGTCGCCGAACCGCATGTAGTCGGTGACCGGCTTGCCCTGATCGACCAGCTCAATGCCGCGACGCTCCGCGATGCACGCGGAACCAACCTCGCGGTAGGTCTCGTTCGAAATCGTGCCGGAGCCGATGATGGTTCCGGCGCTCAAATTGCGCGAATACGCGGCATGCGCAACCAACTCATGGAACCCGAAACCCATCGCACCGGCGTTAGGGTGGCCGAAATGCCGACCATTCCAACTCACGTTTACGGGTAGATGCACGCGACCGTCGCGCCACGCCGAACCGAGTTCGTCCGGCGTTACCGCGACGGGACTGAAACTACTTGCGGGTTTCGCTTGTACCCAGCCAAAGCCCGTCTTCATTTCGATCGGTGCTAACACCCGCAGGCTTGCATCGTTCGCAAGCATCACAAGCTTGATATGGCCGAGTGCCGCCGCCGGCGACGTCCCCATCGGAACGCGATCCGTGATGATGGCGAGCTCAGCCTCGAAATCGATGCCGTCTTTCTCCGACGGCAGCGGCATGTCGTCGCAGGGGCCGATGAAGTCGTCGGAGCCACCTTGGTACATCAGTGGGCGGGTCAGCTTCCCCTCGATCGGCGGCAACTTGAAAACCTTTTCCATTAGGTCGCCATGGCTGTGAAACGCCGAGCCATCGAGCCACTGCCATGTGCGCGGTAGCGGCGCAGCCAGTGCGCGCACGTCGAGCGCGAAACTGTCGTTCGCATTCCCGGCATTTAAGCCTGCGGACAAGCGATCGAGCGCGGGCGCCGCTGTCGCCCAATGCTCGAGTGCGGCCAACATCGTCGGCGCGATGTGCTCGGCGCGCACAGCGCGTTGCAGGTCGCGCGAGACGACGATCAAGCGGCCGTCGCGACTGCCGTCCTTCAAGGTTCCTAACTTCATCTTCGAGCACCCCCGCGCGCGACCGCGCGCCACCGGCCGCCAGAGTAGGCGTCCGGCACGGTCCGCGTTAAATCATTTTCGACGATTCACCGTATCCAACGTACCGATCGCTCGAGTCATCGCATAGACTAAAAATCATGCATTTCCGACAACTCGACCTCAACCTACTCGTGGCTCTCGATGCGCTGCTGACTGAGCGCAGTATTACACGTGCGGGCAAACGCCTGTTCCTGACCCAGTCGGCGATGAGCGGCGCACTCGCGCGATTGCGCGAGTATTTCGGCGACGAACTGCTCGTGCAGGTCGGACGCCAAATGGTGCCGACGCCGCTTGCCGAGAGCTTGGCGCAGCCCGTGCGCAGAATTCTCATGGAGATTCAGCAGACGCTCGAGGCGCGTCCTACGTTCGACCCCGCCACTGCAACGCGCCGTTTCCGGTTGTTGATGTCGGATTACGTCGCATCGGTATTGATGGTCGATGTTGTACGACATCTCGCCGCGCTTGCACCGCACGTCGAAATCGAACTCATCTCGAACGACCTGGAAGCGCCGACGGAGGCGCTCGAGCGTGGTGATGTCGACCTGATGGTGATGCCTGAGAACTACTTACTCGCGACGCACCCGTCCGAACCGCTGTTCGACGACAGCTACGTCTGCATCGCCTCGGCTGACCATCCCGATATTGGCGACTCGCTGTCGCTCGACGAGTACCTGGCGCTCGGTCACGTGATGGTGCATTTCAACCGCGGGCGCAATCCTTCGATGGACGAATGGGTCGTTGGGCGCCTCGGCATCACGCGACGTTGCGAAATGGTTGCGATGAGTTTCAGCAGCGTGGCGGCGTTCGTGGCCGGCACGCGCCGTGTTGCCACCATTCAAGGGCGTCTCGCGGCTCGGCTGTCGGCTCTGGTGCCGATCAAGATCTTGCGTTGCCCAGTCGATATTCCACCACTGCGCGAAGCGATGCAGTGGCACGAGCAATTCGAGCGTGACGCAGGACTTGCGTGGCTACGCAACGAAATGCGGCGTATCGCCGAACGGATGGTCCCGCCCGTCATTCCGTAACGTCGATCGGTTGTTAGTGCGCATTCAGCTCAGCGATGCACGTGCGGGTGCGGATGTTGCGCGTAGTGCTGCCGCAGTAAATCGGCACCATAGTCGTTACCATTGGGCGTGCGCACGATGGTGTGGATATGGAACGGTTCGGGTTCCGGATTCGACAAGAAAACGCCCGAGTGATGATCGAACTCGATCCAAACCGTCGGGCCGTGGATCCGATAGTAGAACGGTCGCTGCTCGGGATTGCCGATCCATGCAAAGCGCGTTTCGTCGAGGTGCGCGAGCGCAGCGTGGAGTGCAGCGGCACCGTGAGGCTCCGCCGCGCGCCCGAGATACACCTCGAGCAGACTCGTAAGCACGCTGCGCTGCCCGGGCGACAGTGAATTGGCCGCAATGCCCTCGGGCGTGATAACACGATTGTCCTGCCCCGCACCGCCCAAATGTCGTCCGTCCGGACCTGTTAGGTGCTTGGGCAAATCCTGCGACAGCATCGATGGATGCAATATCGCGGTTGCGCGCTGACTGGCCGAGAGCGAGGTTGCCAATTCGAGGCCAAGACGCTGCTCCTCGACAAACAACTGCTGGCCTGCGTACGGCCCCGCATCGATGACCGACATCTCGGTGCCCCAAAAGGCCGGCGTCAAATTGAGCTGATCGCGTACGAACGTCGCATGAACGACCAAATGATTGCCCATCAATCGCCAGCCCCACGCGCCATCCACGGCAGGCTCGCCGTACAGCGTGAAAAAGAAACCATACTCACAGAGTGTGTCGGTGGAGTGATTGAGGAACTCGCCCAATGCCTGGTTCGCACGCATGATGCGCCGCGTATCGGCGAAGCCGCGTGCGCTCAAAGTCGCGGCGACGAGCGCGAGCAAGGCATCGCGATTCGTCGGTTCGAAATCGGCGAGTAATACGCCGTGCGGCGCCCAATGCGGAAACGCGTTCGTCCACCGACGACGGTCCGCGCCGTCGAAAGCTTGCTGGACGAGCTTGCGATGATCGTCCCGACGAATACCCGCGAGAAAGGCTCGCGCTGCGGACACCGCCGCCGACGTATCGGCGCCGGTGCTGCGCAGCGGGTACAGACCCTCGCGCGGCTTACCGTCGGTTGTCAGACCCACGAATGGCTGCGCGAACGCCGCGTCGAGACGCTCCCGCATCGCGTTTGCGATCGGCGGCATTTCGAGGGCAATGCCGTGGTGCAAGCGTCCACCGGAGAGATTGCGCGGAGGATAGCCGCGATACAACTTAGCGTTCGTCATGAAGTCACGCTCGATGCGTTACGCGGCGCTCAGTCCCGCGCTCGCATGTTACGGCGTTGCCAGCAGCAGGCGAAAACGCGTTTCAATGATTGAACGCATCGGCAAGGCTAATGAGACGCACCGCTCGCGGCGATCTATAGTCGGCCGATATGCAGTATCTCCGAAACGTTTGGTATCCCGCCGCGTGGGCAACGGAACTCGCCGACGGCCAACTCGTCGCGCGCCGATTGCTCGATGAGCCGATCGTTCTGTTTCGAAATCCGAGTGGCGAGGTCGTGGCTTTGGCCGATCGCTGCCCGCATCGCTTCGCGCCGCTGTCGCGCGGCAAGCTCGTCGACGGCCATCTGCAATGCGGCTATCACGGCCTACGTTTCGACTCGCACGGGCGCTGTGTCCACAACCCGCACGGACCCGCGCCGAGTGCGGCTCGTGTGCGCCGTTACCCACTCCTCGAGCGCCACAACGTTTTGTGGATTTGGATGGGTAACCCCGAGCGAGCCGATCCCGCCACCATTCCCGACTTTTCGTTTATGGATCCTGAGCACTGGTATGTCGGTACGGCAACGATGATCGTGGATGCGCCATACGAGCTCGAGTCGGACAACATTCTCGATCTCAGTCATATCGAATTTCTGCACCCACTGCTGGCGAGCGACCGGGTCCACACCGGGAAGTTCGAAGCGAGCCACGACGGCGACACCGTGTGGTCGAAACGCTTGATTTGCGATGAGGATCTGCATCCGTTCTTGCGCGCAGCGTTTCAGATTCCCGCACACCAACGTGCCGATCGCTGGCTGCACGTGCGTTGGAATCCGCCTGCATCGCTTGCGCTGTGGAGCGGTGCCGTGCCGAGCGGTGCGGAACGCGTCGCCGAGCGTGCCGTACCCACGGCGCACTTGTTTGCGCCGCAAGACGCACAGTCGACGCATTATTTCTTTTCGATCAGTTTTCCACGAGCGATGGGCCCGCACGGCGCCACACTCGCGCGCGAGCAAATCGCCGCGCTCGATGAAGTTTTTCGGCGTGAAGACAAGCCGATGATCGAGGCACAAGCACGCAATATCGGAGCAGCGGATTTCCAATCGCTGCAACCCGTGTTGCTCAACATGGATACGGCCGCGGCACGTGCACGACAGATCCTCGCGCGCCGTATCCAGCAGGAGTCGCAGTCATGATCAATATGAATATCGGTCGCCGACCTTTCTTGCAGAGCGCCGCGGCCGTTGTCGCGTCAGGCCTCGCAGCCACGGCAGCGGCCGACGAGCGCACAGCGCGCACGCAACCCCGCGGCTATCGACTCATTCCTTGCGAAGAGGCGTTCACGCTGCCCGAGATTCTTGCCGAGGCGCGACGCGTGGCTAACAACATTCCGAGTATGTCGTCCGGACCGATCGTCGGTCCGCTCGTCCCGTTGCTACTCGACCTCGGCGCCGATCGCCTGGCGCGGATGGATGCGGCAGGCATCGATATGCAAGTCCTGTCGTTAGGCTCACCGGGTGTGCAGAATTTCGACACAGCCACGGCCATCTCGCTGGCGCGGCTCGCTAACGACCGACTCGCCGAAACCGTCCGAGCGCATCCCGGTCGCTACGCCGGGCTCGCCACCTTCGCGCCGCAAGATCCGGCAGCGGCGGCGAAAGAACTGGAACGCGCCGTGCAGCAGCTTGGCCTCAAGGGTGCGCTGGTGAACTCGCACACCGATAGCGTGTACCTCGACGAGCCGCGCTATCGCCCCATTTTCGAAGCGCTGCAAGCACTCGACGTGCCGCTCTACATTCATCCGCGCGAGCCTGGACGCACACTTGGCGGCCCCGCCCTCGCACTACCGGGCTTTACGATCGGCTGGGGCTACGGCGTCGAGACTGGCACGCACGCGCTGCGGCTGATTGCCAGCGGATTGTTCGATGAGTTCCCGCGCTTGAAAATCGTGTTGGGACATATGGGCGAGACGATTCCCTTCGTACTGCAACGCATCGACGATCGTTACCGATTTGAGCGCAGTCTGTTTCCCGGCGGCTCGCTCAAGCGACTTCCCGGCGACTATTTCCGCGAGAACTTCTGGGTCACGACGAGCGGTATGAACTTCGCAGCGCCGCTTCATGCGACCATCGCGACGCTCAGCATCGAGCGCGTGCTGTTTGCAATCGACTATCCGTTCGAAGATCAAGCGATCGCGGTGCGCTCGTTCGACTCGATCCCACTGTCAGATGATGCTCGGCGTCGCATTTGCGACACGAATGTCGCGCAGCTCTTCAAGCTGTAGCACTGCGCAGTCGTACCCAGGCAATGAAGTGCCAGCAGCCTTTCGCGTGGCGCGCTCAAGCGACGCTCGGCAACTATCCTGGTTGGGTCGCGCTGCTGCGGTAGCTCAAGTCGTGCGGAAGTTACCGTAGGTTGGCCGACGGCCCCGGGCATCCTCCGCCACCACACGATTGCGTTGCCGACCGAGCCCAGTAATCGTGCTCTCGATCACGTCGCCCGCTTGCAGAAATCGCTTGTGGTATGCGCCGTTGCCCGGCGGTGACCCTGTTAGTAGCAAATCGCCAGGCATCAAGCGAATGCGCTCGCTGGCGTACGCCAAGATAGCCTCCGGCGGAAAGATCATGTCGGTGATCGGCCAGTCTTGCATCGTCTGGCCATTCAACTGCAGGTGAATGCGCACTTGCGCACGATCGACAAATTCTTTCGGCACGATGAACGGCCCGAACGGCTTGAAGCTCGGCTGATGCTTGCTGATCCAGTCGAATCCCCAGCGAACGTCGGTCCGGCGAAATTGATCGACGCTGCCATAATCGTTGACGATGGCGTAGCCCGCGATTAGCGCATGCGCTTCATGCGGGAGGAGATAGCGACCACCGCCACGCAGCACGCACGCGAACTCGAGTTCCCAATCATGCTGCGCTCCGACTAACGGCAATACGAGATCATCACCCGCACCGACGAGCGCCGAATGCAAGCCCGTCCAGAAGTACGGCATGCCTTCACGGGCTCGACGATCTACTTCGGCCAAATTCCGCTGCAAGAAATCGGCGTCGCTCTCGCCGGGTTGGCGCGCATGCTGGTTGAATTGATTGTGCGTCATCATTTCGGCAACGTGCTGCCGATAGTTAGCGCCGGCACCCAGTACGTTTGGCCGTGCAACTGGCGGCATCGCGATCAGGGCGTCGAAACGATGCTGCGGTAGGTTCTGCCGAATCGCTATGACATGCAGGCGGTCGAGCGCGCGATCCCAATCGCTGAGCATGGCGTCCGTGTCACGCCATTCTTGGCTCAAATCAAACACCGTGCCTTCGGGCAGGACGAGTGCCGGAAATGGCGCGCCATCGATCGTTCGAAAAGTGCCGAAGCCGAAAGTGCCGAGCGCGAGTCCAGTTGCGGAATGGACTGTGCTCAAGGTGTTACCGCAACGGCTCGCCGCTAACAGCCTGACCGCCTAGGCAGCCGGCTGCTTCGCCTTCTTGCGGAACGGCTCGAGCGAGGCGCCTTTGGGGTCGAGCGTGACATCCCACGGCACGTTGTCACCCGCAAACATTGGCGCCACTTTGTGCGCCCACATCAGCGAACCGAACTTGAAGTCCCACGCGCGCGGAATCCAGTTGTCATCGAGGTAATCCGTATCCGCGTGATATTCGGCTTCGCCGCCGGCCGGGCAATCTACGTAGTAGTAAATTGCGGACGAGATGCGATGCCGGGATACGCCACCGGAGCTATTGAGCGACGAGTTGGTCCAACCCTTGTTGTTCATGTAGTTAGCACCGATCATCAACTCATCGATGTCATCGACACCGAAAGCCGTGTGCATGAAGCCCGGGCGATTGCCGGGAACCACCGGCAACTTGCAATCCAGCAAGAAGATCGAGTGGTGTTCGTTGGTGCCATCCGCGCGCGCAAACACGCCGACGCCTTTGGAGTGATCCGTGAGGCGAAAGCCGAGTCGATCGCGGAAGAACTCGAACGACGTGACGTAGTCTTCAGAGTAGAACACGACGTGATTGATCGACTTCGGGCGCGCACGCATGCGCCATTGGCGATGCTGATTCAGCCGCTTGATTTCACCCGGCGTATTGACGGGGTCCGCCACGGACACGATGGCGCGCTTGTTCCACACGCGCAGCCCGAGTGGCATCCCATCGTCGGCGAAAAAGTGTACGGTGCCATCGGCATCGCGCGTAATCTTGCGATCGCGACCGAGATCCGCCGCCAACTTGTCGAGTGCAGCTTGCGTATCGACACCCCAAATCGTCTCATGCACACCAACCGCATGCGCATAGGAGGCCGGCAGTCGCGGATCGCCGCGCTTGCGCAACACCACTTTCGAGCCGGTCGCGACTTCGAGCACGCTCTCGTCCGCCGCTCTCTTGACGAGCGCAAGGCCGAAATCCTCAAAGAAGCGCGTGCACAAGTCGAGATCGTCGACACCATAGATCGCGCTTTCAACGCCTAGAATTGCCATACAGACTCCTTAAGAAAAAACTGCGCGAAGAGGGCCATGCTAGTGAACCTCTGCCTCGCGGAAAAACGATTCGAGCGGATGGCGTGCATCGATGCTTTCAATACACGCCAGCCGGCATCGACGAGCACGATCAGGCAACGAAGCCGCCGAGCTGCTCTGCAAGGAAATCCGCGAGGTAATCGCGCCCGTAACTCATGTTATCTACACCGACATGCTCTACGCCGCCCTCGCGATCCGTGAAGATCTTGAGCTCGCGCTTCGGTGAATTGATCAATTGCTCGTAGGTGCGATGCGCATACTCCACACCGATCTGACGATCACGCTCACCGTGCGTCACGAGGAACGGGACGCGAATCTTCTCGACCACACCGTCGAGGCACATCCCTTTTGTCTTGGCGAGAAAATCGTCCATGTCCTTTGCATCGAAGACCCAATGGACATGCGCCCAATAGTGCGGTACGGGGTTCTCCCCTTCTCGGCGCAGCCGCTTTTGCTGCACCTCGGCCCAATCGTGGTTCGCACCCCAAACGGCCGCCGCGGCGAACCGCGGCTCAAACGCCACCGCACGTGGCACGAAATAGCCGCCGAGCGAAATGCCAGTCATGCCGACGCGCTTCGGATCGACATCCGGGCGTTTGGCTAACCACTCGTACACCGGCGTCGCCCAACGCTCGCTGTCGTAACAACCGTGCAGATTCAGCGCGCGCAATGCTTCGCCCGTGCCCGGTTGGTCGATCGACAGCGTGGAAATGCCGCGACGCGCAAGCGCCTGTGGCAGCCCCGACCAGAACAACATTTCTTTGCAGCTATCGAGCCCGTTGACGTACAGCACCCAGGGCCCCGCGCCTTGCGCACCTGCGCCCCGCGTGATCAAGCCAGGAATGAACTTGCCTGCATACGGAATTTCGACGCGCTCGCAGTTCTCGCGGCCCAGTGCCATGCCCCGCTTGAAAGTGTCTTGGCCTTTGCGAAAGGTCTCCATGCGAGCCGGCGCGCCGTGGCCCTGCATGCGCTCGGCAATCATGTAGTACAGCGACGCGCGCTGTAGCTTGCGCCCAGCCGAAAACTTCCGGCCGCGAACCTCGTCCTCGGCGGCGAGTTCGACCAGCTTGTCCGCCATCTTCACCCACTGCTGCAGGAATACGCCGGTGCCAGCGTCCTCCCCGCGCGCCGCCGCTTCGAGCAACGGCTTACACATCTCGTCGATTTCGCCGATCTGCGCGCCCGATTCGATCGCGATATCGACCGACAGATTCCAGACATAGTTGTTAGGGAAATACTGAAACATGGACACGATGGACGCCTTCCAGATAAGGACGTGGATTGCAGAGAGCCTACGGGACCGCCGCCCGTCCGAGTAATGGATCGGACTGATGCGCGGCATCGCTGCAGCGTATCAAACCGCCGCCCGTATCACGCCTCGCCGCGCCGGGCGAACGGCCAGCGCGGGGCGCGCAGGGTTGACAGCCGATTCGCGACGCGGCATGGTCACGATGTAAACGTTTACACGAGGGGTTCTCATGCGACTGTTTGCACCCGTTGCGATGGCGCTTGCCGTCGGCATGGCCGGTACCGCGTGGTCAGCCGGCGCTGCCTGGCCTGACCGTAGCGTTTGGCGCGCCACTTCTTCCGCAGGGACGCAACAAGCCATGGCGCCGCGGTTCGCGATCGATGGCGACCCCGAAACGAAATGGGGCGGCGCGTTCTCGCCCGGCCATTGGCTACAGGTGGATTTGGGCCGAGAGGCGAGCATCGGCGGCGCAATGATTCGTTGGGACAGCGCGTTTGCAGCGGCCTATCTGATTCAGGCTTCGAGCGACGGCGAGACATGGCGCACCGTGTTTGAAACGAGTGACTCACTCGGCGGCATCGAGTACGCAGTGTTTGCGCCCGTCACGGCTCGCTATCTGAGACTTGCCAGTGTGCCGCGAACGGCCGACTGGGGTGTTTCCGTGTTTGAGTTCGAACCCCTGGCAGCCGACGCGGCACCGCGCGCAGCCGGCGACGCAGCGCTGTGGAGCGGCCAGCGGCCGACTGCGATCCGCGAGCCGCTGCGAATCTTGCTACCAGCGGCACCCACAATCTCGGGTCTCGAGGTGTTCTGGGCTGGGCCTCGCGGCGCAGCACGCCTCGAAGGTCGGCAGCGCAACGGGGGTTGGAAGTTGCTTGCGCAGGATCCGGGCGCAGAGGGACCTAGGTCGTTGCTTGCGGCTCGCACGGCTGCGTCGTTCACCGCATTACGCCTCAGCGTCGCGCCCGCCGGTTCGGCCGCGCCGCTCATCGCCCGGTTACGGTTGTTAGGCCCGACGCACGTGCTCACACCGATGCGCCGCTACCAACTCGCCGCCGAGCGCCAGCACCGTGATCTGTTTCCGCAAACGCTGCAGGCCAAGCAAGTGTATTGGACGGTCGTCGGTGTGCCAGCGGGCCACCAAAAGACGGTCGTCGATGAGTGGGGCAGCATCGAAGCGTATAAGGGCGCGCCCTTGATCCAGCCCTTGTGGCGCGACGACGCTGGCGCAGTGGCGCCCTACGGCAAGCCTGTGCAGCACGGTTTGCGCGACGGTTGGCTCCCGATGCCCTGGCTCCGCTGGGCCCCGCGCTCTGGCGTCGAGATACTGACCGAAGCATTTACTGCGAGTGGGCCTATCACTTGGGTTCGATATCGGATCACAAACCGAGGCACCACTCCCGCCAAGGGACAGTTCGCACTGCTGATTCGCCCCATCCAAGTCTCGCCGCCGTGGCAAAACGGAGGTCCGGCGCCGATTGCAAAGTTGGCGATTGAACGGCGCGCAACGCAAACGGCTGTCCTGCTCGATCAGCGCCAGTTGTTAGTCTCGATGACGCCCGTCGCCGCGAGCGGCGCGGCACCGTTTGGCGAGTTCGGCGAGACGGAGATCACGCGGTTTGCAGCGGCGGGGCAAACACCCGCAGCGGCGAGTGCCACGGATCCGGACGGACTCGCTGCCGGGCTGCTGCAGTACGTCGTAGACCTCGCGCCCGGTGAACAGCGCGATATCGTCGTCGCATTGCCGCTGGGCAACACCAGCCCAGCGCTCGCAGCCCCAGAATTCGACGCGCTCGCAGCGGGTGTGGCTACCGAATGGCATGCGCGCCTCGGCCAAATCGGCATCCAGTTGCCAGACGCGGATCTCGTGAACATGCTACGTGCGCAAGCCGCATACATGCTGATCAATCAGACTGGCCACGCGTTGCAACCGGGTCCGCGCAACTACGATCGCTCGTTCATTCGCGACGGTTCGGCCACTGCCGCCATCCTGCTGCGCATGGGCGAGACACGTACGGCGCGCGATTATCTGCGTTGGTATGCCACGCATGCAGTCCATGACAATGGTCTCGTCTCGCCGATTTTGAATGGCGATGGCAGCGTGAATCGCGGATTTGGCTCAGACATCGAGTACGACAGCCAAGGGCAGTTCATTTGGCTGGTCGCAGAAGTGGCGCGCCTCGATGGTGGCCCGCAGTCGGTGCGCGAGTACGCGCGCGAAGTCGAACTGGCGCTGCGATTTCTCCAAGAGCTGCGCGAGCGCACGCTCGTGCCTAACTATCTCGCGGATCTGCCGGCGCCCGAGCGATTCCGCGGCATTCTCGCGCCGTCGATCAGTCACGAGGGCTACCCCACCCCAACCCACAGCTACTGGGACAATTACTGGGCGCTGAAAGGCTGGCACGACGGCGCGTGGCTTGCGCGAGCGTGGGGCAACGACGCGCTCGCGGAATGGGCAGAGCGCCAGTACGAACTGCTGCGAGAATCGTTACAGGATTCGATTCGCGCGACGATGCGCTGGAAAGGCACCGATTTCGTGCCTTCGTCTGCAGACTTGGGAGACGGCGATCCGACGGGCGTGTCGATCGGGATCGACCCTACAGGCCAACAATCTGTGATGCCGCAAGATGCACTCGCGCTCACGTTCGATCGGTATCTCGAGGACGTCCGTCGACGCGCGGCGCCCGATGCGTTGTACGCCTACACGCCTTATGAGCTGCGCAACATGCTGACCTTCGTGCGTCTGCGGCGGCCGGCCGAGGCACACGAGTTGCTACGACACTTTTTGGCGGGCCGACAACCGGCGGAGTGGCAGGTGCTCGCCGAGGTGGTCAACTCCAATGTACGGCGAGCCATCTACCTGGGTGATATGCCGCACACGTGGATCGGTAGCGAGTATGTGCGCGCAATCTTCGGCATGCTGATGCACGAGGGGGACGCAGAACTCGAGCTGTTACCCGGAACGCCGCCCGAGTGGCTGCGCGCCGAAGGCCTCGCTGTACGCGATCTACCGACGGCCCGCGGCAGACTTTCGCTCGCCGCACGTATGAGCAACGGTGTTTTGCAAGTGACTTTGCAGCCGACGCTGCACGCCAACACGCCGATTCGAGTGTTTTGGCCGCAAGCTACCAAGCCGCGCTCGGTGGTCGTCGATGGTCGCCCTGTCACCGATTACGATGCGAGCAGCGTGCGCTTGGCCGCACCGTTCGAGAAACTCGAGGCACGCTGGTAGCCGCACACTCCGCTCACACTTCGAACGGCAGCCCGACGTAGTTCTCCGCAAGCGAGGTCATGGCGGCGCGCGACCCCGCCAAATAGTGCAGCTCCGCGAGCTGAATCCGATGCTCGAACGCATCGTTCGAGAACTTGTGCATCTGTGAGGTGAACCACCATGAGAATCGCACTGCACTCCACACGCGCCGCAGGCAAATCTCAGAGTAGCGATTGAGCAGCGCGTCACTCGCAGCCCGATAGTGGTCGATCAAACCGCGCGACAACACACGTACGTCCGCAGCGGCGAGATTCAGCCCTTTCGCACCGGTCGGCGGCACGATGTGCGCCGCATCTCCTACCAAGAACAATTGGCCGAAGCGCATCGGCTCGACGACGAAACTGCGCAGTGGCGCAATGCTCTTTTCGATCGACGGTCCGGTCGCCAACGCATTGGCCGTGCGTTCGGGCAAACGCGCGCGCAATTCATCCCAGAACCGCGAATCCGGCCACGCTTCGACCTTCTCGTCGAGCCCGCATTGCACGTAGTAACGACTGCGCGTTGTCGAACGCATGCTGCACAACGCGAAGCCGCGAGCGTGATTCGCATAGATCAATTCGTCGCCTACCGGCGGTACATCCGCGAGAATGCCGAGCCAGCCGAAGGGATACACGCGCTCGAACTCGGTCAGCCGCGTCTTCGGAACACTCGCGCGACTCACCCCGTGGTAGCCATCGCAACCGGCAATGAAGTCGCAGTCGATTTCGTGGCGCACGCCATCACGAGTCCACGTGACACGCGGCTGGCGACTATCGAATCCACTGAGTGCGACGTCTTTCGCCTCCCAGACAACACGCTCGCCGGCCGCGTCACTCAGGTCTTTCTGAATCTCGGTTTGCCCGTAGACCAAGACATGCTTGCCGGACAAGCCCTTGAGATCGATGCGTTGAATCCGACCATCGAACGCCAGCTCGAAGCCGTCATGAACCAAGCCCTCGCGCATCATGCGCGCACCGACGCCGGCTTCTTTCAGGAGCTCGACTGTGCCCCATTCGAGCAAGCCGGCACGTATGCGCGCTTCCACATACTCGCGCGACTGCCGCTCGAGTACGAGCGTGTCAATTCCCGCGCGGTGCAACAGCTGCGACAACAAGAGGCCCGACGGCCCAGCACCAATGATCACGACTTGCGTCTTGCGCATCGCCCCCCACCTTGATTACGCCAGCCTTCGAACGGCCCGCAGCACAGACTAGTGGCCGGCACACGAGCGGGAATGGACTCTGCCGGTCGTAACTTGTACTTTTCGTACATCGGGCGCTCAACGCGCCGCATGCCTTGGAATGCAACCGCATGAGCCCTCCACCGCGCACCCGACGCGCACCGAGCATGGCCCATCCCGTGCCGGCGTTCTTTTTGTATGGCGAGCCCCTCCAGCCGCCCGACGAGCGACTGATTCATGTCGAAACGATCGCAGCGCGCAGCCGCTTGCACGATTGGCACATACGGCCGCATCGCCACGGCGATCTGCACCAAGTGCTGTTCGTGCAACGCGGCCGGGCGGAGGTGACGCTCGACGGGACTACAACGTCGGTGCGTGCCCCGTTCGTGATCGTGGTTCCGCCTGGCGTCGTCCACGCTTTTCGATTTCAACCCGACACGGTTGGACACGTGACCTCATTTGCAACGGCACTCGCCCGCGACTTCGGACGCACCACGACGGAATTCCGCGAGTTTCTCGAACGGCCAGCAGCACTCGCGCTCGACCGCAGCGTCGTGGAGGCTACCGACTTACTGCCGCTCGCGGATTTACTCGCGCGCGAGTTCGCCCGCGCGGCAACTGGCCGACACGGCACGCTGCGAGGCTTGCTCGTCGCGTTCCTGACTAACACACTGCGCGTGAGTCGTGCGACAACTGCGGCGAGCGCTGTCAGCGCCAGTGCAGGTAGCGGCTCCCACATCGAGCGGGAATGCGTTGCACGCTTTCGAGAATTGATTGAACGCCACTTCCGCGAGCACTGGAGCGTGACGCGCTACGCGGCGGAACTCGGCGCGTCCGAGGTTCGACTGCGCCGCACTTGTCTCGTGGTCACAGGTCAGGCACCGATCGAACTCATTCACGCGCGGCTACTGGTCGAGGCCGAGCGGCAACTGCGCTATACCTCGATGTCGATCACGCAGATCGCGTATTTTCTCGGCTTCGAAGACCCTGCGTATTTCACTCGCTTCTTCACACGACGAATGCGTCGGTCGCCGCGGGCGTTTCGCGTGGCGGCGGGGTCGCAGATCGACTAACAGCTTAGCCGCTCGCCCTGCGGCTTGCATGTGCCTGACGGAAAAGTCCAAGTGCCGTGGTGAGATGTCCATGGTCGCGCACGTTGGGAGCGCTAGCTCGCTGCGGCTAATCGAGGGACACGGTATGCGTCAAGCTGCCGCCGCGTATGTTCTCGGTATCGTTCTTCCAGCCGCGACGCGCCATTTAACTACTTCCGGCGTTCAGTTCGTCGATGTCCTCAACGCTGAACGCGATGTGCATGAAGCCGGGTGTACTGGGGCTCACCGGCAGACTGCAATCGGCGAGGAACACCCATCGCGGCTGTTAGTCGGCGCGCTGCAACGCCGAGCGCCTAACTGTCGAAACCTTCGAGCACCGCAACACCGGAACACAGAGCCACAGTGACCCATGCGCCTCGCCGAGGCGCGCTGACCGCTGTTGCTTCGGACGCATTCATCCGACTCCCTCGCGCCGACCGTTCCGCTCGGCAACCACGCGGGCGTGAGCGCGCAACGTCGCGACCAACGCTGCCTGCGCAGCAGTGGGCCGCCAGTCGCGCCGCCAGGTCATTCCGATCTTCCTAACGACTCGCCCCGCCGGGTGCGGCAACGCAATCAACTCACCCGCAGCAAGTTCATACTGCACTTGGTGCGCCGACAGTAGCATCGCGCGATCGCTGCCGAGCAGGAGCGCGCGGGCCGCGACCAAAGAATTGCATTCGATCGGCTCGACCGCAAACGCGGTGCCCACTGGAAACAAGTCGCGAAAGTGCGCATGCAGCGGTGATTCGGCCCGCGGCGCAATCCATGCGAGTCGCGCCAACATCGCACGCGTGGGTGCGCGCTGGGGCCGTTTGGCAAGTGGATGGCCAGCGCGCACGATGATGGCGAGCGGATCGTCAAACAGCGGCTCCTGCACGACATCCTCACCGACGGCGCTGCGCACGGCGCCGACGAGCAGGTCGGCCCGACCGCGCCGCAAGGCCTCGAGCATGCTGTCGTAAGGGCCATCGAGAATCGCAACTCGATGATGCGGGTGTGTCGTCGCGAACTCGAGCACGGCGGCCGGAACGAGCACGCTCCGTGCCAAAGGCATCGCGCCGATCACGGTCGTGCCGCGCTCGTCTCCTGCGAGAGCTGCCACTTCAGCCGCCGCCTGCAGCCACTCGGTCGCTGCGAGTTGCACTCGCCGCGCGAGTCGCTCCGCCTCCCGCGTCGGCCTCACACCATGACTCGTAGTTTCGAATAGCGGGACACCCAGCGCGCGCTCGAGCTGGCGCGCCGCCCGATGCATGGTGGTACGGGCAACACCGCTGGCACGCGCTGCGCGACCGAAGCCGCCGTGCTCGACCGTCGCAAGCAGAGCATCCACCTGTGCCGAGGTGAGGGCTCGAAGCGGATCGCTGAGCGTCGGCTTCGCTCCGCGTAGCGCTTCCTCAATACCAATTTGGAGCTGTTCCAGCGCCCGGGTCAGACGCGTTGCAACGATGGTGCCCGCCGCAGTCGCGGTCACACCGCGGCTCGTCCGCACAAACAATGGCGTAGCGAACTGCCGCTCGAGTGCTGCAATCGCCTGCGTTACAGCGGGTTGCGACAGATGGAGCGCACGACTCACGGCGCTCAAGCTCCCGAGGCGAGCGGCGGCGCTCAACACGCGCCAGTGGCGCAGCTGCGGCAGCCTCTCATTCATCGCGTGGAAATCCTCATCGTCAGCAATTTCTTATATCTGTTCGCGAATTGCAATTGGTCTTGCTCCAGACAGCGGCGCGACAATGCCCCTCTACACTCGAGGACCTGATTCATGAGCATCGTGTACACGAACATTCGCCGCGCCGAACGCGCGGTTGTCGACGGCCTCGCCGAATGCGGCGTCGCCACCGTTCATGAGGCCCAAGGCCGTACCGGCTTGCTGGCGCCTAACATGCGGCCTATCTACGCGGGCGCGCGCATTGCAGGCACGGCCGTCACAGTCAGCACAGCACCCTGTGACAACTGGATGATCCACGTGGCCATCGAGCAGTGCCAGGAAGGCGACGTCTTGGTCGTCGCCCCCACGTCCTATTCCGATGCAGGGTACTTCGGTGAGCTACTCGGCAGCTCGCTCTTGGCGCGCGGCGTTCGCGGTCTCATCATCGATGCGGGCGTGCGCGACGTTCGTGACCTCACCGCGATTGGCTTTCCGGTTTGGTCGAAAGCAGTCTCAGCGCAAGGCACCGTCAAGGAGACGCTGGGCAGTGTCAATGTACCAGTCGTCTGCGCAGGTGCGTTGATCCATCCCGGCGATGTCGTCATCGCTGACGACGACGGCGTGTGCGTCGTGCCCCGCAAAGCCGCACCCGGTGTATTGCAAGCCAGTGTCGAGCGCGAGGCCAAGGAGGCCAAGGTTCGTGCCCGCCTCAAGGCGGGCGAACTCGGACTCGACATCTACGGCATGCGCGAGCGGCTAACGAGCCGTGGACTCGTGTATCGCGAGCAACCCGCAGAGGATTGACAGCATGCTGCGCGCCATTCCGGCCACGTTGATGCGCGGTGGAACCTCGAAGGGCGTGTACTTCGACGCGCGCGACCTACCCACCGATCGAGCGATCCGCGATCGCGTTCTGCTTGCTGCGCTTGGGTCACCCGACATTCGGCAAATCGATGGCGTTGGCGGCGCGCATCCGCTCACGAGTAAGGTCGCCGTACTCAGTCGTGCCACGCGGCCCGACGCCGATGTCGATTATCTGTTTCTGCAAGTCGTCGTCGATCGCGCCGAGGTGAGTGACTCGCAAAACTGCGGCAACATCCTCGCAGGCGTTGGACCTTGGGCGATCGAGCACGGCCTCGTCGCGGCGCGCGGCGACGTCACGCCCGTAAGAATTCACATGGTCAACACGGCGAGCATTGCCGTGGCTCACGTGCCGACGCCAGCAGGCCAAGTGGAATACGAAGGCGACGCGCGTATTGATGGCGTGCCCGGCACCGCTGCTGCCATCAGCATCGACTTTCTGGATGTCGCCGGCTCCTCGTGTGGCGCCCTCTTCCCCACCGGCCAGGTGCGCGATCGCGTCGATGGGATCGACGTCACGTGCATCGACAACGGCATGCCGGTCGTGATTCTGAAAGCGGCCGACTTTGGCCTCACAGGACAAGAATCACCCGAGGCGATCGAAGCGAACGCCCCGGTGAAGCAGCGCGTCGAGAAGATCCGCCTCGAACTCGGACCGCGCATGAATCTGGGCGACGTGACGAAGAAGACCGTGCCGAAGATGTCGCTGGTGGCGCCTGCACAGCACGGCGGCGCGCTCGATACGCGCACCTTCATCCCGCATCGTGTGCACGAAGCAATCGGCGTACTCGGTGCTGTCAGTGTGGCAACCGCGTGCGTCGCTGCGGGGTCGGTTGCTGCAGAAGTCGCTAACATTCAAGCGCAGTCGGGCCCGCGCCGTCTCGACATCGAACACCCGACAGGCTTTTTCACCGTCGACATGGATGTCAGCGTCGAACCCAATGGCTTGCGCGTGAATCGCTCGGCCCTGGTGCGCACCGCGCGCAAACTCATGCGCGGCGAGCTCTACGTGCCGTCCGCGGCGTGGAGTCACGGATGAGTGCCAGTGGCACTAACAACCTGCACTCGCACGCCACTGAGCGAATCGCACTGATTGGCTTCGGCGAGGTGGGTCAGACGTTGGCGACAGACCTGCTCGCGGCTGGCCACACCGATCTGTTGGTATGGGACAAGTTGCTGCCCGACGCGGCGAGCATTCCCGGTCGTGCGCTCGCACAGTTCCCGCAGGTAAGCGCGGCAGTCAACATGAACGCTGCGCTTCTCAATCGAACGGTCGTCATCTGCGCGGTCACCGCAGGCGAATGCTTGGCCGCCGCGCTCGAGGCAGCCGAGTCACTGGCGCCTAACACCTTCTATTTCGATCTCAACTCCGTCTCGCCGACGACCAAGATCGAGGCAGCGCGCGCCGTCGAGAGCCGCGGCGCGCGCTTTGTTGAAGCCGCCGTGATGTCGCCGATCGGGCCCAAACGGATTGCCTCGCCGATGCTCCTCGGCGGGCCACATGCCGACGCCTTTGCCTCGATCGCACGCACGCTCGGCTTTAGCGGTATTGAGGTGTTTGCGGCGACACTCGGGCGCGCGTCGGCTGCGAAAATGTGCCGTAGTGTCATGATCAAGGGACTCGAAGCGCTGCTAACGGAGTCGCTGCTGGCGGCACGGCACTATGGCGTCGAATCGACAGTGCTCCAATCGCTCCGCGATTTGTTCCCGCACGAGGACTGGCCGTCGGTGGCGCGCTATATGATTTCTCGCTCATTGCAGCATGGTCGCCGGCGTGCGGAGGAAATGCGGGAGGTCGCGCGAACGGTCGCCGAGGCACGCCTCGACCCCTGGATGAGCGCAGCGTGCGCCGAACGCCAAGACTGGGCTGCGCGCTATCGCAGCGCCCTCGATCAACCCGCGCTGGAGCCCATGCTGGATGCCGTACTGGCCGCAGCGCGCACCTCAACAGCCACCGCTAACAAGATGGAGTCGCGATGATCATCGATTGCCACGGCCACTACACGACGGCACCTGCCGCGCATCAGAAATTCCGCGACGCGCAAGTCGCCGGGATCAAAGATCCGACGGCTGCGCCGGCGAAGCCCGCACACATCTCCGATGACGAAATCCGCGAGACCATCGAAACGAACCAGCTAAAGCTGCAGCAACAACGCGGCAGCGATCTCACGATCTTCTCACCGCGCGCATCTGCGATGGGACATCACGTCGGCGACGAGAAGATCTCTTCCGCGTGGACGATCGCTAACAACGATCTGATCAAGCGCGTGGTCGATCTGTATCCCGAAAATTTTGTCGGCGTATGTCAGCTACCGCAATCGCCGGGCGTACCGATCGCGAATTCAATTCGCGAACTCGAGCGCTGCGTCAATGAGCTCGGCTTCATCGGCTGCAATCTCAACCCCGATCCCTCAGGCGGACATTGGAAGTCTCCGCCACTCACGGACAAGCACTGGTACCCCTTCTACGAGAAGATGGTCGAGCTCGACGTGCCGGCGATGATCCACGTCTCGGCCTCTTGCAATCCGAACTTTCACGCCACCGGCGCGCACTACATCAATGCGGACACCACGGCCTTCATGCAGTTCATCGAAGGCGATCTGTTTCGCGACTTCCCGACCTTGAAATTCATCATTCCGCACGGTGGCGGTGCGGTTCCTTACCACTGGGGTCGATATCGCGGGCTCGCCGATATGCTCAAGCGTCCGCCACTCACCGAGCACGTGATGAAGAACGTGTTCTTCGACACATGCGTCTATCACCAACCTGGTATCGATCTGCTGGTGAAGGTGATCGACATCGACAATATTCTTTTCGGCTCCGAGATGGTCGGTGCGGTGCGTGGTATCGATCCCACGACGGGGCACTACTTCGACGATACGAAGCGCTACATCGATGCGCTCGCGATCCCAACGCGCGACAAGGCACGAATCTTCGAGGGCAACGCGCGCCGTGTGTTCCCTCGCCTCGACGCACGCCTGAAGGCGATGGGTCAATGACGCGGCTCGTGCCCGGCGGCGCGGGGTGGGCGTCGAACGCTGCATCGGGCGCATTCACCATGGATGCCAAGTGGCTGCCGTTCCATCCGGCCCCGAGCAAGCCGACGTTTGTGGCACCGCCTGGCGCGGTCGACGCGCACTGTCACGTGTTTGGCCCGGGCGCCACGTTTCCCTACGCACCGGAGCGCAAGTACACGCCCTGCGATGCTTCGAAAGACCACCTGTGGGCACTGCGTGATTACCTCGGCTTCGAGCGTAACGTCATCGTGCAAGCCACCTGTCACGGCACAGACAATCGTGCTGTGCTCGACGCGTTGCGAGCCGCGGGTGGCCGCGCACGCGGCGTCGCCACCGTCAAAGCGGACATCAGCGATGCGGCGTTGCACGAGATGGACGCGGTCGGCATCCGCGGCGTCCGCTTCAACTTCGTCAAGCGACTCGTCGATACCACGCCACGCGAAGTATTGCGTGCAATTGCCGAGCGCGTAGCGCCGCTCGGCTGGCACATTGTCATCTACTTCGAGGCGAGCGATTTGCCGGAGTACTATGACTTTTTCGCATCACTACCGACCACGGTGGTCGTCGATCATATGGGTCGTCCCGATGTCACCAAACCGGTCGACGGACCAGAGTTCGAGTTGTTCGTAAAGCTCATGCGCGAACGCACTAACATCTGGTCGAAAGTGAGCTGTCCGGACCGGCTCTCGGTTTCCGGGCCGCCGGGTTGGGACGATGTCGTGCCGTTCGCCAAGCGACTGGTCGACACCTTTCCCGATCGCGTGCTGTGGGGCACGGACTGGCCGCATCCCAACATGACGAAATACATGCCCGACGATGGACAGCTCGTCGACTTCATCCCACGGATTGCAACCACAGCCGCGTTGCAACGCAAGTTGCTAGTCGACAATCCGCTCGCACTCTATTGGGCTCGCTGAGCGAGACGCGCAAACCGTAAACGCAACACTACACGTAACAAGATTAGTTAGGAGTGAATCGCATGAAAGTCGTTCTCGCCGGAGCTGGCGCGTTTGGCATCAAGCATCTCGACGCCATCAAGGCCATCAATGCCACGGGTGGCGGAATCGAAGTTGTCTCGGTCGTCGGTCGTCAGATCGAGCCGACGCGCGAGGTCGCGCGCAAATACGGCATACCGCATGCCACGACAGAACTTGCCGATGCGCTGCGCCAACCCGGCGTGGACGCGGCAATTTTGTGCACGCCGACGCAGATCCACGCGGCACAAGCGATCGAGTGCATGCGCGCGGGCAAGCATGTCCAAGTGGAAATTCCGCTTGCCGATCGCTGGGAAGATGCGGCCGCCGTGGCCAAGCTGCAGCAGGAAACGGGCCTCGTATGCATGGTAGGGCATACGCGTCGCTTCAATCCCTCGCATCAATACGTGCACCAGAAGATCGTGGCGCGTGAAATCGCGGTTCAACAAATGGACGTGCAGACGTTCTTCTTTCGTCGCACCAACATGAACGCACTCGGTCAGCCGCGCTCGTGGACGGATCACTTGTTATGGCATCACGCGGCTCACACGGTTGATTTGTTCGCCTACCAAACCGGCTCGCCAATCAAGATTGCGCAAGCCGTACAAGGCCCGATCCACCCGACGCTCGGGATCGCGATGGACATGTCGATTCAATTGAAGAGCGCCAACGGCGCGATCTGCACCTTGTCGTTGTCCTTCAACAATGATGGCCCGCTCGGTACGTTCTTCCGCTATATCTGCGATAACGGCACCTACATCGCGCGCTACGACGATCTGATCGACGGTAAAGACCAGAAGATCGACGTATCGAAGGTCGCCGTATCGATGAACGGCATCGAATTGCAAGATCGCGAGTTCTTCGCCGCCATTCGCGAGCGTCGCGAGCCGAACGGCAGCGTCCACCAAGTGTTGCCTTGCTACCGCACCCTGCACGAACTCGAACAGCATCTGGCGCGCCAAGGATGACAGCCACTCGGCTCATTGGCTCGACCCCGGTCAGTGCGATCGGCTTCGGCTGCATGAATCTGAATCATGCGTATGGGCAGCCCGTGACGCTCGCGCAGGCTCGGGAAGTCATCGCTCGCGCGATCGACTGTGGCTACACGCACTTCGATACCGCCGCATTGTACGGATTTGGCAAGAACGAAAGCTTGTTAGGCGAAATCCTCCCGCCCTACCGAGCGCGCATCCATCTCGCCAGCAAGTGCGGGATGACCGGCGTCGACGGCAAGCGCGTGATCGACGGCCGGCCCGCGACGCTACAACGCACGGTCGATGAGGCGTTGCAGCGCTTGCGAACCGACGTGCTGGATCTCTATTACTTGCATCGCTTCGACAAAGCAGTGCCGGTCGAAGACAGCATCGGTGCCCTCGCTAACATGGTGACTGCGGGGAAGATTCGCGCGATTGGCCTGTCGGAGGTTTCCGCAGTCACGCTGCGACGCGCTCACGCGGTGCATCGCATCACTGCCGTGCAGTCTGAGTATTCGCTATGGAGTCGCAACGCGGAAATTGCGGTGCTGGATGAATGTCGGCGTTTGGGCATTGCATTCGTCGCTTTCTCGCCGCTCGGACGCGGCTTCTTGGCCGGCCGCATCGACCATCCCGAAAATCTTGTCAGTTCTGATCTGCGCCGCTCGATGCCGCGATTTCAGGCACCTCACTGGCAAGCAAACGCCGCGTTACTGCCCGGCATTCGCGCACTCGCCGCCGAGGCTGGTTGCACACCCGCACAACTTGCCTTGGCGTGGCTGCTGCAACGCGCGCCTCACATAATCCCCTTGCCTGGCACGCAGTCGGCCGAACATGTGCAGGACAATTTTGGTGCACTCCGCATCTCCCTAGCGCCCGCGCTGGTCACCCAACTCGAAGCACTGCTAGCCCCGACGGCCATTCAGGGCGCTCGCTACCCCGCTGCCACCTTGTTGGAGGTCGACACGGAGGAGTTTCCAACTCGGTAATCGCATTGACCGCCCTCCGGTCGATTAGTATGCTTCACAAACAATTTGGCGGGCCGCTTCGGGGCACGCCGTGCGGCTCATCCATTGTTACTTTGGTAGAGGGGAAAGACCATGGCCAGTGTTCAACCGCTCGCGCAAAACGCGGAAGCTTTCAAGCAGCCTGAGTATTCTGCAGCAGCGAAGCGCTCGCTCGCGCGCAAGCCTGCGCTCTTCATCAACAACGAATGGGTCGCCTCGACTCATGGCGCCACGATTCCAGTAGAGGATCCGTCGACCGGTCGCGAAATCGCACGCATTGTCGATGCGTCCGATGCAGACGTCGATCGTGCGGTCGCCGCAGCGCGCGCTGCATTCGACGACGGGCGGTGGTCAAATCTTCCGCCTAACAAGCGGGAACGATTTCTCAACAAGCTTGCTGACTTGCTCGAGGCGCACGCCGCCGAGTTCGCCGAGCTCGAAGCGATCGACAACGGCAAGCCGATGGGCATGGCCGCTGCCATCGACATTCCCGCATCGATCGATCACCTGCGCTACATGGCAGGCTGGGCGTCGAAGCTCGCAGGCGAACTGATCGAGCCGCAAGCCTTCCCGCGCGGCACGATGTTCAGCTACGTCACGCGCGAGCCCGTGGGAGTCGCGGCGCAAATCGTGCCGTGGAACTTCCCGATGATCATGGCAACGCTGAAGATTTCACCGGCGCTTGCCGCCGGTTGCACAGTCATCTTGAAGCCTGCTGAGCAAACGTCACTAACGGCTCTGCGCCTCGCGGATCTCGTCGTCGAGGCGGGTTTTCCGCCGGGCGTCATCAACGTGGTCACGGGCAACGGCCACACCGCCGGCGATCGTCTGGTCAAGCATCCGGGCGTCGACAAAGTGGCGTTCACGGGCTCGACCGAAGTCGGCAAGATCATCAACCGCAATGCCACCGATACGCTCAAGCGCGTCACACTCGAGCTTGGCGGCAAGACGCCGGTCATCGTCATGCCAGACGTCAACATCGAAGAAGCGGCGCCTGGCGCTGCCGGCGCGATCTTCTTCAACGCCGGCCAAGTGTGCGTCGCAGGCTCGCGCCTGTTCGCGCATCGCTCGATCTTCGATCGCATGATTGAAGGCGTGTCGGCGGCGAGCAAGTTCTGGGCTCCGCGCCCCTCTCTCGATCCGAATGCGCACATGGGCGCCCTCGTATCGAAGGAACAGCACGATCGCGTCATGGGCTACATCGAGTCCGGTAAGCGCGAAGGTGCGTCGGTCGCGATCGGCGGCGACGCGCCGTCGTCCACTGGCTACTTCGTGAACCCCACCGTGCTCGTCAACGTGAAGCCAACGATGAAAGTCGTGCGCGAAGAGATCTTCGGGCCGGTCGTCGTGGCACAGCGCTTCGATGATTTGGATGAGGTGGCGAAGGCTGCTAACGATACCGAATACGGTCTCGCGGCCGCGATCTGGACGAAGGACCTCTCGACGATGCACAAGCTTGCAGCGAAGCTGAAGGCCGGCACCGTGTGGGGCAATTGCCATGGCATGATCGATCCGGCGCTACCGTTCGGTGGCTACAAGCAGTCGGGCATCGGCCGCGAGCAAGCGCGTCAAGGCATCGAGGCCTACACGGAACTCAAGTCCGTCCTCATCAAGCTGTAAGCAGCGCGCCGCAGCGCCACGTGGATCACGCGACATGGCAACGTTCGTTTGTATCCACGGCTCCTGGCACGGCGGCTGGTGTTTCGAGCCCCTGCGCCCTCTCCTCGAGGGCGCAGGGCACTCGTTAGTAGCACCCACATTACCGGGCATGGGCGGCGACGCCGCTACGCTGCGCGGTGTCACACTCGAGAGCTGGGCCGCGTTCGTCGCGAGCGAATGTCGGCGCGCGACGCGCCGCCCCGTGATTCTCGTCGGTCACAGTCGCGGCGGCATCGTGCTCAGTCAAGCTGCGGAGCTCGCGCCCGACGCGATCGATGCACTCGTCTATGTGTGCGCGATGATGCTGCCGAATGGCATGTCGCGCGCGATGTTCAAATCCCTCGAAGCGCCGAATCCCGACTTCGATGCGATCATTTCGCCGGTGCACGATGGCGCCGGCACGGTCGTCGACAGCTCCCGCGCGGGCGCCGTGTTTGCGCAACTCGCGCCGCCGGAACGGGCGCGCTGGGCACTCTCACAACTCGTCGCAGAACCGCACGGACCGCGTTCCACGCCATTGCGGCTCTCGAGTGAACGCTTCGGTCGAGTCCCCCGCCACTACATCGAGTGCACGGCGGATCGCACCATCCGCATCGAGAGCCAGCGACTTATGCAGCGCCTCGTACCGGGTGCGGCTGTCCAAACACTGAGCGCAGACCACTCGCCGTACCTGTCGCAGCCCGCGGAACTCGCCGCCGCGTTGCTCGCGACCGTCCCGGCGGCTGCGAAAACTACTGCGGCTTGATCAAGTAGTTACTAACGATCTCGAGCTCGGCGTCAGAGAGCTCGCCGCGCCCGATCCGCGGCATATTGCCGATACCCATGCGCACGGCCACGGCGATCAACTCCCGGGACAAATCCGAGCGCGTTTCCAGCATCGCGAGCTGCGGCTCCATCCGGCGCGCCAGCAGCACCGTACCCATGCCCATTTGCCGATGGCACATGCCACATTTCTCGACATACAGCGCTTCGCTCGGCGAACGCGCCGAGCGATCTTGCATCACGCCGCGAAACGGATTCTCGACGCGCGCCCCGCTCTTCGCGGGCTCGGCAGCAGCACTGCCTGCACTCGCCCCGACGAGGGATGCCGTCACTGCCAAGACGATCCACGCTAACTGCTTCATGGGCGCTTCCCCCGCGGCCAAATGCCGCTCTTGCCGGGCGCGATGATTCCGTTCGGGTCGAGCGCGTCTTTCACGCGCTCGTTTAGCCGACGCATTGCATGGCCGTTGAAGTCGTAGCTGTCAGCCACGAGGTCCATGTACTCAATGTGCGTACGGTACTCGCCGTAGCGCTGGGCGCTGGCATCCGCCACCAGAGCCCGAAACATCGCATCGACACGGCTCATCATGTCGGGATCGTCTTTGTTGTAGAGCAACTGATTGACGTTGACCAAGCTGCGCTCACTCATGGCAAAGCTTGCGTGATAGTCCATGCCAAATTTTTGGTACAACGCATACGTGCGTCGGAACTGATCGAGGGCGAGATCTCCTCGCGGCGGCAGCACGGGTGAATAGCCGATATGTCCTCCCCGCCCGCCGTGCCAGTTCACGTTCGCGAGCGGGAAACTGATCGGCACACCGGTCATCGGCGAACCTTCCGGCGGATCGCCGCGCAACCAACGCATCGGCTTCTTCGCGAGCACTGGCTTGTTAGCAAAAGCGCGATCCAGGACGCGCATCGATGCTTCGACAACATCGAGGTGCCCGTAGAAGCGCACCTGAACGCTCCACCAACCGATGTTGAAGCGCCGGCGAATGGCGGTGATCACCTTCTCGTCGAGCGGGCCTTTGTCGGTGGTCCACTGCTCGCGCGTCGTCATCACCGCGGCCGAGCGCAGCCAGTTGCCGATCGACGGGCTCTGTTGAATCAGCCCATCGCGGCGTAGCGGCATCAAGGTATCGATGGCCCAACCCAAATCGTCAGGCTGATCGAATTCGAAATCGTAGCCCATGACGGCCTCAGGCTCGGGCATGAGCCACAGGCCGAGCTTGGTCACGATGCCAAAGTTCGACTGACAAAACATCGAATCCCAGCCAGGCCCGTAGCCATTGCGATACAGCAACCAGTTAGGCGAATCCGTCATGGCACCCATACCGGTGCGCACGAGATCGCCATCCGGCAGCACAACCTCCATGCCGCAGATCCGAGCCGCATGATCGCCGTAACTTGTGTAGCCCACGCCACGATCGAGCGCATTGCCAGCCACGGATCCCCAGCTATTGCCAGGCACCGATAGCCACAGCGGAATTCGCTTTGCTTGCAGATGATCGTAAAGATCGAAGAAGCCCACGCCGGGCTCTAACAACACCGTGCCACGATCGGCATCGACCTCGATCCGCTTCATGCGCGACAAATCGAGCACCCAAGAACCCTGTTGCACGGGCGCAGGCCCGCCATAGCCAAAGTTCTTGCCACGGCTGATCGGCCACAAAGCAACGCGGTGTCTGTTAGCAATCCGAACGATCTCGCGAACCTGTTCGACATTCGCCGGTGCGAGTACACCGCCGGGGCTATGCCGGGATTCGTCGGCCGCGTAATGATCGGAGTACGCGGCACGGTCGTCGTCGCCGTCCATAACCCAGTCGCGACCGAGTGCCGCCACAAAGTCGCGCCGAGCGCGTGCGGAAATCGGCCTCATGCGAACTCCTCGGCACGCAGCGCGGCACGAGGTGCCATCGACCAATGCTCCAATCCATCGCGATGCCGGATGGCGATGAGGCGAAACCCTCGCTCTTGCAGCAGACCCCGGATTTGCAAGAAGTCACTCCAGTTTGTGGCGCCGACAATCCGTCGTGCAGCATCGATAGAGCGCAACTCGCGCCAGTAGTTAGCGCTATCGCGTGCGACATCAATGACGCGAAATGCCGCGGGTGGCGCGCTGCGACGACCGTCGAAGATCGCGATGCATGGCGGCTCGGCGGCAACCAGCGCTGCTACTTCGCCAATGGCTGCAGATGCAAACGCGCACACGGTGACGCCTTGCAATACGGATCTGCGATTCATACCCATGCTGTAGCGATTACCTTGCGGCGAGAAAAAGGCACGGTCCGCCTCGCGACGAACCGTGCCATTATCTTGCGCCAAGCGCGCGCCGCGGTCAGAACTTCTTCTTAACCGTCACCGCCCACTCACGTGGACGGCCCGGCGCTCCCGCGATCGCGCCTGCACCGGCGCCTGTCAGATCGAACTTCGACAGGAAGTAGTACTCATCTGCGAGGTTGGTAATCTCGAGCGCGATATCCAAATCGCCCTCAGCATTCTGCCAACCTAAGCGAGCATTCGCCAAAGTGTAATCAGGCACTCGGCCGAACAGCGCCGACGGTGAATTGGCAGCCGGTTGCAAGTCGCCACCGGCGAGTTCGTCCTGGTAGTTCACGTCGATGCGCGGCGTGAGCGAACCGCGCTCGCCGAGATCGAAGCGATACTGGAGACCCAAATTCCACTTCGTTTCGATGAGGCCGCGTGGCGGCGACGACAAGCGACCGACGACGGCCGGATCGCTCGAGCAAGGACCAGAAGCCAAGCCGACGACGGCCGGATTGACGCAATCCCACTCCCAATCGATGATCGAAATCGCAGCATCGAGTTGCAGACCCTCGACCGGATTCGCCATCAGCTCAAGCTCTAGGCCCTTGACCGTCGCGTCGCCAGCGTTCTGCGGCAGCGCGCACGGGCCCGGTCCACCGAACTGCGGGCACGACAACAGCGTGAGCTGGGCTTCCTTGAAGTCGTTCAGGAAGATCGCGCCGTTCAAGCGCACACGACGATCGAACAGGTCCGTCTTGAAACCCACTTCGTAGCTCGTCACTTCTTCCGGACCGAACGAACGCGCTTGCGCTGCGTTGAACGGACGCGGGCCGACACCGCCCGCCTTGTAGCCCGTGGCCACCGTCGCGTACGCGAGAATCTGCGGATTGAAGCGGTAATCGACACTGACGCGATAGTCGGTACGATCGCCCTTGAAGCTCGCCTTGCGGCCCGTCAGCGCCGTGACGACCTCTGTGACGTTGCCGTTGTTGTTAGCATCCAGCGTATCCGGCCCTTCGTAGCCGGCGCCGTAGCGTGCGCCGATACCATCGAGGAACGGGTTGATCGTGCGGCCGTCGAGGTTGTAGCGGAAGAACGTGTAGTCCTTCGAATCCTCGGTGTAACGCACGCCTGCCGTTAGCGACAGCGCCTCAGTCACGCTGAAGTTGACGGTGGCGAATACCGCCTGAGATTGCGTTTCAACCGGATCGTCGCCGATGAACTGCAATGGGAAAATCGGCAGCGGTCCGGCTGCGACATAGCGAATGTCTTGCAGCGTGTAGTACTTCGTCTCCTCGTCTGAGTAGTACGCACCGAAAGTCGCGTTCACACGATCCGAGAACTCGGCGTTGAGCCGCAGCTCCTGGCTCCAAAACGAGTGCGTGAGGTCGTTGTTGCCGAAGCCCACCCGAGCCGGCGAGAGATCGTTGTCGACGCTGAACTGATTCTGCCACTCGCGATACGCGCTAATCGACGTGAGCCGCAGCGTGTCGGAGATACCAATCTCCATGTTCGCCGAGACGTTCCAACCCTCATAGGTGTTCAGCGCTGAACCGCGCGTCGCCGGCATCGGCAAACCTTGGAGCGGCGGAATGAGCCCGGCGGTGAACGACCCCGCTTCTTGTCCCGTCGACACGAAGTTGCACCACTCACCGCAAATGAAGCGCGAGTCGTACGGCAAGCCATTCACCGTTTGTACGTTCGGGTTCGCATTCGATCCGAACAACAACACTTCTGCACCATTGAAGCGCTTGTCACGTGTGTAGTCGCCCGAGATCATCAAATCGAAGCGCTCGGACGGGTTGTACCGCAAGATCGTGCGCAGCGAGCGATAGCCGACATCGCCTAACGAATACAGCTCACAGTTAGTGCCGCCACCCGGCGCGGGCAATCCGCTGCTCGGTACCGCACAGCCATAATCGAGCACGTCCACATAACCGTTTTGATCGGCGAAGGTGCCCGAGATACGACCGCTCAGATGCTCGGTCAGGCTGAAATCCGTGCTGGCGCGCACGTTGATGCGATCACGACTGCCGAACGTGGCAGACACGACGCCGCCACCATCACCTGTCGGCTTGCGTGTCACGAAACGGATGGCGCCACCTTCCGAGTTGCGCCCGGTCAGTGTGCCCTGCGGACCGCGTAGTACTTCGACACGCTCGACGTCGAGCAGATCGAAGTTGGCGCCGGTGAGCCGCGGGTAGTAGACGTCGTCGATGTAGAGACCGACACCAGGCTCGTAGGCCGGATTGAAGTCGATCTGACCAAAGCCGCGAATGCTCGCCGTGATCGAGTTACCGAATGCGGCCGACGCGGGCCGTAACACCACGCTGGGTGCCGCATTCGCGACATCGGCGAGGTTTGTCGCACTGCGCTGCTCGATCATTTCGGCCGTCACGGCCGTGATCGCGATCGGCGTGTCCTGCAGCCGCTCCTCACGGAACTGCGCCGTGACCACGACTTCTTCGAGCCGCTCGTCGGAGTTACTTTCCGCTGTTTGCGCCATGCTGAGCGGTGCTAACAACACCGCTGCCGCGCCAACGCCTATAGAGAATCGAAGCCGGATAAACCCGGTCTGTGTCGCCTTCATCGTTGCCCCCTCTGCGCACCGAAAGCTCGACAATCGAGCGGCGGGTGCCGCATCGTCATATTTGTCAGTAAAGCAAACTAATTTCCGAATGGCAAGACCGCAACATTTGTTAGCAAATTTGGTGCCGACGCCAACGCGCCATTACGGTACCCGTCGCGCGAACGCAACGCCCAAGCGCGGATGGGCAAAATGCATGGGCACATCCTGGCGGTAGGGCCACGTGCGACGTACGGCCGCGGCGGGCAGCAGCACATCCGGGCCTATTGGATTGTCGGGGTACGCTTGGGCTGCCGGCTGCAGGTGGGCGGTGGTGTGCGCCCAGCCTGTTTCATAATCGGCCTGCCACTGCATCATGTAGTCGAGCCGCTGAATCTTCCACACGTCGCCGACACGGACATAGTCGTTCTCGTAGATCCCAGCCTCGTAGAACTGCAACGGCAGCCCCTCAGGCTTGTACTCGCGGCTGACATGGCTACCACCCATCAGAATCGCACGAAAACGACCCTTGGCGGTGCGACGGTCGGGCGCGACCGTGATGATGTCCTGCATCTGGAAATGATCGAGCAAGAACCCATCGACCGGGCCGTTTTGCCCTTGGGTGAAAAAGTTCTGAAACCACGTACCGTATAACCGACGAATGCCAGCGTGGCCACGGTATTCACCCGACAAGAATACGACGACGCCGTCCGGCGCAAATAGCTCCACGACATCGTCGGCGCGATTGAAATCGATGTAATAGCCGTACGCCCAATGCAGGCGCCGAATTGCGTTGACGTCCTCGAGTTCTGCGACACGGTTTTCGAGCGCCTGCAGGCGCGTCTCGACGTCTGGTTGCATGGCGACCCCCTCTTGCCTGACGCTAACAAATGTTACCAGAGGCGGAGCATGCCACATGAACGAACTCGCTGAACTACGCGCTGAGGTGGCGCTACTGCGCGCCGAGCGCGCCATCCATCGGTTACAAACCGCCTACGGGTACTACGTCGACAAGGCCCAATGGGACGAGGCCGCCGATTTGTTTGCACGCGATGGCACGCTCGAGATCGCCGCTCGCGGCCGTTACGACGGTCAAGCGCGCATCCGCGCCTACCTACATGAGTTACCGCCACTCAAGCATGGGACGGTCTTCAACCACATGCAGTTGCAACCGCTGATCACAGTCGCGCCCGACTTACGAACCGCACACGCTCGCTGGCGCGCCATCATGGAGGTCGGCTTTCTGGGGCGTGAAGAGCTGTGCGGCGAGGCGACGTACGAGAACGCTTACGTCGTGGAGGATGATGTCTGGAAGATCGCAAAGCTCCACTGCTTCGTCACCTACTATGTGCGCTGGGACGAAGGCTGGAGCCGCGGCGGCGTGCCCATGGGCAAAGCACTCGAACACTTTCCGCCAGACGCGCCGCAGACCGTGGACTACGGCTCCTACCCGGAAGTGTTCATTCCCCCGTATCACTATCCCAACCCTGTCACCGGCCGCCCGTGGCGACCCAAAACGTGATCAGAACATGCCGTTGTCGTTAGCAGACTTCTCAGGCACGGGTTGCACGACGTCCCAATGCTCGACGACGCGGCAGTTCGCGACGCGAAAGATGTCCACGACGGCAATGCCGCGATCATCTTTCGAGAACTGGCCGTGCGAGTGCACCGCGACGAGATCGCCTTCCGCAATCACGCGCTTGATCGAATAGCGCGTGTCGGGATTCTGCGCGAAGAACGGCTCGAGGAACTCGATCGCAGCGGCGCGCCCTGTCGCCGCCATCGGGTTGTGCTGAATGTAGCCCGGATCGACCCACGTTTCGAACGCCGCTCGCACCTGCTTGTCGATATACAACTGCTGCACGAAGCGCTGCACGATTTCCTTCGGCTTCAACCGGCACTTGGCATCCGCAGCAGTCGCTGCGACAGCCATCGACAAAAAAGCTGTTAGGACGATCCAGGACTTACGCATGGGCTTCTCCAAATCAAAACATACCGTTGGGGTTGATAGACTTTGCAGGCACTTCTTGGATGACGTCCCAGTGCTCGACGATCTCGCCGTTCTCACAGCGAAAGATATCGATCGCGGCAAGGCCCGGATCTCCGGGCCAGCGCTCGACGTGGACATGCACGATCACGTGGTCGCCATCGACGAACGCACGATGAATCGTTTGCTTGGCGTTGGGGCTCTCGCGGCGCACGATCGCGAGGAAGCGTTTGAGAGGCTCAAGGCCGGGTTCAGCAAGCGAACTGTGCTGGATGTAGCGCGCTGGCAAGTGCTGCTCGACCTTGTCGGGGTCCATGGCGATGAGCACCTCTCGATACATCGCCAAAACCCGATCCAAATTCGCCTGTTCGGCCACCGTGCGGCTCATCTGTCCACCCCATTCGCAGCGGCTACTTGATTTCGTATGTCTTACGTACAAGTATGTCACGCAGAGCTCGCACCGCAATAGGTGCGGCGAGGGGGATTGCTCGTGAACGACATCGCATCATTGGCTGCGCGCATCGAGAAGCTGGAACACGCGCTCGCGGTGCAGCAAGACATCCATCAGATTCGCCGTATCCAATATACCTACGGCTATTTCATCGACAAATCGCAGTACAACGAAGTCGTCGATCTGTTCGCCGACGACGGGGACGTGTGGTTTCTCGGCGGCATCTACAAAGGCAAGCGTGGCGTCAGACGTTTGTACATCGAGAGATTCCAAAAGACGTTTACGCAAGGGCACAACGGCCCTCGCTATGGCTGGCTGCTCGATCATCCCCAGTTGCAGATGGTGATCGATGTGGCGCCCGATCGTCGCACCGCGCAAGTGCGCGGCCGCTCCATGATGCAAGCCGGCCTGCATGAAACCGCGCAAGGCCAGCCTCGGGCGTGGTGGGAAGGCGGCTTGTACGAGAACGACTACGTGCAAGAAAACGGCGTATGGAAAATCAAAGTGCTGCGCTACTTCCCGTTTTGGCACGGCACATTTGCCGAGGGGTGGCAGAAAACACCGATCGACTTCATCCCGATGTCGAAGACGACATTTCCTGAGGATCCGCTCGGGCCTGACGAACTCATTCAGCCCGCACCGCGCTTGTGGCCGGCCACCGATGTCGTGGCGTTCCACTACGTGCACCCGGTCACCGGCAAGCCGATCGTGAATGACAACAGCCGCGCACGCGAGGGATTCCCGAAATGAGCGAGGCCGGCGAATCGCTCGAGACGTCGATCAGCTATCTGCTACCGACTTCGCGAGTGAATCGTCGCTTCTGGGCGCCGGGCGCCGAGTACAACACGGGGGTGTATGCACCGTACCCGGTCACGATTCGCAATGCGCGGCGTGCCGGACCGTTCACGCTCGATGCGCACGGCTTCTGTCTCGGCCAGCACGTCACGCGGCTGCGCGATTGGGAACGACAGTATGGATCCGACAGCGACTATGCCCGCGAGGTTTGCGAGGTCGCCAAACAACTGAGCGGCGCGGACTTCGTCGTACCGCTCGGCGGCATGATGCGCAGCGCAGGTGTGACGCAGCGTGGCTTGCAACCGCCCGCCGCCGAGGCGCATGTCGACTTTACGCAGCGGAGCGCGGAACGCTTGGCCAATGTGCTCTATCGCAAGGCGCGACCCACGGGCGCGGGTTACCGGCGCTTTATCGCGTTTAGCCTGTGGCGGGCGCTCTCGCCGCCGCCGCAAGACACGCCGCTCGCGCTGTGCGAAGGCCGCTCAGTCCGCGACGACGAAGGTACTCACAACACGAAGATCGACGTCGAAGAGATTCCGACGGGCGACGCGTTGTTAGCACCGATCCCGGGTGAGGACGACATGGTTGCGGCGACGATTTTCCATCACTCACCGCAGCATCGCTGGTGGTACTTTCCGGACATGCAAGCGGATGAGGTCATCTTCATCAAGTTCTACGACTCCGATCACAACACCGCGTGGCGCGCGCCGCACACCGCGTTTCGTGATACCAGTCGCCCCGACGCGATCGAGCGTCGATCCATGGAATACCGCGCAGTCGCATACTTCACGAACGACTGACGCTCTCCGGAGGCCCACGATGGCACATTTTCCGAGCTCCATATCGTTCACTGGCTTCAACACCCCGTCGCGCGTCGAGGCGGATGCGTTCGACCTGCCCCATGTCGGTGATATCCCGCGCGAGTTGTCAGGCGCTTTCTACCGCGTGCAGCCCGACCCGCAGTTTCCGCCACTGCTCGGCGACGACATCGCCTTCAACGGGGACGGCATGATCAGCCGCTTCCACATTCACGACGGTCGCTGCGACTTTCGCCAGCGGTGGGCGCGCACGGACAAATGGCAGCTCGAACATGCTGCAGGACGAGCGCTGTTCGGCGCTTACCGCAATCCGTTGACCGACGATCCAGCGGTGCGCGGCAAGATTCGCGGCACGGCGAACACGAATGCGTGGCTCTATGGCGGACGCCTCTACGCGCTCAAGGAAGACTCACCCGCGCTGGTGATGGATCCCGTGTCGATGCAGACCGAGGGTTACACCACGTTTGGCGGTCGCATGCGCGGCCAAACATTCACGGCACATCCCAAGGTCGATCCGCACACGGGCAACATGATCGCGTTTGGTTACGCCGTGTCGGGCTTGTGTAGCGACGATTGCGCGTATTACGAGATCACGCCGCGCGGCGAACTCGTCCGCGAGTTGTGGTTCAAGGTGCCTTACTACTGCATGATGCATGACTTCGCGATCACGCCCGATTACGCGCTGTTCCACATCGTGCCGTCGATCGGCAGCTGGGAGCGTCTGCAGAAGGGGCTGCCGCACTTCGGCTTCGATACGACGTTACCCGTGTACTTCGGCGTGCTGCCGCGACGTGCGGGCGCGACGGCTGAGGACATCCGGTGGTTTCGGCGCGATAACTGTTTCGCGAGCCACGTACTCAATGCATTCCAAGACGGCTCGCGCATTCATTTCGATATTCCGGAAGCGAAGAACAACATGTTCCCGTTCTTCCCCGACGTGCACGGTGCGCCGTTCAACGGCCAGCAGGCGATGAGCTATATCACGCGCTGGACGTTCGACATGGCCCGAACCGACGATACGTTTGCAGCCGTCGAGCGACTCACCGCCACGGCTGCAGAGTTTCCGCGGATCGACGATCGCTTCGCCGGCCTGCCCTACCAACACGGGTGGCTGCTCGAGATGGACATGAAGCGCCCGGTCGAACTTCGGGGTGGCAGCGCCGGCGGTTTGTTGATGAACTGCTTGTTCTACAAAAACGTCGCAACGGGTGCGGAGCAGCATTGGTGGTGCGGTCCGGTCTCGAGCTTGCAAGAGCCGTGTTTCATCCCGCGCCATGCGCAAGCGGCCGAGGGCGACGGGTACATCATTCAGATCTGCAATCGACTCGATGAGCATCGCAGTGAGCTGTTGATCTTCGAAGCGTTGGCGATCGAACGTGGCCCGATCGCGACGATCCAGATTCCGATCCGTATGCGGTTTGGCTTACATGGCAATTGGGCGAGCGCCGCCGATCTGGGCCTCGCCGCATGACGACACCGCTGCAACCTGGACTCGAGTTCGTCTACGAGGCTGAAGGCTCGCTCGGTGCGCCGATCCCGATCGGCGACACGCCAGATGGTACGCGCCGCATCATCCCGATCTACGAAGGCGGTCGTGTCGTTGGTCCGCGCATCCGCGGCTCACTACTCGGCAATGCCGCAGACTGGCAACTCACGAGGCCAGACGGTGTCACGGTGGCCGATGCGATCTACGCGCTGAAAACCGACGACGGCGTGATCATCCAAATCCGCAATCGCGGCTTGCGGCACGGGCCGCGCGACGTGATGGCACGCCTGATGGCGGGCGACGACGTCGATCCATCGGAGTACTACTTCCGAACGGTGCCGGAGTTCATTGCGCCCGTGGGCCCGTACGACTGGCTGAATCGCAGCATCTTCATCTGTGCGGGTGCGCGGCAGGCAACCAAGATTCGCTTATGGGTGTGGCGCGTGGTGTAGCGTCTAGACGTTCTCGCCAGCGCGCCGTGCGCGCTCGAGCAATGAGGCGTCATCGCGCTTTACCCGGAGCGCAAGCACCACGAGCATCACGACGATCACGGGCGCTACCCAGTTGATCGCTAGAATCGCAGCGCCCAGATCCTTGTCATTGGCATCGGAAATCATGCCCACTGCAAAGGGACCGATACCCAGACCAAAGATCGTCGACACGATGATGTACGTGCTCGAGGTGATGCCGCGCATCCGTGGCAGAACTTGCTCAAAGAGCACTGCATACAACGGCGGCAACCAAGCGGTGAGCACCAGGCTATACAACACAAAGCGTGTAAAGAAACTGGCCGAGTCCGGCGCGCTATAGACCCAGAAAGCGATAAACGGTGACAGACCTAACGACACGAGCGTCACGTAAACGCGCCCAGCGCCCGGAATACGCGCGTTGATCCGATCGGACAACGGTCCTGCGATCAACGGCCCGACGATCCCGATCGCCGCCGACAGCAAGCCGAACTGCAGTCCCGTTTCGGTCGGAGACAGGCCATAGCGTTGCATCAGGAATGACGGCGTAAAGCCCATGACACCGTAATTGATCATCGTCTGCAATGAGCCGATTGCCATGCACAGCACGAGCGACGGCGAACTCGTCATCACGTAGAACGTCGCGCGATCCGACAAGCGCAAACCTTGCAGCAAATTCACGACGACATAGATGCCAAATCCGACGACGCTCCATTGCAGCGCGTGTGGGTTGATTGCGAGCCCGCCCATCATGAGCGGCGGCCGTGGCGAGAATGCCGACGTGACTTGCGTCAACACACTCATCGCAACGACGATCACCACCAACGCCGCGAGGTTCAAGAACCATTGCGACGTCGCTGCACGTCGTCCGGCGAGCGAGGCCCAATTGAAGATCGGCGTAACCGACGCTAACAGCGCGGCGCTTGCCCGGAACGGATGCGGATCGGGCGGCGATGCGATGCCGTCGAGCCGACCGCGTTGCGGCTCGGCCATGCGCCACAGCAACACGGCCAGCGGGAAACCCGGTAGCGCCGCAACTAGAAATGCAAACTGCCAGCCCCGCAGCCCCAGCGGCGCAGCATCCACGGCGTAACGCTGATCCCACCAATCGGCTGCAACGCCGCCTAACACCGAAGATCCGCCTAACCCCAAGGCGATGGCGGCCGCGATCACAGCCATCGCGAAGCCGCGTCGCTCCCGCGGAAAGTGATCGAATACTAACGACGTACCCGCTGGCCCAGCGGATCCCTCACCGATCCCGACACCCAAGCGCGACAGCGCGAGCGTTGCAAAGCCATTCGCAAACGCTGCTAAACCCGTGGCGATGGACCAAAACCCCAAAGTGAGCGCGAGCAGCTTGGTGCGAATCCACCCATCAGCCAAACGACCGAGGGGCAGCGAGAACAGCGCGTAAAAGAGCGCGAAGACGGTGCCGTACAGCAGCCCCATCTCGGCATCGCCGATCTCGAGATCGCGTTTGATGCGCGGCGCGAGGATTGCCAAGATATTGCGGTCGAGCAAGCTCAGCGCGTTGGTCAAGGACACCAACGCCAATGCGTACCAAGCCGCAGGCGGAACCTTCGGCTGGCTCATAGACGGAACCACCGCTCAGCATTCGTCTGCATCAGCTTGCGCTTGGTGGCGAGCGGAATGTCGAGCAGATCGTGCGTGCGTACTTCGTCAGCGACGAATTGATACGGATAGTCCATCGCATACATCACTCGATCCTCACCGACCACCTGTTGCGTAAAGAGAATGGCCGGAGCCCAGGCCATCCCGCTCGTCGTGATGAGCACGTTGGAGCGCAAATACTCCAGGATCGTTTTGCGCAACGGCCGCAAGTGAGCGTAGCGCTTGGAGCGAACGCCCGCTTGATGCATGTAATCGATGCGGTAGATCCAGAACGGCAACGCCTCGCCCATATGCCCGACCATGATCTGCAAGTCGGGATACCGATCGAAGATGCCCGTCGTGATCAAGCGCAGCAAATGCATCCCCGTCTCGACGCCAAATCCAAACACCGCGCCATCGAGCCCCGCTTCGAGCAACGGACCGATCATCGAATCCGGTGGCGTGGCGGGGTGGATGTAGAGGGGCTGGCCGGTATCGGCCAAGGCGCGAAAGATCGGATCGAAGCGCGGATGATCCAAGTACTGACCTTGGATGTGGCTATTGATTTGCACGCCTTTGAAAGCGAGTTCGCGCGCGCCGCGACGAATTTCCTGCGCCGACCACTCCGGATCTTGGGCCGCGACTGCGGTCATACCGATGTAGCGATCGGGATGTGCCGCAACGTGCTCAGCGAGGAAATCGTTGGCGCGCTGCGCGACGCCACGCGCGAGGGCGACATCCGGAATCGCTTGCGGCCCGGGAGAAGTTAACGCCAAGACCGCGCGATCGATGCCGGTTTCGTCCATGTGTCGCAGGCGTTGCTCACCGAGGTCTAACAACCGATCGAGAATCTGTGTCGCGCGCTCCGACGGACTCTGTGCGTAGAAACCCCACAGCGACACCATGCCCCGATCGGCCGTGCCATCGCGCACCATGCGAAGGTAGATATCGATCTGCTCACGCGTTGCAAACGCTTCTTCGGTGGCAATGCGCAGATAGCCGCGGTCACCGCCGGTCTTGAGTGCATGCGACATCGTCTACGCCTCGTGAATAGTCTTGACGACGAGACAGGCCATCACACCCTCGGGGCCATCCTCGTGGCCATGTCCCGACCACTTCACGCCACCGAAAGGTGTGTCGGGGCCGCCGAGCATCGTTGTATTCACACAGAACATGCCAGCCTCCACTTCGCGCGCAATGCGGCGTTGGCGGCGCGCGTCGTTAGTCCACGAATAAGCCGCCAATCCATACGGCAGACGATTCGCCTCGGCGATCATCTCCTCCTCGGTGCGAAACGCGTTGATGAGCGCCACGGGCCCGAACGGCTCATCGTTCATGATCCGCCGCTCGCGTGGCACCGCTGACAACACCGTCGGCTCGTAGAAAAAGCCCGGCCCTGAAATCCGCTGTCCACCCGTCTCGAGCTTCGCACCACCCGCCACCGCATCGGCGATCAACCGCTCCATCGCATCGGGGCGTCGCGGGTTCGCCATCGGCCCCATCTGCACGCCGGCATCGAGTCCGTTGCCCACGCGCAATGCGCGGGCCCGCGCGGCGAACCCCGCACAGAACCGCTCGAAGACTGGCTCCTGCACGATGAAGCGCGTCGGCGACACGCACACTTGGCCAGCATTGCGGTACTTCGACGTGACCATCGTGTCGAGTACGCGATCGACATCGACATCGTCGAACACCAGCACGGGGGCGTGGCCCCCAAGTTCCATCGTCGTGCGTTTGCAATCGTCAGCGGCAAGCTTCATCAAGTGCTTGCCCACCACGGTGGAGCCCGTAAAGCTGAGTTTGCGAATGATCGGCGACGCTAACAGGTGGCGCGACACCTCATCGGGCACGCCGAACACCGCTTGACCCACTTCGGGCGGCAATCCAGCGTCTAACAAGCACTGCAGCACCGCGAGCGCCGACGCGGGCGCTTCTTCAGCCGCTTTCAAGATGACCGAGCAGCCTGCAGCAATCGGGGCACCGAGCTTGCGGCCCGGATTACCGATCGGAAAGTTCCAGGGCGCAAATGCGGCTACGGGTCCGACGGGCTCGTAGGTCACGGTCGAACGCAGACCCGAAGGCCGAACGAGTTGCCGGCCGTAGAGGCGTAGACATTCGCCCGCATAAAAGTTGAACAACCCGACGTTCATCATCACTTCGATGCGCGTCTCGGCCAAGGTCTTGCCTTGCTCGAGGGTCGCCACCCGTGCAATCTGCTCCTGTCGCTCCACTAACAACCGTGCCGCACCGGACAGCACGGCAGCCCGCTGTTGCGCCGGCGTATCGCGCCAAATCCGCGCACCCCGTTGCGCGGCGTGCAACGCGCGGTCGAGGTCTGCAGCATCGGCGAGCGGCAATGCGCCGAGTGTCGCGCCAGTGGCGGGATTGACGACGGCATGCGTGCGCCGTGCACCCACCGGAACCCGCTCACCTTCGATCAGCATGTGCAGTGTTGGGTAGTCACTCATCGCACACTCCTCGCTTCACTTGCAGCCTCGAGCGTCTCGAGTCGCGCCACTTCGACGCCGTAGGGCTTCACGCCGCGCCAAATCGCTGCGGCCGCCAGCGGTGCAAGCACCACCGCCACTAACACTAACGATTTCCACAGATCCGCATCGTTGCCAAACACGCGATAGGTCACGCTGCCGATCAATTGGCCGCCCAACGCGCCAAACACGATGAACATGAATAGGTAGATCGCCGTGACCTGGCCCCGCATCGCGTTCGGCGTGATGCGCTGGATGGCTGCGTTTTGCGGCACGGCGGACGCAAGGCCACAGACCAATACGATTCCTAAGCACAACAGTGACAACTCGCCGGTGGGCATGAGCGGCGCTGCAATCTCAAATGGCACGGCCACGGTAAACAGGATGGCCGCGGCGCGCACGTTCGCGTCGCGATACCGCTTGGCGAGCCATTCGACGAACAGCGTGCCAAAGGCCGCGCCGATGAGCGCCGCGACCAAAAACATCAGGCCTGCCAAACGACCGATCTCCGCTTCGTCCCAACCGTAGGTGCGCATCAGAAACGGCGTGCGCCAGGCTTGCAAGCCGCTCGACAATGCCGAACTCAGCGCGAGCCCGACAAAGAGCGGCAGATACACCGCGCGCCGCGCCGAAATCTCGCCTAACACCTCGCGGAACGTCAGCGCACTGCGCGGGCCAATACCGCGACGCGGCGGCTCGGTCACGAGGAGCAGCAAACCCGCGATCAACAAACCCGGCGCACCGACGATCATCAATATCCACTGCCAGCCGTGGATCGTGAGGCCCATCCACTGCGTCACAGGCCACGCCGCCGCGAGCGCCACGAGCGTGCCACCCAAAAAAATGCCGAGTGCATTGCCGCCGATGAAACCCAGCTGCAAGAACCCGATCGCCCGATGCAGTGTTTGTGGGGGATAGTAGTCGGCAAGCATCGAGTAGGCACCCGGCGCGTGGGCTGACCCGCCGGCACCGACCAACATGCGACTGCAGAACAACTGCCACAAGTTCTGGGCGAGGCCGCCGAGAGCCGTGACGCCGCCGATGATGCTGATCCCGCATGCGAGCACATATTTGCGCGGGTAACGATCGACCAAGCGCGCGAGCGGTATGCCAACGAGCACATAGAACACGACATTCGCGGGGCCAATGAGAAAGCCGAGCTGTTCGTCGGTGAGATCGAAGTCGACCTTGATGCGCTGGGCCATCATCGCGAACACCTGCGCATCGAAGAAATTCAGCATCGTGGCGAGAATGATCACCGCCAAGCCGAAATGCGCCGCCGAGCGCGACGGCCATGCAGACTGCACGCCAGACGGCGCCGCGCTGTCTTGCGGCGCGGTGTTCGCCTCCCGCCCCTCCATCCTCGCCCCCTCGATTCGCCCCGGCTTTACAAACGCCAGTTTGTAAGTGTTAGATACAATATCTTTTCGAGGGGAAAGTCCAGCCCTGTCTCGGCACGGCTGGGCCCTGCCCCGTTAACTCGCGAGGCGTTGGCATGCAAAACCTACCCGGCAAGACCGCATTCATCACAGGCGGCGCGAGTGGCATCGGCCTCGGTATTGCCAAGGCTTTATTGGGCGCCGGCATGAATGTGGTGGTCGCCGATGTACGCGACGATCACCTCGAAAGCGCCAAGCATGAGCTCGGCACGCCCGAACGCGTACTGACCTTAAAACTCGACGTCACCGATCGCGCGCAGTTTGCGAGCGCGGCAGATCTTGCGGAAACGCGGTTTGGCAAAATTCACCTGCTGTGTAACAACGCGGGCGTCGCAGTCGTCGGCCCGACGAGCCTGGCAACGTTCGCCGACTGGGACTGGGTCATGGGCGTGAATCTGGGCGGCACGATCAACGGCATCGTGACGCTGCTGCCGCGCATCCGCCGCCACGGCGAGGGTGGGCACATCGTCAACACGGCGTCGATGTCAGGCTTGGTGCCGCATCCAGGCGCCACGATCTACGGTACTTCGAAAGGCGCCGCAGTTCACATGATGGAGTGCATGCGCGCCGAACTCGAACCCGAAGGCATCATTTGCTCGGCGTTTTGCCCGGGCGCTGTGCAATCGAACATCGCAGAAGCGCATCGCACTCGGCCCGCAGCGCTTGCCGAGACGGGCTACGCGGAGGCCGATAAGCGTCGCCAAGCTGGCGGCAATTTCTTTCACTTGTACATGACCAAAGAAGCCGTGGGCCAGCGCGTGCTGCAAGGCATTCTCGCCGACGAGCTGTACATCCTCACGCATAGTGAATTTCGGGCGGGCATTGCGGATCGGACCGAAGCGATGCGCGCGGCCGTGCCGAACTTGCCCGAGAACCTCGAGTACAAGAACACGTTCAGCATCTTGTTCCGCAATCCCATTCACGCGGACGAAATCGCACGCCAGAGGAAGCTCAAGCCATGAAGGATTTTGCCGGCCGCACGGCCTTCGTCACGGGTGGTGCCAACGGCATCGGCATCGGCCTAGTTCGTGCCTTGTTAGCGGAAGGCTGCAACGTCGCGCTGGCCGACATTCGACAAGAGTCGATCGATCGAGCAGTCGCGGAATTGCGCAACGAGCGAGTCATGGGTATCCGAGTCGATGTCGCGTCGCGGAGTGATTTGGCGCGTGCGGCCGACGCGGTCGAGCAGCGGTTCGGTACCGTGACGCTGTTGTTCAATAATGCTGGAGTCAATCTCTTTCAATCGATCGAAGACTCGAGCTACGACGATTGGGATTGGGTCATGGGCGTCAATCTGCAGGGCCCGATCAATGGCGTAATGACATTTGTGCCGCGGATGATTCGCGCCGGTCAAGGCGGCTACGTCGTCAACACCGCCTCGATGGCCGGCTTCTTGGCCGCAGGCGTTCCCGGCATTTACAACACGACGAAGTTCGCCGTGCGGGGGATGTCCGAGTCGCTGCGCGCCAGTTTGGCGAAGCATCGCATCGGCGTATCGGTGCTCTGCCCTGGGCTCGTGAAATCCTACATATACGCGAGCGACGACATACGGCCGGAGGCACTCAAGGCGGGCGCAAAGCCCGTCGATCACGCGCACGTGCAACGGCTCGCGTCGGTCCATGAATTCGGCATGGAGCCCGATGTGATCGCAGCGCGCGTCCTCGATGGTATGCGCGAAGATCGCTTCCACATTTTCTCGCACCCAGAGTTTCGCGACGAGCTGCGCGAGTTGTTCGACGAAATCCTCGCCGATTTTCGCGACTACCCCGTCGACCCCGGGCACGCCAAACGCGTCGACTTCGAAAAGATCCGCCGCGACAGTTATCGCGAGCAGCGACGCGGTCTCAAGCCGCGCTGAGCGCGGCTTGTTAGCGGGCGTGGCCGGTGAACGTGCGCAGGCGCGGGTCGGTCCGATCTTCGCCAGCCAGCGCTTTCGCAACTGCCGGACGCGCCGTCATGCGCTCACGCCATTCGACGAGACGCGGGCAACGTTTGTGCACGTCAAGGTCGGGAAACATGCGCTCCACGCTCATGCCGCAATAGGAATAGAAATTGATGTCGGCGAGTGTGTAGTCGTCGCCCGCGATCCAGCGGGTCTCCGCTAACTGTCGCTCGACCTTATCAATGGCATAAGCGATTTTCTCCGTCGCGTGCGCGAGATCGGCTTCGCTAAACCCCGAGCGTGCCGTGCGCCACTTGCGACGCTGATCCGGCAGCGGGATGCGCTCCATCAGCTTCTCAAACTCCCCGCCTTCGATGTTGCGCGCAATGACGCCAACCATGCGATGCCAGCCATGCATCGACACATAGTTCATCACTTGTTCGTCGCAGAACTTGTTCCAGTAACGCATGCGTGCGGCGCCCACTGGGTTGCGCGGCCGTAGCGGCACGTCGGGAAACACGTCTTCCAAATACTCGTTGATCACGGTCGTATGCGTGATGATGTGCCCGTCGTGGTCGAGCACGGGGACTTGACCCTCGGGATTGATCGCAACGAACCACTCTGCGTGCTGCTCGAACCGATGCAGATCGACGTACATGCTCTGGAACGGAATCCCTTTCTCGAGCAGTGGGATCATCGACTTCAGCGAATTGGCCGCGGGCTCCGCGTGGTAATACTTGATGGTCATGATGGTCCTACTTCGGTGAGAAACTGCCGAGAATTCCGCCATCGACAGCAATGGCTTGGCCGGTCACGTGGCTAGCGCGATCGGATAACAGGAAACAAGCGACCTCGGCGAGTTCGTCCGCCGAGCCGATATGACCGAGCGGCACGAGCCTACCAAGCGCTGCGTGAATGGCCGACGGCGGTGCACTGGGATCGACTTGCAGCAACATGGGCGTATCGATGAGGCCCGGGATGACACAATTCACTCGCACCCCGTGCCGCGCGTTCTCGATGGCTGCAGCACGAGCCAATCCGAGAACAGCATGCTTCGAGGCGACGTAAGCGGCATTGTCTGGCATGCCACGTTCGCTCGCGACGCTGCCCGTGACGAGAATGCTGCCCGCGCGTCGCGCAATCATGCTGGGCAGCACGCGCTTCATCGCCCAGAACACACTTGTTAGGTTCGTCCGCAGCACGGCCTCGAACGTGGCGTCGTCGTATGACGTGAGCGGCGCGAACTGTCCACCGGTTCCCGCATTCGCAAACAAGCCGTCGATGGGGCCGAACGTACGTTCCGCCAGATCGAACGCCGCCTCAAGTTGCGTGCGATCCGTCACGTCCGCCACGGCATGAGCGGCCACGCCGCCTGCGGCAGCAATCTGGCGCGTGGCCGCTTCGAGCCGCTCGGCCCCGCGCGCGACCAGGAACACGCGCGCGCCACGACGCGCCAGCATTTGCGCTGTGGCATACCCGATCCCGGTCGATGCGCCGGTGACGAAGAGGTGACGCCCCGCAAAGTCGCTCACGCGGCGCCCCCCGCAGCTTGGCGTTCGGCCGCACACAGCGACTCGACCAAGCGGTTGTAGAGAATCACGCCTTGATCCGCACTCGTCGGCAAGACCCGCGCCACAGCACTCGTATCAATGACACGTTGCTGCGCTTCGATCATCACTCGATCCTCGGTAAAGGCCATGTCGGCAATCTTCATCAAGGTATCGCGCAACGCTTCGTCACCTTGATCGCGGCGCGGCCCCCAGCTAAAGAAGTACCGCGCAGTCTTTGCAGTGACCGGCGTGACCGCTTGGCTCGTGAACGTGATCCCCTCGCCTGTCAGATGCGCTGGCGGCTCACGCCACTCGCACGCCGCGGCCGTGCCCACCGGATACGCAGCGCTCGACATCAGCAAAATGCCGGGCACATGGAACTCGTACCACGACCACACATCGGCGCGATTGTCACCGCGAGCGCGCATCCGCGGCTCGTTGACGAGCCAACGCTCGAAGCGCACGCCACGCGACAATGCCTTAACAGCGGGGCGAGTCTTCGCCCAAGTCTCGCTCGCGCCAAAGCTGTTCGCATGCACGTAGCTCAAGTGCGAGAAGTCGCACAAGTTGTCGCAGATGAGGCGCGCCTCGGCAGCGTAGTCCATCTGACCGGATCCTAACAACCAGTCTGGATCGGATAACCCAACGGCTGCTGGAATGAGTTCCGCATCTGCGCGCGCGGGGTCGCCCATCCACACCCACACCCAATCGTGACGCTCGACTACCGGGTAGTGCCGCACGTGCGCACGTGCTGGGATGCGCTCCTCGCCCGGAATCTCGACCACGCGCCCATCGGCCCCGTACAAGAATCCGTGATAGAGGCAGCGCAGACGACCCGACTCACAACGCCCGAGCGACAGCGGTGCGAAGCGATGCACGCAGCGATCCTCAAGCGCCGTCAAGGAACCGGAGCCATCGCGAAAGAACACCAGGCGCTCGTCGAGAATCGTTGCAGCAAACGGTCGATCGGGCGCGAGATCCTTCACCCACGCCGCCACGTACCACGCATTGCGGACGTACGTCATCGCCTGCTACGCCAGCATTTTCGGACCCGTCTTCGTCGCCGCTTCGATCTCGGCAGCGCGATTGCGCTTGATCGGCACATCGCGCCCGGCCTGAACTGCAGGGCGATCACCCACCAGCGCGAGCCAGCGCTGCACGTGCGGGAACTCTGCGACAGACACTCCGGAGTAATCATGCCCCGACACCCACGGCCAGAGTGCGATATCGGCAATGGAGTAGTCGCCCGCGATGTACTCGTGCGTCGCAAGTTGCCGGTCCATCACACCTAACAAGCGCGTGACTTCACGCTGATAGCGATCGATCGCGGCTTGGATCTTCTCCGGGAAGTACCGCAAGAACACGTTGGCCTGCCCCATCATCGGACCCACACCCGACATCTGGAACATCAGCCACTGCAATACGCGACTGCGCCCCTGTGGATCGCGCGGCATCAGCCGTCCGGTCTTCTCGGCGAGATAAATCAAGATCGCGCCCGATTCGAAAATCGCGAAGCCGTCATCGACGAGCGCCGGAATGCGGCCGTTTGGATTGATCTTCACGTACCAATCTGACTTCTGCTCGTTCGTCGCAAAGTCGACGACGCGCACTTCGTACGGTAACGCGAGTTCCTCGAGTGCGATCGATACCTTCCAACCGTTGGGCGTTGCCGCCGTGTACAGCGTGATGGCCATTACTGATCTCCCAATGCTTTGTCTTCGTGGGCGCGCTTGATCACATAGTGCCGTACGGCCTCAGCGCCGTCGGCATCGAGCACGTTGGCGAATCCGACCATGCCTCGATCTTTGAGTGCCCCATCGAGGACGATCGTCGCCCAAGTCTTTTCGTCGCGTAGCATCACACTGCGGCGCAAGTCCGGAATCACAGTGCTGCCATAAGCGGAATCACCGTGACACACGCCGCAGTAACGCCCGTAGGCAACGGCGCCAGCCGCAATCTGCGCGGGTGTACCCGTTTGCGGCGGCGGATCGATGGGCGCACGCAAAATGGGCTCCTCGGGCGGCAACTCCACCTTGCCCCCTAGCTTGAATACTAACAACCGCGAAACATTCTTGACCGGACCCGCCGCCTCGGCGACCACGCCCGTTGCCAACGCGTGCACGCCGCCCCAGCCCGCCAGCACTGCGATGTACTGCGTACCGTCGATCGAATACGTGATCGGCGCAGCGATAACCCCGGTTTGTACCTGCTTCGACCAGAGTTTCTCGCCGGACTTAGCGTCAAACGCGGCAAACTCTTGGGGCGCAAAGCCCTGAAAAACCAAGCCACCCGCGGTCGCCAAAACGCCACCGTTCCACGGGCCCTTGTGCGCCACGCGCCAGCGCTCGCGCTGCTCGACGGGATCCCAAGCAATCAACGCACCGGTCGTGTTAGCCCGCGCACCCTCGCGGAACTTCTTGTCTGCTGGCATCGCGGCCGCCGCGAAATCGAGGCCTACGTTGAAGCCGCGCTGTGAAGCCTCCCAATCCTTGGCTGGAATGTATGGGAACGCCGTGAGCATCGCTGGGATGTACACCAAGCGGTTCTCGGGCGAGTACGCCATCGGCTGCCAATTGTGAGCGCCACCGGGCCCTGGTGAGACCAACGCTGGCTTGCCCGTGCGATCGTAGCGCGCCTCAGCCACTTCGATCGGTCGGCCGGTTTTGAGATCGACACCCTTCGCCCATGTGACAGGTACGAAGTTGTTAGCCGAGAGCAACTCGCCTGTCGCTCGATCGAGTACGTAGAAGAAGCCGTTCTTCGGCGCCTGCATCAACACTTTGCGCTGCCGCCCGGCAATCTCCAGGTCGGCCAGCATGATGTGCTGGGTCGCTGTGTAGTCCCACGTCTCACCCGGCGTCGTTTGGTAGTGCCACACGTACTCGCCGGTCGCGGGCTTCAACGCCACGATCGACGACAAATACAGGTTGTCGCCGCCGCCCGGCGAGCGGTACGCCTGGTGCCACGGGCTGCCATTACCAACGCCGATGTACAGCAGGTCGAGTTCCGGGTCGTAAGCCATGGCATCCCACACGGTGCCGCCACCGCCGAGCTTCCACCACTCACCCTTCCAGGTGCTCTCGGCTTTCTTGAGATGCGGTGCATCGTTACTACCCGGCTTATCCGGCACGGTGTAGAAGCGCCACAGTTGCTTGCCCGACTCGGCGTCGTAGGCCGTGATGTAACCGCGCACGCCGAGCTCGGCGCCGCCGTTACCGATGATCACCTTGCCGGCGATCACGCGCGGCGCACCGGTGATGGTGTACGGCTGCGAGGGATCGACCGTCAATTGCGACCAGAGCTCTTTGCCAGTTTCGCGATCGAGCGCGATCAAACGTCCGTCGAGCGTGCCGATGAACAGGCGCGTGCCCCACGCCGCGAGCCCGCGATTGACGACATCGCAGCAAGCCTTCACGGCTGTTTCACCGGGCACCTGCGGATCGTAGGACCACAATGGCGTGCCGCTCGCGCCGTCGTAGGCTTTGACCTTGGACCAAGCCGTGGAGATGTAGATGCGCCCATCGATGACGAGCGGCGTGGCTTCTTGACCGCGATTCGTGTCGAGATCTTGAAACCATGCAAGACCTAACTCGCGGACATTGGCGACCGTAATCTGCTTCTGGGGAGAATAGCGCTGCTCATCGTAGGTACGGCCATACGTCAGCCAGTTAGCCCCGCTGCTGGATTCCGCGCCGATGGCCTGCGCGTCCACTCCCAGCGGAGCTGCGGCTACCGCGCTCGGTGGCTCCGCTTTCGGTGTGCAGGCTGCTAACAACCCCGCGATTGCGAACAAACTCAAGCGAACGACCATCGTCATAGCGACTCCTCTCAACCCCACCGATTGATCTCCGGCCCTGGCGCCCAACTCTGGGTCGGATCCGCGCTGGTAGCCAGCGCCAGCGCGCTCGCGATCGCCGGGCGGCGTTGCATGCGCTGCAGCCAACTCCGCGTCCGCGGCTGATCGGCAAATGCGTCGGGCACGACCGACACCATGCCCGCGAGCCACGAGTAACTCTCAAAATCTGCAATGGTCGGCATGCCGAACAGCCAATCGCGGCCCTCGAGTGCCGCTTCGATCCGCGCGACGGCTTGAGCGATCTTATTGCGACTATCCGTTATCTGCGTAGCGTCGAACCGCCGCGCGACAGCGGCGCGCCAGCGCTCGCGCAAATCCAGGCTGCCGATCCGCTCGAGTGCTTCGGGCGCGAGAGCCGGCGGATGCGCCTGACAACCGAGCAACGCGGCAGCGGGTGCCGTCCGCTCGATGAACTGTCGGCACCAGCACATGACACGCCAGCGCTCGTACGGATCGCTTGGCCGCAGGGCCGGACCCGACCCGACATCGTCGAGATAACAGGCAATGAAAACTGAATCGGTCAGCGCTTCACCGTCCACTAACAAGACGGGCCCCTCGCCCTCGACACTCATAGCCACTTCCGGCTGTTGCGCAAACGACAGCTGATGGCGCCCGCCACGCGCGAGATCGCAACGCACGAGCTTGGCGTCGACGTTCTTCTCAAACAGCACTGCCAGCACGCTGAGTGACGGGCCGTTTGGCTCGCCGTGATACAACGTCGTGCTCATGACGCGGCACCTCCCTTGATCACAGGCGTGTCGAGAATCGTCACTCGCTTGACCATGTCGGTGCGGCCCATCGCCCAACAGGCTTTCGTTGCTGGCCGCGCGTAGATGGCGCGGAGCCAGCGCAGAATGTTTGGCGTGATCTCATCGTTCGACAACTTCGGCTGCGACAGCGGTAGCGCGTACGCCAGATTGAAGCCATTGATATCTGCGAGGCTGAAGGCGTCGCTGCCGAGCCAAGGACGCCGCGCCAACGCCTCCTCGAGCATGCGAATACCTTGCGCGACGCGGCGCTGGGACTCCGCCATCTCCTCCGCGCCGAACTGGCCATAGATGGCTTTGCGCCATGCTACGCGGCGCTCCGGTAGTGGGATGCGTTCGATGGCTTGCTCGAGCACGTGCGGATCTTTCGCACGCACTTGCGGGCCCACGAATACGCTCCAACCGATCATCGAAAAGCTTGGCGCGAGCCATTGATCCATGAACTTCATCCACCAGCGAATCCGCCAACGATCGCGCGGATCGGCTGGCATCAAGCGCGGGCCTGGAAACGCTTCGTCGACGTACTCCATGATCGCCGTCGATTCGGTGAGCACGCGCGAGCCGTGCACGAGCGCCGGAATGGTGCCCTGCGGGTTCACCGCCAAGTAGTTAGGCTGGTGTTGATCGAAATTGAGTAGGTCGAGGTAGTGACTCGCAAACGGGACGCCCTTCTCGAGCAGCGTCAGCATCGGCTTGCCGGAGTTTGCGTTCGGCTCCCAGTGATATAGCGTGACGTCTGTCATGCCTGCCCCCCAACTGCGTTGAATGACGCGCTACACGACGTAATCGGAATGCGAACGAGCTGACGAGCGAGCGTGCGTCATCGACTCAGTCCTTGAACACGATCGTCTTCGAACCGTTGAGGAACACGCGATCCGCCAGATGGTAGTGGACGGCGCGCGCCAACACGCGACGCTCCAGATCGCGGCCCTTGCGCACCAGATCGTCCGGCGAATCGGCATGACTGATCGGCTCGACGTCTTGATGGATGATCGGACCTTCGTCCAAATCGCCCGTCACGTAGTGCGCTGTCGCCCCGATCATCTTGACACCGCGGGCGTGCGCCTGGTGGTACGGCCGCGCACCCTTGAACCCGGGCAGAAAGCTGTGGTGAATGTTGATGCAACGCCCAGTCAGAAAGCGTGCGAGATCATCCGACAGGATCTGCATGTAGCGCGCAAGCACGACGAGATCAGCGCGCGACTCCGTGACCAAACGCTTGATCTCAGCCTCTTGCGCGGGCTTGGTTTCCGGCGTGACCGGCAAATGGTGGAACGGGATGTCGCCGAGCAGCGAGATCTTCAAGACCTCGCGTGGATGATTGCAAACCACGCCGACGACATTCATCGACAACTCGCCGATGCGTTCGCGGTACAAGAGATCGCCCAAACAGTGATCGAATTTCGACACGAGGAGCAGTACACGCTGGCGCTCATTGGCCGCGCGCAAGTGCCACTCCATTTGGTTGGCTTTCGCCAATGTCCCGAACGCGCGCGCAATCGTTTCGATCTTCGCGGTGCCGAGCAGTTCGAAGGCCACGCGCATGAAGAACCGGCGGCTCTCCGTGTCGTTGAACTGCTGCGAATCGAGGATATTGCCGCCGTGCTCGGCCAACAGGCCCGCAACGCCAGCCACGAGCCCCGGGCGATCCGGACAAGCCAGCGTCAAAACGTACCCCTGCATCGTCACCGATGACCCCCTCGATTCGGAACGGCGTTTGTTTGTATTACATACAAGTTTTCGGACCAATGCAAACGACGACCCTCCGCGCAGAAGCAAGTTTGGGATCGATTCGGTAACCTTGCGGTTTTCGTAGGAAAACGCTGCATGGCCGGACGGAAATCGAAGCCTCTCGCACGCCAGGATATCGACCTGTTGGTCGCGATGCTGCGTTATGCAGCATTGATCAGTCGCCCGATGCGCGATGGCGTGGCGGACCCCGCCGGCTTGAGTTCGAACGAATTGCGCATCTTGATGGCGCTGTCGGGCGAGGGGCGGTCGGCCGGCCACGATCTTGCGGAGCTGATGGGCATGCACACGATGAATGTGAGCCGCGCGTTGACCTCGCTCGCGCGGATGGGGCTCGTCGAACGCGTACGCGATCAGAGCAATCTGCGCCGTAAGCCATACCGAGTCAGTGCGCGCGGCGCTGCCGCCCATCGCGCGTTGCTGCCCCGCATCGGCGAGATTGCGGCCGATTTGTTTGGCTCATTGTCGGTGCGCGACCGGGCGGCGCTACGTCGGATCTTGGCAGTGCTCGATGCGCAAGTCGTTGCGTGGCAGCCGCGCGTGAAGCGCCAACACGTACCGCGCGCCTGACGCCTCGCTCGCGCAGCGATTGCGCTCTTCGATAACAAATGTTACGAAAGGCGCCGCAGCATTTGCGGAGGAGCTTTCATGAATCCCACTGGCGTACACGTCGCCCGCCCGGATCGTTTGTGGATTGGGGGCGACTGGGTCGCGGCCCGGTCACAACGGCGTATCGAACTCGTGTGCCCGAACACTGAGACGGTGGTCGGCGCCGTGGCCGAGGCAGATGCCGCAGATATGGATGCAGCCGTCGCAGCCGCACGTGCCGCGTTCGACTCTGGGGCGTGGAGCAAGCTCGCGCCGCGCGTGCGCGTCGCAACACTGAAGCGGATGTCGGCTCACCTCCATGCCAGAACGGCCGAGATTGCGCGCGCGTGGACGGCACAAATGGGTGGCCTCGCCAGTTTTGCCGGGCCGATGACCGCGGGCTCGACGATGGCGTTCGACCAGATCATTGCCGCCGCTGAGTCTTTCGCGTTTGTCGAACAACGCGCATCAGTCGCAGCACCGAATGCCTACATTGCTCACGAGCCCGTCGGTGTGGCCGTTGCGATCGCGCCCTGGAATGCGCCGTACGGCATCATGCTGAATAAGGTGGGCTACGCACTCGCGGCGGGCTGCACTGTGATCATGAAGCCCTCGCCCGAAACGCCGCTCGAGGCATACATCATCGCAGAAGCTGCCGAGGCTGCAGGACTGCCGCCCGGCACGCTCAATCTCGTCTGCGGACATCGCGACGCATCGGATCACTTGATCAACAATCCGAGCGTCGACAAAGTGAGTTTCACTGGCTCGACTGGCGCCGGGCGTCGGATCGGCGCCGTGTGCGGCGGACGGATTGCGCGCTGCACGCTCGAGCTGGGCGGCAAATCCGCAGCGATCGTGCGCGACGACTTCCCGATCGAGATTGCAGCCAAGATTCTCGCGAACACCATCATCGTTATGAGTGGTCAAGTGTGCGCCATGCTGAGCCGCGCCCTGGTGAGTCGCGCGCGGCATGATCAGCTCGCGCGCGCGATTGCAGCGGAAATGGCGCAATTCGTGGTCGGCCCATCGGACGATCCGCGCTCGAATCTCGGGCCACTCGCGATGAAGCGGCAATTCGAACGCGCGCTCGAGTACATCGAAGAAGGCCGCAGGACAGCCGAGCTCGTCACCGGTGGTAAACGGCCGGCACACCTGCCGCGCGGCTATTACTTGGAGCCCACGCTATTTGCGAACGTCGACAATCGTTCGCGCATCGCACAAGAGGAAATCTTTGCGCCCGTCTTGTGCCTCATCCCTGTCGACGACGATGCGCATGCCGTGCGCGTAGCTAACGACTCGAATTACGGGCTCTATGGCTCCGTGCTCACGAACGACGCGGATGCAGCCTATCGCTTAGCCCGCGAGATTCGCACGGGTGCCGTCGGCCAGAACGGATTGCGGATGGATTTCGGTTTGCCGTATGGCGGGTTCAAGCAATCCGGGATCGGTCGCGAGGGCGGCATCGAGGGCTTGCACGCATTTCTCGAGACGAAGACGATTCTGATCGACGGAGCGCCGCGCGCCTTGTAGCGCAGCAGCACGTCGCTGACGCTACTACAGCTCGACGCAACCGCCGTCGACAAACAAGTCGACGCCGGTGATGAAGCTCGCTTCATCGGAGGCCAGGAACAAAATGGCGCGGGCCACCTCCTCCGGCTCGCCAAGGCGCTTCATCGGCACCTTCGCGGCTATATCCGCGCGAAAGGTGGCGATTTGCTCCGGCGTCGCGCCACGCTTGAAAATCTCGGTATCCACTGGGCCAGGCGAGACCATGCAAACGCGGATGCGGCGCGGCAACAGCTCCGTCGCCAGCGTGCGGGTCACGGCGCACAAGCCGGCCTTCGCTGCGGCATACACCACATTACCCGCCAATGTGAGCTGCGCCCCGATCGACCCGGTGAGCACCACACGAGCACCGTCGCGCAAGAACGGCAGTGCCGATTGCACCGCGAAGAATGCACCCCGCAAATTAACCCGATGCACCTCATCCCAAAAGCTCTCCGTCACATCGGGAACCGTCGCAAATCCACCCACACCGGCATTGACACACAGTATGTCGAATGGCCCGAGCGTCGCGTGAATACGTGCCAATGCGGCCCGTTGCTCCGCCACATCGGCCATGTCGGCGCGCAGTGTGAGCCACGCACGCTCCGCCGCGAGGCGCGCCAGCGCCTCGACGTTGCGGCCGGTCAGCGCCACACGCGCACCCTCCGCGCTGAAGGCACGCGCCGTCGCCAACCCAATGCCTGCGGTTCCGCCCAGGACAACAGCGGTACGGTTGTCAAATCGCGCCGTCATGTTTGCCTCGCTCGATATAACAATTGTTATGATTGGCAGCACATCATCGAGGGGATTTGCGCGTCATGCAACGTCACGAGCTCTACGCAGTGCTGGAGCGCTACTTGCAAGCATTGGGGCGGCGCGATCCGCACGGCGTTCGCTGGAGTCGGACACCGCACACGTCCGAGAACAACGTCATGTTGGAAGTCGGCGACGGCCTGTGGGGCACGATCGATGCAGTGGGCTCTTATCGATTGCTGTTCGCCGATCCGCAGACGCGGCAAGTCGGCTACTTTGGCACCGTGCGCGAACATCTCGAGGAATCGGCCTATACGCTACGTCTGCGCGTCGATGCCGACGGTGCGATTTGCGAGGCCGAAACCATCGTCGTACGGCAGTCGGACTCCGGCATCAAATTCGAAAATCCACGCTATTGGGACAAACCTATACTGAACACCGACGCGGCCGCACCCGTGCCGCGCGCGGAAATGATTCGCCTCGCCAACGGCTACTTCGACACCTTACAACTCAACGACGGCACGATACATACTCGGTTCCATCCCGACTGCAATCGCGTCGAGAATGGCGTGCAGACCACGCGTAACCCGGAGTTCGCCAAGATCGTGCCCGTCGCGGGCCTCGGCTGCGAAGAGCAGTTTCGCATGGGCAATTATCGCTACGACGATCGGCTGCGCGCGCGCCGCTTTCCGCTCGTGGATGAACAACGCGGCCTCGTGCTCGCGTTTGGCTTCATCGACCACTGCGGACGCCTCGCGGAGTATCAGCTGACCGATGGGCGTACCGTGCAATCGCTCGTGCGTCGGCCCCACTCGTTTTACTTGGCCGAGCTGTTCAAGATCGATCACGGCATGATTTGCCAAATCGAAGCGAATTTCATCACGGTTCCCTACCACATGCCGAGCCCCTGGGATTCCCTATGAACAAGTGGTTAGTCGTCGGTGTCGTCTTACTACTCGGCGCGTGCGGTCGCTCACAGGAGCCGCCGCAGCCGAGCGCCACGGTTGCCGCGAGCAAACCCGAGGACAACTGGCCGACACAAGGCGGCAACGCCGCGAAATCACGTCACTCGCCGTTGACGGACATCGCACCCGAGAACGTGTCGCGCCTTGGGCTTGCGTGGCTCGCAGAGCTCGGCACGAATCGCGTACTCGAAGCCACGCCCATTGTGATCGACGGCGTCATGTACACGAGCGGCGTCGCCGGGCGCGTGTACTCGTTCAATGCCGCAACCGGCCAAGAACGCTGGCGCTTCGAACCCAAGATCGATCCTGCAATCCATCGCAGCGTGTGTTGCGACATGGCAAACCGGGGCGTCGCCGTGGCGCAAGGCAAAGTCTTCGTCGGCGCGCTCGACGGTTGGCTCTATGCGCTCGATGCGGCATCGGGCGCAGTTGTTTGGAAGGTCGACACGATCGTCGATCGCGGGCGCGGCTACAGCTCCACCGGCGCGCCTGAAGTGGCCGGTGACGTCGTGCTGCTGGGCAATGCGGGTAGCGAGTACGACGCACGCGGCTACGTGAGCGCCTACGATCTCGCTGATGGCAGCTTGCGTTGGCGCTTCTGGACGGTGCCGCGCGACCCCAAACTCGGGCCGCAAGATCACCCAGACCTCGAGGCTGCGCTAACAACTTGGGATCCCGACAGCCGCTGGGATATCGGTGGCGGCGGTACCGTGTGGGATGCAATCCACTATGACGCCACGACGGGCTATGTGCTCGTTGGCACCGGCAATGGCGCCCCCTATCACTCGCAGCGCCGTTCACCAAAAGGCGGCGATCAACTCTACCTCGGCAGCCTTGTCGCGCTCGATGCAAAGACCGGGCGCGTACGCTGGTACTACCAACAAACGCCGCACGACAATTGGGATTTCACGTCGACGCAACCCATGATTCTCGCCGATCTCACCATCGACGGCGAGCAGCGACCGGTCGTGATCCACGCGCCGAAGAACGGCTTCTTGTATGTACTCGATCGGCGCGACGGCAAGTTACTGCGCGCCAATGCCATCGTCCGTACGAACTGGGCGAGTTCGATCGATCTGAAAACGGGCAAGCCGGTACTCACGCCTGAATCGTCCGACTACTCGTTAGGCCCCAAGATCGTGTTTCCGGGCACGCCCGGGGCGCGCAACTGGCACGCTGCGAGTTTCGATCCGGAATCGGGCCTGTACTACGCGCCGGTACTCGACATGGGCAATCTCATGTTCATGACGCCAGGCGCAAAGCCGCGCATCGCCCGGGCGCTGAACAACGATGCCGCGCTGATCTTTGCGCAAGATGTCGTGGCAGCGCTGCCGTCGCTCCCGCCGCCGCTGCGCGCGGAGATTGAAAAGCTACCGGCGCTGGCCGAAGTGAAGCGCGAGCCGTACAAGTCGGAGCTGCGCGCGATCGATCCCTTGACCGGTGAGACGCGCTGGGCCCTGCCGCTCCGTAGTTGGCAGGATCGCGCCGGCGTGCTAACAACCGCGAGCGGCTTACTATTCCAAGGCAGTGTCGATGGCACGTTTCGCGCGATCGACAAACGCACCGGCAAGATCCTGAAGTCGATCGAGACCGGCAGCTCGATTCTCGCGGCGCCGATGACCTACCGCGTCGGCGGGGCGCAGTATGTCGCCGTGATGGCCGCGTGGGGCGGCGGCGGCTATCCGTTCGTGCCGCGCTACTCGGCCGCCTACAAGTACGGCAATCGCGGTCGATTGCTCGTATTCAAGCTTGACGGAACGACGGTACCGCTACCAGCAGAGCTCGCACCGCTGCAACCCGCAGCCGAACCGCCGGCGCAGTTACCCAACGTGACACCGGCCGTCTTGGCGCGCGGCCAGGGATTGTTCCTCAGCCACTGCATCATCTGTCACGCCAATCAACCGCGCTCGATCACGCCGGACCTCAGGCGCATGCAACCCGGCACGCACGCCGCGTTTCGCAGCATCGTGCTTGCCGGTGCTCTGGCCCCGCGCGGCATGCCCCGCTGGGACGATGTGCTGTCAAACGACGACGTCGATGCGATTCACGCGTGGCTAATCGAGTCGCAACGCCGCACACGAGCAGAGGAACTGGCCAAACAGAAAGCGGGTAAGCCACTCGACGACGAGAGCCTCGCATTCATGTCCAGCTTCTAACAAGTGGGCTTGCGGCATCGCTACTGCAAGCGCGCTGCGGCGATGTCGGCGCCTTCGCGTAGCGCTTGGAGTTTTTTCCACGTTACGGCGGGGTCGATCTTGCCGTAGCCTGCGAAGGTGCCAAAGCCGCAGTCGGTGCTCGCGATCACGCGTTCGACACCCACGATGTTCGCGAAGCGCTCGATGCGCTGCGCGATCAGCTCTGGGTGCTCGACATAGTTGGAGCACGTGTCGATCAGACCCGGCGCCAGCACTTTGTGTGACGGAATCTTCGCATCGGCCCAAACCTTCCATTCGTGATCGTGGCGCGGGTTGGCTGCCTCGAACAAGACTGTCGCCGGACGCGCCCGCAGGATGATGTCGATCACGCGCTCAAGCGGAATGTCGTGATCATGCGGGCCCTCATAATTACCCCAGCAAATGTGCATGCGCATTTTCTCAGGCGGAATGTTCGCCGTGGCCGCGTTCAGCGCTTCAACATTCGCTGCGGCAATCTTGAGGAACTCCGCTTCACTCAAATCTTGGTAGCCCGTGTGACGCGACATCGCGAGGTCCGGACAATCCAATTGCAAGTCGAAGCCACTCGCTGCAATCGCTTCATACTCGGGGCGCATCGCAGTCACGAGGTCGGCGAGATATGCCTCATGACTCGGGTAGTAGGCGTTCGGCTGAAAAGCGGTGATCAAGCCCGGTGAGGCCGCATTCATGAAGCCGCGTACGGCGCGGCCTTGCATCGCTTTCGTAAAGCGGCGAATGTCTTCGTGGCACGGATCGAGATTCACGAGCTTCACCGGGCCAATGCAGCTGGCACGGACGAACTCTTGGTCTCCCATGATCGCAGCGAGCTTCTTCCGTAACTCCGGTAGCGGCGCAAGATCGAGTGCCGGCTTGCGCGTGACATTCCCACCGAAGCCCGACAAGCGCTCAGTGATATATGTGGAATAGCCGACCTTGCCGAGTTCGCCGTCGCTCACGATCGATACGCCTGCGGCTTCTTGCTTGCGCACTGCATCATCAACTGCGGCTTGAACGAGTCGATCGAACGCGTCGTGGTCGTATGGTTTGCCATGGTCGCGCGCCAACAGCAGCGGCACGAGTTCCGAGCCGCGCGGCAGACTGCCCACATGGGTCGTATCAATAAGAGTCACGCGTCACCCCTTGATTTCGTAAGCAAGACATACAATCATCGCGCAATCACGAGATCGCCGCCAGCGCGGCGGCAGGTCAAAATTGGGGGGAGACCACACCGATGTCAAACGCGGCGCGCACCAACACACCTTCGCTCGAATCACTGCTGAGCAGTACCGGCAATACCGTCGAACTGCTGCGGAACCAGCAAGCCGGGCCAAACGCATACCCGGGCGTGCCCGCGGAGTACACCAACTGGCGCGACGAACAACGCGCTTGGCAACAAACCTGCGTGCTGTTCAATCAGTCATATCACATGGCCGAGTTGATGGTCGAAGGGCCAGACGCCTTCGCGTTCTTGAACGGCCTCGGCATCAATAGCTTCGCGGGCTTCGTGCCCGACAAGGCCAAGCAGTTTGTGCCCTGCACGCCGGATGGCTATGTCATCGGCGACGTGATCCTGTTCTACCTTGCGGAGAATCAGTTCAACTTGGTAGGTCGCGCGCCCGCGCTCAATTGGGTGCGCTACCACGGCGAGCTCAGCAAGTTGCGCGTCACGTGCACGTACGATGAACGCACTGCGGTGCGCCCCGATCCGCAGAATCGCCGCCACTACCGCTACCAGATCCAGGGCCCGAACTCGGCCAAAGTCATCGAAGCTGCGACCGGCAAGCCCGCGCCGGACCTCAAGTTCTTCAACATGTGCTGGATGCAGATTGCCGGCCGGAAAGTGCATGCGTTACGGCATGGCATGGCTGGGCAACCAGGCTATGAACTCATGGGCCCGTGGACCGATGGGCCGGCGGTTCATGCAGCGCTCGTCGAAGCAGGCAAAGCCCATGGCATGAAGCTCGTGGGCGGACGCTGCTACTCGTCCAATACTTTGGAGTCTGGCTGGATCCCGTCGCCCTTGCCAGCGATCTACACTGGCTCACAACTAAAGCCATACCGCGAATGGCTGACAGTCAACGATTACGAAGCCAAGGCATCCATCGGCGGTAGCTTCGTGTCTAACAACATTGAGGACTACTACCTCACGCCGTGGGACTTGGGTTACGGCCCGTTCGTGAAATTCGATCACGAGTTCATCGGCCGCGCAGCGCTCGAAAAGAAGGCAGCGGGCCCGCATCGCAAGAAAGTGACGCTCGCCCTCGACGACATTTCCGTCACGGATGCGCTGTACACCCTGTTCGATCAAGGCCTGCGCGCGAAATTCATCGAGTTCCCGAGCGCCGTGTACTCGATGCATCCTTACGATCGCGTCACAGTCGATGGCAAGTTGATCGGCCTATCCACTTGGGTGGGGTACAGCGCGAATGAAGGAAAAATGCTGACGCTCGCGATGCTAAACGAGCAATACGCAAAGCCTGGCACAGAAGTGACGTTCGTTTGGGGTGAGCCCGACGGCGGTACGCGCAAGCCCACTGTCGAACGCCACAAGCAGGTGGAGATGAAGGCCGTGGTCGCACCCGTGCCCTACTCCAACGTGGCGCGTACCGCTTACGCGGATAGCTGGCGTAATCGCGCCAAGTAGGTAGCCGCCGATGGCGATGTCAGACGAGTGGATCGACAAGGCAGCCATCGCCGAGCTGATCACACGCTACGCTGCATTGAACGACGCCGGCGACTGGCCGGCGGTCGCGTCGCTCTATGTCGAAGACGGGCGCATGAGCCGCCCGAGTGCACCGAACGACTTCATCGCGGGCCGCGCTGCCATTCTCGCAGCGTTCCAGTCGCGACCGCCGCGGGCAACGCGGCATATCGTCGCTAACATTCTGGTCACGCTGGAAGGTGCCGATCGTGCCTCGGCGACGAGCAACATTTTACTGTTCTCGGGCACGACAAGCTCCAACGCCAGCGAATTGCCACTGCAAGCGCCAGCACCGCCGTGGGTGGGCAGCTACCACGATAAGCTCGTGCGCACACCTCAAGGCTGGCGTTTCAGTGAACGACGCGGCAGTCTCGACTTTCGTCCGCCGAGCTGAGGCAACTATGTACTCCACTCTCGACAGGCCGCACCTCGAATTCGCATTCGAGTGCCAGCTCAAATTCACGCGCGTGCTGTCGATACCCAACGTACACCAGGGCGGCTTTCGCTCTGCGGTGTTAGTCGATGAGGGCACGTTTCAAGGGCCACGCCTCCGCGGCCGCGCGGTTGCGAATTCTGGCGGCGACTACGCACACTTCCGCGCAGACGACACCGCCGTATTCGATGCGCGCTACCTACTCGAGATCGACGACGGCACGTTGATCTACATGCAGAACCGTGGCTTCCTGTGGGGTCGCAAACCGGACGCGATGGCACGCTTGCGCGCGTGGGCGTTCGAGGGCGGCCCGCCAGTGCCGCACGAGGATTACTACCTACGCGCGCAACCGACATTCGAAACGCCCAAAGGCCCGCACGATTGGCTCACGCGCCATGTGTTCGTCGGCATCGGGGAGCGCCGTCCGGATGGCAACTTTGTCCGCTACTTCGCGGTGACCTGAAGCCGATGATAATGACGCGCAAGTTCGCGAGCCTGTGGCTCAGTCTGTTCCTCGTAGCCACGGTGTCCCATGCGGAGCCACGGACCACGACAGTCACCGGCGGCGTTGTTCGTGGAGATGTCACCGACGGCATTGCCAGTTTCAAGGGCATCCCTTTTGCGGCGCCACCGATCGGCGAGCTGCGCTGGCACTGGCCGCAACCCGTCAAGCCTTGGCGCGGTATCCGCGACGCCAGCACGTTCGCGCCGAGCTGCATGCAGAGCCCCGTGATGCTCTCGGTTTTCGGGGGTCCCACGGCTACGAGTGAAGACTGCCTGTACTTGAACGTGTGGACACCCGCGGCGAGCACCAAGGCGCGCTTGCCCGTGATGGTGTGGATCTATGGCGGCGGCTTCGCCGCAGGCTCCACGGCACTCCCGCTGTACGATGGCACAGCCTTGGCGCGGCGCGATGTCGTGGTTGTTAGTATCGCGTATCGCGTCGGGCCGTTGGGCTTCATGAGCCACCCGGAGCTGACTCGCGAGGGGCAAGGTTCTTCTGGTAACTATGGCTTAGCGGACCAGATCGCCGCACTGCGCTGGGTACGCGCGAACATCGCCCGCTTCGGCGGTGATCCGAAAAACGTCACGATCTTCGGCGAGTCTGCCGGAGCGATCTCAATTTCCATGCTCGCAGCATCGCCCCTCGCGAGCGGGCTGTTTCACAAGATCATTGCGCAGAGCGGCGGCAATTTCAGTAGCGGACGCCGCCCGCCCGACAGCGGTGGTAATGAAATGCGGCAGCTCGCAACGGCCGAACAACTCGGCGTCGACTCGCTCCGTGAACTGGGTGTGCCGACGATCCGCGCGGCGCGCAGCTTGGCGGCCGAGCGAATTCAGGTCTTGGCAGGCGAAGGGCTCGTGACGCGCTATTGGCCGAACTTCGACGGGCGCATCTTGCCGGGCGATCAGTACCGGCTCTACGAGAAGAAGCGTTTCAACGACACACCGATATTGATCGGCAGCAACTCCGATGAAGGTCAGTTGTTTGCCCCCGCACAATTCACCACTACGCAGTTTGTAGGTTACATCCGCGCGAATTTCGGTCCGTTTGCCGATCGAGTACTGGCCGTCTACCCACATACGAACGACGCAGAAGCGCGCCAAGCATTTGCGGATGTGTTTCGCGACACGGCGTTCGCGTGGCACACCTGGACATGGGCCCGCTTGCACGCCGCCCACGGCCAGCAGCCTGTATATGCCTACTACTTCGATGCACCGACGCCGCTCAATCCGCGGGGCTCGAACCACGGCGACGAGATGCGTTTTGTTTTTGGCAACGCTGCACCGCCATTCGGACCGCCGTCGCCACGCGAGCAAGCATTGATCGAGCATTTCATGGGCTACTGGACCCAGTTTGCGCGCACTGGAGATCCCAACGGTGCGAATCGTGCACCGTGGCCGCGCTACACAACGGATGCTCCCCGCTTCATGAGTCTTGGAGATCGTATGGCACCGATCGCCTTGCCCAACGCGGAGCAATTGCAAGTGCTCGACGAATACTTCGCGACGTTTCGTTAGCGCATCACGCAGGCGCCGGTAAAGCGCACTCTGTTTGAACGATACGGCCGTCAGCGATGCGATAGAAAATGAACTGGCGAATCTGCTGCACTTCGCCCGCCTTGATCGGAAAGAACTGTGCGCAGCCGTTCGCTGCGAGCGTCGCCGCATCGAGATCGCGGAACGCCTCGATGCGCACCATGGCGTCGATCGCAGTCAACGTCGGGCTCGACGCAAAGTTCAGCACCTCGACGCGCTCGTTCACGTAGGAATGCAGGAACGTGTAGAAACGCTTGAGGTCGGCGCGCGAGCGTAACTTGACGCCAAAGAAGTCGAGCTTCATCGGCTCGGCGTAGAAATCGCACACAGCATCGTAATTGCGTGCGTTAAACGCTTCGAGATAGCGTTCATAGTCGGCGCGATTCACGGCTTCACCGCGCGCAGCATCGCTGCGTGCGCCTCGATCAGTTGACGGACGGAGCGCGCCGGTCGACCCGTTAGGCGGCGCACGTCGTCGGTGCACACATCGAGATAACCTTCGCGGATTGCGCGCTCGAAACTCACCATGTCGTCGCTGTTCCACGGAATGCCGGCTACGGATTGGTCATCGACCGGTTCGCGTGGAATGCCTAACGCATCGAAGTGCGCGTACATGCCCGCGTCGTCCGTGTCGACCAATCGAATCGGATGCCCTGTCATCTCGCTCAACATGGCCGCCACTTCGGCGAACGTTTCGCGATTCGGACCGGTGATGGGATAGGCGCGATTCTCGTGGCCCGGCTGCGTCAACACCGCGACCGCGCAGTCGACGCAATCCTCGCGCCAGACCATCGCTTCACGACCGCCTTTCGTGCTCGTGAGCCACGTGCCGCTCGCGATGAAGCCGGGTCCAGCATTGAGAATCATCGAATCAGCGTAGTGCGCATCGCGCAGGAACGTCCACGCAATACCGCTAGCGCGGATCAAGTCCTCGGTTTCGCGATGGTCGCGCGTGACGATGGCCGGGTTGGCCGGGTCGACGTTCACGAAGCTCGTGTAGACGATATGCCGTACACCCACTTTCGCGGCGGCGTCGATCGCGGCTTGATGTTGGCGCACCCGCGCGCCCACTCGCGTCCCGGAGATGAGCAAAAGTCGATCGGCTCCGACGAGCGCCGCTCGCAGGCTCTCTGGCTTGTCGAAATCGCCGTAGCGCACTTCGCAACCGGCGGCCGCGCGCGCTGCTAACTTTTCAGGTGTCCGTGTGATCAGAATAAGATCGCGCGCACGCCCCGCCGCGATCAACTTGTCTGTCGCCAGCCGTCCGTACTGACCGGATGCGCCAGTCATGGCAATGCGTGTCATGGGGTGTCAGGCCTCCGCTAACTGCGCTGCGCTCACCCACCAGCCGTGCACCTGCGGCCGCAACCGGCGCGGCACCAACACACGAGCGACTGGGCCCGCACCGATGTTGTTAGCAGGGATGATCCACACTTCATGCTCGTACTGGTCTGCCCCGAGCTGGCGCGACACGACGGTCAGCAACCAGCCGCCGTGCGTTGCGTCGCTCGCAGGCACGTGCACGGGCTCGTTGAAACACTCGTTAGGCGCGAGCGCGAGCGCTTGCGGTGGCCCGCCGCGGAAATCGAGTCGCAATAACAAATTGAACATCGCGCCGACCGGCCCGCCGACGAGCGGCGGGCCACGCATCTCGGGATTCATCGTGAGCATCCAGCCGAACGCATGCTCGCGACCTTGCACGCTCGCCGGCACCAGCGGGAAATCGCCAGGCGGCCCCATCACCGTCTCCATGATCGTGTCCGCCGACCCTTTTGGATCGACGCTCCAACGTGCCAGCCGTCCGCCCGCCGCTTGCGGTGGCACATTGAGCCCCGAGGCTCGTTGAATGAACGGAAACGCATTGACGTTCGACAGACAGTGATCGAGGTGGATACGCCCAGCGGCATCTTCGAAAGCGTTCATCAAATGAAACGCCGACACGCCACGCGGACCGCGAAACCAACGCATCTCTTTGACATTGGCGTAGCGCGGCAGAATGCCGAGCCAGCTGTCTCGATCCATCTCGTGCACCCAGTGATCGCCGCCGGCACGCACACGTTCGGCGTCGCACGTTGTCGGGAAAATCGGGAACAGCACGTAATGCTCGGTGATTGCAAAGTCATGAATGAGCGCGCAATACGGCGCGTCAAACCATTGCTCGCTGACGAGTTCGCCCTGCTTATCGATGACGATGTAGGAGACCTTGGTAGAGCCCAGCCCATCGGCTTCATAGCCGAACGCAAACATCTCGCCCGTCACGGGATCGATGCGAACATGCGCCGTGAACGTTTCCGAGCGCAGCTTGCCGCCAAAATCGTAGCGACCCAGCGTGCGAAGCGTATGGGGGTCGACACGATACGGACGGCCGTCTTCTTTCGTCATCAACAGTCGGCCGGCGTGCCACACAGGCGTTGTATTGGCGACCGTCCGATCCAGCCCCTGGGCCTCAGCGCGATCGGTAAACGGGTTGCGGTACTTTCCGAACAGTGCGCGACCCGCCGCGACCTCGGCGAGATGCCTCTCGGTTCCGACATAACGCATCGACGCGCTGACGCCGGCGGCGCCGAAGCGAAGCGCGGATACCATGCCATCGCCCGACAGGATGGCGCCGCCGTCCTCGACGAACGGCGGGAATGCGGGATCGGGCACCGCACGAAAGAACGTGCCACGAATGTCGGCGGGTATCTGCCCTGTCACTTCCAGGGCCGGCAAGTCGTACTCCTCGCGCACCGGCGCGTTGAGCGCCACATATTCGAGCGCTCGCGGAAACTCACTCACGCTACACCCCCCGTTCAACCATAACAAATGTTAGAGAAATGATGCGCGTCCAGGCATCGGATCGCAAGCTTCCGCCCCGCCCCAAAGGGCTACGCCGCCGAGCTGCGCCACAGCGCGAGCAGCACGGGCAGCACGTGGCGGCGCAAACGCGCCGGCACGTTCTCGAGCAGCGCCGCTTCGTTGGCGGCGATCACGTCCCGGATGTGCGGCATCAAGGCCACACCGGCGCGCGCCAGCTGTAGACCCTGCGATCGACCATCAATGCGCCGCCGGCGGATGAGGCCACGACGTTCGAGCCGCGCGACGAGCGGCACCATGTTGGCGCGCTGGATTTCGAGCTGACGGCCCGCCTCGCTCTGCGAAACGCCCGGATTAGCCTCTACCAACAGCAGGAACGCGGCGTCCGTATGGCGTAAGCCCAGGGGCTCCAGGCGCTCATTGAATCGCGCCAAGGCCGCGACCGATGCGCGCCGCAGCACGTAGCCGGGCAGCGCGGTCAAAGGGTCGGCAATCTCAGTCGCAGCGTTTGTCATTGTCGGCCGCTCGATTTAAACTGTAATGAATCATAGCAATTCAAGCCACGAGGGAGCAGCCATGACTGAGCGCGCCGAAGCCGATACCGTGTCGTTTAGCGTCGAGGGCGGCATCGCCTGGGTGAAGTTCAATCGCCCCGAGAAGCGCAACTGCATGAGTCCGAAGCTCAATCGGCAGATGCTGCGCGTGCTCAACGATCTCGAGTTCCGAGACGACGTCGGCGTACTCGTGCTCACTGGCGAAGGCACGGCGTGGTCGGCCGGCATGGATCTCAAGGAATACTTTCGCGACACCGAGGCGCTCGGCTTGAAAGGCATCCGCCAATCCCAGCGCGAGGCCTACACGTGGTGGGAACGGCTGCGTTGGTACCAAAAGGTGACGATCGCAATGGTCAACGGCTGGTGCTTCGGCGGCGGCTATGGCCCGCTCTTCGCCTGCGATCTCGCCATCTGCTCCGATGACGCACAGTTTGGCTTGTCGGAAATCAACTGGGGCATCCTGCCGGGCGGCGGCGCCACGAAGGTCGCCACAGATCTCATGCCGATGCGCCAAGCAATGTATCACGCGCTACTCGGCGAGAACTTGACGGGTCCACAAGCCGCTGCGGCTGGTCTCGTCAACGAGTCTGTTCCGGCCGCGCAGTTGCACGCGCGCGTCACCGAGCTCGCTAACAAGTTGTTGCGCAAGAATTGGGAGACGTTGAAGGCGACCAAAGACGCCGTGCGTCGCGTTCGAGAAATGACGTTCGACAACGCGGAGGACTATCTGATTCGTGCGCAGGAAGCACTTAACTTCCACGATAAATCGGATGGTCGTCACGTAGGCATGAAGCAATTCCTCGACGACAAGACCTACAAACCGGGCCTCGGAGAGTACGACAAGAGCAAGAATGCGCGCTGAGCGGTACTGCCATGATTCGCTTTGATCCCGTCGCCACTTACGCAGCCTCCAATCCGAACGGCGTGGCGATCGTCGACATCGAGACGAATCGTCGGTGGACGTACGCTCAATTGCATGCCGCCGTCGATCGGCTTGCGGCTTGGCTTGTCGGTGAGTTCGGCCCGGCCAGCGAAGTGCGCGTTGCCACGCTCGCGCGCAATTGTGCCGAGATGCCCATCCTGCAACTCGCTTGCGTGCGGGCCGGCACGATTTTCGTGCCGTTCAATTGGCGTCTCGCGCCAGCCGAGATCGAGTCGCTCGCCAAAGATGCCGAGCCGCAACTCGTGTTTCACGATCCCGAGTTCACACCGCCCGCGCAAGCAGCGCGGCGCTTGCCGATCGAGGCCATGCTCGGGCTCGGCACCGCTGGCACTCGCGCGCCTGACGCCGCGCGGCGCTCGTTCGACGCCGTGCTCACTTTGCTATACACCTCTGGCACGAGCGGTCGACCCAAGGGCGTAATGCTGTCCGAGGCTAACAGCTTCTGGGGCTGCGCCAATTTCATTCACGGCAACGATGTCACGATGCACAGCGTGTTCCTATGCGATATGCCGTTGTTTCACACGGCCGGCTTGTACGCCGCAACGCGCGTGCCACTGCAAGCAGGTGCATGCGTGCTGATTACGCGCGGCTTCGATGCGCCCAAGACACTCGCGCGCCTCAGCGATCCCGCCCTCGGCGTCACGCACTACTTCTCTGTGCCGCAAATGGCGGCGCGGGTGTGGAACGAACCAGGCTTCGATCCTGTGAAACTCCAGCGCATCGTCGGTTGGGCGATTGGCGGGGCACCGAACCCGAAGGCGCAGACCGAGCGCTTCGTGAATGCCGGAATCCGCATCACGGAGGGTTTTGGTATGTCCGAAACAGGCTCCAACTTCGGCATGCCGACCCACGATCTCAACGTGTTGCGACACAAGGCCGGTAGCTGCGGCCTACCCTTCATGACGATCGAAACGCGCATTGTCGACGACGACGGCAACGACGTGCCGGAGGGCGAAGTGGGCGAGTTGTGGCTGCGCGGTCCCAGCATCGCGAGCGGCTACTGGAAGCAACCCGAGACGACCGCCAAAGCGTTTCGCAACGGCTGGTTCATCACGGGCGATGCGGCGCGCAAAGATGCCGACGGCTTTTACTACATCGTCGACCGCAAGAAAGACATGTACATCTCGGGTGGCGAAAACGTGTATCCCGCAGAGGTCGAAGCCGCGATTGCCGAGCTAGTCGAGGTCGCCGAGTGCGCGATCATTGGCGTGCCCGATGCGCAATGGGGCGAGGTTGGGCGCGCGTACATCATTCCTGTCCCTGGGCAAAGCATGACGCCCGAGCGCATTTTGGCGCATTGCAAGGCACGGCTCGCGCGCTACAAGGTGCCGAAGACAGTCGTCGTGACCGACTCACTGCCGCGGACAGCGTCTGGCAAGTTACAGAAGCACCTACTGAAACAGCGTGCGCTCGCCGAGCTTGCCGGCACCTAACAACCCTCTCCCAGTCGACGTCAATCGGCGCTACGTTCCTTGAGTAGGAACAAGGCCATCGCGGCAAACACCGACCCGGAACCCATGATGATGGCTACGGTGGGCACGCCCACGCCGGCCTGGAACAAGTAGCCTGCGATCACCGGCGCGATCGCTGCGCCGCCGCGGCCCACACCGATCGCAAAACCGGTGCCGGTCGCACGCACGTGCGTCGGGTAGATCTTGGCGAACAAGGCGTACAAGCCAACGATTGCCGCGTTGGTGAAGAACGCTGCGATCACGACACTCATGGTTATCGCATCGAGTGTCGACGCACCTTGGCCAAACCAGGCAATCATGATCGCCGCTCCCAGCAGCACGCTAATCGTCAGCGGGCGCAAGCCAATCCGCGTTGCAAGGACACCGAAGATGGCACCACCCAGCGCGCCGCCCAGATTGAGCCACGTCAACACGCCCGCCGCCGACTTCGGATCGAAGCCTGCATCGACGACGATCTTCGGCACCCACTTCAGCAAGAAGTAGAAACTCATGATGTGTGCAAAGTATGCGAACGTGATCAGTATCGTTGTCGCTAACAAGGCAGGCTTGAAGATATCCGTGAGCGTGCCCTTGGGGGCGTTAGCCGGCTCGGTTGTTAGCGTAGCGACGGGCGCATGACCAAAGCGCGCCAAAATACGGTTGATCTGCTCGAGAGCGCCCGGCGGTCGCCGCCGATCGAGGAACGCCGGCGACTCCGGCACCAAGAACCACACGATCGGAATGAAGGCAGCCGTCGCCCAGGCGCCAAACAAAAAGATGCTGCGCCACGTACCGGTGACCAACAGTTCTTGCACGATCAATCCGCCGAGCACGCCGCCGATCGGGTAACCGATGACCATCAGTGCCATCGCGAGGCCACGCCAGCGCTTGTTTGAGAACTCCGCCGCCGCCGCGTTGATCGCTGCCAACATGCCGCCGATGCCGAGACCTGTTAGCAGCCGCCAGAACAAAAGATCGCTGACGCCAGATGCTGCACTCGCACCGAACATGCCAATCGTCATGACCACCAAACAACCGAGAATCGTCTGGCGCCGCCCCACGCGATCCGCAACCGGACCGAGCACGATCGAGCCGATCGCCATGCCGAGCAACTCCATCGACAACACCCAGCCGAGCGTGGCCTTGTCGATACCCCAGTCAGCCGCAATGCCGGGGGACGCAAAGCTGATCGACAACACATCGAATCCGTCGAGCGCATTGAGCCCAACCGTCACGAGCACGGCGGCCCATTGAGCTCGGCCCATCCGACCCTCTTCCATTACCGCTCGTGGATTTCGCTCGGTCATCCGCCCCCCCCAATTTCGCGTGCTTATTCGTGTATGCGTGTCAGCAGTTCGATCAACTGTTCGGTTTCGCGTGGCGTAAAGCGCGACTTCAACCACTCCTCATGCTGCTGAATCGCGGCCTTTGCGGTCGCCAGCGCCTTGCGGCCTGCGGCCGTCAAGTTCAGCGTCTGCTTGCGGCGGTCGCTCTTCGATCGCCCGCGAACCAAATAGCCGCGCGCTTCGAGTCGGTTCACGATCGCCATCGTCGTCGCGCGATCCATGCGCATACGCTCCGCAAGGCCGATCTGTGCGATGTCGGGGTGATCGTCAACGAGCCACAGCACCGATACCTGCTTTTGCGTCAATTCGAGGTGTGAAAAAATCTCCGTGAAATGGCGATAAACGGCACCGTGTGCGAGTCGAATGTGGAAGCCGACGATGTTGCGGATCTCGCCGATGTCGTCTGCGCCCTCCGCCTTCGGAGTCGTCGGGACAAGCGTTTCCTTGAGCCTAGGCATGTGCGTTCCAGCTTGAAAAGCCATCAGTCTAGCTCACTGCAACGCCATCACGCTCTTGACAGGCACCCCACGAGGCTTCGTGTCCAATAAGTCAAGGATTCCACGCCGACACGGCCCGAAAGAACGTGAATGCCTCGTCCTCGAGTGCATCGTTTGCCCCGGGTGGGTAGTGACTGAGCTTCGCCACGACGGTCTCAGTCGCCGGATCCACGTAAATGAACTGCCCCTGCAAACCGATACCGGTGTAGGAACCTGTGCCATGGAGCGTCCACCACTGGTAGCCGTATCCGAGTTCGAACGACGTCTTGATCGGTTGTCGGTCAGCGCCGATTGCGGTGGAGGCCGTCGCCTCATCCACCCAACTCGCGGGCAATATCTGGCGATCCCCGACGCGCCCGCGCTGAAGCATCAGCTGACCGAGGCGTGCGAAGTCGCGAGCCGTGGCGTTGTAGCCCATACCGCTCATCTCACGGCCCACGCCCGGCGGGCCGTCCGCGATCCAGAAGCCATACGACTCCATGCCGGCGGGCTCCCAAATGCGCGCACTCATGTATTTCGACAGAGACTGGCGCGTCGCCTTTTCGATCAACCATCCGAGCACGGCGGTGTCCATCGTCGAGTAGTTGAAGGCTTCGCCAGGTTTGCGCGTGAGTTGTAAGCTCGGCGCAAGGTCGGCAAACCGACGCACATTCTGTACGACCGCGAGCTCGTGCACTTGCTGCGCTTGGCTCTGCACACCGAAATCGTAGCGCTCGTCATAGTGCACGCCGGACCGCATGCGTAACAGCTCGCGGATGGGCACCTTCTCATAGCCGGAGCCCTTCAGCTCCGGAATATACTTGCCGACGGGATCTTCGACCGAGCGAATGTAGCCGTCGGCAACCGCGGCACCGACGACCATTGAGACGATCGACTTCGCGAGCGAGAACGACGCGAAATGCGAGCGCTCATCCGACATGTTGCGGTATTGCTCATGCACGATGCGACCGCGCTTGATGATCACGAGCGCATTGGTGAACGTACGTCCGGCAAACTCGTCGGCGGGTAACGACTGCCCCGCCACCGAGTAGCGGAAGTTGAGGGGCACCTCGTTTTTCGGTAGTGCCCACACAGGGCCAGCGCGCGACACTTGACGCGTGTCGAACAAACGCTCCATCGAGCGGAACGTCAGCGTATTGATGCCCGGATCGAGCATGTGGCGCCGCGCTTCTTGAATCGCAGGCGAAACCGTTGACGGTGGATCCGATCGTACCTCGGCGCTGCCGACCACCGTGGTCGCCATGAGGCTCACGGTTGTTAGGACCCACGGCCGAGCACAGACCAGAAACTCACGCATGTTGCGCCCCCCCTCAACTAGACGCCGGCAGGGCGCGAGCGATCTCGCCCGCGCCCTGCTGCGTTGCTTAGAACCGACGCTTGACCGAGAACGTGTACATCCGCGGTAAGCCTGGCGCGCCATACGCAGCGCCACCCAACCCCGGCAGCGCATCCGTCTTGCTCGTGTAGAAGAGCTCGTCCGACAGATTGCGGCCCTCGAGCGAGGCCTGCCAATCGCCGTCCGTCGAGCTCCACGTGAGACGTGCATTGACGAGTGTGTAGCTGTCGATCTGGCCCACGACCGTGTTATCGGGCGCGGTGAACATATCGTCTTGGAAGCTCACATCGACGCGCGGCGTAAAGCTGCCGACCGACGTCACGAACTCGTGCTGCAGACCCAAGCTCCACTTGAGTTCCGGCGTGTACGGCGTGACTTTGTTGAGATCAAGGCCCGTCACCGCACTCACCGTCTTGAACTCGAAGTCGATGTAGCTCAACGATGCATCGATCTGCAATCCCGGCAAGGGGCGCAGGTCGAGTTCGAGCTCACCACCGCGAACCTCGGCGTCACCCGCATTCGAGTTCAACAGGCACGGACGACCGAAAATCGGACCGAACTGCGCCGAACAATCGTTCAGCGTGAGTTGGATATCCGTGTAGTCGTTGAAGAACACGGCGGCGTTCAAGCGCACGCGGTTGTCGAGGAACTGCACCTTCGCGCCAAGCTCAATGGCCTCGAGCTCTTCTGGCTGGAAGCTAACAGCTTGCACGTTATAGAACGGACGCGGATTCACGCCGCCACCCTTGTAGCCCGTGGAGAACTGCAAGTAGGTCATCAGATCGTCGGTCCACTTGTAGCTCAGGGCTGCACGGTAGTCGATGCGATCATCCGAGAACTGACTCGACACGCCGTTCAACGACGAGATCAAGCAATTCGGCGGATTGCCCGGCGTACCCGGCGGACCCAAGCAGGGCTGAATCGCGCTGAGGTTCGCGTTGCGGCGCGCGTAGGTATAGTCCTTCTGGTCGTCGCTGTAACGCGCGCCAACCGACAAATCCAATTTGTCGGAGAAGTGGAAAATACCGTTCGCGAAAATCGCCCAGGTGCGCGAATCGACCGGATCCGGACCGTGGATGAAGTCGAACCCCGCGTAACCCAAGTTCACGCGTGCATCGAACTCCGTGTCGGCTTGGAAGTAGAAAGCACCGACTGTGTAGTCGAGCAAACCACCCGCTTTGCCATTTAGGCGGAACTCTTGGCTCTTCGCATTGTGGCGCTGCACCTGATACAGCATCAGCACTGGCATCGGCGAACCGTCGGCATCCTGGCCGAAGCCGCTACGGTACTTGCGATAGCCCGTGATCGACTGCAACTGCAGGTTGTCGTTGATGTCCCAATCGATGTTCAACGACATGCCACGAGCGGTGAGCACTTGCTCGGCCGGTAGCGACACGCCGATACGGCCATCCGTGTAGGTGGCGTAGTTGACGTACGGGTCGTTAGGACTGAGTGGATCGCAGGAGTTGGGGCCGTACGCAATGAAGCTGCAACCCACGTTGCCGGCGAGCGTCGGAGGAATTGCGACCGTCGGCCAGATTCGCCCGCCAAAGATTACGGGGGCAATCGTCGGACCCGACTGCAACAACACGTTGGCTGGTGCTTCGGAATTGTCGTCCAGAATATCTACGGCGAAGTTCACCTCGACCGCATCGTTCGGCAGCCAGCGCAGCGCGCCGCGTGCCGCCGTGTACTTGACGCCGCCTTCCGTGCCGAGATTGCAGCTCGGGCCGACGTTGTAAGCCGGCAGACCAGAGCCCGGATGCGTGCAGCCGTAATCGAGCCGCGTGATGTGGCCGTCGCGCGAGCGTGAGACACCCGCGACGCGGGCAAACAACTTGTCCGGGATCAACGTGAAATTCACGCCAGCGCGTGCGCCGACAGAATTGAACGAGCCGTACGAGGCCTCGACATAGCCATCGTTCTCGGCGCTCGGCCGCTTGGAATACAACTTGATCGAGCCGCCGATCGAGTTCTTACCAGCGAGCGTGCCTTGCGGACCCCGCAACACTTCGACGCGATCGAGATCGAGCAGATCCAAAATCGAGCCGGTCAAGGTGGAGTAGTACAAGTCGTCGACGTAGAGGCCGACCCCGGGCTCCAGCGCGGGATTGAAGTCGGTTTGACCGACGCCGCGAATGAAGCCGATCAGGGAGTTACCCGCGAACGCACCACCCGTCGTGAGCGTCACGTTCGGCGCTTGCGCGGCGATCTCCTCAACGGATTGCTGGCCACGCGAGGCTAACTGCTCGGCGGTGATCGCCGTGATGGCGACCGGCGTCTCTTGCAGGTTCTGGCGCACGAACTGCGCCGTGACGATGACTTCTTCGAGTTGCTCCGATTCCGCCTCGGGCGCACTCTGCGCAAACGCAAGGTTCGCGCCGGTCAGCAGCGCTGCGTACACAGCGGCACTCACCATACTTCTTGGCATTGACATGATTCCCCCTCCGAAAGATCGGACTACAGTTAAGTTGTTAGGCGATCCTCAACGATCCACATTCGCTGCGCGCTGTCGCGCGGCAAATTCCTGAACCCAGCGGCCGGTCTTCTCGAGACCGCCGAAGGGATAGAAATGCAAGTGCGTGACGCCATGCACAGCAGGCGTCAGCGAGGCAGCGAGGTCGTGGAGTAAGCCGTCGGGGCCAGCGCCCCCCAGCAAGTTACTCAGCGACCAGCCGTACTTTTTCATGACGCTCGCCGAGAGACCGACACCGCAACGCGCGGCGAAGCGCACCAACGTCTTGAGACTCGCCGGGCCAGCAACGCCGATGCGCACCGGTACCGCGACACCGTCGCGGCGTAATGCAGCGAGCCAGTCGAGCGTTGGACGCGCATCAAATCCGAATTGCGTCATCACCGACCATGCGAGTCCACGTTGTTCGCACTCGCGTCGCTTGTCGCGCAGTGCGGCCGCGAGACGCGCCGAATCGATCTGCGGGTGGCCTTCCGGATAACCGGCAACCCCCACGTGCTTCACGCCGTGACGCTCGAGCAGACCGGAGCGAATCACAGACAACGCGTCGCTGTACGGCCCCGCTGGCTCCGCCAAATCGCCCGCGACGACGAATACCTGGTGGAGCCGAATGTTGCGTGCGAGCGCGGCCAAGAACTGCTCGAGTTCCGCCTCACTCGTTAGGCGCCGTGCCGAAATGTGCGGCACAGGCCGCAAGCCTACCGCCTGCAAGCGAGCGGCAGCCTCGACGCGCGAAGCAAAAGTTTCGCCCGGCAGAAACGTCACCGAGACCATCGTACCGGCAGGCACCAACGCGGCCAGGGCATCGACTTGCTCGACATCTTTCGAGGTGATCTCGAGCGAAAAGTTGTCGAGCAGTGCCGCCATGGCAACTCCGCTGGCTGATCGAACCGCCAACATATGACTGGGCTCGGCCGACATTACTGCGCAGCGCTCGTTCGCCAGCCGGCCTGATACGTTTCGCGCGCCACCCGGCTATACGGAATCGGGCTAACGACCGCGCGGACCTCGATCTGCTTGTGCGGCTCGACGGTGGTCTTGCGCGTCCCGCCGTTTTCTTCGCCCCACACGACCCGCAACTCGCTGCCAATCGGAATAGCGGGGTCGATCGTCGCCAAACTCAGCGCTTGCTTCTCGTTGTAGCTATAGCCGGTGAACATCGATACACCGACCGTCTTGCCACCTGCATCGACGACGCGGTCGTAGTTGGAAGATGCGTAGTTCGCGAGCGGTACATCGAAGAACTTGTATTGCTCGCCGTCTGGATCGAACAACGACGCCATGATCTTCGCCATGTCCTGCGGGTTCCATGCCAGCGTCACTTTGCGACGCTGCCGCGCGGGATCGATCTTCTGCAATGCTTCGCGACCATGGAACTCGTGATCGAACTTCACGAACGGGCCGTAACCGAGTTCCCACGGATTGAGGTAGTAGTCCTCGATGTTCTTCGACACGAAGCTGCCACCGATCGAACCGGTGGCCTCGTAGCTGTCTGCGCCTAACCACTCGCGGTAAGCCTTCAGCTTGTCGCCCGTGTAGATCGCCGGCAGCGGCGATGGAATCCAGCCCGACTCGAGCGTGTTCGAGGGATAAGCGCGGCTGCCACACGGCACGATGCCGAACTCGCGGCCCGCCTCGAGAATGGCAGCGCGAATCTCGTCTTGTTGGTCGTACGGGCCCCAAATCTCGAGCCCCGGTGCGCCCGACATACCATGCCGCAGCGTGCGGATGGTGTGTCCCGCGATCTTCATCGTCGACATGTTGAAGAACTTCAACTGTTCGAGCGGACCGCCGTTGAGCTTTTCGATAATGGCCCATGCCTTTGGACCTTGGATCTGGAAGCGCCACACGGAACGCCGCACTGGCTTGCCCATCGGCCGCATTGGCGAGCGATCGTCGAGCTCGAGCTGGACGTCGTAACCGCCAGTAGCCGCATGAAAGCGCAACCAGTTCGACGCCGGCGCGCGCCCGACATACACAAACTCTTCCGGCGCCAAATAGAAGATGATGCCGTCGCCGATCACATGCCCGTATGGCGTTGTCGGCACGTACTGCTTGGCTTTATTGACGGTGAAACCCGCCATCGAATTAACGGCAGTGTCGCTCAACAAGCGCAGCGCATCTTTGCCACGCAAGTAGAGGTTGACCATGTGGTGAGTTTGGTCAAACAACACGGCGCTGTGCTGCCACGCCCACTGCTCGGAGCGCCAGTTGTGGAACTCGGGTGCAACGACCGGATAGACGTACGCACCCAATTGCGAGTTACGCAGCATGCCGACGATATCCGGCGTGCGCGCCAAGATCTGCTCTAGGCTGTTCGCGCTCATACAACTCCCCCCGTAAGCGTTGCCGCGTGTCGCCCACACGGCGGTCAGACAGATTGTATGCTACACGAACAAATTCGCAACGAAAATAGTACGCAACACGTACAGCCTGCCGGGGGCCCTGAGGCCACGCGCGGCGCTATCCACAATGGGTCAGGACGACCTTCCCGAAGGCTGCGGGGCTGGATTGGTAGGCATATGCTGCAGGTGCAGCAGCAAAATCAAACGCACGATCGACCACGGGGACGATTTGGTGCCGATCCACGAAAGCATTCAGGGCCCGCGCCATTTCGATCGAGCCGACAAAGATGCCGCGCAAGCTCGCACCTTTGACCATAAGACCCATGGGATTCGGCGCGCCTTGCATGTTGAGCACGCCGATCAGCGTGATTTCGCCGCCGAAGGCCACCGCCGCCATGGATTGCTCGAGTGTGCCGACACCGCCCACTTCGATGACGTGGTCGACGCCGCCATCGGACAACTCAGCAATGCGCGCACCCCACGCGGGCTCCGCACGGTAATCAACGACTGCTTCGGCGCCGAGCTCGCTGAGGCGCGCCGCCTTCTCGCGACTCGACGACGTTGCAAACACGCGCGCGCCCGCCGCACGGGCGATCTGCAGCGCGAGCACCGAAACCCCGCCACTGCCTAACACCAGGACTTTGTGCCCGGCACGCAATGGCCGGATGCCCGTCATCAGCGCATTCCAAGCCGTGACACCCGCGCACGGGAGCGTAGCGGCTTGCTGATAACTCAGCGTTTCCGCGATACGCACCACGCCACTCGCTGGGAGCACCACGTACTCAGCGAGCATGCCAGGCGCGGGCGGCGCACCGAGTGCAGCACCCATCCGAGGCGTGGGCGGGCCACTCACCCACTCTTGGAAAAAGGCCCCTGCCACGCGATCGCCCGGCGCAAACTCGCGCACGCCCGGCCCTACGGCGTCGATCATGCCAACGCCGTCAGACAACGGCGCGCCAGCGACGCTCACGGGGCCGCCGAAGTAATGGCCTTGCGCGACTAATTGGTCGCGATAGTTCAGCGACCAGGCGCGCATCCGAATGCGCACTTCGCCGTCGCCCGGGGTCGGCACCGGACATTCGATCAGCTGGAGTTGGTCGACCGAGGTACAGCCCGCGGGAATGCGCCACGCCCGCATCTTCGTTGCAACGCTCATGGCGGGCTGGCCGCGCGATCGAGGCCCAAGAGCCGCACCGCATTGTCCTTGAGAATGCCGGCTAGAACCTCTTCCTTGAAGCCGACTTGCCGCGCCGACTGAATCCACACATCCGGATGGATGAGTGGGAAGTCGGAACCGAACAGCATCTTGCGCTTGAGCGGCCCATTCGCGTACTGAATGAGCTGTGCTGGAAAGTACTTCGGGCTCCAACCCGACAAGTCGATGAACACATTCTCTTTGTGGAGCGCCATCGACAGGTTCTCATCCACCCAGGGCCAACCGGGATGCGCGAGGATGATCTTCATGTCGGGAAAATCGACGGCGACATCGTCGATGAGCATCGGGCGCCCCCACTTCAAGCGCACACCACCACCGCCGCGCATGCCACTGCCCATGCCCGAATGTCCGGTGTGGAAAATCGCCGGCAAGCGGTGCTCTGCAATGACCTCATAGAGCGGATACGCGATGCGATCGCCGGGATCGATGTCTTGCATGATCCCGTGAAACTTGAACCCGCGCACGCCATGACGCTCGATCAAATCGCGTGCCTCTTGTGCACCGCGCTTGCCTTTACGGGGGTCGATCGACGCGAACGGAATGACGACGTCGGGATTCTTCGCCGCGAGCTCCGCGATTTCGTAATTACTTACCCGCTTGGCACCGATCGCGCTCTCGCAATCGACGGTGAATAGACAGAATGCAATCTGCTGCTCGCGGTACAGATCGATGATTTGCGGAATTTTGGGCCGCTCGCGCGGTGCCTTGAAATAGGCCGACGCAGCGTCGAAGAACTGACCCATGATCGGGTCCTCGGGCTCGTGGCACGACACCTCGGCATGCACGTGGACGTCGATGGCGCGAATGCGAGCGAGGTCGATCATCGGTAAAGTGCTCTCCACGCGATGGGGCAGCGCTGCGGGAACACTAGCAGACGCGCTGCCCTCTCAACGCGTCCTAGCCGACGCATCGCTGGGTGCGTGCGTGTTTTGTAAGTATTACGTACCATTAGGGGCTCGCGCAACAGACGAGGTGGTAAGTATGGCGCTCGATAAACCCTATCAGAACGTGCCTGGCACGACGATTTTTGACGCAGACCAAGCTCGCAAAGGCTATCACCTGAACCAGTTTTGTATGTCGCTCATGAAGGCGGAGAATCGAGCCCGCTTCAAGGCCAACGAGCGCGCCTATCTCGAGGAGTGGCCGATGACGCCGGAGCAACGGGACGCCCTGCTCGCGCGCGACTACAACAAGCTGATCAGCCTCGGCGGCAATGTGTATTTCTTGGCCAAGGTGTTCTCGACCGACGGCAAGAGCTTTCAGCAGGCCGTGTCGACGATGACCGGCATGACGCCAGAGCAATACGCCGACATGATGCTGAAAGGCGGCCGTTCACCCGAGGGCAACCGTTACATTGGGGAGCGACGCTAATGGCACGCATTACTGCAGGTGTTAGCACGTCGCACGTTCCAGCGATCGGCGCCGCACTCGATAACGGCAAGACCGGCGAACCGTACTGGCAGCGCGTGTTCGCGGGCTACGAGTTCTCGAAGCGCTGGATCGAAGCCGCGAAACCCGACGTCGTCATCCTGGTGTTCAACGATCACGCGACGGCCTTTAGCCTCGATGTCGTGCCCACCTTTGCGATCGGCTGCGCCGACCGATTCGCGCCGGCGGATGAAGGTTGGGGCCCGCGGCCGGTCCCTGTCGTTGAAGGACATCCGGAGCTCGCCGCGCACATCGCACAATCGGTCATCCAACAAGATTTCGATCTCACGATCGTGAACAAGATGGACGTCGACCACGGTCTCACCGTGCCGCTGTCGCTGATGTTCGGGCAGCCGAAGGCCTGGCCCGTGAAAGTGATCCCGCTCGCGGTGAATGTCGTGCTCTACCCGCCACCGTCCGGTCGGCGTTGCTTCGAGCTCGGCAAAGCTATTCGTCGCGCCGTGGAATCGTTCGACGGCGATCTCAACGTGCAGGTATGGGGCACCGGCGGCATGAGCCACCAATTGCAAGGTCCCCGCGCGGGCCTCATCAATCAGCCGTGGGACAACGCGTTCCTCGACCGATTGATCGCAGACCCTGCAGGCCTCGCGCAAGTCCCGCACCTCGAATACGTGCGTGAAGCGGGCTCCGAAGGCATCGAGCTCGTGATGTGGCTCATCATGCGCGGCGCGCTCGCTGACCGAGTCAATGTCGCGCATCGCTTCTACACGGTGCCAGCGTCGAACACCGCCGTTGGGCATTTGATTCTCGAGAACCCCTGAGGCTGTCGGCGCCGAGATGCTCGGCGTAGACGCTTGGGATGAGGGCTAACTACGATGTTGAGCGATCCGCAGCCCGCACCACCTAACGACTACCAAGCGGCAGTCGCCAGTGCGCTGGCGGACTGTCGCAATCGTGAAGGGGCGCTGCTCGAAGTGCTGCATGCGGTGCAAAACCGCTTGGGCTACGTGCCACGGGAGGCCATCGCGCCGATTGCCCAGGCGCTCAACTTGTCGCGGGCCGAGGTGCACGGTGTCGTGACGTTCTACCACCACTTTCGCGACTCACCCGCCGGGCGGAACCGTCTGGCGTTGTGCCGCGCGGAGGCCTGCCAAGCATCGGGGGCTCGCGCGCTGCAGGCACACGCCGAGCAGCGCCTCGGCATCTCTTGCGGCGGCACTACGGCCGATGGGCAGACGACGCTCGACGCGGTCTATTGCCTCGGGTTGTGTGCGTGCGGCCCGGCCGTCATGTTCAACGGCGAGTTGTTAGGCAAAGTGACGCCCGAGCGACTCGACGCACTGTTGGATGCGTGCACATGACGACCCGCGTGTGGCTTCCGGCCGATGCCGCAGCGGTCGCGCTGGGTGCCGAGGCGACGCTGCACGCGTTGAATGCTGCGGCAGCGGCCGCTGGCGTGGCGATCGACGTGCGACGCAACGGCTCGCGCGGCTTGATTTGGCTCGAACCGCTCATCGAGGTGGAAACGCCGCAAGGGCGTATCGGCTACGGGCCGGTGTCTGCGGCGGACGTTCCATCGTTGGTGGCCGCCGACCTTTGGCGCGGCGGGGCGCATCCGCTGCGACTGGGATTGATGGACCAGCATCCGTGGCTCGCGCGGCAACAACGCCTGACTTGCGCGCGCATCGGCCGCATCGAACCGGCGAGCGTCGAGCAGTACGTTGAGCTCGGCGGCTTTCGCGGTCTCAAACGCGCACTCGAACTCGCACCCGAGGCGATCGTGCAACAAGTGACCGACTCCGGGCTACGCGGCCGCGGCGGCGCGGCCTTCCCGACTGGGATCAAGTGGCGGACGGTGCTCGAGCAGAAAGCCGCACGGAAGTTCATCGCTTGCAATGCGGACGAAGGAGACTCGGGCACGTTCGCCGACCGCATGCTGATGGAAGGCGACCCGCTCACGCTCATCGAAGGCATGACGATCGCTGGCCTCGCGGTTGGCGCGACGCGCGGGTTCATCTACCTGCGCATCGAGTATCCACATGCGCAACGCGCACTGGAGAATGCGTTAAGCGCCGCCCGCGCTGCGCGCTGGCTCGGTGAGGACATCCAAGGGAGCGGTCGCGCGTTCGATATCGAAATTCGCATGGGTGCAGGTGCATACATCTGCGGCGAAGAAACGTCGATGCTCGAAAGCCTCGAGGGACGCCGCGGCGAAGTGCGCGTGCGCCCACCCTTGCCCGCCATCAAGGGATTGTTCGGACAGCCCACCGTCGTCAATAACGTCGTCACGCTTGCGACCGTGCCTTTTATTCTTGCCGAGGGCGCCGAACGCTATCGCGACTTCGGGGTCGGACGATCGCGCGGCACGATTCCGCTGCAACTCGCAGGTAACGTGAAACGGGGTGGTTTGTTCGAATGCGCATTCGGCCTAACTATTCGCGAACTCGTCGAGGATCTGGGTGGCGGCACGGCCTCCGGGCGCCCCGCGCGTGCGGTGCAGATTGGCGGCCCGCTCGGAGCCTACATTCCAGCGAGCCAGTTCGATCTCACGCTCGACTATGAAACGCTGGCTGCGGCCGACGCCCTCCTGGGCCATGGTGGCGTCGTGGTGTTCGACGACACCGCAGATATGGCTGCGCTGGCGCGCTACGCGTTCGAGTTCTGTGCGCTCGAATCTTGCGGCAAATGCACGCCCTGCCGTATCGGCTCGACGCGCGGCGTCGAAATCCTCGATCGCATCCGCGACGGTGTCGAGCCCGAGCAACAATTTGCGCTGCTCGACGATCTATGCGAAACGATGGTGTCTGGCTCCCTCTGTGGCTTGGGAGGAATGACGCCGTTTCCGGTTCGCAGTGCGGTGCGCCATTTCCGTAACGATTTCCGTCGTCGTCAGTAGGACGGGACTAACATGTACTCCATCCATCATCACGATCTTGGAACGCCCGCTGCAAATAGCGAGCGCGATGTCACGTTCATGCTGGACGGTCGGGAAGTGACCGTGCCCGCCGGGACATCGATCATGCGCGCCGCAGCCATCGCGGGCACCGCGATTCCCAAATTGTGCGCCACCGATACGCTCAAGGCGTTTGGCTCGTGCCGTCTGTGCTTGGTCGAAATCGAGGGACGCAAAGGCACACCGGCTTCCTGCACGACAGAGGTCGAGCCTGGGATGAAAGTCCGCACGCAGAGCGATACGCTCGCGCGCCTGCGACGCACCGTGGTCGATCTCTATGTGTCCGAGCATCCGCTCGACTGCGATCAATGCCCCGCGAACGGCCACTGCGAACTGCAATCGGTGGCGGCCGAGGTCGGCGTCACCACGTCGCGCTTCACGCCGGACACTGCGCGACACGAACTCCCGCTCGACGACAGCAACCCCTATTTCAACTTCGACCCGAACCTGTGCATCGTCTGCTCACGTTGCGTCCGTGCCTGCGATGAGACGCAGGGGACGTTGGCATTGACGATCCAAGATCGCGGCTTGCACTCGAGCGTGGCGGCGAGCCAAAACGAAGCATTCTTGGAGTCCGAATGCGTCAGTTGCGGCGCCTGTGTCGAGGCATGCCCCACCGCGGCCTTGAGTGAGAAGTCGTTAGTGCACGCGCTCACCCCACCGCGGCCGGCTGAGCGCGCCGTCACGACAACCTGCGGCTATTGCGGTGTCGGCTGCTCTCTGAACGCAGAAATGCGCGGCGACGAACTCGTGCGCATGGTGCCGAATCGAGCCGGTAAGGCAAATCAAGGCCATGCGTGCGTCAAAGGGCGCTTCGCGTACGGCTACGCGACGCATCGCGATCGCGTGCGCACTCCCCTCGTGCGCGCCAAGATCACCGATCCGTGGCGTGAGGTCACCTGGGACGAGGCGATCGCGCACGCGGCGCGCGAGCTGCGGCGCATTCAAGCCAACTACGGGCGCGACGCCGTCGGCGGGATCACCTCGTCACGGTGCACGAACGAAGAGACGTTCCTCGTCCAGAAGCTCGTGCGTGCGGCGCTCGGCACTAACAACGTCGACACGTGTGCGCGCGTGTGCCACTCCCCGACCGGCTACGGCCTCAAGCACACCTTGGGCGAGTCGGCCGGCACGCAAGAGTTCCGTTCGGTGATGCAGGCCGATGTGGTCGTGGTCATCGGTGCCAACCCCACCGACGGCCATCCCGTGTTCGCCTCGCAATTGAAGCGCCGCTTGCGCCAAGGCGCGCAGCTTATTGTCATCGACCCGCGCGCGATCGATCTCGTGCGCTCGCCCCACATCGAGGCAGCGCATCACTTGCAGCTGCGCCCAGGCACCAACGTCGCGATCATCAATGCAATGGCGCATGTCGTCGTAACCGAGGGGCTAGCGCGCGAGGACTTCGTACGCGAGCGTTGCGAGTGGCCATCGTGGCAAGCGTGGCGGGAGTTCGTGGCCGATCCGAGCCGCTCACCCGAAGCCCTCGAAGCCATCACGGGCGTGCCTGCAGCGCAGGTGCGTGCTGCTGCGCGGCTCTATGCTCGCGGCCCTAACAGCGCCATCTACTATGGGCTCGGCGTCACCGAGCATAGCCAGGGCACCACCATGGTCATGGGCATCGCCAATTTGGCGATGGCCACGGGCAATTTGGGGCGCGAAGGCGTCGGTGTGAACCCCTTACGTGGCCAGAACAATGTTCAAGGCTCGTGTGACATGGGATCGTTCCCGCACGAGTTCTCAGGGTATCGGCATGTCTCCGACACCGCGACGCGGCAGTTGTTCGAGTCCGCTTGGGGCGCACCGCTCGCAAACGAGCCCGGGCTGCGCATTCCTAACATGTTCGAAGCTGCGCTCGACGGCTCGTTCCGCGCGCTCTACATTCAGGGCGAAGACTTGGTGCAGTCCGATCCAAACACCTCGCATGTTACGGCTGCACTCGAGGCGATGGAGTGCGTCATCGTGCAGGACTTGTTTCTGAACGAAACGGCGCGCTACGCCCACGTGTTCCTGCCTGGCAGTTCCTTCCTCGAGAAGGATGGGACCTTCACCAATGCTGAGCGTCGAATCTCGCGCGTACGAAAAGTGATGGCGCCGTTGGCGGGACTCGCGGATTGGGAGATCACCCTGCGACTCGCGCAAGCGCTTGGCTACGAGATGGACTACCAGCATCCGTCCGAGATCATGGCCGAGATTGCGCGGCTCACGCCGACATTCCGCGGCGTCACTTACGAGAAGCTTGATCACCTGGGTAGCATCCAATGGCCGTGCAATGAAGCGGCCCCGGACGGCACGCCGACAATGCACGTCGGGCAGTTCGTCCGCGGTCAAGGCAAGTTCTATCTCACTGAGTATGTGCCCACCAGCGAGCGCAGCACCGATCGCTACCCGCTGCTGCTAACAACAGGCCGCGTCCTGTCGCAATACAACGTAGGCGCGCAGACGCGCCGCACGGCGAACGTCACTTGGCACCACGAGGATCGTCTCGAAATACATCCCGACGATGCCGAAACGCGCGGCATCGTCGACGGCGACTGGGTGGGAATCGCAAGCCGCGCCGGCGAAACCGTGCTGCGCGCGACGCTGACGACGCGCGTTACGCGCGGCATCGTATACACGACATTCCACTTCCCAGAATCGGGCGCCAACCTCGTAACGACCGAGAATTCCGACTGGGCGACGAATTGTCCTGAATACAAAGTGACGGCCGTGCAAGTTGTGAAGGTGGCACGCCCCGACGATTGGCGGACTCGCAATGCGCAGCGACGCGCGCAGCGCAAGCAGGAAGCTGTAGCGACGCCTGAAACATGAATATCGAGCGCCTCGTGACGATGGCGAACGAAATCGCGGCGTTCTTCGCCTCTGAGAAAGACAAGGAACAGGCTGCGGAGCTCATGGCCACGCATCTGCGCCGCTACTGGGAGCCGCGCATGCGCAAGGCCATCATCGCGCACGAACACGCAGGGGGTAGCGGACTCACTGCATTGGCGCGACGCGCGGTCGCGAAGCTGGCCTGAACGCATGAAGAATACCGGCCGCAAGTCCGTGCGCGTGACACGCTTCGCCGGCGGCGCCACCCGCGAGGCGGATGACGAGCTCGCCATTGAGGAACCCCTCGAAATTCGCCTGCGCACGGACGGCGAACCCGCACCCGGGGTCCCTGTCACGGTGACGATGCGAACACCGGGACAAGATGAGGACCTTGCGATTGGCTTTTTGCTGGGCGAAGGATTGATTCGCTCGATGGCCGACGTCGCGCAGGTAGGGCCTTGCGGCACCACCCAGCAGGTGGTGTCCGTGCAATTGGCGGCTGGCGTACGCGACCCGCGACCGGACCTGCGCCGCAATTTCTATACGACTTCCTCGTGTGGCGTGTGCGGAAAATCGTCGATCGATGCGGTGCGAGCGCTGGTACCGGAGCGCAGCGTCGCGGATACCTTACGATTCGATGCGGCCGTTTTGCGAGCATGGCCGCGCACGTTGTTAGCCCAACAGACACTGTTTTCCACGACTGGCGGCTTGCATGCCGCAGCGCTCATGAGCTCAACGGGCGCGTTGTTAGCGATCCGCGAGGACGTGGGCCGGCACAATGCCACCGACAAACTGCTCGGCGCCGAGCTGCGCTCGGGCAGCACGCGGACGCGTGAGGCCGCCCTGTTGCTGAGTGGCCGCGCCAGCTTCGAACTCGTGCAAAAAGCGGCCGTGGCTGGAATCGAATGCATCGCCGCGATTGGCGCACCCTCCAGCCTCGCCGTGGAACTCGCACAGTCGCTCAATGTGACGCTCGTCGGCTTCCTGCGGGACGCGGGGTTCAATGTCTACAGCGGCGCGCATCGCATCCACCGCTAGCGCCTGCCCACGCGCGCTCATGACGCGCGCTTCGGCGCAAACAATTCGTAGATCAGTTGACGCAACCAACGATTGCGCGCGTCGTCGTGCTGCCGCCGGTGCCAGAACTGACGCAGCTCGATAGTAGGCGGTTCGAATGGCAGACCCACGACTCGTAACTGGCTCGAGTCCTTCGCGAGGTAGCGCGCGAGTGTATGCGGCACCGTGACGACGAGGTCGGACTGCGCCACGATCAAAGCGACGCTGGCAAAGTGCGGTGTCGTGAGCACGATCTTGCGCTCCACGCGCCGGCGGGCGAGGAATTGTTCCATCACCTCCTCGCTGCGACTCTCCACCCGCACTACCGCATGCTCGAGGCGCACAAACTGCGCAAGGCTCAAACGCTCCGCACGCACCGGATGCTTCGCGCGAATCAAGCACGCAAAGCTATCGTGGAATAGCACTTGCTGCAGAAATGCCGGGCCACGTAGATCGGGAAAGTAGCCGAGCGCGAGATCGATCTCACCGGCAGCGAGCCCGCTTGCAACCTCCTCCGCTCGCATGGTTACGGACCGCAGCGTCGCGTTCGGCATCCGCTCGCGCAGCGCGCGCAGAATCTGCGGCAGCATGACGATTTCGCCGACATCGGACAGAGCCAAGGTGACGGGTTGCGAACTCGATTCGGGGTCGAACGGTGGCGCAGTGACGATCTCGGCGTTGACGATGCGCAAGACAGCACGCGCCGCCGCCGCGGCCACCGTTGCACGTGGTGTCGGTTGCATCGCGTTGCCACCACGCACGAATAACGCATCGTCAAAATGACGCCGCAGCTTGCCAAGGGCTGCGCTCACGGCCGGCTGGCTGCGCTGCAAGAAGTCGGCGGCGCGGCTGACGTTGCGGGTGTCGTCCAGCGCCACCAAGACGCGCAGCAAGTTGAGATCGAGTTCTGCCATATATTATTCGTTTTGATAATACTGCTTATTTGTATTATGCGATTGCCCGATGATGGGCGCTAGCGCAGAGTAACTGGCGCCGCCGCGCACTCACCTAGCCGATGTCTGCTGCCATGGCCTCCACGCTCTGCTATCCAGTCGCCGATGCCCGTACCGACTCTCTGTTGGTGGCTGCGATCGCGCGGCTGTTGCGTGAGGCCTCCATCGAGATCAACGCGGCCGATGTCCACGCGTTAGTGCCTAGCCGCGAATTGTTAGCGCCAGCGACTCGCCACTATGTTAGTCATCTCCCGCGGCAAACTTGGGCGGCAACGATCGCAACCTGTCGTGCGGTGAGCCAAGCCGGCTTCGTGGCAATCCCACACTTGCCGGTACGGCGCCTGCAATCGGCTGCCGAGCTCGACGACATCCTCGCGCGCCTCGTCGGCGAGGCCGGCGTGCACGAAGTGTTTCTCATGGCTGGCGACTACCCACACGCGACGGGTCCATTTGTGGCAACGACCGATGTGCTCTCGCGCGGCTATCTCGAGAAGCACGGTTGTAAGGCAGTGACACTCGCCGGCCATCCTGAGGGACACCCGAGCGTGGCGCACGAGTGCATTCGTCGCGCCGAGATCGACAAGACTTGCGATGCGGCGCGACGCGGCCTCGGCGCGACGGTGCTCGCACAGTTTCTGTTCGACGCGCAACCGTTCCTGACTTGGGCGCGCGAGCTGCGCAACGATGGCGTCGGTGCACGGCTCGTGTGCGGCATCTCGGGGCCTGCGAACGTGGCGACCTTGTGGCGCTTGGCAGTTCGCTGTGGTGTTGGTCCGTCGCTGCGCAAACTCGGTGCCTACCCGACAGCATTGCCCCGACTACTGCGCGAACACGATCCCCGACCCATCATTCGCGCACTCGCCAGTGCCCAGCTCGCGCAGCCAGACAGCGTATCCGGGATCCATTGCTTCGTTTTCGGCGGCTACTTGCGCACAGCGCGCTGGCTCACCGCCCTGCAACGTGCACCGCTCTCATTGACTCACGACAGCAGCATTACCGCATGAATTCCACGACGGCTCGCATCATCGACGGCAAAGCCATCGCAGCCAAAGTGCGCGCCGGTTACCGCGGCCGCATCGAGTCTTTGCGCACGACGCGCGGCATCGTGCCGGGCCTGGCGGTCGTCTTGGTCGGCGACGATCCGGCCTCCGCTCTTTACGTGAGTAATAAGATTCGCGCCTGTGCGACCGCAGGTGTGCGCTCGTTCGAGCACCGACTCGCGCGCGATGTCACGACGGCGCAGATCGTGACGCTGATCGACGCGCTCAATCACGACGCGCAAGTCCACGGAATTTTGGTTCAGCTACCACTCCCGCCACACATCGACATGCGCGCGGTACTCGAGAGCATCGCCGTCGAAAAAGACGTCGATGGATTTCATTTGTACAACGTCGGCGGATTGGTCGTCGGCAACACCATCTTCTCGCCCTGCACACCGTACGGCGTCACGCAGCTTTTGGAGCATGAAAACATTCCGATCGAAGGCCAGAATGTCGTGATCGTCGGCGCGAGCAACATCGTCGGTAAGCCGATGGCGCTCATGATGTTGCAGCGAAACGCGACGGTTTGTTTGTGCCACGCCAAGACGCGCGATCTCGCGCAATTCACGATCCTCGCCGATATCTTGATTGTTGCCGCGGGCTGCCCGAACCTGATCCTGCCGCAGATGGTCAAGACGGGCGCCGTCGTGATCGATGTCGGCATCAATCGCCTGCCCGATGGCCGCATTACGGGAGACGTGGATTTCGCGGGTGTGGCGCGCAAGGCCTCACACATCACGCCCGTGCCGGGCGGCGTCGGCCCGATGACGGTCACCATGCTGCTCGAGAACACGATTGCATCAGCCGAGCGCGTGCAGCGTCCGTAGTCGTTTCCGCAGCGCATTGTGGGCCGGTGTTCCAGGCCCGTGATCAGATCACATTCCGGAGCGTCACCTTCGCTGTAAAGTGTATAAACGGTTGCCGACACCGGCGTCGCAAACAGCGGGAAGCATGAATCGGACTGCATTTCGAATCGCTGCTTGGAGTCTCATGGCCCTGTCGGCCGCGTTCCTGAGCGGCTGCGCGACGCAAGATCTCGCAACCGAGGAAGCAGAGCCGATTTTCTTGCCCGACGAGACGAGTGCTGAGGTTGCCCCCAGCGAAGCCGCGCCCGAGGAACCTGCGATTGAGGCACCAGGCAGCGATGTTGCTGCCACACCCACTCCTGGCAGCCCGAGTGAACCCGTCGAATCGGACACGTCGCGCGACGGCGTCACTGAAGTGATCGTCGCAGCAAAGCCCGAGCAACGACACGAACTCATTCGCGACCTCGTCACCGAGGCGCGGCTCCTGCTGCGCGATGTCGAATTGCGGTACGTGTTCACAGGCCGCGGTAGACGCGAAACGCTGCGTGGGCGGCCCGTCGCCTTCGCATTGTGGAGCGACACCACGAAGTCATGGTCCGTGGCGCATGTCGAGATCCCTCGCCCACCCGTGAAATGGAAGCCAGGCCGTCGCCCCCTCCGCTTCACGCTGCGCGCCGAGCCGGGTATCACGGCCCGGCACGTCAAAGGCACCGGTGCAGAGCGCCTGATGTTCTCGTTCTCGAAAGGCGCAGAACCGTTAAAGGTGTACGGCCGCAAGTTCCCGGTCTTCGACGAAGTGCTGCTGAAGAGAAAGCGCTGGCGCGACGTCGTGGCCACGGCACGACCCATCGTCTACCTACCTTTCACGCAAGACACCTTGGATCCGCGCTTCGTGTCGGACGGCGTTGACTTCTTGCGCAGTACTGCGCAACAGGCGTTTGACGAGCTGCGCCGTGCCGGCGTGCCGTCGGTGGCATTTCCCGGCGAGCTGCTCGCGGACGTCGTGCCACCCGAGGTCATCATGACACTCGCCGTGATTGAGCAGACCGACGATGGCGACTATCGGCGCAAGCAGGAGCAAGCGTTCGAAGAGGTGTTGAGCCAATATGGCCTGAAGCGCGAGGACGCGTATCGCTACAGCGTGTCGCGCGCCAAAGCCATCGGCCCGATGCAATTCACGAACATGCGCGGCAACGGCACCTATGCGATGGTTGTTAGGCGTTGCCCAGGAGCGCAACTCGATCCGAACTTCGAGCGCGGCGCAACCAATCTTTTGAACGCGATGAAGGCGGCGATTTGTCTGTTCGACATCGAGCTGAATCAAATGACAGCCGACATCCGCCTGCCCTATCGCAACAACAAGAAAGTGTTAGGGATCTTTCCAGTGGCGGCCTACAACGGCGGGCCGCGCAACGTCACGAAGCTGCACCGCGTCATCAAGCGAATGCGCGTAAATCTCGAGGATCTCCGTCCACCCGGCGAGCAACCCGAAGGCCATTCGGTGCGCTGCCCGTGCTTGTGGCGTGAAGGCCCCGATGGCATCGATCCACTCACCATTCCGCGCTACAACAACGAGAACCGCTGGTACATCCAAAAGTATCAGAGCATCTTGAGCATGCTCGAAGAAGACGAGCCGCTAACCGAAGCGACGGAGTGAGAAGCCGGCCGAGTCGGACAATTGGTTGATCACCCGCTCGAAATAAACCACTAACAATTCTTGGCGCCTGGGAAACTCCCACCGCGAGCCGAACGAAGCATGTCGCCCAGACAATGGCGGCGCCCCCTCGCGGACGAACGCGCCACGTTCTCCAGCGAATCAATTAGCTTCGAAAGTCCCTGCCTTTACGGTGACGGCACCCTTGCGCAGTTCAGCGAGTTGCTGGAATTCAGCTGACTGCCAGAGGTCGCGCACTCTTTGGGCACAGGGAAAACGCAACAGCTCGAAGTACTCCCCTTGGACAAAGGGCGCGCCGAGTTCGCGCACGACAATGCCGGGCCGATTCATCACGACTACGCGGACGGCGCCATAGCGGTCCAGGATCTTGGTTTGGCCGACTTGACGCAGGAAACCGAAGTACTGGTCACGGTTGCTAACCCACCCCTTGAAGCCGAGCCAGGCATCGCGGGAGCAGCCGGCGGTCGCTGGAGTGGGATCCAGATGGGCCGGATCAGCAGCGAAAACCATTGCGCGCCGGGTCGCAGTATCCTGCGTCTGCGCGAGTAATCGCCGCCACGAGCGGCGCTTCTCGATACCGTCGACGCGCTCCGCGCAGGCAAGCGGCAGTACGACCAGCACACTGTTGGCGAGGTCTCCTTCGAGAACACTGGTCGGCGCCGAGTCGAACAGCGGCTTGGTACCTAGGTCGCGCGCGAGTGCGCGTGCCGCCTTGTCGACCTGGCGTGGTCGATTGGACTGGGCATCAAGTACGAGAAAGACGGGCTGGTTGCAAGCGGCCGCTGGTGTGGGCTCGGCGGAAGGCGAATTCGCCGACGCCACCGTCGCACCGAAAAGCAGCGCCGCAATGGCGACGCGCAAGAAAATGGGCCGAATAGTCATCAGCTGACATCCTTTGATCAATCGAAGCGGAAACTGCAGGCCAGCCGCTGTTGCCGGCGGGCGGGATTCTAGGAAGGTGTCGCAAAGTGGTGGACATCGCCGACTTGCAGTGACCGCCAATCGGACGTGCTCGCAACATCGACGGTGTGCAGCCCGCGACGCAGCCGAAATTGGCAATCTGGTCGAGGCGGCTAACAAGGTGGGAGGTACGGGCTGCCGCAAAGCTCCCGCATTGCTGAAGCTGCGCATGACCCGAGAAGCAGTTAACGCTTTTTTGATTGGTGGAAAGGGAGGGAATCGAACCCTCGACCCCGGCATTATGAGTGCCGTGCTCTAACCAGCTGAGCTACCTTTCCACGTACGCAGATTCGCGGTTGGGGGCGCGGATTCTCAGGGCACACGCGGGGCCTGTCAAGGTAACGCTAGTGCAATCAAAGGGTTGCGTACGCCATCGTGCGCCCGGGTGGCCAGAATCGCAGCAAACCGAGCGGCGCTGCATCCGCAGCTGGTTTGGGGCCGTAGTGTGCGTCACAGAATCGCCGCATTCGTTTGCACGCAGACGACCGGCTCGTGCCCAATTCGGGTGTCGGTTGAAAGTTGAGGGAAGTCTGAATGTCGATCTCCTGGGCGCGCCTCGCTGCGCGCGTGACGATGGCGGTGGTGTTTTCGGTGGCCTTGGCCGCATGCGGCGGCGGGGGTGGCGGCTCAGGAGGCGGCAGCGGTAACACCGGCAGTCTCACGCTGTCACGTAGCACGATCGACTTCGTGACTAACGACCCGACGCAAACGCCGCCGGCTCAAGTTGTTAGCGCCACGATCAGCCCTGCCGTGCAAGGAAATCTGTTCCTACGCATTGTCATTCAAGGTCCCGCAGCCTCCGGCGTCACGAATGTAGTCGTCACGAGTGAGACGACCGGCCAAGCGACCATCGTGCCGGCGTCGGCATCGAGCCTGGGCCCAGGGCGCCACACCGCCACGATCACCGTGACGGCTTGCACCTCCGACATCAACTGCGCGTCCGGGGTCATCGGCACGCCGCAAACAATTCAGGTGACGTACGTGGTCAACGGTGCGACGTCGAGCGCAGCCGACGTCAGCTTTCGCGTTCCGCTCAATGCGGTCGCGGCGGATTACACACGTACGCTCAGCATCACAGCCCACCCGACTTACACGATTGCGACGAACCAGCCGTGGCTATCTGTCACGCCAAACTCGGGCAATTCGGGTGTCGCGAATCTCACGTTGAACCTCACGCCGGCCACAGTCGACGCGCTACCGAGCGGGGACAACGCGGCTGAAGTGGTCGTGACCACACCTGGAAATACGCTGCGCATTCCGGTCACCGTGACCAACGCGAAGCCGCGGCTCGATCACGTCGCCCCGTATGTCGCACGCGCCAACGTCGCCGACACGGTCGTGCTGCGCGGGCTTTTCCTCGATCAACTCACCACGTCGAGCATCGACTTTCTGCCGGAAGCGGGTGGCAGCGCACTCGCGCCGAGCAGCGTACAAGTGGTTAGTGCGTCCGAACTGCGCGTCGCGCATCCTGCCTTATCGGCGGGCGCTTACCTCGTGCGGATGCGCACGGCGCAAGGCACCGTCATCGATCGATCGACGGCGCGCCTAGTCGTCGCGAATGATATTCCCTTTGCAGCCACGGTGCTGCCGTACCCGGACGCCAATCGGCGGCGCGTGAATGGCCTTGTGTACGACGCCGAGCGGCAGGCACTCGTGCTGTCCACCAATCTGATCGTCAATAACACGATCAGCTTTGCGAACGATGAACTGCTCCGTTACACCTACAACACGAGCTGGAGCGGAGCCGCGCCCGGCGGGCTGCGGCCGCAGCTTAGCCAACTCGCGTTGAGCACGGATGGGCGTAATCTCGTCACGAGCACCGTGGCTGGGAGTAGCACTGAGGCCGGCAGACTTGAGCTCTTGAGCCCACTGGGTGCCGGACTCGGGATTCAAGTCGCAGCACGCGGCAATGGTCTGACGTTCTCGAGCCTCGCGGCGACTAGCACCGGCGAGGTGCTCGCGATGGAAGGTTCCAACTTCAATACAGGGGTCGGCTTCCGGATTACCCTCTACCAACCGCGCAACAACACTTTGCGCGAGCTCAGCATTGCGCCCGTGAGCGACTTGTCACAGGGCGCCACGGTCGCCACGAGCGGCGACGGCTTGCGTGGCGTATTGTTCGGCAATCTCAACAACCAGAGCTCCGTGTACGAATTCAACTCTTCGACCGGAGTGCTGTCTCGCTCGAGTTTTACGTCCTCAGCGCGTTCGATTTCACTCGACCGGACCGGCAATCGCGTTGCCGCGGCTAATGCTAGCGAGGCCGTTCGAGTCTACGACCGCAACTGGAACTTGTTAGGTACGCTACCGGCCAGCACCGTCGCTTTCGTGCTCACTCCCTCTGGCAATCGAGCCATCACGTTCGACTCCAATCGGCAGGTGCGGCAATTCGATCTGACGGCTGCGCCGGTAGGCGGTGCATTCCCCGAGATTGGCACCGGGATTACCCCAGCCGCAGATCCAGTGACCGTGGCTGCGGAGCCGGTGCGCCTCGCCTTGACTCCGGACGGCCGCACGCTGTTCGTAGCGGCGGATACACGGGTTGTCGTCGTGCCGCTACCGTAGTTCCCGCAACACTTGTTGACAATCTATCGACCCGAACCGTGATGGTAATCTCATCACGGCTGTCGCCGTTCGCCTACATTAAGAGCATGATTGCCTAGGGTTGACGAAGACGCAGCCCAGGCGCGTTCCGAACGGGGGATGTGAGCTTGACGATGGATCGATCCCAAAAAGACCGGCGGCCGAAAGTTGAACCCGTGCACGCCGCGCGTCGCAAATCGTTACGAGTGTCGTGACGGCGAAACGCATACTGATCTTGCTGCTCGGTGTGGCCTTGGGGGCCGCATTTCTGTGGTTCGCTGTGTCACGCGTTGATATTCCTGGCGTTCGAATCGTTCTAGGCCGCGTCGAAGTCGCTCCGACGTTGATCGTCATCATGGCCGGCTCAATGTTCCTGCTGTTCAAGACTTGGCGCTGGCGGCGCATACTCGGCACGCAATCGGATATGAGTTCCGGTTCAGCGTTCCGCGCGGTCGCCATTGGGTCAGCCGCTAACTACGTGCTCCCACACCTCGGTGAGTTCTTCCGCATTTGGGCCACGGGCGATCGACACGGCATCTCACGCACGAGTGTGATGGCCACGATCGGTCTTGAGCGCATGCTCGACATCGCTGCAATCTGTCTCATCGGCATCGCACTGACAACGCTCGAGCCTGAGACTGCCGGGATGCGGCACGCCGTTGATCTATTGGCCATTGCCTCTGCGATTGGCTTCGTACTGCTCGTGATGGGCATCCGTCGTCCGGAGGCGTTCCTCCGAATTGCCGAGCGATTTACCCGTCCATTGGGTGCGCGATTCAACGCGAAAGCAATACCGTTCTTGCGCGGGTCACTCTCGGGCGTAGCCAACTTCATTCGGCCCGGCGAGTTCGTTCGACTGTTGAGCTTGTCGTTTTTGCAGTGGGCCTGCATTGCGGTGTGCGTCGCGGCGAGCCTATCCGCAGTCGGTCTCACGACCACGCTCGGCTCGTCGGTTGCCGTGCTCGTCGCGCTGGTTGTCGGCCTCGTGCTGCCGAGCGGACCGGGATACGCAGGCACGACGCAGCTAGCGTTTGTGCTTGCGCTTGAGCCACTCGGTTATAGCGGCGAGAGCGCGCTCGCGGCATCGCTCGTGTACAACGCTACGATCGTCGGCGTCATCGTCGCCATCGCGCTCGCGTGCGCAGCCATACCCGCGGCGCACCGCTACTGGCGTGCGCGCGGTGTTAGTCCGACGCCACCCTGAGCTGCGGGTTCGAGGCCAACGCGTCGAGCGCCTGTGGATTTTTGAGGGCGGCACGATTCACGACCGCTCGCCCATTCAATACATCGCGCGCAGCACGCTCCGAGAACTTACCATTGTGCGTTTGCGGCAGCTCGTCAACCGCCACAATCACTGCGGGCACGTGCACGGACGACACACGCTGACTCAGCTCACGTTTGATCGTGAGCGTGAGCGCCCGATCGAGCGCCCGCCCTGGAGCCATGACGACTAACAACACGAGCCGCGATCCGCCCATCTCGCGCGGTGCCTGCTGCTCCACCGCCATCGCGCCGACGATACCGTCGAGCTGCAATACGACGGCGTAGATTTCGGCCGGACCTATCCGCACGCCGCGAATCTTCATCGTACTGTCCGAGCGCCCCAGAATACGCGCCGAACCACGAGTCGTTAGCTCGACGCGATCGCCATGCGTCCAAACACCGGGATTCTCAGCGTAGTACGTGTCGTGCAAACGCTCGCCAGAGCGATCGCCCCAAATCGCCACGGGTCGCGACGGAAATGGGTTGACGCAGACCAAATCGCCGACACCATTGGGCGCAATTCCTGGGTCCGTCAAAACGCGCACATCCATCCCGAGGCTGACGCACTGACTCTCGCCGCGGTAGACCGGCAGCGTCGGGTTGCCGAGTACGAAGCAGCCGATGATATCCGTGCCGCCCGAGATGGACTGTACGGGCACGGATTTGAACTCGGCGCGCAACCAGTCGAACTGTGCATCGTAGAGCACCGAACCTGTCGAGAGAATCGCCCGCACATCTTGCGCTAACGAACGCGCGCGTGGCGACACGCCGGATTCGGCCAGGAACTGCAAATAGCCCGGGCTGGTTCCGAATACCGTCACGCGTTCCTCGGTCAAGACGCGCAGCAACGAGTCAGGCTCGGGGAACGACACCGATCCGTCGTACAACACAATGCGCACGCCGCTGGCGAGTGCTGTGAGCTGCCAATTCCACATCATCCATCCACATGAAGTGTGGAAGTAGAGAACATCGTCTTTCGCCAAATCCGTGTGGAGACGGTGCTCCTTGATGTGCTCGAGCAAGGTCCCGCCAGCGCCGTGCACGATGCACTTCGGCGCGCCCGTGGTCCCGGACGAGAACAGGACGAAAAGCGGATGATTGAATGGGAAATCGACCAAGGCTGCGAAATCGAGCGGCTCGCGTTCAAACACGTTCGCTCGGCTCAACACCGATACGGTGGCTCGGTCCAGGGGCACCGAAACTAAATCCTCGCCGAGCGTAACGACTAACTCGATGCTGGGAATCGCTTGTACGAGCGCGCGAATGCGCTCAGTCAGCTCGCGCCGAGCCCCGTGCTGCGTGAAGCTCGTATCTGCGATCAATATGCGCGGCGCCAGTTGCTGGAATCGCGCGATCACCGCATCGGTTCCGAGATCCGGGGCCACCGAGGACCACACCGCCCCGATGGCGGTCGCACCAAGGCAGGCCGCCACTGCGTCGGCAGAATTGCGTGCGATTGCCACAACCGCATCGCCGACCGTCACCTGCGCGTGCGACATGGCTGCGGCGAAACACATCGCACGGCGGCGCAATTCGAGCCGCGACAGCGCTTGTCGGCTGCCGTTCTCACTGCGCTCGACGAGCGCGATGTCTGCGTCTCCTGCAAGTGCTGTGGAACGCAGCAATTCGCGGGCGTAGTTCAAACGCAGATTGGGAAAGAAAGCCGTGTGTTCGACACCCTCCCCGACACACTGCGGCGCGGCACTGCCGGAGGTCTGCACGGCAGACCATTGCAGCAGGTCCGTCCAAAAAGCCGCCGTGTTAGCACAGGCCCACTGGTGGAGTTCGGCATAGTTTGCGACGGACTCGGGCACCCGCGCCGCAATTCGCGCCCGAAAGGCCTCGAGCTGGCTCCGTCGCGCAGCATCCGCGTCGACGTCGAGCCACGGCGTCGTCACATGGGTGCCTGGTAGCCGGGCAACTGCGCAACGTAGGAGACGATCTTGCGCAGGCTATCGAAGTTCGCTGGCGAAATGCCTTGGCGATCAATTCTGACGTGGCATGCGCGCTCGAGCTCTAACACGAGCTTGACGAAGCCCAAGCTATCCAGAATGCCATTCTTCAAAAACGACTTGTCGTCATCACCCGCGAGCAGCGCTTCAGCATCGCCGAAGTGGTAGTTGTCATCGAGCCAGTCGACGACGAACTGTCGGAGCGCTTCTTGTGCCATAAGGCCCTACCCTGCCACTTAGAACTGTTGGTAGATGAACGCAGAAGGCGTCAGCGGCACGGCCAGCATTAGCGCGGCGACCACGAGACCGTAGGCAACACCGCGCACCACAGGCGGGAGTGCAAAGAACCAGCTCCGCACGCGATCAAGCGGCTTCAAGTCGAGCACATGCAAGCCGATGATCAACAGCACGGCAAGCACACCGAATACGCTAGGATCGATCATCCGGCCGTCGTGACCAGGAATCAGTCGCTGATAAATGGTGACGGCGACGGCGAGATCGGGCGCGCGGAACGGCACTAACGACAGCACGAAGAAGCCGATCGTCAGAAACCATGCCGCAAGCTGGTAGCCCGCCGATTTACGCAGCGCAACGAACTTTCTATCCTTGCGGCAGAGACCACGGTAATAGTCATCCCAACGCGAGTGGACGACCATACCGACGCCGTGGAGCAGGCCCCACAACAAGAACGTGACGGCCGCGCCATGCCACAAGCCCGAAATCAAAAAGACGAGAATCATCGTGACCGCAAAGCGTCCGCGCAGCCAACCCTGTCCCGTCGTAGCAGGCGTAAAAACGTAATCGAACAGCCAACGGTTGAGCGTGATGTGCCAACGACGCCAAAACTCGGGCAGGCTGCGACTCAAGAACGGGCTCGCGAAATTCACCGGTAACTCGATCGCAAACGCCCGTGCGACGCCAATCGCCATCAGGCTGTAGCCGGCGAAATCGGCGAACACTTGCAGCGCGTAGCCGACGACACCAAACCACAGGGCGGCAGCCGTGAATTCATCAGGCTTCGCGAAGATTGGATCAACGAGCGAACGACCAATTTGGTCCGCCGCCCATGCCTTCAATAGGAATCCCAACAAAAAGGCGCCGGCAGCCGCTTGCAAGTGACTCGGGAGCAAACGTCGGGGCTCCGTCAACTGCGGCATCAGTTCCGAACCGCGCGAGATCGGACCCGCGGTGATTTGCGGAAAGAACGCGACAAACGTCGCGAAGTCGAGCAGCGAACGCGCAGGCGGTTGGCGCCGCCAGTAGACATCGAGAACGAATCCTACGCGTTGCAACGTGTAGTAGGAGATGCCGAGCGGCAGCGCGATTTCCAGCACCGGAAACACGGGCGGCAGGCCGACATACTGCAGCAGCATGTCGGCCTCCGTCGCGAAGAATCGCTCGTACTTGAAGAACCCGAGCGCGCCGATGTTCACTAACAAGCTCAGAGCGAGCCATAGGCGGCGAGTGTTCGGTCTGTCTTGCTCGCCCGCTGGGCGACCGAGCTGGCGCGTCACGCTATAGTCGATGAGCGAGCCTACTAACAGCAGCGCGAGTAACTTGACCGACCAGGTTGCATAGAACACGACGCTGGCCGCAAGCAAGACTGCGTTCTGTACGCTGCTACGACGCGGTAGCATCCAATACAGCAACCACACGGCCGGCAAGAAATACAGGAATTCGACTTCGGTAAAGCTCATCGCTCGAGCACCGCTGCGGTTGCTGGCGAATGAGGTGCGGTGGTTTGCAAGAACGCCAAATCATGATCCAACGCCCAGGCAGCAAACTTTAAGTTGCCCGGCTCGTTGACGTGGTCGAAATCCGCCATGAAGTCAGCGTCCGACAACGGTGGAATCTCTGTCATGTCGACGATCCGAACGCCGTGCTTCGCGCCGTATTCACGCATCGCTTGCGCGAATGGGATCAAGGTCGCAGTGCGGGCGGTCGGCGTAATCGTCGCCGGCTTAAGCGGGAACAGCACGATGGTCAATTCAAGCTGGCGCTGCGCAGCAAACGCCACGACACGATCGAGCGCCGCTTGTTCTGTCGGCGCAAACACACATTCGTGTCCGGTCTCAATGTCGTGCTGCCAGGACTTCAGGAACACGTCATCCTGCTGAGCGGTGCGCGTAATCTTGGGCTCGCCCAAAAATGCGACGAGCGACGCTACGCTCGGGAATGCTTCCGCCAAGGCACCGCGGTGCTTGACCAGATTCGATCCCCGCAGGCTGCGCTCCCAAGCGGCGGTTGCATAGGTTCGATTTTGAGCAGTGATGCCATTGCGCAAAACGTTCGCGCGGTAGTCCTCCCAGCGCCACGCCCGACTAACAACATTGCTATCCCATTCAGGAGCGGCGTTGCGGCGGCACATATCCCACCACGTGATGCCGAATATGATCTGCCGTAGTGGCTGGTTGACGTGCCGCCCGCTCGCGTCGGCATCGATTAAGGGAGCAACGCGATTCGAGAGCACCCATTCCATATTGCGGGCTTTGCCGCCCTCCAAGGGAACCGCCGTCAATGTGACTCGCGACTGAGTTATCCGCTCAACCTCGCGGCCCAGCACGTGGAAGCTACGCCCATGGCTCGAACTGATCGCGAGAACATGGGGCGTGCGCTCACTCAGATCTGCAACTGCATCGGCAACTTCGCGCAGGTGCTTCGGCGGGTAAACAACACTCAACGCAAGCTCGAGCGCTGCGATCGAAGCCGTAAAGCCGATCAGCAGCCAGATCACCGTTCGCCACGAATGTTGTGTAGAAGATGCCAATCTATACTCCGCTCTGAGATCTTATCAGAGCAGACCGAAGCAACAGATCGAGGCCCCGCGACCTCGCCACTTTTCTCGTTCAGTGTGAGGCGCGTCAAACTGCCGCTACCAAAGCGTGAACAGCGGACTGGGCGGGAAGTCGCTTTATGGACTAGACATATTGTCAGGCCGCGCTACAAGTAACGCTCGATCTTGCGAAACACTTCCAGTCGGTCGACAAGATCGGTCATCCAGTCGAGCTTGTCGGTGTCGAGCGTGATGACGGGCGATGCGGCATAGCGCTGGAACCACGCTTCGTAGAGCCGGTTCAAGCGGCGCAAGTAGTCAATTGGAATCGTCTGCTCCATCGCGCGACCGCGTCGCTCGATTCGCCGCCGCAACGTGCGCACGGGGCACCGTAGCTGGATCATCAAATCCGGTGGCCGCACCGTACGCACGATCGTCTCGTAGAGCATCCAGTAAGTAGCGAAGTCGCGCTTGCTGATGGCGCGCTGCCGATACAGGTTGCGCGCGAAAATCTCCGCGTCCTCGTACAGCGTACGATCCTGAACCACACGGCTCGGCTGCGAATCGAAATCGAGTAACAACTGATACTTGCGGATCAAGAACCACATTTGCGACTGAAACGCCCACGCGGGCATGTCGGCATAGAAGTCAGCGAGATACGGATTCGCCTCATTCGGCTCCACGAACGGACTCAAGCCGTAACGCTCGCACAAGAAGGTGGTGAGCTCAGTTTTGCCGGATCCGATATTGCCGGCGATCGCGATGTAGCTTTGCGCGCGTTGCGTCATCGCGCGACATTAGCAGCCTTTCAGCCTGCTCGCGCGGTTCTGCCTCAGGGCTTCGCGGGGGCCGCCGGCGCGGAACGCGGCGCGTCTTCACCTTGTAGCGAGACCGCAAACTGATCGCCGCGAATCGATGCTTGGTTGTTAGCCCCGCTGCGCCGCAGCTCTTGCGCAGCGTCGGCGGCAGCAGCGGCAGCGGCGATCGTCGACTCAACAGGCTCCTGTTCCGCCGCTCCCCCGGTCGCGCCCGGCGGTTGAGCGCCCGCATCGGTCGTCACGGGCGGCACCGGCACAACTTGCGGCACGTCGTTCTTGAGGGCCGCTTCCTCGGCGCGCTTCGTCATCACAATGATGCTGATACGCCGATTGATCGGGTTCGTAGGGTTCTGCTTGTCGAATAGCACAGATGCGCCGAGCCCGACTACTCGCGCAACCTTCTCCTCGTGCAAGCCGCCCTGCTCGAGCGAGCGACGCGCCGCATTGGCGCGATCTGCGGACAGCTCCCAGTTAGTGTAGGCAGCCGTGCGCGAATACGGCGTTCGATCCGTATGCCCTGTGAGGCTCAATCGATTGGGCACCGAGTTCAGGTAGCTCGCCAACTCGCGCAGAATTTTATCCGTGTAGTCCTTGATACGCGCACGCCCGAGATCGAACATGGGTCGATTCTGCTCGTCTACGATCTGAATCCGCAGGCCTTCTGGCGTGATGTCGAGCAGGAGCTGATCCTTGAATGGCGCAAGCGCTTGGCTTTTCGAAATCGCTTCCTTCAATTCCTTCATCAGCGATTCGAGTTGTTTGCGCTCGAGCTCCTCGGCTTTCTTGCGCAGTTCTTCATTGTCGTTTTCCTTGTCTGGCATCGGCGGCTTGACCGGAGAGCCAATGCCACCGACTGCGTTGCGCTCGATGGAGCGCGGGGCATCGAGACCACCGCGCATGTTGATCGGGCTCGTGCTCGCACCGCCCGGACCCATCTGGCCGGGCGCCGGCTTCGACGACTTACCCTGCTCCATACTGGGGTTCTTGAAATACTCGTAAATAGCTGCGCGCTCGTCCTCGGAGATGCTGCCCAGCAGCCACATCACCATGAAGAAGGCCATCATCGCCGTCACGAAGTCGGCGTACGCTACTTTCCACGCGCCGCCATGGTGGCCATGCCCGCCTTTCTTCTTGCGCTTGACGATGACGATCGGGCGTTTTTCTTCGGCCATGGCGGCGACTCGTTAGCCCGCGTTGTTAGGCGGCCTTCGCCGCGCCAGCCTTCGCTTTGCCCTTCAAGTGCGACTCGAGGTCGGCGAACGAGGGGCGCACATCGCTAAACAGGAGCTTGCGTGCGAACTCCACGGCCACCTGCGGCGCATAGCCGCGCACGCTCGCCACGAGCGCCATCTTGACGATCTCGAACGCTTTCGCTTCTTCGTTTGCCCGATTCTCGATGGCGCTCGCAATCGGGCCGACCAAACCGTAAGCGACCAAGATGCCGAGGAACGTGCCGACGAGCGCGGAACCGACCTTGTAGCCGATCGTCGCAGTGTCAGCACCGTCGAGCGCGCTCATCGTGTTCACGATACCCAGCACCGCAGCGACGATGCCGAAGCCCGGCAACGCATCCGCGACTTTCTGCACCGCGTGCGCGGGTGCGGCGGCTTCGTGATGGTGCGTCTCGAGTTCGTACTCGAGCAGGCTCTCGAGTTCGTGCGCTTCGAGGTTGCCGCTCACCATCAAGCGCAAACAATCAGTGATGAATTCGGTGAGGTGATGATCGGCGAGAATGCGCGGGTACTTCTTGAAGAGATCCGACTTCTCGGGCTGCTCGATGTGCTGCTCGAGCGCGAGTACGCCTTCTTTGCGGAGCTTCGACAGGATGTCGTAGATCAGCTTGAGAATGTCGACGTAGTCCTCGCGGTTGTACTTCGGCCCCTTGAACAGCCCGATCGCGGCCGCGAATGAGCGCTTTACGAGCTTGAGCGGGTTCGAAATCATGAAAGCGCCTAACGCGCCGCCGCAGATCACCAAGATTTCGTTTGGATGCCATAGCGCAGCCAAATTGCCGCCGGCCCAGAGGAAGCCTCCGGCCACGCTGCCCAGCACGACAATGGTGCCTACGATATAGAACATAGCGACGGTACTCGCGTTGGAGAATGACCGATACGGATGGGGTATCGGCATGGCGAAGGCACCCTAAAGTGACGGCGGTCACACTTCGCTGCCGCGCAGTTTTGCGCGCCATGATTTGCCACAATGGGCACGCGGTTTGTCATATCGAGGCCCGAAAAAGGCCCCAGACGAGGCGCGAAATACACAGTAGCCGCCGGTGGGCATCGGCGGCGCAGTCACTCGGGGAGACAAGGGTTCTCTATGCGGTCGAATACGATGGGTCGGGCGAGCCTTTGGCTCATGGTGTGTGCAGCGTTGCTGGTGGCGGTGAGCGGCTGCGGTCGCCGCGCGAGTGATGCCGGGGGCGACGGCACGCAGCTCGTGGCCAACAAGCCCGACCCCGCCTGGGCCAACTTGATTACGGCGCACACGGTCGGTGCGATCTCGCGCCTCGGCTCCATTCGCGTGGTGTTCGCGGACGATGTCGTGAGCGCGGACAAAGTCGGCGCGGATGCGAGCGCCTACTTCGAACTCGAACCGAAAGTTGCCGACACGCCGATCTTTGCCAGCACACGCGAGATCGTCCTCGTACCGGTCAAGGGCTTGCCGGCTAACACCCGCTTCCTCGGCCGCGTAAAAGGCGCCGGGTTGCGAGGCGTCCCGGAGAAGCTGTCGCCTTTCGAGTTCGTGTTTCAGACGCTTGCGCCGAATTTCGAGGTCATCGTCGATGGACTCGCGGCCGGTGAGACGCGCGGCACCATGGAACTCAGCGGCGCGATTGCAACGGCCGATGTCGAAGAGCCGACTGCGATTGAAAAGACCCTCGAAGCGTCGTTTGGCGGCAAAGCGCTCACCATCGCGTGGAATCACGCACCCGAATCGCAACGGCACGCTTTCAAGATCACGGGCATCCAACGACAAGCTGAGGTCGCAAAGCTCACCTTGAAATGGGATGGCAAGCCGATCGCCGTGGCGAACACAGGCTCGCAAGAAATCGACGTGCCCGGTCGCGATCAGTTCGTCGTCATTCAAGCGCAGGCGCTCGAAGAAGCGACCCGGCGTTCGGTTGTGGTGCAGTTTTCCGACGCGCTCGACCCGAAGCAGAACTTGAAAGGCCTCGTCGCGCTCGCGGATACGGAATTCACGACGCGCATCGACGGCAACACGCTGACGCTCTTTCCGGAGAGTGAAGTCTCCGGCGATATTGCCCTAACGATCGAGCCCGGCATCCAAAATGCGTTTGGTGAGAAACTAACGACTCGCGCGGAGTACTCGCTGACATTCACGAGCACCAAGCCGCAAGTGCGCTTCGTCGGCACGGGTGTGATCCTGCCCGAGGCGGCAACGCTCACTGTGCCCTTCGAGGCTGTCAGCGTGCGTGCAGTGCAAGTGACGGCACTGCGCGTGTTCGAACGCAACGTACCGCAATTCCTGCAAGTCAACCGCCTCGACGGCACGATGGAACTCGGCCGCGTCGGCCGCTTCCTGTGGCGCAAGACGATTCCGTTGACGGCGCCCGTGGCCGGTCGCTGGACGCGCTACCACCTGGATGTGACCGAACTGGTGAAATCGAATCCGGGCGGCCTCTTCCAACTGACGCTGTCGATTGCGCCGCAAGACGCGACCTATGAGTGCCCGAACAAGCCTGCCAGCACTGGCACCGCGCCCACAACCGTGGAGGTCCCGAGTCAAGACGACCTGTATATGGTCGATTCTTCATACTGGGACTCCGCCGAGGAATACTTCGGCGCCGACGCAGAGATTGATTGGACTCAGCGGCACGATCCATGCGCACCGGCCTACTACCGCTACGCAGACGGCATTCGCTCGTCACGTAACTTGTTAGCCTCGAACATCGGGCTCGTCGCCAAACGCGATGCGCGCGGCGACTGGCTCGTCGCTGCGACGAACCTGCGGACAGCCGAAACACTCAACAATGCCAAGATCACGGCGCTCAATTTCCAGGGCGATGCGCTGGGTACCGCGACGACTAACTCAGACGGTATGGCGACGTTATCGCTGAAGGGCCAACCGTTTACGCTGGTCGCCGACGCCAATGGCGGCAAGGGTTACTTGAAGGTCAATGCCGGAGCGGCCCTGCCCGTCAGTCACTTCGATGTCGGTGGCGAAACGCTCGCCAAGGGCCTCAAAGGTTATCTGTACGGCGATCGCGGCGTCTGGCGGCCAGGCGATCCGATCTACCTCACGTTCGTGGTGCAAGACAAGGCGAAGACCTTGCCAGCTAATCACCCGGTCACATTGGAGCTGCGCAATCCGCAAGGCCAAGTAGCCGAAGTCATCACTAACAACACGCCGGTCGGGCAGTTCTATGCCTTCGAATTGCACACGGCGGCGGACGCGCCCACGGGCGATTGGACGGCGCGTGCCACGCTCGGCGGGGCCACCTTCACCAAGACGCTCAAGATCGAGACGGTGATGCCGAACCGTCTCAAGATCGATCTCGCGTTCGCCAGCGAGCAGATCGTGTCGGACGAGCCGCTCCGCGGCACGCTCGCAGCGCAATGGCTCAGCGGCGCGAGCGCTGCGGGTCTCAAGTCCGACATTCAGATGCGGCTCACACCCACACCGACGCGCTTCACGCGCGCAACCGATTTCGTGTTCGACGACCCAACGCGGTTTTACGCAGGCGAGCCACTGACGGTGTTCGAAGGCACACTCGATGACAGTGGCAAGACGGCTTTCGAGTCGCAGTTGCAATTGCCGAAAGACGCGCCGGGTATGTTGAACGCGAATTTCACGACGCGCGTGTTCGAGCGTGGCGGCGCCTTCAGTATCAATCGCGAAACGCGCCCCCTGGCGCCGTTTACGCACTTCGTCGGCTTACGATTGCCAAAAGGCGATGCGTCCCGCGACATGCTTCTCACCGACAAGGACCATGTCGTCGAGTTAGCCACGTTGGATGCGGCGGGCAAGCCCGTGTCGCTCTCGGAAATCGAAGTGACGCTGCAGAAGATCGAGTGGCGCTGGTGGTGGGATCAAACGGCAGACTCCGCGCTGGCACAGTACTCGCAAAGCGAGTCGCGCACGCTCGTCCAGAGCAGCACGGTCGCGACGCAGAATGGCAAGGGCAGCTGGAAGTTCCAGATCAAGTACCCCGACTGGGGCCGGTTCCTCGTCCGCGCGTGCGACAAGCGTGGCGGCCATTGCACGGGTCGCGTGTTCTACATCGATTGGCCGGGCTGGGCTGGCCGTGCACAAGATCAGAGCGGCCCGGCGGCGAGTATTCTCACGCTAACAACCGACAAAGAGGAATATAAGGTTGGGGAAACGGCGACGCTACAGATCCCCGAAGCGGCGGAGGGCCGTGCGCTGCTCACGCTCGAGACGGGCTCGGAAATTCTCGAGCACCGCTGGATCGAGCCGCGTGCGGGCGCGAATCGCATCAGCATCCCGATCACGGGGCGCATGGCGCCGACTGTGTACGCCAGTGTCACGATGATCCAACCGCATACGCGACGCGTCAGCGACCGACCGATGCGGCTGTACGGAGTCGTGCCGCTTAAGGTGACGGACCCGGCCACCAAGCTCGCACCCACACTCCTCACCGCGGACGAGTGGGCACCCGAGTCGAAAGCCAAAATCACGGTCAGCGAGAAATCCGGCCAGGCGATGACCTACACGCTTGCGGTCGTCGACGAGGGCTTGTTAGGCCTCACGAATTTCAAAACGCCGAGCCTGCATGCGGAGTTCTACAAGCGTGAAGCGCTCGGCATCGCAACCTGGGACTTGTTCGACGAAGTTGCCGGCGCCTATGGCGCTGAACTCGAACGGTTGTTAGCGCTTGGCGGCAGCGACGGCGCGAATGCCATCGATCCGAATGCCAACAAATCGCGCTTTCCGCCGGTCGTGCGCTTCCTGGGACCATTCCAGTTGAAAGCGGGCGAGAAGCGCGCGCACGAAGTACAACTGCCACAATATGTGGGCGCTGTCCGCGTCATGCTCGTCGCGGGCGACGGTACGGCGTATGGCTCGGCCGACAAGTCGGTGTTCGTCCGGCAGCCGCTGATGGTGTTACCAACCTTACCGCGTGTGATCGGGCCGGAGGAGACCTTCAGCCTGCCCGTATCGGTATTTGTCGCGGAACCCTCGATCAAGAACGTGAGTTTGCGTGTGGAGGCTGATCCACAGTTCACCGTCGTTGGCTCACCGACGACAGCGCTCACGTTCGCACGTCCGGAGGAAAAGCTGGGCTCTCTCAAGCTCCGCGCCGGCGCACGTCTCGGTCGCGGCAAGATTCGCGTGGTCGCAACGAGCGGGAAGTACAGCGCCACGAGCGATGTATACCTCGAGGTGCGCAGCCCCAATCCCACCACGACGATCGTGCAACGTGCGGTCGTCGAGCCCGGCAAGAGTTGGAGCGAGGCTATCCGATGGCACGGCATCGCCGGCACGAACAGCGCCGTACTCGAAGTGTCAGCGGTCCCGCCGCTCAATCTCGATGGACGGCTCGACTACTTGATCCATTACCCACACGGTTGTTTGGAGCAGACCACCTCTGCGGCGTTCCCACAGATCTACCTCGCAGTGCTTGCGTCGCTGCCGCCTAACAAGCGAGCAGACGTACAGCGCAACGTCGCGGTGGCCATCGATAAACTGCGGCGCTTCCAGCGCCCGAATGGTGGCTTCATGTATTGGCCCGGTGGCTGGGCAGTGGGCGAGGACCTCGCCTGGCGTGAGGATTGGAGTACGTCATATGCGGGCCACTTCCTCGTCGAAGCCGAAAAGTTGGGCTATCGCGTGCCAGCCGACATGCTGAGCAACTGGGTGAGCTACCAGAAGACCACCGCGCAGCGCTGGAATTCCGCGCAAGCGGAGACGCTGGCGTCCCAGAGTGCCGGCCTGGCCGAGGCCTCGCGTCTCGCGCAAGCCTATCGCCTCTACACGTTGGCGCTCGCCGGCAAGGCCGATGTAGGCTCCATGAACCGCCTGCGAGAAACGCGCGCACTGTCTGCCGCTGAGCGTTGGTTGTTAGCCGCGAGCTACAAGCTTGCAGGCCTACAGGACGCTGCGAGCGCACTCATGAAGGGTCAGCAGGTCACGTACGTGCGTTCGGCCGGGAGCGAATACACGTTCGGCTCCGATTTGCGCGATCGCGCGTTGTTGCTGACGGCATTGGTCGCGTTGGGACGTCAGTCCGAAGCGAGCGAAATCGTCGAGGACATTTCAGCAGCGCTCGTCTCGAGCGAGTGGCACAGCACGCAGTCCGTCTCCTACTCGTTGATGGCAATGGCGAAGTACGCGGGCGGGCGGCCGTTCGAGGCGTTCACCTACGAACGCTCCGTGGGTGGCAAAGCGCAAGCCGTCACGTCGCAATCGATCGTGTCGAGTGAAACGCTGGCACCCGGCAACGCGGGGGCGCCGCTGCGCTTCACCAATACAGCCGATCGCAAGTTGTATGCGACGCTGATTGTGCGCGGTGTGCCGCCGAGCGGCGTCGAGGACGCGGCGGAATCCGGACTGTCGCTCGCGCTCAACTATCTGGATGCCGAGGGCAAGCCGATCACCATCAGCGCGATCCCACAAGGATCGGATTTGATCACGCGTGTCGTGGTCACGAACACGACGAAGCGCCGGGTTGATAACTTGGCCTTGACGCAACTCGTGCCGGCCGGCTGGGAAATCCGCAACGAACGCCTAGAGGGCGCCGACGTGAGCGGTGTGCGCGATGCGAGCGACTCGCCGCGCACTGCCCCGTGGGATGGCACGGCCGAGGCGACGCGGGCACGCGCTGAATACGTGGATATCCGCGACGATCGTATCCAGCAGTACTTCAGCTTGAAGCCGGGTGAAGCGATTACGTTCACGACCCGCGTGAACGCAGCATATCTCGGCCGGTTCTATCTCCCCTCGACCTCGGTCGAAGCCATGTATGACGCCAAGCAATTCGCGCGCAGCAAAGGGCAATGGGTAGAGATCGTGCCGGCGGACCGCAGCGCTCAGTAGACGGTCGGTAGGCAACATGCGCCCGCGCTTGCCCAAGATCCGACGCCGGCGGTGGTGGACCTTCACCGCCACGCTCGTCGTCGGCGCGGGCGTGGCGTTTTGGGCGATGTTGCCGCAGCCGCTGTTTCGCGCGCCCTTGGCCTATGTCGCAGTTGATCGTCACGGAGAGTTGTTAGGCGCGAGGATCGCGAGTGATGGCCAGTGGCGCTTCCCGCCACGCGCGGATGTCGCCGACAAGTTCGCGCAAGCGATCGTGGCGTATGAGGATCAGCGCTTTTGGTCGCATCCGGGCGTCGACCCGCTCGCCATCGCTCGCGCGCTGCGGCAGAACGCGGCGCGCGACCGGATCGTCAGCGGCGGCAGCACGATCACGATGCAAGTCGCGCGGCTCGCCCGCGAACGCACCGGCCGCAACCTGAGCGCCAAGTTGATGGAGGCGCTCTGGGCGCTGCGCATCGAAGCGGGTTACAGCAAAGCCGAGGTCCTCGCGTTGTATGCCAACCATGCACCTTTCGGCGGCAACGTCGTGGGACTCGAGGCGGCCGCGTGGCGCTACTTCGGACGCGGCCCCGACACGCTCTCGTGGGCCGAGGCGTGCACGCTCGCGGTGCTGCCTAACAGCCCAGCGCTCGTAAACCTCGCACGCAATCGCGCCGCCCTCCTCCGCAAACGCGATTTTGTGTTGCGTCGCTTGCACGAGCGCGGTGTCATCGACTCGCTCGAACTCGAGCTCGCGCTTGCCGAGCCGCTCACCGCTGAGCCGCGCGAACTACCGAGCCTCGCGCCGCATCTCCTCGAAACGCTGCGGGCCGCGCACCCCGAGCAGCATCGGTTCGTCACGACGCTCGACACGGACCTACAGGTTGCGGCCAGCGCCTTGGTACACGAACACGGCGTTGCACTGGCGCGCCAGGATATCCACAACGCAGCCGCGATCGTGCTCGACAATCGCACGTTCGAAGTGCTGGCGTACGTGGGCAACACCGCTTGGCGGGCCGGCGGCGAACGCGGCTTTGCGGTAGACATCGTGCAACGTCCACGCAGTACCGGCAGCATCCTGAAGCCAGTCTTGTACGCGGCAATGCTCGAGGAAGGCTCGCTCCTGCCGCAGATGTTGTTAGCTGACGTTCCCACCCAATACGGCGGGTACAGCCCGGAGAACTTCGATCGGCAGTATCGCGGCGCGGTGCCGGCTGATTCGGCGCTGGCTCAGTCGTTGAACGTCCCAGCGGTGCGCATGCTGCGTCGCTACGGTGTCGAGCGGTTCTACGACGTGCTGCAATCGATGGGCATGTCGACGCTGACGCGCCCACCGGATCACTACGGGCTCACGCTGGTGTTAGGCGGTGCCGAGGGCACGCTGTGGGACATGGCGCAACTCCACGCGAACCTCGCCGATATCGCCGGGCGCCCAGCCACCGCAGGTGAGCCCACGCTGCGACGCGCGCGCGTGTTGCTCGAGGAACCGGCGAATCCCGTCACCGACAGTGCGCCCGTCAATCACGCGATCGGCGCCGGCGCGGCTTGGCTGACGTTGAACGCCCTGCTGGAAGTGCAACGACCTGGCGAGGAAGGCCACTGGCGCAACTTTGCATCCGCCCACCAGATCGCTTGGAAAACGGGTACGAGTTGGGGCCTGCGCGATGGTTGGGCGATCGGCAGCACGTCGCGTCACACGATCGCAGTGTGGGTGGGCAACGCATCGGGCGAAGGCCGCCCGGGCCTCACAGGCTCAACGGTCGCAGCACCCTTGTTGTTTGCGCTATTCAATCGCGTCGGCGGCAGCGATTGGTTCGACGCGCCCTATCACGCACTCAAACAAGTAGATGTGTGTCGTAACGACGGCTACCTCGCTAACGACTACTGCGAATCGCAGCGGATCTGGATCCCGCGGAACAGCCATTTCGACCAGCAAACGCCGCACAACGTCCTCGTGCATCTCGACGCTCGCGGGCAAGCGCGGGTGGATAGCAGTTGCGCGTCCACCAGTGACATGCGATCGGCCGCTTGGTTCGTGCTGCCGCCGACGCAAGAGTTCTACTTTCGCCGCCAGCACGCCGCGTACCGATCCTTGCCGGACTATCGTGCCGATTGCTCGGTCATGCCGCCGAGCCGCGCGCCACTCGATTTCATCTATCCCACTTACGAAGCGCGCATCTACGTGCCATTAGAGCTCGATGGCCGCGCGAGCCGCGTCGTCTTCCAGGCGGTACATCGCGACCGCGGGGCCGAGATCCTCTGGCATTTGGATGACCAGTTCCTGGGGTCCACTCGCGGCACGCACAGCCAAGCGCTGGATATTGAACCCGGTCCTCATGTGCTCACGATCGTCGATGCCGCGGGCAATCGAGCGAGTCGCCGGTTCGAGATCTTGGAGCGCGTCGAGCGCCATGCGGGCGCGCCATCTCTCGCCGCAGGTCGTTAGCGCAGCGGTACGCGGCCGCTCTGCATCACAGTGCGCAACGCCAAACTCGACTGCACACGCTCGACACCCGGCAGTCGCGTGAGCACGTTGTGGATGCGTTCGAAGTCGGGCACGCCGCCGACCAAGATGCGCAGTAGGTAGTCGGCCTCGCCACTCATCAAGTAGCAGTCCAGCACCTCTGGAACGCCGCCCACCGCACGCTCGAACTCCGCCAAGTCCTTTTGTTGCTGCCGCACGAGCGTGATGCGTACGAAGATCGTACCGGTGAGACCGAGCTTCGCCGGGTTGACGAGCGCCGCGTAGCCGTCGATCACACCACTCTCTTCAAGCCGCCGCACACGGCGCAAGCAGGTGGATTCCGTCAGCCGCAATCGACTTGCCAGCGCGCTATTGGCGATACGCCCGTCTTTTTGCAGTTCCGCCAAGATGAGCCGATCCGTGCGATCTAGGTTATCAAGTGCCATATTCCACCGCTTTGTATCTCTTTCGCGCAAGCTTCTGCCAAAGGATGCCGTGGTACGCCGCGCAAATGCAAGCCTGTTGCAAGCCGAGCGGCCTACCCTAGCGGCTTCCGTCACCCTTCATTTGGAGCGCGCTCATGCGTATCGGCGTCCCGCGAGAGATCAAGACACACGAATATCGAGTTGGCCTCGTCACTGCAGGCGTTCGCGAGCTGACCGCAGCCGGTCACGAAGTGCTGGTCGAGACCAATGCAGGCGCTGCGATCGGCTTGACCGATGACGCCTACCGCGCCGCGGGCGCGAAGATTGCGCCGAATGCAGCCACTGTGTTTGAGAACGCGGAACTCATCGTCAAGGTCAAGGAGCCGCAGATCCAGGAATGCCAGATGCTCCGCAAGGGTCAGGTGTTATTCACCTATTTGCACCTCGCGGCCGATCTTGCGCAAGCGAAAGCGCTGGTCGCGTCGGGCGCGACAGCCATTGCCTATGAGACGATCAATGCGCCGGATGGCACCTTGCCGCTGCTGACCCCGATGAGCGAGGTTGCTGGCCGCATGTCAGTTCATGTCGGCGCTAACTACTTACAAAAAGCCAACGGGGGCTTCGGCGTGCTCTTGGGTGGTGTGCCCGGCGTGGCGCCCGCGAAAGTGGTGATCCTCGGCGGTGGTGTCTCCGGCACGCATGCGGCCGAGATGGCGGTGGGTTTGCGCGCCGACGTAACGGTCGTCGACCGCTCGGTCAAGCGATTGCGCGAGTTGTCATCGATCTTCGGTAGCCAGATCAAGACGGCCTATTCGACGACCGAGGCCATCGCGACGCTCGTACGCACTGCCGACCTCGTGATCGGTGCCGTACTGATTCCGGGCGCCGCGGCACCGAAGCTCGTGACGCGCGACATGATCAAGACGATGGAGCAAGGTGCCGTGCTGGTGGACATCGCCATCGACCAAGGCGGTTGCTTCGAAACTAGCCGTCCCACGAGCCATGCCGAGCCCACGTATGTCGTCGACGGCGTCGTGCACTACTGCGTCACGAACATGCCCGGCGCCGTGCCGCGCACGTCCACGTTTGCGCTGACTAATGCGACGCTGCCATACGTACGCACGCTGGCCGACCACGGCTGGCAAGCAGCAGTCGCTCGCGATGCGGGGCTTGCCAATGGCCTCAACGTGCATGCCGGCGCCATCACACACGCCGCTGTGGCTCGCGATCTCGGCCTGCCATTCGCTGCGTACCAAGCGCGCTAACGCTAACGAAAGTCGTTAGGTGCGAGTCGAGTTCGGGGGCTAGCCGCCTTCGTCCCCGACTCGCGCCCTTTCGTCCCACTTTCGCGACATTCCATCCGCCGCACAGCACTCCGTCATCCAAGATAGGCGCGCTTCGGCGCGTAATCACGACTGGCCGCCGAAAGTCGGTTGCAACCGCAGCGCAAACGGTCGCATCCTCCACCGACAGTCGGCTCTGGGAGGGGCTCGCGGAAGATGGCGCAATCATCAGTCCACGCCATTGCAGACGAGGTGGCTCGAACGTCGCCGTATGCGCGGCCGTGGCATTTCGTTACGGCCGTCACCGTACCGGTGTGGGCATTCCTAACCATTTCTCGTGTCGCGACATTCAACCTGCTCACCGCCGGCTACCCGGATATCATCATTGCGCCGCCGCACTTGCGTGCACTGCAGCACCTGTTGCTGTTGCCATTGCTGTTAGTGTTCTACCGCGCCGCCGTCGCGATTGGCTGGCCCGCGCGCCAGCGCCTGCGCGCCGCCGCGCTACAGGTGGCGCTCGCGTTGGCGTTTGCACTCGCAGCACGGCCCATCCTCGTCACCGTCGTTGCGATCAGTCGCAATGACCCGTCGCTCTACGCTGAGTTGTTCCACTCGGTGCACGGCACCCGATTCTCATTCGACATGTGGGCCTCGAGCGCGCTCGACTTTTTCATGCTGTATTGCTTCGGCTTGCTCGTGATATTTGGCGTGCACGCGTATCGGAGCTTGCGCGATCAACAACTGCAGCTCGCGCGCTTGGAAGAGGCCTGGAGCCGAGCGCGGTTGCAAAGCCTGCGGATGCAGCTCAACCCGCACTTTTTATTCAACGCGCTGAATACGGCCGTGTCGCTCGTGCGCAGCGCTCCCGAACGCGCTGAAGAAACGCTGATTCGGGTCGCCGATCTGTTGCGCGTGGCATTGCGGGATGGGGCGCGTGACTTCACCACGGTGGCGCGCGAAGTGGAGCTCGCGCGCGGCTACCTCGAGGTGCAATGCACCCGCATGGCGGATCGTCTGCAATACACGATTCACCTCGATCCGGATGCGGCGGCGCTATCGATTCCGAGCCTGCTGCTGCAGCCGCTCGTGGAGAACGCCGTACTGCACGCATCCGCTGCTGACTTGGATGCCATCCAAGTCGACGTACATGTGGGACGGATCGGGCAAAACATCGAGATCTTGATTTCGAACACCGCGCCGCTCGGCAAACTGCAGTTCGATAAGCCCAATGGTATCGGCCTGCGAAATACGCGCGAGCGGCTAACAACGATCTATGGAGCCGCGTACAGCTTCGAGATTCTGCCGATCGGCACCACCCGCGTTGAAGCGCGCTTGATGATTCCCGCGCGGCAGTCGAACGGCAGTGCGTTAAGGCGGGTGGCATGAGCATTCGAACGATGATTGTCGATGACGAACCGCACGCGCGCGAGCGTTTGCGCGAGTTGTGTACGCACGAGCAAGACGTCGCAGTCGTGGGCGAGGCTGCCCATGCTGTCGACGCTTTGCGGCAACTCGAACGTCTGCGCCCGTCGCTGCTGCTGCTCGATGTTCAGTTACGCGGCACCAATGGCTTGTCGATTCTGCGCGAGTTGGATGGCACGCGTCCGCTGATCATCATCGTCAGCGCCTACGAGCAGTACGCGCTCGAAGCCTTCGATGTCGCCGCCGTGGACTACCTCGTCAAGCCATGCGCACGCGAGCGCTTCCGACTGGCCATGACGCGCGTACGTACCCGAATTGCCGAGAGTCAAAGCGAGAATCTCGCAACCCGCATCGCCGATACGCTACGCGCGACTGGCACCGTCGCCAGCGAGCCTCGTGCCAAGCGGATCGTCGTTGAACACGATGGGCGCATGGTATTCGTCTCGCAAGACGACATTCACAGCGTGACGGCCGATCGCAACTACGTCACGCTCCATTGCGGGCAGCAGGCCTACTCATTGCGCTGGACCATGACGCAAGCGCAAGCCGCGCTCGATCCACAGCGATTCTTGCGCGTGCATCGCTCGGTCATCATCAACTGCGAGCGCGTCAAGGAGATGACTCGCTGGTTCCATGGCGAGTATGTCATCGTGCTCACGAACGATCAGCAATTCACGTCGGGCCGCAGCTTCAGCGCTGCGCTGCGAGCGCGCATCAAGAACACGCTGTAGCGGCGCGCTGCTTACACGTTGAACAGGAAGTGCATCACGTCGCCCTCGCGGACGACGTACTCCTTACCCTCACGCTGCATCTTGCCCGCAGCCTTGGCGCCCTGCTCACCCTGGTAGGCGATGAAATCGTCGAACGCAATCACCTCGGCGCGAATGAAGCCATGCTCGAAGTCGGTATGGATCACGCCCGCCGCTTGCGGTGCCGTATCGCCGCGCTTGATTGTCCAGGCGCGCACTTCCTTCACGCCCGCCGTGAAGTAGGTCTGCAGACCTAACAACTTATAGCCCGCCCGAATCACGCGGTTGAGCCCAGGCTCGTCGAGCTTGAGCTCTTTCAGAAAGTCGTCGCGATCCGCCTCTTCAAGTTGCGAAATCTCCGCTTCGATGGCGGCGCACACGGGCACGACCATCGCGCCTTCCTGTGAGGCCCGCGCTCGCAACGCATCGAGGAACGGATTGTTCTCGAAGCCCTCTTCCGTGACGTTGGCAACATACATCACCGGCTTGTCGGTCAGCAGATGCAGCTCGCGAATGTCCTTCTTTTCGTCGGCCGTCAGTGTCATCGCATGCACGGGCTTACCGGCATCGAGTTGCGCCCGGACTCGCTCGTAGATCGCGCGCTTGCGAATCGCATCTTTGTCGCCGCCTTTCGCCGCCTTCGCTTGGCGCTCGGCAGCCTTCTCCGCGATGTTGAGATCGGCGAGCACCAACTCCGTGTTGATGATGTCGACATCGGCGAGCGGATCGATGCGGCCTGCGACGTGCACGATGTCGTCGTTCTCGAAACAGCGGACCACATGCGCAATCGCATCGACTTCGCGAATGTGGGACAGAAATGCATTGCCCTTACCCTTGCCTTCGGAGGCGCCCTCGACAAGACCAGCAATATCGACGAACTCGATCATCGCGGGAACGACGCGCTCAGGCTGCACGATCGCGGCCAGTTGGTCGAGCCGCGGGTCAGGCACGGGCACGATGCCGACGTTGGGATCGATCGTGCAGAACGGATAGTTTTCGGCAGCAATCTGCGCGCGCGTCAGCGCATTGAACAAAGTCGACTTGCCGACATTGGGCAAGCCGACGATTCCGCATTTGATTCCCATGGACTACTTCTCCGCCGCCGGCGGTGCCGGACGAGCATGTAACTTTTGCATCGCTTTCTGCGCACCATCGCGCAGCATCTGCTCGATCGCATCCGCACCGGCTGCGATCGTGTCATCGATCAGACGTTGTTCGTCGGCCGAGGCGCGCGTCAACACAAAATCGACGACTTGGGTCTTCACACCCGGATGGCCCACACCGACGCGCAAGCGCCAGAATTGATCGCCTTGGGCTGCGATGATGTCGCGCAAACCGTTGTGACCGCCGTGACCGCCCGCATCCTTCAGCCGCACGACACCCGCAGGCAAATCGATCTCATCGTGCGCGACTAACATCTCGCGCGGCGTCAGTTTGTAGAACTGCAGCACGGAAGATACGGGCCCACCACTACGGTTCATGAAGCTCATCGGCTTGAGCAGCCATAGCTCCTGAGTGCCGAGCCGGATACGCGCAAGTTCGCCTTGATGCTTACCCTCGGCGCGAAACGTGCCGCCGTGGCGGCGCGCGAGCTCATCGACCAACCAAAAGCCCGCGTTGTGCCGCGTGCGCGCGTACTCCGGCCCGGGATTTCCGAGTCCGACAACGAGCTTGAGCACTGGTGGTCCCCCAAGACTAACGGTGTTGCGTCAGCCGGCAGCGCGGAATGTCCGCGCTGCCGACCGAAACGCAAGCCCAGCACGCGACGCGGGGTGACGAGCGCCGCCCCACGAGATCGCGTTACTTCTTCGCAGCTTCCTTCTTCGCGGGAGCCGCGGCTGCCTTGGCATCGCCCGCTTTGGCAGCGTCCGCCGCCGGCGCAGCAGCGCCTTCGGCCGGGGCCGCAGCCGTCGCAGCCGCTTCGGCAGTCGGTTCTGGCTCCTCGGCACGCGGCGCGTGGATCGACACGACCACTGCGTTGCCCTTCGCGAGCGCAGGAACCGTAACGCCCTTCGGCAGCGGAATGTCCGCGAGGTACTTCGACTCGTTCAAGCTCATCGCCGAGAGATCGAGTTCGAGGAACTCCGGCAGATCCGCCGGCAAGCACGACACTTCGACGTCGGCAATGCGATGCGCGAGTACGCCGCCCTGCGTCTTGACGCCTGGCGCCACCGCTTCGCCCTTGAAGTGGATCGGCAAGCGAATGCGGATCTTCTCGCTCTCCGTCACGCGCTGCAGATCGACGTGCACGATCGCGTTGCGCGCGGGGTGCATCTGCAGATCCTTGACGATCGCCGCTTGGGTTTGATCGCCGACCTTCAGATTGATGATCGACGAATAGAATTTCTCGTTCTCGACGAGCGTCATCAGCTTCTGATGGTCGAGAGCAAGGCTGCGCGGATCACGATGACCGCCGTAGAGAATGGCCGGAACTTTTCCTTCGATACGCAGGCGGCGGCTCGCACCCTTGCCCTGAGTATCGCGGAACTCGGCACCGAGTTCGAACGAAATACGCATGTTGTTGACTCCAATTGACACTAACAAAACGAGCGCCGCGACCAGCGCTCGTCACCTATGAGCCGCACTCGCCGTGAGGCGCGCGCGGCTCCCAAACTCAATCGATATACAAGCTACTGACCGATTCCTCATCGCGGATGCGACGAATGGTCTCAGCTAGCAAGGCCGCCACCGACAATTGCCGGATACGGCCACAATTCTTCGCGGCAGTCGACAACGGAATCGTGTCCGTGACGACCAGCTCGTCGAGCGCCGACTTCGAGATCTTCTCGATCGCATTACCCGACAAGATCGCGTGCGTGATGTATGACACCACGCGCGTTGCGCCTTCGTCCTTCAGTGCCTGCGCGGCAGCACACAACGTGCCCGCCGTATCGACCATGTCGTCGACGAGCACGCAGGTCTTGCCCGCGACCTCGCCGATGATATTCATCACCTTCGACTCGTTCGGCCGCGGCCGTCGCTTATCGATGATGGCGAGATCGGCATCGTCGAGCCGTTTCGCGAGCGCCCGCGCCCGCACCACGCCGCCGACATCCGGCGAGACCACGATCATTTTGTCGTAGCGCTGCTTCCACGCATCGCCTAACAACACCGGCGACGCATACACGTTGTCTACCGGAATGTCGAAAAAGCCCTGAATCTGGTCCGCGTGCAGATCGATCGTCAGCAAGCGATCGACACCAGCACTTTGGACCATGTTGGCGACCAGCTTCGCCGTAATCGCCGAGCGCGTCGCCCGCGGCCGACGGTCTTGGCGCGAGTAGCCAAAATATGGCACCACCGCCGTAATCCGCGCAGCCGACGCGCGCCGACAGGCATCGACCATCACCAACAACTCCATCAGGTTGTCGTTGGCGGGCGGACAAGTCGGTTGCACGATGAACACATCGCGACCGCGCACGTTTTCCATCAACTCGACGTTGACTTCACCGTCCGAAAAGCGCCCCACGTAGGCGCGCCCGAGTGGCGTCATCAGATGCCGAGCGATGTCCTGCGCGAGCGCCGGATTGGCATTGCCGGCGAACAGCGCCAGTGTTTCCGAATCGACCACGCCGCCCCCTGGACCGCTAGCAACCCGAGACTCTCGACAAACCGCGCTATCTAGCAACTAACTAGATGGCTGGGGTGGAAGGATTCGAACCTCCGAATGGCGGGATCAAAACCCGCTGCCTTACCACTTGGCGACACCCCAACGGTGCATGTGAATTAATAGCGGCGACTCTGCGAGCCCGCGCGCTACGAAACTCTGCCATTCATCCGGCACGCGCGCGGCGACGCGTTCTGCATCGGCCGCCGATTTGAAACTCGCAAACACGCAAGCGCCGGTCCCGGTGAGTCGCGCCGGGGCAAACCGGGCAAGCCAATCGAGTGCTTCAGCCACTTGCGGATAGCGCGCGCGAACCACAGGTTCGCAATCGTTTCGCCCACCGGAATCGAAAAAGCCGCGTATTGTTGTTATCGGCGAATTCCTTGTCAATTCAGGTGCCTGGAAGATTTCGCGAGTCGGGACGGAAATCCCGGGGTGGACCAGGACAAACCAGGCCTCCGGCAGCGAAATCGGGGCCAAACGCTCGCCCAGGCCTTCCGCCCAGGCGGATGTGCCATGCACAAAAACCGGCACGTCAGCCCCCAATTTGAGGCCAATGGCCGCCAATTCGTCCGTTGACAGCCCCAGACGCCATAGCTGGTTGAGGCCGACCAGCGTCGTGGCAGCATCGGAGCTGCCGCCGCCCAGACCGCCGCCCATCGGAATTCGCTTCTGCACCTCGATTCGGGCACCCAGTTGGGTTCCAGACGCTTGGCGTAAGGCCTGAGCGGCTCGGACGGTCAAATCTTGATCACTTGGCACGCCCTCAGGACCCTGGGGCCGTTCAATTGCACCGGACTCGAGCACCGTGAGATGCACCGTGTCGCACAGGTCGATGAGCTGAAACACGGTCTGCAACTCGTGATAGCCGTCCGGTCGCCGGCCGACGATATGCAGCATCAGGTTCAACTTTGCCGGCGCAGGCCAAGCGGTCGTCGCACTCGACCCGTTCATTGCAACCATCGGTCCAAGATGACACGCACTCGTGCCGCTTCGCGCTGCGCCGTCAGGCGCTCGGGCAAACCCGACGCGGCGGAGTATTGCGTGAACGTGATTTGCCAACCGTCTTGCGTGAGCGACGCGAGGCGCTCGCCGGCCAACGCATGCGCCTCGACCGGGACAGCGGGTGCCGGCACGCCTAACAACCAATAGCGCAGCCGATCGAGCGGCAATTCGAAGCCGAGCCGACGCTCGATCTCAGCGCGCGCCGCCTCGCCGTCCAAAGCTTCACCGTTACTCGTCAACATTGCCAACGTGCCGCCATTCCACTCGAGGCGCAACCCACCAACGCCGAGCGGGCCATCGAGCGCGAGTCGGCTGTCATTGTCGGCTTGCTCGAACCGCATCGAGCCAGAGAAGCCCTGCTCACCCGCTGCGACGGCAATGCGCCCTGCGAGCGCAAACTGCGCACGGGCTTGCAGGCTCGCTTGCCGCTCCGGCCACGGCTGATCCGCCGCAATGAGCGGCGCGCGTTCGACAACAGGTCGTGTCGCGCACGCTGTTGACAGCGCAATCGCAATGCCGAGCGCGAGCCCTGCTCGCCAGCCGTTTCGCACCGACACCTCGCGATTAGATCGACGGTGATTCCGTGGTGGGCTTGGCCGGCGGCGCGCCCGTCAGACGCTGCACCGTCGTGCGCAAGATGTCCGACTCGGGATTGCGCGAGTATGCGCGGGTCCAGACCGCCAACGCCTCACTTCGCCGGTTCAGCACCCACAGCGTTTCGCCCAAATGGGCCGCGATCTCGCTGTCAGGGAAGATCCGATAGGCACGCTCGAGGAGCGGCAGCGCGCCCGCGGCATCGCCGCGGCGAAACTTCACCCACCCCAGGCTATCGAGATAAGCCGGATTGTCGGGTGTGGCCTGCAGCGCTGCCTGGATGAGCTTCTCGGCTCGATCGAGCTGCACATTGTCATCAGCAAGCGAATAGCCGAGTGCGTTGAGGATCGAAGGGTCGTCGGGGCGCTCGGCTAACAACTTTTCTAATGCGCGGATGCTATCGCGCGAGCGACTGGCTTTGTCGAGCGCAAGTGCACGCTGGTAGCGCACGGTCGGATGATTGGCGAAACGCTGCTCGGCCGCGTCGAGCATCACGATCGCCTCTTCCGGCTTGCCAGACTCCTCGAGCAGCGCCGCTTTGGCGAGCTCGACATCGAGCGCACGTTCCCGCTCCTTCTCTGCGAGTGCGTCGAGCAGGCGAAACGCCGCGTCGCGCTCGCCTTTTTCGAGCAGTAGCTTGCCGGCACGTACTCGCGCTGGCAAACCGGCCCCCGCACTCACGAGCCGTTGATAGCCTTCCAACGCGCCCTCTTTGTTGTTCTGCCGCTCGGCGATGATGGCCAGAAAATAGAAAGCCTCCGGCGCGACCGCGCCGGCACCTAACAAGCGGACGAACCGTTCCTGGGCCTCCTCGAGCTGCCCGTTCTGCAATGCCAAGCGAGCGAGGCGTAGTTCTGCTTCGGACTGCGCGCCGGTATCGCTCACCATGCCTTCGAGTTCGCGCCGCGCCTCATCGACGCGGTCGAGTCGCGACAAGGCGTCGACCACGGCGAATCGTGCTCGCTCCGGCGATAACGCCGCTGCCTCACGCGCAACCGCCAACGCCGGCACCGCATCGCCGAGCGACGACAGGGCCGCGGCGAGCCGGGCCCGCGCGTCACCGGATGCCGGGTCATCGTCGACCGCTCGCTGGGCGTAGCCACGCGCTGCTTGGAAATGGAACGCATCGAGCGCGAGATCGCTCGCCGCTAACAACACGTCGGCGCTCGCTGCCTTGCGGTCGAACAACGGCCGCAAGCTTGCGAACGCGCCCCACGCACTACCCGCCTCGGCGGCCGGCTCGATCAGCTCGACGATGCCCGCATCGCCCTTGGTGGCATGCACGGCCGCAAACGCGGCCTGCGCCTCCACGATGCGATCGAGCTTCAAGGCAGCCAAGCCAACGGCCTGGGCCGCCTCGGCACTCTGCGGCTCGAGTTCGCGCCAACGGCGCGCGGCGCGCAGCTCGACATCCAGGTGGTGGCATGTTGACCCAACGCTCGTTGCGCGTGTCGCAAGCGCCGCGTCCTTGCGCTTGGTGGCGATCCGCAAATAGCGCTCGGCCGCGCCGCGGCAATCGCCCTTCGACAAGGCCATCTCCGCAAGCAGTGTGTCCGTATCGGTCTTGGTTTGCTCGGACAATGCCTGGCTGGGACGGGCCAGCAAACACCCGACGGCGACCAGCAAGGCGGCGAAAACCAGCGAAGCGGTGCGGTGCTCGAACCGCAACACAGTAGCGGACGGTAGGTTTTTCATGCTCGGAATATATCTCATGCGTCGCATTCCGACCCCGCCCGCTTACAATGGTTCACGTGAAGGACTCCATTCGTCTTCGGCTCGAGAAAATCAGCGAGCGGTTTGAGGAAGTGGGTCGGCTACTGGCCGATCCCGCGATCATCAACAACCAACGCCAGTTCCGCGACCTGTCGGTCGAGTATGCACGCCTAACGCCCACGGCGGAGCGGTTTGCGGCTTTTCGCGCGCTGGAGCGCGAACGGGTGGCTGCGCGCGATATGTCGCAGGACCCCGATCCGGAAATGCGCGCGATGGGCGCAGAGGAAGTCACGCGGCTCGAAACGGCGCTTGGCACGGCCGAGGACGAGCTCAAGAAGTTACTGATTCCGAAAGACCCGCGCGATGAGCGCAATATTTTTCTCGAAGTGCGCGCTGGCACCGGCGGAGACGAGGCTGCCATTTTTGCGGGCGACTTGTATCGCATGTACGCGCGCTTCGCGGAGAGCCGTGGCTTCAGCGTCGAGATCTTGAGCGAAAGCCCTGGCGAGCATGGCGGGTACAAGGAGATCATCGCGCGGATCGCCGGCACAGGGGCGTTCTCGCTGTTCAAGTTCGAGTCGGGGGCGCATCGCGTACAACGGGTGCCCGCCACCGAAGCACAAGGCCGGATTCATACGTCCGCGTGTACCGTCGCCATCCTGCCGGAGCTCGAAGAGGTGGACTCTATCGAACTCAACCCGGCAGATTTACGGATCGATACGTTCCGCGCCTCTGGCGCCGGCGGCCAGCACGTCAACAAGACCGACTCGGCGGTGCGTATCACGCACCTACCGACCGGCGTCGTCGTTGAATGCCAAGACGAGCGCTCGCAACACAAAAACCGCTCGCGCGCGCTCGCGTTGTTGAAAGCGCGGCTCGTGGCGGCCGAGCAAGAAAAGCGCGACGCGGCCGAGGCTGCGTCGCGTCGCTTGCAGGTCGGCACCGGCGATCGGTCCGAGCGCATTCGCACCTATAACTTTCCGCAAGGCCGCGTCACCGATCATCGCATCAACTTGACGCTCTACAAGCTCGCCGATGTGATGCAAGGCAAGCTCGACGAGTTGCTCGGCTCGCTGCAGCAGGAGCATCAAGCCGAATTGTTAGCTGAGCAAGAACAGCGAGGTGCAGCCTAACATGACGGCGTACGCGCCAAGCCGATTTGGTGGGCTGGCCGCACCGATCCATGCGATCGAGAGTCCGACGGGAATCGACGTTCGGTTGCCCCTCGCGGGGCCCGGCGCACGAGCGTATGCGTTCATGATCGACTGGGTGATGCGTGCTTCGCTGAGCGGCGCGTGGTTCGTGCTCGCAGCATTCCTCTTCACGGGCGATTTTTCCTTTCGTATGCCCGACGACGCTGAAACCGCGTGGTTTCTCTTGGTCGTCGTGCCACCTTCGGCCATCTTTTTCCTGTACCACCTCGTGCTCGAGGCTTTACTCGCGGGCCGCACGCCAGGCAAGCGGATCGTCGGCATCCGCATCGTCGCGCTGAATGGCAGTGCGCCATCGCTCGGCGCGCTGCTGCTGCGGAACGTGTTTCGCTTGGTCGACTCGATGCCGTTCTCTTATTCGGTGGGTCTCGCATGCGTGATGTTTTCGCGCGAGCATCGCCGCATCGGCGACTTTGCCGCCGGCACACTCGTGGTCTACGACCGCGGCGGCTCGAAGACACCGGGCAAGCTAGCCTCGGTGGCTGCCGTGCTCGAGCGAATCGCCGCCTATCGCACGGCCGCGCGCCAGACGGCGCAAGCCCGTACGTCAGCAGCGCCGCTCGCGTTGGCGGAGGTCGAGGCACGTTACGGCGAACTACACGCCAGCATTTATCGGCCCGCTCGTAACCCGCTGCGGCTGTTGTGGAGCCTGTTTCGCGATCAGATTCCCGCTGCGCTGCACGCGATGCGCGCGCACTTGCTGTGGGTGACGTTGTGGTTCCTGCTCAGCGCGCTCGCGGGCGGTTGGCTCGTCCTCGAGTACCCCGACTTGATTCAGTTGTTTGCATCGCCGCAGATGATTGCGACCGTAGAGCGCGGCGAGTTGTGGACCGACGGTCTGTTGAACGTAGCGCCGTCGTCTGTGTTGTCGATCGAAATCCTCACTAACAACATTGTCGTGGCATTGTTCACATTCGTCGCAGGGTTTCTCTTTGGCCTCGGCACGCTATACATCGTCGGCACGAACGGCCTCATGCTCGGCGCGGTTTTCGCCTTCACCTCCCAGCATGGGCTCGACCATCGCCTGTTCGAATTCGTGGTAGCGCATGGCTGTGTCGAATTGTCGTGCATTTGCATTGCCGGTGCGGCGGGTGCCTATGCCGGCGAGGCGCTCGCGCGCCCGGGCGAGACCCAGCGCAGCGTCGCATTCGCCGCTGCGTGCGCCGCCGCGGGCAAGGTGTTGCTCGCCGTCACGGCACTGCTGCTCCTCTGCGGCTTCATTGAGGGCTACATCTCGCCCGATCCCGATGTGCCATTGAGCGCTCGGATCATCATCGGGGTCGGCTACTTCTTGCTCATGGTTGGGCTGTTACGCGGCGATCTCTTGGGCCGCAGTCGCAATCGCGAGCCCGTGCCCGTCTAGCCCACAACGCGCACGTCAGACGTGCCGCAGCCGCCGCTGTGTTAGATACGCCTGCAGCACGCGTGACTCGAGCTGCGCCTCAGCGGCCGATAAGACCAATGCGCCGCGGTCTCGCAATTGGCTCGCTTGGCTCGCGATGGCTGCGGTGCGTTCGAGCGCCGCGATCGTAATCCACGGATCTTGGGCGCTCCGCGGCGCTCGCTCGGCCAGCTCGACGAGCTCACGCGGCTCCACGTTGGCCACGATGACAAAGTGCTTGGTGCGCAGCGACTTGACCGCACGCAGTAATTCGTCGGCGGTGTCGGGCTCAGCGTAGTCGCATAGCCAAATGATGAGCGCCCGCGAGCGCACCATGCGCTGCACCTCCGCAGCGGCGACTAGCGGGTGCGACTCCGCACGTTCGGTGCGCATACGCTCGAGCGCTGTGCGCAGTTCCCGAACGCCGATTGTGCCGCGTCGCGGCACAACACGGGCCAACACACGATCCGCGTATGCCACGACGCCCACGCGATCGTCGAGGCGCACGGCATGCTCAGCGAACCGTGCCGCCACATTGGCGTACATGCCGAGACGATCGAGCTGGCCTGCGCGTACCCGCGAAGCACGCCCCGCATCGAGCACCACCACAATCTCGAGGTGCTGGTCCTCCGTGAAATCGCGCGCCACCCAGGAGCCGCGACGCGCACTCGCCTTCCAGTCGATTCGCGACAGCGGATCGCCCGGCATGTACTCGCGCAACTGGAACAGCTCACTCCCCAGCCCTGCTCGGCGACGCGCCGCCTCACCGGTCACGTTGCCCGGCATCGCGCGCGCCTGAACACCCAGGGTATCGGGTGCGACGCTCAATGGCGCCCGTAACGCGAGCGGCGTGTGCCACCAAGCGAGCCGCAAGCGGCCTAACAACCGCGCAGGTGGCGCAGGAATATCAGCAGGCCCGAGTCGCACGGGCTCCACGAGCCAATGCTCTTGCGCTGTGCTGCCCGCTGGAATCGTCAGGCGAGCCACTGGCGTGTCGCCGGCTAGCGCGACTGGCAAGCAGCGCGCATACTCGATCGTGGCGGCGCGCCCGTTCGCCTCGCGCACGATAAACTCCAACGCGCTACTGCGACCTAACAAGAGCTTGCGTTCGGCTTGGATTACCGCCTCAAGCCGATAGCGCGTGCGCCACCAAGACTCCCACGCCAGACCCAGCAACAGCACGCCGGCCGGCCACGCCCAAGCATAGGCGAGTCCGGAGTCGCTCGACCAAATGCCCGCGATTGCCATGAACGCCGTCAAGGCGATCAAGAAATAGGCGCGCTCAGCCAGATGCATGCGTCAGCGCGGGACGGCAACCGCGTTCAGCAAAGACTGTACGACACCGATGTCGGTATCACCCTCGAGCGCGGCCTCGGGCTGCAAAACCAAGCGATGCGGCATGACGAGCAGGGCCACTTGTTTGATGTCGTCGGGTGCCACGAACGCGGCTCGCCGCATGCCTGCTGCGACGCGGGCCGCACGCACGAGCGCAATGGCGCCGCGCGTGGACAGTCCGAGCTGCACGCGCGGATGCACACGCGAGCGCTGCACTAACTCAAGGGCGTAGTCGAGCAGCGCGTCACTGACATGAATCTGCTCCGCTTCGAGGCGCGCCGCCGCTAACAATTCGGCGCTAACCACATTCACCGCGTGAGCGTCGCGCGGCTGGGCGCGAATCTCGGCCCCGTAGCGCGCCAGGATTTGCTGCTCGACAGCGCGCTCCGGATAGCCCACTTCGATCCGCAACATGAAGCGATCGAGCTGCGATTCTGGCAGCGGATAGGTGCCTTCGAATTCGTGCGGATTCTGCGTGGCGACAACCAAGAAATTCTCGGGAAGCGGCCACACTTCCCGCTCACTACTTACTTGGCGCTCTTCCATCGCTTCCAGCAACGCCGATTGCGTCTTGGGGCCAGCGCGATTGATTTCATCGACGAGCAACACGTCGGCGAACACGGGTCCGCGACGGAACACAAACTCACGCCGCGAATCGTCGTACACGTGCACACCAATGATGTCGCTCGGCATCAAGTCAGCCGTGCCTTGAATGCGCTTGAAGTCGCCGCCGAGCGAGCGCGCCAGAGTCTTCGCGACGAGTGTCTTGCCCAGCCCGGGGGCACCTTGGACGAGCACATGACCACGCGCGACCAGCGCGATGACGAGTGCGCGAGTCGTCGCGTCACCTCCGATCACGACTCGACCGAGCTCGCGCTGGATCGCTGCCTCGAAATCTGCAATCACGCCCGTCATGTTTGTTCGCTCACCTTCGCGTTGGGAAATTCGGCTCTCTGCTGCCGCACTCGAGCCAAAGTAGCATGCAGCGGCAGCAGCGGCACGCGTCTTCCTGCCAACGCTGCGGCATGCCAAGCCTGGAGTTTCTGCACATCATCGGTGTTGACACGCGGATCCGCAGCGACGTCGGCCCAAGGGGCCACAGCCGATGCATCGCTCGCGCTGCCCCGACCGCGGACGTCTTGCAAGAAACGCGATAGCAAATGCAGCGCAGCCACGTGCGAATGCAAATGCCGCGCGAGCAAACCACCCGCCGCTTGCACGAGCGCGACTTCGTCTGGCCCGGCATCCGTCGCACGCGTCGCCCGCAATCGCGTTCCGCCGAGCACCCACACGAACCAGAGCGCCACCAGTACGGCCAATGTCCAATGCAACCGAGAATCCCGCCAGAAGCGTTCGGGCTCATAACTGGCGGACAAGCCTTGGCGCAGATCGTCGAACAGCACGGCCCCGTCTGCCGATACGGCGTACGCCACAATGTTCGAGAGCAAGCGCGCATTGTCGGCTTCGCCGAGCGCGCGATTTGCGAACAGCGAAGCCGTGGTCGACACCATGATGCGACCCGCGCCGTGACTACGGACAAACAGCGTGCCCTCGCCGTCCTCGGTGTCGAGACCTGCGAGCGTGAAGGCGAAATCATCGAGCGGCACTTGCAAGGCCCAAGGCTCAGCGTCGGTGGTCGATTTCGCGACGAGTCGCGCAATGCCCGCCGACAAAGGGTGCGCGCCCCGCGGTGCAATCTCGAGGGTTTGCCACTCCGGCTGCGACAAACCGCGCAAGGTATCGGCGAGCGACGCGTCGTCGTCAGTCGCTTCGGCGCGCGCGGCTGCTGCGCTCGCTGCTTCGATTGCGCCTTGCGCCGCCTCATCGGCCGCGTCTTGCACGGCCAGATTGCGGAACTCGAGACTCGTGAGAAGCGACAAATCACCACTCGCGAAATCCTTACCTGCGCCGGCCCAATCGGGCGAGTCCGTCAAGGCGGCGAGCACCAGCATCGTGTTACCGGCGCGTACCCAGCGATCGAGTGGTAACAACTCCTCGGTGCGAAAACGATCGACAGTCGGCAGCGTCACGATCAAGAGATTGCCGCGGCTGGAGTCGTTAGCATCGGCCAGCTTTCCATAACGCTCACGCCACGACACGACGCGCACGCCACTACGCTCGAGCCACGCCTTGGCGGCCGCATAACCGTTGCCGCGTAACTCGACCGATGTCGGACGCGGTGTCGTGTCCTCGGCGAGTCGTCCGGGCGAGCCGATGAACAGCAGGTAGAACAGCGCGAGCGCACCCAGCGCGAGCACAGCTGACCAGGCGCGCTCTTTCACGCGGCCCCCTGCGCGGACGGCGCACCGCGCGCGCGTTTCGTCACGGCCATCAAGACTTCATTCGCGGCTTGAGTCGTTAGCTGCAATTCGGCGTCGGACACACCGCGTTCGCCGTAGCGAATCTCATCGGCCGTCTGCGTAAGCCGTGCCATCGCGCCGTCGGTGGCTGGGGCCGCGGCGGCCAAATAAGCGCGCAACTCCGACGCTGTCATGGCGGGCGTCGGCACCGTTGTGCGCTCCGAACGCCACAACTCCGCGAGCCACCGCAAATACAATCCTGGCCGATCGGCTAGTGGTGCGCGCGCAATATCGGCCACCGACAGTGGCCGCTCACGCACCAATGCGTCCGGCGCGGCGGAGCGCCGCGGTCGGCCACGTCCGCCAATCAAACCGGCCGCGCGGAGCTCTTGAATGACGACGAATACCGCAAAACCGATGAGCACAGCGTACCCGAGATACGTGAGCACGCGCGCCACGGTATCGCCCACGTCCAGTGGACCAAACATGCGCCGCAAGAAACCCTCGTCGTCGCTATCTTCGGCACGCTTGAAAACGTTACGCAACCATCGCTTGAGACGCTCCCACCGCGAGCTACGATCGTCGACGACGGCCCCCACCTCCGCGAGCGTTTGCGCCACTTTCTGTGGATTTGGCGGCGGCCGCATCGGCCGCACGGTTTCGCGCTCGGTCACGAGCGCCACGAGAGCAGCCAAGCCATCGCGGGACAACGCACCACTGCGCTCGCGCCAATTCGGCGGCAACAGCGCACTCCAAGATGCGCTGTCGAGCGCGGCGGGTAAGTCGGGGCAGCGCGCGATCACCCGCTCGTAACCAATATCCGCGATTGGATCGAGAAGCCGGATGCACTGCCGCACCGTCTGCAGCCCTCGCGCGTCTTGACTGGCGTCTTGCGCGCTCGCGGGACTCACCATGCCCGCTATACAAACGGCGGCCGCCAGCGTTGTTAGGAAACGCAGCACACGCCTCACACGGGCCCTGCCGCCACGCGTTGGCGAATCGCAAGGTCCTCCGCCGCGACAATCACGAGCGCTGTCGCGAAGGGTAAGCCCACCGCGCCTGCTAACACCGCGACGACGGCATTGAGTGCGAGCAGCACCGCCACGTCAGCAGCCGGTGTGAGCACCGCCAACACGATGGCGATGACGAAATAGAACACGGCAATCGTCATGACCGTCACGAGGAACATCGCTGTGAGGCGCCAGACCTGTCGCCGCGTGACGCGAAAACTCCCCACCACCGACGGCCACGCACCGTGCCCGGCGCACCAGTACAAATACGGCGCGAGCGAAACGCGCAAACCAAACCACAGCAGCGGCCCGAGCGCGACGAACAACACCGGCGCCGGCAGGATCGCTTCGCTGAATGCGGCGATCAAACCACCCAACAATGCGAGATAGGCCAGCATCAAAAGCACGGCGCCTGGCAAGCGCCGCAACGTGTCGCGCGCCTCACGCTTGAAATTCGTGACCTCGAGACGCGCGATGATGGACTGCCGATACTGCACCCATCCCAGCATCCACACGCTAAACACCGCGGACAGGAGATAAATCGTCCACCAGCCCCACCCCTTGTCGATGAAGGGTGTCATCGAGCCCCCGCTCACGGAATCGTAGAAGGTCGGTGCTTGTGCCACGATCACCGAGGCGGCCGACAAGGGGAGACACTTGAGCCACGAGACTCGGAACAGCCGAAAGCCGGCGTCGAGCACTTCACCGATGAGTTGGGGCCGCGTCGGCGGGATCAGGCCGACCCCGGCGGCCGCTATCGTTTCCATGCGCATGACTCTAGCAGACGGCATAATCACGCGCCCCATGTCGACCCTGCCCGCCATGCCTTTTGCCCCGGAGTTTTCGCGCGCGGCAGCACTCCAGCGCGCAGCGCAACGGCTCGGTACCGCAGCCGAGCGCGACGCCGCTCGTCTGCTGGCACACGTGCTCGACCTCGATCGCGCACAGTTACTGGCGGCGCTCGAAGCACCGTTGTCGCCGGCAGACGCCGCGCACTTCGCGGCGCTTGTCGAGCGGCGCGCGCAGGGCGAGCCACTCGCGTATCTCACTGGCCGACGCGAATTCTGGTCGTTGATGTTGCGCGTCACGCCGGCGGTCCTCGTGCCCCGTCCCGAGACGGAACTGGTGGTGGAGCGGGCGCTCGCGCTGTGCACGGCCACGCGCGCGGACGTACTCGATCTCGGTACTGGTTCCGGCGCGATCGCATTAGCTCTTGCAACCGAGCGACCCGCTTGGCGCTTAGTGGCCACAGACCGGAGCGAAGCGGCGCTCGAAGTGGCGCGCGCGAATGCGAGCGCCCTCGACTGTTCGAACGTGCAGTTCGCTGCCGGCGAGTGGTTAGCTGCGGTCGAGCACTCGCGCCGGTTCGAGCTGATCGTGAGTAACCCGCCCTACGTCGCGCCGCATGACCCGGCGCTCGCGTCCGATGGTTTGCGTTACGAGCCACCGACCGCGCTCGTCGCGCCTGGCGAAGGACTCGACGACTTGCGCACGATCGTGGCGCAGGCACCCGAGCATCTGGCCACGGGTGCCTGGCTCATTCTGGAACACGGGGCGATGCAAGGCCCCGCCGTACGCGACTTGCTTGTCGCCCGAGGTTTCGTTCACGTACGCTCGCACCTCGATCTGGCGGGCCATGAACGCGTCACCGAAGGCGCGTGGCCTTGAAGTGCAATTCTCTCCTCACGTCACCGATTGGAACCTAAGACATGATTCGATTCGAAACCTCGCTCGGCGCATTCACCATTGAATTGTTCGACAAGGATGCGCCGATTTCGAGCGCCAACTTCTCGCAGTATGTCGACGAGCAATTCTTCGACGGCACGATTTTTCATCGCGTCATTCCCGGGTTCGTCATTCAAGGCGGCGGCATGTTGCCCGGCTTGCAGCAAAAGAAGACCCGCGCCGCGATCAAGAACGAGGCGAAGAATGGCTTGAAGAATCTCCGCGGTACGCTTTCGATGGCGCGTACGAACGTGGTCGACAGCGCAACCTCGCAGTTCTTCGTCAACCTGGTCGATAACGCGTTTCTCGATCACCAAGGCGAGCGCAACTATGGCTACGCCGTGTTCGGCAAGGTAGTCGAAGGGATGGATGTCATCGACAAGATTGCCGCCGTACGCACCGCCAACTCACGCGGTCACCAAGATGTGCCGGTCGAAGACGTCGTCGTCTCGAGTGCGCGGCACACCTAACGCACGGCGTCGATGGCAAAGAGCAACTGGCGGCGACGCGTACTGCGAATACTCGCGTACGCGATCGGCCTGTTCCTCGCACTCACCGTCATACCCGTCGTCGCGCTGCGCTGGATCGACCCCTGGACCAGCGCTTTCATGCTCGACGCGCGGCTCGATGCATGGCGTGCCGAGGAAACCGGCTATGTGACGCGCTACGAGTGGGTGGATCTCGAGCGCATTTCGCCGCACGCCGCAATGGCAATGATTGCAGCCGAGGATCAACAGTTCCCGTTCCACGCTGGCTTCGACTTCAAGTCCATTCGCGAGGCGATTCGCGGTAACAATCGCGGCAAACGCGTGCGTGGCGCGAGCACGATCTCGCAGCAAGTCGCGAAGAATTTGTTTCTGTGGTCGGGTCGCAGCTATGTGCGCAAAGGACTCGAGGCGTACTTCACCGTGCTCATCGAGTGGCTGTGGCCGAAAGAGCGCATTCTCGAGGTGTACTTGAACATTGCCGAGTTTGGCCCCGGCATCTATGGCGTCGAAGCCGCGGCTAACAAGTTCTTTCGGAAGGACGCGAATGCTCTCTCACGGCGCGAGAGTGCCACACTCGCGGCCGTGCTACCGAATCCGCGCAAGTTCAAAGTGCAAGCGCCCTCGCGCTATGTCACGCAGCGTCGCGATTGGATCATGCGGCAAATGCGCGGCCTGGGTGGCAAAGCGTATTTGAACCAATTGGACGACGACGCCGCGCCTCAAGCACAGCCCGCCCGCGCGAAGCCGTGAGCACAGCTCGTCCATCGGGACTGAAGCCATCGGGACAGGGGCCATCGCGACACGTCTGGCGAGCCTTTCGCGGCACGCTCGCCGCGCTCGTGGTCACATTCAGCGTCTTGCTGACGCTCGCGAGCCAAGCCGGCATCTTTGGCTTGCCGCTCGCGGCGATTCTGTTGTCATGGTTTGGCAAATACGTGTTCGTGGTCATCGATACCGTCGCGCACGGACACGAAGAGCCGCCCGTCCTCTCGCTCGACATGGTCGCGCCGTTCACGAACTGGCGCGGACTCGCACTCGTGGCGATCGTCGGCGTGCCGTGGTTGTTGTTTGGGTGGCTCGAACCGGTGATTGGCACGGGCCTCACACTCGTGCTGCGCGCGCTGCTCGTGGCAGCGGTACCGGCATGCGTCGCGATCTTGGCGATTGAGAGCAATCCTCTCAAGGCGCTAAATCCAGAGGCCCAGTGGCGCGTGGCAACAGGATTGAGGCACTGGTATGCCGTGCTGCTCGCTGCATGTGCCATCGCCATCGCAGCGCAGTGGTTCGTAGCCTGGTTAGGCCCATGGCTGATCGTTCGCATCGCGTTCGACCTCGCACTCGTGATGGCGTTGGCGTCGCTCCTGGGCGGTGCGCTCTATGAACGGCGCGATGCGCTGGGCATTGAGGCATGGCATTCGCCCGAGCGCTCCGCCGCGCGTGCCGCACGCGAAACACAGCGCGAGCAGCAGCATTTCTTGGACGAAGTGTTCGCATTCGCGCGCAATCGCTCGCACGCCAACGCTTGGCGTGCCATCGAACAGCGGCTCGAGCGCGCGCAACACGCCGACAGCGAGTACGACTGGCTACTCGTCGCACTCCAGCGGCTGGAAGATCCCCGACATCTCGCGGAATTGCGCCAGCGCTACATCGAGCGCCTCGTCAGTGCGCGCCGCAGCAGCGATGCCGTGAAAGTGCTCGAGCGCATCTGGCAACTGGACCCGTCATTCCAATTGCGTGACGCGGCGGCGACCGTCACCTTGGCCCGCGTCGCGCTCGATGCGGGCACGCAACGCGCAGCTCGATTGCTGTTGCGCGACTTCGCGCAGCGCTTTGCCGGCCATCCCGCGGCGCCAATCGCTCAAGCGCTCGTGGCGCGCATCACGTCGGATCGGTGAGCCAACGCGCCTTGTTAGGCGGCGCGCGACCGCGGCTCGTAGCCCAAGTTCGGCGCTAACCACCGCTCGGCTTCGCCGAGGCTCATGCCTTTGCGCTTCGCGTAGTCTTCGACTTGATCGCGATCGATCTTGCCGACGGCGAAATAGCGCGCGTCCGGATGCGAGAAATACCAACCGCTCACGGCGGCCGTGGGATACATCGCAAACGAATCCGTCAACTGAATACCCACACTGCGCTCGACATCGAGCAACGTCCACAGCTTCGACTTCTCCGTGTGGTCGGGGCAGGCCGGATAGCCCGGCGCCGGTCGAATGCCGCGATACTCCTCACGAATGAGCTGCGTGTTCGACAACTGCTCATCACCTGCATAGCCCCAGAACTCGCGGCGTACGCGTTCGTGGAAGTGCTCGGCGGCGGCTTCTGCGAAGCGATCCGCCAGCGCCTTCAACATGATGCTCGAATAGTCGTCGTGCGCGTGCTCGAAGCGCTCGACGTGGCGCTCGATGCCGACGCCTGCCGTGACGGCAAACGCACCGAGGTAGTCGGCCACGCCCGAACTCTTGGGTGCCACGAAATCTGCCAAGCACCAGTGCGCCTGGCCGTCGGGTTTGCCCTTCTGTTGGCGCAAATTGCACAACCGAGTGAGCACGCGGCTCCGCGTTTCGTCTGCATAGACTTCGATGTCATCGCCAACAGCGTTCGCCGGGAACAAGCCGATCACCGCCCGGGCCTTCAACCAACGCTCGGCCAGCAAGGTCTTCAGCATGCGCCGCGCGTCTGCGTACAAGTTGCTGGCAGCTTCGCCCACCACGGGATCGGTGAGCACATCGGGAAACTTACCGGCGAACTCCCACGCGTTGAAGAACGGCATCCAGTCGATGTACTCCAGCAAAGCGTCGAGCGGGTAGTCGTCGAACACGCGGATACCAAGCGTGCGTGGCCGCGGCGGTTGGTAGTTAGCCCAGTCGATCCGATGGGCGTTGGCACGCGCGGCTGCTAAGTCGAGCTCCGGCGATTTCACGGTCTTCGCGGCATGCTGCTCGCGCCGGCGCTTATGGTCCTCCGCGTTCTTGGCGATGAACTCCGTCTGCTGACTCGGCGTTAGCAGCGATTGGCAGACGCCGACCGAGCGCGAAGCATCTTTCACATACACGACCGGTTCGTCGCGCTCAGGCGCGATACGCACCGACGTGTGCGCCGGCGATGTCGTTGCCCCGCCGATCAACAGCGGTTGTTTCATGCCCAAGCGCCGCATCTCACTCGCGATGTGCACCATCTCATCGAGAGACGGCGTGATGAGGCCTGACAGACCGACGAGATCGGCCTGCTCGCGCTTCGCGGTTTCGAGAATGCGCTCGCACGGCACCATGACGCCCAAATCGATGACGTCAAAGTTGTTACATTGCAAAACGACGCCGACGATGTTTTTGCCGATGTCGTGCACGTCGCCTTTGACGGTTGCGAGGACGATCTTGCCGTTCTTCTGCGCGACGCCGCCCTGCGACGCCTCGATGAATGGCACCAAATGCGCCACGGCCTTCTTCATGACCCGAGCGCTCTTGACGACTTGCGGGAGGAACATCTTGCCGGCGCCGAACAGATCGCCGACGACGTTCATGCCATCCATCAACGGACCTTCGATCACGTCGAGTGGCCGTGCCGCCTCGAGGCGCGCTGCCTCGGTATCCTCGATGACGTACTCATCGATGCCTTTCACGAGCGCATGTTCGAGTCGCTTCGCCACTGGCAACGAACGCCACTCCGTGTCGTCTTTGCGCTTGATGCCCGTCTCACCTTTGTAGCGCGCGGCGAGCTCCAGCAGGCGCTCGGTCGCATCGGCGCGGCGGTTCAAGATCACGTCCTCGACCGCGTCGCGCAGCACCGGGTCGATCTCAGCGTAGATCGCCAACTGTCCGGCGTTCACGATTCCCAGGTCCATGCCCGCGCGAATCGCGTGATACAAGAACACGGAATGCATCGCCTCGCGAACGGGATCGTTACCGCGAAACGAGAACGACACGTTACTGACACCGCCCGACACCATGACGTGCGGGAGCGTGCGCTTGATCTCGCGTGTCGCTTCGATGAAATCCAAAGCGTAGGAATTGTGTTCTTCGATACCGGTCGCCACCGCGAAGATGTTCGGATCGAAAATGATGTCCTCGGGCGGAAAGCCCGCTGCTTCCACTAACAACCGATACGAGCGCTGGCAGATCCCGACCTTGCGTTCGACGGTATCGGCTTGGCCTTTTTCGTCGAAGGCCATGACGACCACGGCCGCTCCATAGCGCCTAACGAGACGTGCGGCCTTCAGGAACGCGTCCTCACCCTCCTTCAGGCTGATCGAGTTGACGATCGCCTTGCCTTGCACGCATTTGAGGCCCGCCTCGATCACCGACCACTTCGATGAGTCGATCATGATCGGCACACGCGTCACATCCGGCTCCGCCGCGATCAGATTCAAAAAGCGCACCATGGCGGCTTCCGAATCCAACATGCCCTCGTCCATGTTCACATCGACTATCTGTGCGCCGTTCGCCACCTGCTGCTTCGCGATCTCGAGCGCACCGGCATAGTCGTTAGCTTCGATCAACTTGCGGAATTTCGCCGAACCGGTGACGTTGGTCCGCTCGCCGACGTTGACGAACAAAGATTCCGGACTGATGTTGAGCGGCTCAAGACCGGCGAGCCGACACTGCCGCGGCGGCTCCGCAAGCTTGCGCGGCGCGATGCCGTGAACGGCATTGGCAATGGCCCGAATGTGATCGGGTGTCGTGCCACAGCAGCCGCCCACCATGTTCACGAGTCCGCTCGCAGCGAATTCCCGCAGAATCTCAGCCGTCTCATCGGGCGTTTCATCGTACTCGCCAAACGCATTTGGCAAGCCAGCGTTGGGATAGGCCGCGACATTCGTCTCGGCAATACGCGCTAACTCCTGCACGTAAGGCCGCAACTGCCGCGCACCCAATGCGCAATTGAGCCCGACAGCAAGCAGGTTGCCGTGCCGGATCGAGTTCCAGAATGCCTCGGTCGTTTGCCCGGACAACGTGCGCCCCGACGCATCGGTGATCGTGCCCGAAATGATCACGGGTAAGGTACGACCGCGGCGCTCAAACACTTGTTGCACGGCGAACAACGCGGCCTTCGCATTCAGAGTATCGAACACGGTTTCGATCAAGATGACGTCGACGCCGCCCTCGATCAAGGCATCGGTCGCCTCATCGTAAGCTGCTACCAACTCATCGAAATTGATGGCGCGGAAGCCAGGGTCATTGACATCGGGCGAGAGCGACGCCGTTCGATTCGTGGGGCCCAGTGCACCGGCCACGAATGTCGGACGGCCGTGGCGCGCCGTGTAGGCATCGCAAGCCTCGCGTGCCAAGCGAGCGGCCGCGAAATTCAGCTCCCGCACGAGGTGCTGCAATCCGTAGTCCGCCTGCGCGATCGAGGTCGAATTGAACGTATTGGTCTCGATAACGTCGGCGCCCGCTTCGAGATACTGCTGATGGATCGCTGCGATCAAGCTCGGCTGGGTCAACACGAGCAAATCGTTATTGCCTTTGAGATCGCGCTCCGCGTCAGCGAAGCGCGTGCCGCGATACTGCGCCTCGGTGAGTTTGTGGCGCTGGATCATCGTGCCCATCGCACCGTCGAGCACCACGATGCGCTCGGCAAACAACTCGCGTAAGCCGCTCATGCCGCAACACCTTGTAGGCCCGCATTCGGGCGCACGCCAATCGCATGACAGATCGCGTAGGTCAGTTCCGCGCGATTCAGCGTGTAAAAGTGAAACTCATTCACGCCGTGACTCTGCAGCCGTGTCACCTGCTCAATCGCCACATGCGCAGCGATCATGCGCCGCGTGTCGGCATCGTCATCGAGACCCGCAAAGCGTTCGCGTAACCACTCCGGCACCGACGCGCCGCACATCTGCGCAAAGCGCAACACTTGCGGGAACCGCGTGATCGGCAATATGCCTGGGACGATACGCGCCGTGATGCCAGCCGCCGCCGCACGATCGCGAAACCGCAGGTACACATCCGTATCGAAGAAGAACTGCGTGATAGCGCGCGTGGCGCCGGCATCAAGCTTGCGCTTGAGGTTATCGAGATCCGCCGCAGGCGAGGTGGCTTCGGGGTGCCCTTCCGGATACGCCGCGACCGAGATATCGAAATCGGCGACGGAACGCAGGCCCGCGACCAAATCGGCTGCGTAAGCAAAGCCCTGCGGATGCGGTTCATAGCGCGCTGCGCCTTTCGGCGGATCGCCGCGCAAGGCCACGATATGCCGAATGCCCTGCGCCCAGTAATCGCGCGCGATCGACAGGATGTCCTCGCGCGTGGCGCCCACGCAGGTCAGATGCGGCGCACCGGTAAGAGCCGTTTCCCGTTGGATTCGCGTGACCACGTTGTGCGTCCGCGTCCGCGTGGAGCCATCTGCGCCGTACGTCACCGAGACGAACCGCGGTTGCAGCGGCGCAAGCTGCTGCACCGAGCGCCACAGCGTCGACTCCATCGCCGCATCGCCGGGCGGAAAGAACTCGAACGAGACGGCGACCGGCGCGCGAGTCGGCTGAGTTTGTAGTACGTCGATGGTCATAGAGATTTCCAGAAGGTCTTGGGTGTAGTTAGGCGACTTGACTGCGGGCGACAGCCTGCACGATGGCCACAGCGGCAAGGCAGTGTCGGCCCGCGGCTTCGATCGGCTGAATCTGCTCGCAACGCATGCCGTGCTGCGACAACGTTCGCCGCAAGCGCAGCAAAGGATGCTCGGCCGATTGGTCTTCGCCCAGCGCGTCGTAGGGCACGAACAACAGCAACGTCTTGCCGACGGGCAAGCGTGCCGTCAACGTAGGAAGCCACTCGGCTAAGTTGTTAGCGTCGGCGCGGTCGAGCGCATCGACGACCACGAGATCGAAGCGGGCGTCGGGCGCCAGCGTGCGCGGTGTCGTGACAGCGACGTCGTCACCCGCCACGACTGCGCGCAACGTGCGGCGCAGCGTGGCAGCGTGCGCCGCCGTCGATGCCACCGCTACGGCGTGGCCCACATCGGCGACGATCGAACTGACCAGCGTGGCTCGATCCGATTCGACGCACACTCGCAGCGATCGCCGCGCCCCGAGTGCGGTGAGACGCTCGCTGGCGCACGCCAACAACGCCCGCTCGAGGCGATCGGCAGAACCAGACTTGCGCGAACCCGCAGGTGGCGTCCCGATGCGCTCGCGCTGCCGACGATCGGCAGTACGCAGCGGGTCGACGGTGTCGACGAGCTGCAGAAGTTGCTGAACCCACTGTGCCGCCGGTGTACCTTCCGGCACCCGATACTCCACACTGCGTGAGATACGCCGCCGCTCGAGCAAGCCGGCCTCCTGCAACGCAGCCAAGTGATGGCTCACTAACGGGTCACTAATCCGCATGATCGTCGCGATTTCCCGCACGATCGCCGGCTTTTCCGCACATATCAGCAGAATTCTGAGGCGATTGAGGTCAGCGATAGCGCGCGACCAATCAGCAACTTGCGTTAGTGATGTCATTAATTAAACGATTATTTAATTGCTTAATTCAAAACGCTAGCATAGTTTGCCAATCGGCAGCAATCGCCTCTTGGCAAAATCGCGACCTTGATTCCGCCGCTCGGCCCGAGAGGGGCCTGCATGAACGAACAACCCGTTATCCGGCGAGCCGAACCCCACGATGCCGCTGCCCTGGCAGCCTTTGCAGCGCGCACCTTCGAGGAGTCCTTTGCGGCAGATACAGCGCCCGAGGACATGCGGATGTTCCTCGCACGGACTTACAGCGCCGACCATCAGGGCACTGAGATTCGCAACCCATTGATCACGACCCTGCTGGTGGAAATGAACGGCGAACTCGCTGGCTTTTGCCAGGTGCGCACATCGAGCCCGCCGCCCTGCCTCACCGAGCGCAAGTCCGCTGAGCTACTCGAACTCGGGCGCTTCTACGTCGATCGTCGGTGGCACGGTGTCGGCTTAGCCGCACGACTGATGGCGGCTGCGTTCGAGAGCGCACGGCAACGCGGGGGTACGCATTTGTGGCTCGGTGTATTTGAGCGCAACTATCGCGCGCAACGGTTCTATGCGAAGGCAGGCTTCGTGCCCGTCGGGCACTACGTGTTTCAGGTGGGCAACGATCCGCAGCAGGATCTCATCCTGCTAGCACCGGTACCCGCCGCGTAATGCTCGTGCTCGTGTCGTCGAGGCCCCGGTCGGCCTCGCCCAACACATCCTGCGTGGTACGCAGCAATCCATCCGTACCCATGAGCGACACGACATTGCGTCCGCCGTCTTTCGCGGCATAGAGCGCTTGATCGGCCAAGCGCAGCAACCACTCCGGTGACATCGCCGGATCCGGCGTCACCGTCGCGACCCCAACGCTCGCCGTGAGCACGCCGCGTACCTTCGAACCCTCGTGACGCACCCCGAGCGCCTCGACCGCGGCGCGCAGCCGCTCCCCGAGACGCATGGCGTCGGCCACGGTCGCCCCGGCGACGACGGCGGCGAATTCTTCACCGCCGTAGCGGGCTAACAAGTCGTGCGGGCGGTAGAGCGACGCCTGCAGCGCTTGCGCCACACGCACCAAACACTCATCGCCAGCCTGATGTCCGTACTTGTCGTTGTAGGACTTGTAATGATCGACGTCGACGAACAATACGGTGATTTGCTTCCGGTCACGCAAACACGCGCGCCACTCGCGATCGAGCGCTTCGGCAAACCAACGCCGATTCGCGACACCGGTCAGCGGATCGACGCGGCTCAAGCGCTCGAGCGCGGCATTCGCCTCGGCAAGCTCACGTGTACGCGCACGAACCTCGTCCTCGCGGCTAACAAGTACATTGATGACCTCGGACCGCGCGCGCTTGGCATCGGCCAAAGCCTCGCGCAACCGATGTTGCCAAGCATTCAGCCGCCACGCCATGCGGTGGAGGCGGCGCACCATTCGCAGATATTCGCGCGGGAGCGGGCCGATCCCGCGGAAGTGACTCTGCGAGCCATCCATCGAGAACGACTCGACTCGCTGCAAGACTTGCGACAGCGGCCGCATGATCGCCAAGCTCAGGCGATACGCCAGCAGCGCAGCGGCCAGCGACGCTAGCAGCAGGAGCGGCGCGACACTCCGCAAAAAATCGGCGGCGATTGCGCCGGTCGTCGGTTGTTTGCGCGCCAGTAATACCGACCAACCATTGCTGCTGCGATGTGCCGCAAACAACGCCGCGTCTGCGCCGAGCAGCGGCGCTAGGGATTCCGACGGGCCCGCGCGCCCGTTGCCTGGCTTGCTTTGCGGCAGCAGCGGCGCGATCCACGCGGTGTTGCTGGCCGCGGACAGTGGTGCGACCCGCAATGCCGACGACGCATAGGCCACTTGATTGTTAGGATCCAAGACGACGATGGCAGCGTCGACCGAGCGGGCGTACCCGCGTTCGAGCTCCGCGAGGCGACTCGCCAGTGCTTGTCCGAACACGACGCCTACCACGACGCCGTCGCGCACGATCGGCGCACTGATCGCGATCGCCACTTCGCCCGCGCTTGGGGCGCGCGACACGAATGCATTCGAGAGGTAGCTCTGCCCAGTCTCTCGTGCGCGCTGGAAAAACTCGCGCTCCGCGACCGACTGGCCTGCGAACGGCGCTACTTCGTAGCCCGAGCCTTGCTCCGTGGCACGAGACATGGCGAGCACACGCCCCGTGGCATCCGCCACGCCGATGCTATCGAGTGCCGGCGACCACTCCGCCGCGCGGACCACCCACGCGTCGACCGTCGCCGGATTCTCCAGACCCACGCGTCCCAGACCGGCTGCTACGCTCATCACCATGCGCCGATTGGTTTCGAAGTCTTGGTCGAGCTTGGCGCTGACGTCGGCCGAAGCATTGGTCAGTTGCTCGAGACGCGCGTCGATCACGGTGCGCGACTGGCCGACGGCGATCGCCACCGTGACGACGATTGCCGGCACGATCGCGATCAACAGCGTTGTCAGCCATACGCGCCCGCGCCAGCTCCCCAAGGAGCGCAACGGGCGTCGCAGCCAACGAAAACGGCTTGAGTTGGAAGGAGGTACTCTCACGCCAACTGTTTCGGCGCACGGCCGCTAAACTGAAAGCGGGCGGCCCGTAGGTGTCGGCCTAAAGCGTGACGGTCGTCTCAGTTTACGCGATCGGATCCTGGGGCCATTTGCGCGAGTGCGAAGAGCCGTTCCACGTCGATCGAGTCGAACACGTACGGCCGCTGGCAGAACTCGCAAGTCACGGTAACGCTGCCCTGTTCGCGTAAGACATCCCGCGTTTCCTGCTCACCCAACGCGCGCAATAAACCCGCGACACGCTCCGGGTTACAGCGGCACTCGAAGCGCACCGCACTACCCGAGAACAAACGAATATCGGCGCCTGGCAACGCGGCACGCACCGTGTCCTCCACCGGGGCGCGCAGCACGGCGCGCGGATCGAGCGACACGAACGCCTCGCGTATCCGATCCCAGGATGCCTCCACCGCAGCACCCTCGAGCGTTGACGCTTTGCCGCCCTCGAGCGCGACGCGCTGCAACAGTAAGCCGCCCACCGCCTCGCCGTCGGCGGCCAAGATGACGCGACTCGGGATTTGCTCGGAACGCTCGAAGTACTCCTCGAGTGCGTGTGACAGACTAGCGCCGCCGAGCGGCACGATGCCCTGGTAGCGGCTCGCGTTGTCCTCGGTTTCGACCGTCACGGCCAGCGTGCCATCCCCAACCAACGCGTGAAAATCGGTTGTCGTGGCTGCCGTGTCGAAGCGCGCCACGCCCCGGACTCGGAAGTCGTGCGTACACTGCGCGACGAGCAGACGCACCACGCCGTTGCCGGTCAACTGCAGCGTCAGCGTGCCCGCGAATTTCAGCGAGGCCGCCATCAACACTGCCGCCGCGAGCGCTTCGCCTAACAGCTCGCGGATTGCGGGCGGGTAGTTAGTGTGCTCGAGCAGCGCTTCCCAGCTTGCCCCCAGGTGCACCCAGTGGCCCCGCACGGGCAATTCTTCGAGCATGAAGCGCCGGACGCGGTCCGCATCGCCCGGCGGCATTAGGCCAACTTCTTCTTCAGCAGCTCATTGAGCTGCGCGGGGTTGGCCTTGCCACCCGTCGCCTTCATGACTTGGCCCACGAAGAAGCCGAACAACTTGTCCTTACCCGAGCGGTACTCGGCGAGCTGCCCCGGATTCTTCGCCATCACCTCATCGATGGCCTTCTCGATCGCGCTGGTGTCCGTGATCTGCTTCAGGCCCTTCTCTTCGATGATCGCATCGGCGTCACGGCCCGTGGACCACATCGCCTCAAATACGTCTTTCGCGATCTTGCCCGAGATCGTGTTGTCGGTAATCCGGCGCAGCAATCCGGCCAACGCGGCCGGCGCGATCTTGCTCGCCGTGATCTCCAAGTTGTTAGTATTGAGCGCGGCGGCCAACTCGCCCGACACCCAATTGGCTGCAAGCTTGCCGAGCTCCCGGCTCGGCTTGCCGCCAGCCAGTAACTCGGCCGTGCGCTCGTAGAACTCCGCGAGCTCTTTGCTCGCAGTCAGCACGCCCGCGTCGTACTCGGACAAGCCATACTCGGCGACGAAGCGCGCAGCCTTTTGATCGGGCAACTCCGGCAAACTCGTCCGCACACGCTCGATGTAGGCCGCATCGATCTCGAGCGGCAGCAGATCGGGGTCAGGGAAGTAGCGGTAGTCGTTCGCCTCTTCCTTCGAGCGCATCGAGCGCGTCTCGCCCTTGTCCGGGTCGTACAAACGCGTCTCTTGCACGACCTTCCCGCCCGATTCCAGTAAGTCGATCTGGCGCGCCACTTCGTAGTTGATCGCCTTCTCGACGAAGCGGAACGAATTCAGATTCTTGATCTCAGCGCGAGTGCCAAACTTCGCCGCGCCGCGCTTGCGGACCGACACGTTGGCATCGCAGCGAAACGAACCCTCTTGCATGTTGCCGTCGCAAATCTCGAGGTAGCGCACCAGCGTGTGGATCTTCTTGAGATACGCCACGGCCTCTTTCGCCGAACGCATATCAGGCTCCGACACGATCTCGATGAGCGGCGTACCGGCGCGATTCAGATCGATACCCGACCACTTGCCGAGGCCTTCATGCAGCGACTTACCAGCGTCCTCTTCGAGATGCGCCCGTGTGATGCCGACGCGCTTGCGCGTACCGTCGTCGAGCACCACTTCGAGCGTGCCTTGACTAACGACTGGCAACTCGTACTGGCTAATCTGATAACCCTTCGGCAAGTCAGGATAGAAGTAGTTCTTGCGCGCAAACACCGAGCGCGGCGCGATCGTGGCGCCAATCGCCAAGCCGAACTTCACGGCCATCCGCACCGCTTCGGCATTCAACACCGGCAGCACGCCCGGGTAGCCCAAATCAACCAAGTTGGCTTGCGCGTTCGGGTTCGCGCCGTAGGCCGTGGCAGAGTTTGAGAAGATTTTCGAGCGGGTCGAGAGCTGCGCGTGAATCTCGAGCCCGATGACGGTTTCCCAATCGTGATTGGCAGTCATGGCAACAGGTCCGTTAGCTCGCCCACTCCGCTGGCACGCGGCGGTGCCAGTCGGTGGCAAGTTGGTATTGATGAGCGGCGTTCAACAGCTTCGCCTCAGCGAACTGCGCGCCGATGAGCTGCAAGCCCACCGGCAAGCCGGCGGCGAAACCGCAGGGAATCGACATTGCCGGCACGCCGGCCATATTCGCGCCGATCGTGTAAATGTCGTTGAGATACATCGTGATCGGATCCGACGTCTTTGCGCCGAGTCCGAATGCGACCGTCGGCGTCGTCGGGCCGAGCAGCACATCGACTTCCTGAAACGCGCGCGCGAAATCTTGCGCAATGAGCTGCCGCACGCGCTGTGCTTGCAAGTAATAGGCGTCGTAATAACCCGCGGACAACACGTAGGTGCCCGTCATGATGCGGCGCTTGACCTCGGCACCGAAGCCCTCGCCCCGCGAGCGCTTGTAGAGATCTTCGAGACTCGTCGGATTCTGACAACGGTAGCCGAAGCGCACGCCATCGAAACGCGCCAAGTTCGATGACGCCTCTGCAGGGGCAACCACGTAGTACGTGGGCACCGACAAGGGCAGCGCCGGCAGCTTGACGTTCACGAGCTTCGCACCCAGCTTTTCATACACGGCGAGCGCTTCGCGGATCGTCTTTTCGACGACGGCATCGAGCCCTTTGTCGAAGAACTCTTCGATCACGCCGATGCGCACACCGGTCAAGGGCTGCTGCAACGCAGCCACGTAGTCCGGCACTGGCAAATCGACGCAAGTGGAGTCGCGTGGATCGAAGCCCGCCATCGCGCCGAGCACCAGGGCTGCATCCTCGGCAGAGATTGAAATCACACCGGCCTGATCGAGGCTCGAAGCGAACGCGATCATGCCGTAGCGCGACACGCGGCCGTAAGTCGGCTTGATGCCCGTCACACCGCACAATGCGGCCGGTTGCCGAATCGAGCCGCCCGTGTCCGTCGCCGTCGCCACGGGAACGAGACGCGCCGCCACAGCAGCCGCAGAGCCGCCGGATGACCCGCCCGGAACCAATTTCGGATCCCAGGGATTCTTCACGGGGCCAAAGAAACTCGTCTCGTTCGACGAACCCATTGCGAACTCGTCCATGTTCGCTTTGCCAAGCATGATCATGCCGGCGTTCTTCAACCGCTCCGTGACAGTGGCGTCATACGGCGACACAAAGTTGTCGAGCATGCGCGAGCCGCAGGTCGTGCGAACGCCCTCAGTGCAGAAGATATCCTTGTGCACGAGCGGCAAACCGGTGAGCGGCTTGGCCGTGCCCGCCGCAAACTCGCGATCAGCCGCCGCCGCCGCCGCCATGGCGGACTCGCCCGTGATCGAAATCATGGCGTTCAGCTTCGGCTGGCTCGCTTCGATGCGTTGCAGCAGCGTGCGTGTGACTTCGACGCAGGAAAACTCGCGCGCGCGTAGGCCCCGGGCCAGCTCCGTCAGTGTCAATTTGAACATGGCGAGCTACTCGATGACGCGCGGGACGAGGTACAGACCCGCCTCGACCTGCGGCGCGTTGCGCTGATATTGCTCGTGATGATCAGTTTCGGTGACCGCGTCGGCACGGAGCCGTTGCGCCAAGCCCGGCAGCGGATGCGCCATCGGCGCGACGTCTTTGGCAGCCACTTTTTCCAGTTGACTAACGAGTTCGACGATGCGCGACAAGCTGTCCTGGTAAACAGGGATTTCGGTGTCGGTCAGGTTCAAGCGCGCGAGGTGCGCGAGGTGCTGAATTTGGGCGCGATCGAGGCTCATGGATGGCAAGATTTTTGTGCGAAAAATGTGCGCGAAATCATACACGTCGCCTTGTGGAGTGTCCTGCAGATTGTTAAATTGACAGAACATTCCGCGCCATGACGGTGCGTTTCGGTCACTAGTCAATGTTCAAACGCTTACGAGGCTATTTCTCGAGCGATCTGTCGATCGACTTGGGAACAGCCAACACGCTGATTTATGTCCGCGACAAGGGCATCGTGCTCAATGAGCCGTCTGTCGTCGCGGTCCAAGACGAACCCACGCGCGGCGGCAAGGTGATTGTCGCTGTCGGCGCCGAGGCCAAGAACATGCTGGGCCGAACGCCCGGGCACATCACAGCCGTGCGCCCGATGAAGGACGGCGTCATCGCCGACTTCACCTACACCGAGAAGATGCTGCAGTACTTCATCGGCAAGGTACATGGCAATCGCGTGCTGAAGCCCTCACCGCGCGTGCTCGTGTGCGTGCCGATTGGTTCGACACAAGTCGAGCGTCGCGCGATCAAGGAATCAGCCGAAGGCGCTGGTTCGCGCAGCGTGGCAATTGTTAGTGAGCCGATGGCGGCTGCGGTCGGCGCTGGCTTGCCGGTGCACGAAGCGCGCGGCTCGATGGTGCTCGATATCGGCGGCGGCACATCGGAAGTCGCCGTGCTGTCGTTGAACGGCATCGTGTATGCCGCGTCGGCACGCATCGGCGGCGATCGCTTCGATGAAGCGATCATGAACTACGTGCGCCGCAACTACGGCATCTTGATCGGCGAAGCCACGGCGGAGCGCATCAAGATCGAAATCGGCTCGGCCTATCCGGGCCAGCAAGTGCGCGAACTGTCCGTGAAGGGCCGCAACCTCTCGGAAGGTGTGCCGCGCAGCTTCACACTGAACTCGAACGAAATTCTCGAAGCGCTGCAGGAGCCATTGCAAGGCATCGTCGGCGCCGTCAAGCAAGCACTCGAACAGACTCCGCCAGAACTTGGAGCCGACGTCGCTGAGCGCGGCATCGTGCTCACCGGCGGTGGTGCACTGCTGCGCGACATCGACAAGCTGCTAATGGAAGAAACGGGCTTGCCGGTCGTCATCGCCGAAGACCCGCTCACCTGTGTAGCGCGCGGCGGCGGACGCATCCTCGAATTGATGGACGAGATGGGGCCCGGCCACTTCGGTCTCGAGTAGTTAGCTACCCCCATGGCCAGTTTCGGCACCAGCGGAAATCGCTCGCTAGCCGGACGCGGCCCTGCGTACGGCTTCCGATTCTTCGTGTACGCCGTCATTTCGATCGTCCTCATGTTCTACGATCAGCGCGGCGGCTGGCTCGAGACCGTGCGCAGCGGCTTGTCGGCCGCTGCCTATCCGTTCCAATTGGCCGTCAATAGCCCGAGTGCCGCCTGGCGCTGGACGCGCGACAACTTCGCCGACCGCGAACGGTTGCAAGCCGAGAATCTCGAACTTCGCGAACAACTGCGCATCGCGCAATTGCGCGCGCTGCGGTTCGAGGCGCTCGAATCCGAAAACGCCAAGCTCCGCCACTTCGAGACGGCTCTGCCGCCGCTGATCGACAAGACACTCGCCGGCGAAGTCGTCGGCGTTGAACTCTCGGCCTTGCGACAGCGCTTGCTGATCAATCGCGGCATGGCGAACGGCGTCGCCAAGCGCCAGGCCGTGATCACGGGCGACGGCGTGCTGGGCCAAGCTTTGCGCGTGAGCCCCTGGAGTTCCGAGATCATCTTGATCACCGACTCGGAACACGCGTTGCCGGTTCAAGTGCAACGCAGTGGTTTGCGTTCGATCGCGATCGGTGTCGGCAAGAGCGACCTGCTGAGCCTGCCGTATGTGCCGCTCAACTCGGACATCCGCGAGGGCGACCTGCTGGTGACGTCTGGTCTCGGGGGTGTGTTCCCATACGGCGTGCCGGTCGCCAAAGTCACGGAGGTGAAGCGCGATCCGTCGCTGCCGCTCGCGCAAATCACGGCACAACCGCTGGCGAAGATCGATTCCGACCGGCAAGTCCTCTTTGTCTGGTTCACGCCGGGGCATCCGGCCGCACCCGGCGACGAGTCGACGACCGGCAATGCCGCCTTCCAGCCCGCACCGGTCACGCCTAACAACTCAACCGCAGCGACGCAACCGGCGACGAGCCCAACCACGACGCCGAGTGCAGCGCCGAGCCCCGCGAATGCGCCTGCCGCGACGCCCACTCCTTCGGGGCCACCGCAATGAGTCGCAGCGGCGAGCCGCGTTGGACAGTGCTCGTGACGATGCTGATCGCGCTCGGCATCCAAGTCGTGCCGCTGCCCGATTGGCTGAGCGTCGTGCGGCCACCGTTCCTGGTGCTCGTGGTGCTCTATTGGAGCATTTCGGCACCCCGCGCTGGCGGCATTTTCGTCGCCTGGATCGCCGGCCTCGCCCTCGATGTGTTCAAGGGCGCGGTGCTGGGGCAGCATGCCCTCGCCGTCTCGTTAGTCGCCTACGTCACGATCTTGTTGCACCAACGGTTGCGCAATCAGCCGGTGGTGCAGCAAGCGCTGTTCATTTTCGCGATGCTCGCACTGTATGAGCTCGTCGTGTTTTTCATCGACGGGTGGACCGGCCATCGGGTCACGTCGTACTGGCGCTGGACGCACCCGGTGATCGGCGCTTGCATGTGGCCGATTGCGACCCTGCTACTGGGTCGCACCCATGCCCCTCGTTAGCGGTGCCGCATGAGCTCGGTACGCATCAAAGACCACTGGGGCGAGCAGCGGCTATTCGAGCAGCGCGCCATCATCGCGGGCGTCATCATCGTGCTGCTAACAACCGTCCTGATCGGCCGGCTGGTCGTTCTGCAAGTGTTTCGGCACGATTACTACACCGAGCTTTCGCAGGGCAACCGCGTGCGTATCGAGCCACTGCCGGCGCCGCGCGGCCTGATTCTCGATCGGCACGGTACGGTGCTCGCCGAGAATCGCCCGTCGTTCCAGCTCGAACTCGTGCGCGAGCAAGTTGCCGATGTGGACGACACACTGAAGCGGCTCGTCGAGATTGGCCTGATCCCGCCCGACGAACTCGACGACGTGCGCAAACTGGTGCGCTCGCGTCGCAGCTTCGAGGGCGTGCCGATTCGCTTGCGCCTGACTGACGAGGAGATCGCGCGCTTTGCCGTGCATCGATTCGAATTCCCAGGTGTCGACATCGCCACCCGACTCGCGCGCACCTATCCCCATGTCGAAATCGGCGTGCATGCGATTGGCTATGTCGGCGCCTTGAGTGAAGCGGATCTGGCACGGATCGATCGCGCGGAGTACGCGGGCACCACGTTGATCGGCAAGCTCGGCATCGAAGCCGCGTACGAAAATGCGCTTCACGGCACCAACGGCACGCGCGAGATTCTCGTGAACGCCGCAGGTCGCTCGGTCGAGCGGCAAGGCGCGTTCGTGCCCGAACTGCGCATGCTGCAACCGATCGCGGGCCAGGACGTGATCACGAGCATCGATCTCAAGGTGCAGAAAGTGGCCGAAGAGGCCCTCATCGACAAACGCGGTGCCGTGGTCGCGATCGATCCTAACAACGGCGACGTCATCGCACTCGTCAGCCGGCCGGGCTTCGATCCCAATGCCTTCGGTCGCGGTCTCACGCGCGCCGAGTTCAAGGCACTCAACGACAACATCGATCGTCCGTTGCTAAACCGCGCGCTCAAGGGCACGTACCCGCCAGGGTCGACGATCAAGCCGATCGTTGCACTCGCAGGCCTCACGTACGGCGTTACCGTACCCGAGAACACCAAGCTGTGCGGCGGCGCATTCTCGTTGCCAGGCTCGCGCCATCGGTTCCGCGACTGGAAGCCCAAAGGGCACGGTCGCGTCGATATGCTGCAAGCGATCGCGCAATCGTGCGACGTGTACTTCTACGATCTGTCTGCCACCTTAGGAGTCGAGCGCCTCGCCGAGTTCCTCGGGCATTTCGGCTTAGGCGCGGTCACCGGCATCGACATCAGCGGCGAAAAGCGCGGGCTCTTGCCGACACCCGCATGGAAGCGCAAAGCGTTCTCGCGGCCAGCCGACCAGGTGTGGTTCCCTGGCGAGACGGTAATCTTCGGCATCGGCCAGGGCTACCTACTCACAACACCATTACAACTCGCTCATGCCACCGCGATTGTCGGCTCGCGCGGCAAGAGCTATCGGCCGCGGTTGGTCACGGCGCTGCGCGACCCGACTAACAACACGACTCGAGCGCTCGAGCCGGTGTTGATCGAGGACGTGAAAGTGTCCTCGGCGGAGAACTGGCAGATCGCCATCGACGGCATGATTCGCGTGATGAATGGCGGTACGGCGTCGCGTAGCCAAGCGGGCGCTCCCTACCAGATCGCCGGCAAGACCGGCACCGCGCAAGTGTTCACCGTCGCGCAGAACGAGAAGTACGACGAGAGCAAGATCGACGAACGACTGCGCGACCACGCGTGGTTCGTTGCCTTCGCACCCGCTGACGCACCCAAAATCGCCGTGGCTGTGTTAGTCGAGAATGGTCGCAGCGGCAGCGGCACGGCGGCCCCGATCGCCCGTCGCATCCTCGACACCTATTTGCTCGGTGCGCCGACGACGGAGCTGCCAAAGCCCGCCGCCAGCGCCGCGCCGCCCCCAGCCACGGAGTAGCCCGCGCATGATCTACGAGCAAATCGAAACGGGATCGCGTACGCGCCGAACACTCACGGCGACGGCCCGCATCCTGCTGGCACTCAAGCTCGACGGCCCGCTACTCATCGGCATCGGCCTCATCGCGCTGTACGGTCTCGTCATCCTCTACAGCGCATCGGGGCAAAGTCTCGACAAAGTGGCTGATGGCGCGTTCCGTGTGATGCTCGGCGGCATCGCCATGTGCGTGCTGGCACAAGTGAAGCCCGCGTTTCTGCGCCGCATCGCGCCGTGGCTTTATCTCATCGGCTGCATCTTGCTGGTGATCGTCGACGTGATTGGCTACATCGGCAAGGGTGCGCAGCGCTGGTTAGACCTCGGCATCATCCGTTTCCAACCCTCGGAAATCATGAAGCTCGCGGTACCGATGGCTTGCGCGTGGTGGCTGCACGATCGCGCGGTACCGCCCGATATGAAGTCGCTGCTGGTTCTCGCTGCGGGAATCTTGATTCCCACGGGCTTGACGATCGCGCAACCCGATCTCGGTACGGGCGGCCTGATCTTGATCGCCGGTTTGCTCGTCGTGGTGATGGCGGGGCTGCAGGTACGGATCATGGCGGCGCTCGCCGGCATCGGCGCCGTCGTCGCGTATTTCGGTTGGAATTTTTTGCACGATTACCAGCGACGTCGCGTCTTGACCTTACTCGATCCGGAGGCCGACCCGCTCGGCGCCGGCTATCACATCATTCAATCGCAGATCGCGATCGGCTCGGGCGGCGTCTTTGGTAAGGGCTGGCTGAATGGCAGCCAAGGGCAGCTCGAATTTCTGCCCGAGCGCTCGACCGATTTCATCTACGCCGTCATCGGCGAAGAGTTCGGTATGGTCGGAATCGTGCTGCTCCTGTTGCTCTATTTGTTCGTGGTGGGCCGCTCGATCTACCTCGCGATCGAAACGCAGGACACGTTTGCGCGCTTACTCGCGGGCAGTATCGCGCTCACTTTCTTCGTATACGTTTTCATCAATGCCGGCATGGTCAGTGGACTGTTGCCGGTCGTCGGCGTGCCACTGCCGCTCATCAGCTACGGCGGTACTTCGATGGTGACCCTGCTCGCGAGCTTCGGTATTCTGATGTCGTTGTATTCACATCGGAAACTCGTGGCCTCGTGATCGTTCGCATCAGCTTTCTCCTCATCACACTGCTCTTCGCCGAAACCTCGTGGGCCGACCGCGAGTTCACTGGGCGTACGCGCTTCGATCTCGAGCGGCCTGATATCAAGCAATGGGTCGCATCGGCGGCGAAAGAGTTCAATCTGCAGGAAGCCGAGATCTACGCGTTGCTCGCGAAGGCCGAGCCGCAACCGAAAATCATCGAGCTGATCAGCAAGCCTGCCGAGAAAGTGGCGCCGTGGTGGCAGTATCGCGCGCGCTTCATCACGGAACAGCGCATCCGCGAGGGTACGCAGTTCTATATCGATCATCGCGAGCGGCTCGACCGAGCGCACGCCGACACCGGCGTCGCACCGGAGTACATCGTCGCCATCATTGGCGTGGAAACGTTCTACGGTCGCATCACGGGCCGCTATCGCGTGCTCGATGCGCTCGCCACATTGGCTTTCGACTATCCGCCCCGCGCGCCGTTTTTTCGCAGCGAGCTCGCGCACTTCATGTTGCTCGCCAAGGAAGAGTCGGTCGATCCGCTGACCGCCTTGGGCTCTTATGCCGGTGCCATGGGTGCACCGCAATTCATGCCGTCGAGCTATCGTCGGTATGCCGTTGACGGCAGTAACGACCAGCGCCGCAATTTGTTTGCCGATTGGGACGATGTGATCGCCAGCGTTGCTAACTACTTCGCCGAGCATGGCTGGGTACGCGACGCGCAAGTGATTGCGGAAACGGAGCTCGATCCGGAAGCGAGCATCGTTGCCGATCCGCGCAATCTCAGGCTGAACGAGACGATCGACAGTTTGCGCGGCAAAGGGGTCGAGTTCGCCAGCACGCTGCCCGGCAACACGGCAGCGCTGCTGATTCCCGCCGAGCTGGAAACGGGGCCCGCGTATCGCGTCGGCTTCAAGAATTTCGAGGTCATCACGCGCTACAACCGCAGCGTGCGCTACGCGATGGCCGTACACGACCTCGCAAATCTCATCGCAGAGCGCGTACCCGCCGCGAGCACGGCGCCGACAGCGCCGGCGAGTTCGCCGTCACCGGCGGCACCTGCGAAGCCCGCCGAGCCTGCGCCCGCCGCATCTGGCGCACGCTAGATGTCGTTGCGGGTCACGCTCGGTCTCACGGCTTCGCTGCTGCTCGCAGCGTGCAGCCTCACGCCCGAACGCGACGCTACACGCGCACCCCCGAGCCCACGCGCAAACCTGCCGCCCCCGCCCGACTTCGCGTCGATCCCCGACGCTGTGCCGCGCCCCGAGCCGCGCAGCCGCCTCGGCAACCCGCCGTTCTACGAGGTGTTTGGGAAGCGCTACCACGTGATGGCCGATGCGACCGGCTACGTCGAGACTGGCATCGCATCTTGGTATGGGCCGGGGTTCCATGCGGCCAACACCTCGACTGGCGAGCCGTACGACATGTACGCCATGACCGCCGCGCACAAGACGCTGCCGCTGCCAGCCTACGTGCGGGTCACCAACCTCGAGAATGGCCGCTCGGTCGTCGTGCGCGTCAACGATCGTGGGCCCTTCGTCGATGGCCGCATCATCGACCTTTCGCATACGGCGGCGGCGAAGCTCGACATGTTGCGCGCGGGCACGGCGCGCGTCGAAGTGCGCTTGCTCACCGGGCCATCGGGTTCGGGAAGCGCCGAGCCAGTCCGCGCTGCGACGGCACCCGCCGCTGCTCCGCTCTTCATTCAAGCAGGCGCTTTCGGCGAGCGAGCCAATGCGGAACGCCTCGTCAGCCAGCTCGTGGCGAGCGGCATCGAACTCGCCGCCGTTCGCTCGGAGAACGCGGCGGGGCGTACGCTCCATCGCGTGCGCATCGGTCCCCTCGGCAGCACCGAAGAATTCGATCGCATGATGGCGCGCCTCGCCGAGCTGGGCGTCGCCAACCCGCGACTCGCGGGCGAATAGCGCCAAACGCGCCGTGCGCGCAGCACGGTTAACAACTAGAATTGCGCGCTTCATCGTTTCGACTCCGTGGAGCCTCATCGTCATGTCATTCGTATGGCTGCGCCCCAGCCTCGTCGCATTGGGTTTGTTCGCCTTCACGTCGGCCCATGCCGCACCGCCCATCCCTCAGCCCCCGGAACTCGATGCGCGCGCCTACATCCTGATCGACTTTCGCAGCGGCCGCGTGCTCGCCGAGAAAAACGCAGACCTACCGATGGAGCCCGCCAGCATCACGAAGCTGATGACGGCCTACGTCGCTTTCAAGGCGATCGCCGACAAGCGCTTGCAGCCGAACGAGCCCGTCACGATCAGCGAAAGCGCGTGGAAGAGCGAAGGCTCGCGCACGTTCGTGCAAGTCGGCACACAAGTGCCCGCCGATGTGCTGATCAAGGGCATGATCGTGCAGTCGGGCAACGACGCGACGATCGCCATTGCCGAGAAGATCGGCGGCACCGAGGGCGGTTTCGCGCAGATCATGAACGCCTACGCGAAGTCGTTAGGTCTCACGAACTCAATGTTCGAGAACTCCACCGGCCTGCCGGGCCCGCAGCACCGCATGAGCGCGCGCGATATCGCCACCTTGTCGCGCGCGGTGATTGCAGAATTCCCGGATTGGTACAAGCTCTACTCGATCCGCGAATACGAGTGGAACGGCATCAAGCAGCAGAATCGCAATGGCTTGTTAGGACGCGATCCGAGCGTCGACGGCATCAAGACGGGTCATACGGAATCGGCGGGCTATTGCTTGGCCACGTCGGCGAATCGCAACGGGATGCGATTGATCTCGGTGGTGTTGGGCACGACTTCCATGAAAGCGCGTGAAGACGCCAGCGCTGCGCTTCTCAACTACGGTTACACCTTTTATGAAACGCTGCAGGTCAAGAAGGCTGGCGATCTCATCTTGAAGCCACGCGTGTACAAGGGCGCGAGCGAGCTGGTCGGCGCGGTCGTGCCGCGCAATGTGTGGGTCACCGTTGCGCGCGGCACGGGCGCGGCGCTCCAGACCAACGCAACCGTTCGCGAGCCATTGATCGCGCCGCTTGCAGCGAACGTACCCATCGGCGAGTTGACGGTCAGCGATACCTCGGGCGTCGTTGCCCGCGTGCCGCTGATGCCCGAGGCCGCCGTCGCCGAGGGCGGTTGGTGGTCGAAGATGACGGATAGCATCGCTTTGTGGATGCGCTAAAAGCGCGAGTCGTTAGCGTATGGGCGAACCGTTACCCACCTGTTACCTGAATGGCGAATTCCTCCCGCTGCGGGAGGCGCGAATCTCGCCGCTCGATCGCGGCTTCCTCTACGCCGATGGCGCGTACGAGGTCACGCCCGTTTACGGCGGTCGCCCGTTTCGTTTCGCGGAACATCATGCGCGCCTCACGCGCAGCCTCGAGGCCATTCGCATGGCCGACCCACTCACACTCGACGCGTGGCGCGCCATCTATCGCGAGTTGATTGCGCGCAACGGCGGCGGTGATCAATACGTGTACGTGCAAGTCACGCGCGGCGCCGAGTACGGCCGCAACCACGCGCCGCTGCCAGACGTGCCGCGCACCGTGTTTGCGTTCTGTGCTCCGTGGCCAAGCTTCGCGCCGACCATTCACACGCAGGGTGTTGCGTGCGTCACCGCCGACGACACGCGCTGGGCGCGCTGCGACATCAAGTCGGTATCGCTGTTGGCCAACGTCTTGCTGCGACAGCTCGCTGTGGATGCGCACGCGGCCGAAACGATTCTATTGCGCGATGGCTATCTCACGGACGCGTCGGCATCCTCGGTGCATGTGGTCATCGATGGCGAAGTCCGCACGCCCCCGAACTCTCACCGCTTGCTGCCGGGCACCACACGCGGTGTGCTCGAAGAGGTCGCGAGCGCGGCGAATGTGCCGTGCCGCGCAGTGGCAATCACCGAAGCGGAATTGCGGCAGTCGCAAGAAGTGCTGCTCGGCGCGGCCACCCGCGAAGTGCAGCCGGTAACGATGCTCGACGGCAAACCGATCGGCACGGGCAAGCCCGGGCCTGTCTACCAGCGCTTGCACGCCGCGTATCAAGAATACAAGCGTCGCGTCGCCGGCACGCCTTGGTGAGCGCATGAGCAGTCCCGAGTCGAAGGACCTGCTGACCTTTCCAACCGATTACCCGATTAAGGTTGTGGCGCGGCGCTCCGACGGTTTACGGGCGCGAATCGACTTCATCGTCACACAGCACGCCCAGGATCTCGATCACTCGCTAACAAGCGAGCGTGCGAGCGCGCAAGCGAATTTCATCGCGATCACCTATACGATTCGCGCCACGAGCCGCGAGCAGATCACGCAACTTGCCACCGCCTTGCAAGCGAGCGACGACGTGATCATGTTGATCTAGTGGCGTGCGGCGCCGACGGCGCTGAGTTGCTCGAGCAACACGCGCGCGAACGGCTGGGCCACAGCCACCACGTCCGCGGGCCCGCCGAGGCTCGCGAGTTGCGTCATTTCGAGACCCGCGTAGCCACACGGATTGATGCGCGCGAACGGCGCGAGGTCCATGTTCACATTGAGCGCGAGCCCGTGATAGCTCGCGCCACGACGAATCCGAATCCCGACACTGGCGAGCTTGCGACCCGCGACGTAAACGCCTGGCGCGCCACGCCGCAACTCCGCTGTGATGCCACAGCCCTGCGCGAATGCGATCACGGCCTGCTCGAGCGCAGTCACCAAGTCGCGCACGCCGAGGCCGGCACGCCGCAAATCGATCAACGGATAGACGACCAACTGCCCAGGGCCGTGGTAGGTCACTTGCCCGCCGCGATCGATCTGCACGACGGGAATATCACCGGCTGCGATGACGTGCTGACGATCGGCATTGAGACCGAGCGTAAACACGGGCGGATGCTCCAGCAGCCAGATCTCATCGGCGGTCGTGGCATCACGTGTGTCCGTGAAAGCCTGCATCGCCCGCCATGTCGGCTCGTAGTCGACTCGTCCTAACCACTTGATCTGCGGCTCGGGCACGACGGGCACGCGCGACTGGGAGGCTGTGTTCACGCCTTGACGAGCAATGCTTGGTTGTCGAGCCCGGCGTTGTTACCTAACAAGGCTTGCTCAGCGCGATAACTCGAACGCACCAGCGGCCCCGATACGCACTCGCGAAAACCGCGCGCGAGTCCTTGCTCGCGGTAGCGATCGAACTCGAGCGGCGTGACATAGCGCTGCACCGGCAAGTGATTCAGCGTCGGGCGCAAGTACTGGCCGAGCGTCAAGATGTCGACGCCGATCGCGCGCAGCTCGTCCATCGTGGTGACGATCTCAGCGTCCGTTTCACCGAGGCCCAGCATCAAGCTCGTCTTGGTGAGCACGTTCGGCCGAAAGCGTTTGGCGTGCGCAAGCACCGCGAGGGTTTGCTCGTAGCTCGCGCGCGGATCACGCACCGGATGCGTCAGCCGTTGCACTGTTTCGACGTTTTGCGCGAATACGTCGAGCCCTGAATCGACGACGACCTCGACATCGCGCAGCACGCCCTGAAAGTCCGGGGTGAGCGCTTCGACCGCGACGTGAGGCGTGCGCCGCTTGATCGCACGAATGGCCGCCGCATAGTGCGCGGCCCCGCCATCCGGCAGATCGTCACGATTGACACTCGTTAGCACGATGTACTTGAGGCCCATCAGCTCAACGCTGCGTGCCGTGTTCTCGGGCTCCTCGACATCGAGCCAACCGCGCGGGTTACCCGTATCGACCGCGCAAAAGCGGCACGCGCGCGTACAGACCGCACCCATCAACATGATTGTGGCAGTGCCGGCATTCCAGCACTCCCCAATGTTCGGGCACTTCGCTTCCTCGCACACCGTCGCCAAGCGATGCTCACGCACATTGCGCTTCACGGCATCGAAGCCCGCCCCTGCAGGCATCTGCGCCTTCAGCCACTTGGGCTTGCCGGCGAGGCCACGGCGATCCGCTTCCTCACCGCGCGACTTCACGCCATCTTTGATAGCCGTGAAACCCTGCGCCGTCGTGTACTTCTCGCCGCTCTTGGGCGCCGCCTTCTCGGCCACGACCGTGATGCCCTTGAATTCGCTCATGGCGCTATTGTACCTGCGACGCCCGCAGCTCGAGATCGAGCCGCGCCAAACGCTCGGGCGTGCCAATGTCGTACCAGCGGCCGCGATGGCGCTCGCCCGTCAGCGCGTTATGCGCCATTGCACGCTGCAGCCAAGGCAATAGCGCAAACTTGCCGCCCACCGCACCGGCAAAGAATCCGGGCGTGTAGATGCCAATCCCCGAGTATGTCCAGCGCTCGCCCTCGCCTGCGTCGCGGATGTAAGCGCCGTCCAGCCAGAAATCGCCGCGCGGGTGCTGCGGGGGATTCGCGACGAGCACGAGATGCGCCCACGAGCCCGCGGGCAAGCGGAGCGCCGCAAAATCCACGTCGGTCCACACGTCACCATTCACGACCAGGAATGGCTCCGTACCGAGCAGTGGGAGCGCATTGCAAATGCCGCCGCCCGTCTCGAGCGCCTCCGGGCGCTCGTGACTGTAGGCAATGCGTACACCATAACGAGCGCCATCGCCAAGCGTCGCTGGGATGAGATCGCCGAGCCACGCCGTGTTGATGACGATGTCGGTGAAGCCCGCTGCGCGCAGGCGTCGCAAGTGAGTCTCGATCAAGCGCTCACCGCCAGCGTGCAACAGCGGCTTCGGCACGACGTTCGTGAGCGGGCGCATACGTTCGCCACGACCCGCCGCGAGAATCATCGCTTTCACGGGCGGCGTACGCGCGCCAGCACGCGCTGATTCGCTTTCGGCAGGAACGGCACGATCCGGAACTCGAGCCACTTCGCAAACTCCGTCAGTTCGCTGTAGCGCGCGCAGGCATCGCGCACATAGTTCAGCGTAAGCGGCAAATCGGCCAAGTAGCCGGGCTTCTTGTCGCGATACCACAGCCGACAGAAGATGCCGAGCACCTTGATGTGCCGTTGCACACCGATCAAATCAAACCAGCGCAAGAACTGGCGATCATCGACGCCGGCTTGCAGGCCGCGCGCGAGTAGGTCGCGGCGATACGTTCGCACCCACGTTTCCACGCGCTCGCGCGGCCACGAGATATAGCAATCTTTCAGCAGGGACACGAGGTCATAGCCGATCGGACCGCGCAGTGCGTCTTGGAAATCGATCACGCCCGGGTTGTTAGTCGGTAGCAACATCAGGTTGCGCGAGTGGAAATCGCGGTGCACGAACACCGTCGGCTGATCGAGGGCCTCGGCCATCAGGAACTCGAAGGTCACGGTGAGGAGCGCACGCTCCTCCGGCGTCAACTCGAGGCGCAGATGCTTCTCGAGGAACCAGTCGGGAAACAGTTGCAACTCGCGCGCGAGCGGCGCGCGATCGTAGGGCTCGAGTTCGCCAGCGACCTCCTGGCCGCGCACTTGCAAATTGGCGAGGGCTGCGAGCGCATCGCCGTACAAGCGCTCCTCCATGCCGCCGGCGCGCAATCGCTCGAGATACTGCACGACGCCGAGATCCTCGAGCACCATGAAGCCGCGCGGGACATCCACCTCATGGATGTGTGGCACGTGGACGCCACAGCGTTCGAGGAGCCGCGAAATCTTCAGATACGGCTGCATATCCTCCTTCTGCGGCGGCGCATCCATCACGACGAACGTCGATTCCCCGCGCCAGACGCGGAAATAGCGCCGGAAACTCGCGTCGGCCGAGGCGGGGCGCACGCGAGTCACGCGCCATTGCAAGTCGCGAGTCAACCAAGCTTTGAGCTCGGCCAAGCGAGCGTCTCGAGTGTTCGGCATAAGGAGGTTCGGCGGGCGCGTAAAGTCGTCATTATAATGGCGAGATGGTGTCGCAAGCGCTGCAGCACGGCCGACAGGTCGTGATTTGGGTCGCAATCGTCGCTTGTGCATCACAGGCGCAGGCGGCTGACCCCGGATGTCCAGCGCCCGCTGCACGCAGCGCAGCGGCGGCCACCGCGCAGGCAGCAGCCCGCGCGAATCCGTCGCAAGACATCCAGATCACCAGCGACAACGCCGATCTGTCGCTCGAGGGCGATGCCACGCTGTCGGGCAATGTTGTCGTTACGCAAGGCGATAAGACGATCCGCGCCGACAACGTCACTTACGATGCCGAGCGCAAAGGCTTCGACGTGCAAGGCGCGGTGCAGTACGAGGACGCGCTCGTGCGGCTCACCGGCGGCAGTGGCACGTACTCACAATTGCTCGGCGCCACCTTTCAAGGCGCAGCGTTCGAGTTGATCGAGCGCAATGCTCGCGGCACAGCGCGTGCGATGCGGCTCGATCCGAATGGCCGGTTCGACCTCGAGGAAGTCACCTTCACCGCCTGCCCCGCCGAGGACCCCGCGTGGCAAATCAAGGCGGGCGCGTTGCGTCTCGATACTCGCACGCGCAACGGCACCGGCCGCAACGCCAAGATCGAATTCAAAGGCGTGCCGATTCTCTACACGCCTTGGATCTCATTCCCGCTCGGCCCGCAGCGCAAATCGGGCTTCTTGTTTCCCGATATCGGCGCCTCGTCGCGCAGCGGCGCGCAGCTATCGATACCGTACTATTGGAACATCGCGCCGAACATGGACTTCACGGCGTCGCCGGTGGTGTACGCGAAACGTGGCATCGACTTGGGCGGCGAGTTTCGCTATCTGTCGCGGCGTCACCGCAGCACGCTCGATTTCAACTTCTTGCCATCGGATCAGCTCGCGGATCGCGATCGCAGCCGCGTGCGCCTCGTGCACGAGACTCGCCTGCCCGGCGACTGGCGCTTCCGCGCCGATGCCACCAACGTGGGCGACACTAACTACTTCGAAGACTTCGCGCAGGGCGTCGAAGGCGCGGGCACGCCGTTTGCCGAACGCTTCGCCGAGTTCTCGTATCGTGATTTGCATTGGACGCTGCGCTTGCAAGCGCAGAACTTTCAAGTGCTGGACGAGGCGCTGCCGCCCGCGGAACGGCCGTACACCCGCGCACCGCGCATCGTCGCCAACGGCGATTGGACGCTGCCGGGCGATGCTCGCTTGGCGTATGGATTCGAGTCCGAGTTCGTGCGCTTCGACCGGAATACGGGCGTCACGGGCTGGCGCGCTGATGTCGCCCCTCGGGTCGGCTTCGATTGGAGCGGCCCAGGCTACTTCGTCCGCCCGCTCGCGGGCTATCGGTATACCGCCTACTCACTCGAATCGGAACCGGTCGGCACGGACGACTCGCCGAGCCGTTCGCTGCCGTTCGCCTCGCTCGACATGGGCGTGGTCCTCGAGCGACCGTCCGGGTCGCGCGGCCAACGCCGCATGACCCTCGAACCGCGTGCGCTGTACTTGTACACGCCGTTCCGCGAGCAGAACGACTTGCCCGTGTTCGACACGACGGTGCCCGATCTCAACACCGTGCAGTTGTTCCGCTCGAGTCGTTACGTGGGTGCCGATCGCGTCAGCGATGCGAACCAACTCAGCGTTGGTGTGACGAGCCGCTTGTTCGACACCGCGAGCGGTGCACAGTACATCGCGCTGACGGTCGGACAGGCGTTCTACTTCGAGCAGCCGCGCGTGGCGTTGCCTAACGAGTTGAGCTTGAACCGCAGTAAGTCGGACCTCGTAGCACAGCTCGCGCTGACGGCCTACCAAAACTGGAACATCGAGGCCGCCTTTCAATACAACCCGGAAGATTCGCAGACGGAGCGCTCGCAGTTCCTCGTGCAGTACCGGCCAGGCAATGATCGTGTCGTCAACTTGGCGTATCGCGCGCAGCGCGGCCGGATCGAACAAGCCGAGTTCTCGGGCGCGTGGCCCATCGGTGCACGCTGGTCGGCCTTCGCGCGCGTCGTGTTCTCGCTCCGGGAAGAAGAGGCTCTCGACCAATTTGCGGGCTTCGAGTACCGCGCGTGTTGCTGGAGCATCCGCACGGTCGCGCGCCGCTTCCTGTCCAGCCGAACGGGCGAACAGGACACCGGCATCTTCGTGCAGCTGGAACTGAACGGCCTCGCCAGTGTCGGAACTCCCGCAGACGCTTTCCTCGCGAGCTCGATTCGGGGATACTCCCCGTCCCGGCGCCGCGACTAGCGGCTAAATTATTGATTGAACGAGAATTATTAGGAATCCCGATGCAGTTCCGTGATGTCGCTCCGCACTTTGCGCGGCTTGTCCCCGCTGCCCTACTCGTTTTGGCCGGTCCTGTGTTGGCGCAAACGCGCGACCTGGGTGCTCGCGGCGAGTTGCTCGACCGCGTTGCCGCGACGGTGAACGAGGGCATCGTGTTGCAGAGCGAACTCGACGAGCAGACGTACTTGATCGCGCAACGCTTGCGAGCGCAGAACCTCGAGCTGCCGCCGCAAAACGTACTCCGCCAGCAAGTGCTCGAGCGCTTGGTGATGCAAGAGCTGCAGATGCAACGCGCCGACCGTGCGGGCATCAAGATTTCCGACGAAACACTCAACGGCGCGCTCAAAGATGTCGCGCAACGTAACAACCTGCCGCTCGATCAATTGCCCGAGGCGCTGGCCTCGCAGGGCATCGACTACGCAGCGTATCGCGAGACCATTCGCAAGGAACTCACGCTGCAGATCCTGCGGCAGCGCGACGTCATTGCACGCATCAATGTGTCGCCGCGCGAACTCGAGCAGTTCCTCGAGAAGCAAAGCAAGATGCCGTCCGAGGCTAACGAGTACAACGTGTCGCACATCTTGATCGCCGTGCCGCAAGCAGCAACACCTGATCAACTCGATGAAGCCGCCAAGCGCGCCAACGAAGTACACGAGCGCGCCACGAAGGGCGAGGACTTCGCGCAACTCGCCGTGCAGTTCTCGAACAGCCAGACGGCGCTCGAAGGCGGCTCGTTAGGCTGGCGCAAAGGCCCCGAGCTGCCCACGTTTCTCGCCGAACTCGTCGCCCGCTTGAAGCCCGGCGAAGTCAGCGAGCCGCTGCGAACACCGTCGGGCTATCACTTGGTGAAGCTCAACGAGCAGCGGGGACAAACACAAGTGATCGTCGACCAAGTTCACGCGCGCCACATTTTGATGAAACCGACCGAGCTGCAAGATGACGCCACGGTGCAGCAAAAGCTCGCGACCGTGCGCGAGCGCATCATGAAGGGCGAGGACTTTGCCGCCGTGGCGCAAGTCACCTCGGAAGATCCGGGCTCAGCGTCCGAAGGTGGCGATTTGGGCTGGACCGGGCCGGGCACGTTCGTACCCGAGTTCGAGCAGCGCCTCGCGGCGCTTCAAGAGAACGAGATCAGTGAGCCGTTCCGCACACAGTTCGGTTGGCATATCGTGCAGTTGTTAGGCAAGCGGCAGTTCGATAGCACCGACGATCTGCGCCGCCAACGCGCTTTTGCGCAATTGCGCGAGAGCAAGGCCGACGAGGAGACGGAACTGTGGCTGCGTCGGCTGCGTGACGAGGCCTACGTCGAACTTCGGCTCTGAGGCCGCGCTCGATGCCGAGCGCACTGCGATGAAGCGGCCGCTGCGCATCGCGATTACCACCGGAGAGCCGGCCGGGATTGGTCCGGAGATCGCCGTTGCGGCAGCCGCCGTTGCGACCGACGCGGAGCTTATCTTGCTTGCCGACCGCGATCTGCTGGCCGAGCGAGCGCGCTGCGTCGGCGTATCGCTGCCAATCCACGACTGGCAGCCGCAAACGCCAGGCCTACCGCACCCCGCCCTCTGGAACCTTCATGAGCCGCTGGACGCGCCGTGTGTGGCGGGCACGCTCGACCCGCGCAATGGCCGCTACGTGCTCCGCTTGCTCGATCGTGCGCTCGCCGGCGTCGCGCAGCGCGATTTCGATGCCATCGTCACTGCGCCTGTGCAAAAGAGCGTCATCAATGACGCGGGTGTCGCGTTCTCCGGCCACACGGAGTATCTCGCCGAACGGTTGGGCGGCGTGCATCCCGTCATGTTGTTAGCAGCCGAAAACTTGCGGGTGGCGCTCGTCACCACTCATCTCCCCCTTGCACGAGTGCCGAGTGCACTCAGCACGGCGCTCATTGAGCGAACGCTCGCGATCCTTGATCACGATGTGCGCCGACTCTGGGGCATTCAAGCACCCAGAATCGGTGTGTGCGGCCTGAATCCCCACGCAGGCGAAAGTGGGCACCTCGGGATGGAAGAGATCGAGATCATCGCGCCGGCCATCGCACAGGCGCGCGGGCGTGGAATTGCCGCCCATGGACCATTGCCGGCAGATACGATCTTTACGCCGCGGGCGCTCGAGGCGTTCGACGTCGTGCTCGCGATGTATCACGACCAAGGGCTACCCGTGTTGAAACACGCGGGCTTTGGCCACGCGGTCAACATCACGCTCGGTTTGCCGATCATTCGCACGTCAGTCGATCACGGCACCGCGCTGTCGCTCGCGGGCACGGGCAAAGCCGACGCCGGCAGCCTGCAAAGTGCCATTGCGATGGCGATCGATTTTGCACGCCGCGCTCGCGCAGGGCAGGCGCCATGATCGTGGCGCGCAAGCGCTTCGGCCAACACTTCTTGCATGACCAAGGGATCCTCGAGCGAATCGTCGAGGCCGTTGCACCGCAGTCGAATGATCACCTTGTCGAGATCGGCCCCGGCCGCGGTGCCCTAACGACTCGACTGCTGCAACGCCATGCGGCGCTCGATGTCATCGAAATCGATCGCGACTTGGTGAGCGAGCTGCGCGCGCAGTTTGCGAACGTGCCCGGCCTCGTGATTCACTCGGCCGACGCGCTGCGTTTCGACTTTGCGGCGCTCGCGGCCGCGCGCGGCGGGCCGCTGCGCGTGATCGGCAATCTGCCGTACAACATCTCGACGCCGCTGCTGTTTCATCTCCTCGCGCAACACGCTGCGCTCACTGATCTGCATGTGATGCTGCAAAAAGAGGTAGTGGATCGGATGGCGGCCGCACCCGACACCGAACATTACGGACGATTGACCGTCATGCTGGCGCCCTGGACGGAGATCCGCGCGCTATTCGATGTGGGGCCTGGCGCCTTCTCGCCACCGCCACGAGTGTGGTCGGCTGTCGCGCAGGTCGTGATCCGGCGCGAACCCGCTTTTCCGGTCGCGGCACCGTTTGCTGCCGTCGTGGCCGCCGCCTTCGCGCAACGCCGCAAGACTTTGCGCAACGCTCTGCGCGAGCTCGTGAACGCCGAGATGATGGAACGCTGCGGGATCGACCCCGGTGCGCGCGCTGAAACCCTCGCACCAGCGGATTTCGGGCGACTCGCGACAGCGCTCGCGGCGTCGCGAAATGCAACACCCCAGAATCCGGTACAGTAACGTTTCAACGACCGAAAGCCCATGAGCATCATCGAACACAAGATTCGCATCGACGTCGAGACGGCTTATCTCGAAGAGCAATCCGAGCCCAAGGAACGGCGGTACGTGTTCTCTTATACGATCACAATCCGCAACGAAGGGCCGCAGCCCGCGCGGCTTCTCACGCGTCATTGGGTGATTACGGACGCGAACGGCAAAGTCCAAGAAGTCCGCGGCGACGGCGTCGTGGGCGAACAGCCGTACTTGAAACCAGGCCAAGGCTTTCGCTATTCGAGCGGCGCGGTCATCGAGACACCCGTGGGCTCGATGCAGGGCAGCTACCAAATGGTGGCCGACAATGGTGCCCAGTTCGATGCGCCCATTCCCGCGTTTCGTTTGGCGATTCCCGGACTGCTGCACTAGGCAACTGCATGGCGCGCTACGCCATCGGTGACATCCAAGGCTGTTGCACCGAGCTCGAACAACTGCTGGCCGTGCTGCGTTTCAAGCCCGACCGCGACGAGTTGTGGTTCGTCGGCGACCTGGTGAATCGCGGGCCCGACTCGGTGGGCACGCTACGTCTCGTCAAGTCGCTCGGCGCCAACGCCATCGTGGTACTCGGGAATCATGATTTGCACCTGCTCGCCGTGGCGCTGGGCGGCGAACGCGCGACGAAACGCGGGGACACGCTTGACGATGTGCTCGAAGCGCGCGACCGGGACTCCCTGCTCGAGTGGTTAGTCACGCGTCCGCTTGCGCACCACGATGGCGAGCGCGGCGACTTGCTAATTCATGCCGGTCTCGTGCCCGCATGGAGCGCGGCGCAAGCGCTCGCACTCGCGCGCGAAGTGAGCGCTGAATTGTGTGCGCGGCCGCGCGCGCTACTGCGATCGATGTACGGCAATAAGCCCACAACATGGAGCGATGCATTGACGGGCGAGGAGCGGCAGCGATTCATCATCAACGCTCTGACACGGCTGCGATTCTGTACGCCAGACGGCGAGGTTGATCTCAAACAGAAAGGCGCTCCAGAGACCGTTGAACCGCCACTTGCGCCATGGTTCGAACACCGCGCACGCGCCAGCCGCGATGCGCGCATCATTTTCGGCCATTGGTCCACGCTCGGATTCCTACGGCGGAAGAACTTGTTAGCCCTGGACACGGGCTGCGTGTGGGGCGGGTCCTTGACGGCGGTGGATCTCGACGATCCCGCGCGGCCGCCGTTCGCGGTGAAATCGGCGGGCTATCAGGCCCCAGGCGCTGACGGCGGCTGAGTGACGGCGTCCGGCGCGGGCGCGGTGGGTTCTACAGCCGGTGCGGCGGGATCCGGTGTGGCAGGCGCTGCGGCCGGATCGAACGTCACACCGGGCTCGAGCTCCGACGGTGCCGCGGCATTGGGCGTTGGCTCGACGGCCACCGGCGCTGGCGCGTCCACCGGCGTCGCGACGGCGGACGGTGCGTCCGGATCGCGTCGCGGCCCCCAAGCAATCGCGAGCTCGCGCGTGTCGGTCCGAACAACGGCGGGCGGCAGTTCGAAGTCCACCGCGGTGGTGCCCTCGGTGGGCACTGGCAAGATCACGCGCTGCGAGCCGCGCACATCGAATTCACCGACACTGCCAGGCCGCGTACGAATCGCAACGCGCACAGGCCAAGTCGTCCCCTCACGTGGGCGCGCGACGACCGCGCCTTGGCCTGACATCGCCTGCAGATCGAACACCAGCGTGTTCCGCTGCCAATACTGCGCGACTTCGAGTGCCTGTCCTGGCGCCGATTCGAACGCGACCTCGTTGACCGCGGTCGGTGCCGGCACTGCCTTCTTGCCGAACGGCCACAACTTCTGCGCGTGCTGCAAGCTGCCGCAGCTCGAAACGGACACCGCCAAAGCGACCACGACGACGATACGATTCACGACGACCTCCCGGCGACCCTGCGCACGGCTCGCGCAAGATTACGCGCAACGCTGAGCGGCGGCGAGTCCTGACGCCACAGCGCGACAACGCGCTTACGCCAAACGTGAGATCGATCTCACTACCGCATACCATAGGCACCATGAAGCCTCTGAAAGCCTTCCCGTTGCAGGCCTGGATCGACGAACACCGCCATCTGCTGCGCCCACCGGTCGGCAACAAGCGCGTCTTTCGCGACAGTGAGTTCATCATCATGGTGGTCGGGGGCCCGAACGCCCGCAAGGACTTTCACGTCGACCCGGGTGAAGAGTTCTTCTACCAACTCGAAGGCGACATGGTCCTCGGCACGATCCAAGCCGGTAAGCGCATCGACTTGCCGATCCGCGCTGGCGAGATCTTGCTACTGCCGCCCAACGTGCCGCATTCGCCGCAACGCGGCGCCAACACGGTGGGCCTCGTCATCGAACGCGAGCGACGTGCCGGCGAGCTCGATGGCTTTCAGTGGTACTGCGAGCGCTGCGATCACAAGCTGTACGAAGAGTTCGTTGAGCTCACTAACATCGAAACGCAGATGCCGCCGATCTTCGAACGCTTCTACGGTCGCATCGAGCATCGCACCTGCACGGCATGCGGCGCAGTGATGGCTCCGCCCGCGCGGTCGCACTAACGACTCGCACGCTCGCCAGCATGCTCGCCAAAGTTCCACTGCAAGGCCAAGAGTTTCAGTTCGCACTCGATCGCGGCGTGAGCCTGGCCATTCCGGTCACGTTTGCCGGCAGCGGGCCGCGCCACTACGGCGCACCGGCACCGACGAGCCGGCCCCTGATTGCGGGGGCGTTCAACGGCGAAGTTGCTAAAGGTGCAAGCTGCAACTGCCGCACCGTCAGCTTCACACCCCATTGCAACGGCACGCATACCGAAACGGTCGCGCACCTCTTGCGCGAACCGCTCGATACTTGGCGAGCGTTACCGAAGCACCTGATCCCCGCTGCAGTCATCAGCGTCACGCCGGAGCCCGCACGCGAGACGCGCGAGCAAACGCTACCGCCGCCGTGGGGAACTGACTCCTTGATCACGGAGCGGCGCTTGCGCGCTGCGTTCATGCAAGCGCGTCCGTTCGAACCGCGCGCCCTCATCGTGCGCACCCTGCCGAATGACTCCGCGAAGCGAACGCTGGACTACACCGACCACGTACCGCCCTACTTCACGCAAGAGGCGGCCGAGTGGTTAGTCGCGCGGCGCATCGAGCACCTCGTGCTCGACATCCCGTCGATCGATCGCACCGAGGACGAAGGCAAGCTCACCGCCCATCGCGTCTTCTTTGGCTTGCCAGCCGGTAGCGTGGAGCGCTCGGACGCCTCGCGACCGCATTGCACATTGACCGAGCTTGCGTTCGTGCCAAACGAAGTGGCCGATGGCAGTTATGCCCTCGCACTGTTTGCGCCGGCCATCGATGGCGATGCCGTCGCGAGTCAGCCGATCGTCTATCCGTGGGTCCGGTGATGGCGACGAACTCCCTCCTCGCGCGCGCAACGGCACTCGACGAAGCAGACATCCTCGCGCCGCTGCGACGCCAATTTGCGCTACCGACCAAAGCGAACGGCACGCCGCTCGTGTATTTGTGCGGTCATTCGCTTGGACTCGCGCCGCGTGCCGCGCTCGACTTGGTGAGCGAGGAACTCGCAGATTGGTCGCGTCTCGGCGTGCTCGGCCATCACACGGCACAGCGACCCTGGATCGACTACCACTCATTTGCCACGCGTGGCTTGCAACATCTGACGGGCGCACTCGCGACGGAAGTCGTGGCGATGAATTCACTCACCGTGAATCTGCACTTGATGCTCGCGAGCTTTTATCGACCGACGCGCGAGCGGCACAAAGTCTTGATCGAGGCCGGGGCGTTCTCGTCGGATCATCACGCCATCGTCTCGCAGATCGCCTGGCATGGCCTCGATCCTGCGGCGAGCCTCGTAACGCTCGCACCGCGGCCCGGTGAGGACACGCTGCGCCTCGCAGATATCGAAGCAGCGATCGACACGCATTGGCGCGACCTCGCGCTCGTGCTGTGGCCGGGCGTGCAATACCGCACGGGCCAAGCCTTCGATTGTGCACGCGTTGCGAGTGCGACCCGACGCGCTGGTGCAATCATCGGCTTCGACATGGCGCACGCCATCGGCAACATCCCGCTATCGCTGCACGCGTGGGACGCCGACTTTGCCGTCTGGTGTAGTTACAAGTACTTGAACGCTGGCCCCGGCGCGGTCGGCGGTTGCTTCGTGCATGAGCGCCACTTGGCGCGTCGCGACTTGCCGCGGCTCGCAGGTTGGTGGGGCCACGACCCACTCACGCGCTTTCAGATGAAGCCTGAGTTTCAGCCGAGTCGCGATGCGTCTGGTTGGGCGCTCAGCAATCCGCCGATTCTGTCGACGGCACCGCTGTTGGCGTCGCTCGATGTGTTTCGTACGGCCACCATGGAAGCGCTGCGTGCGAAATCGATCCGGCTCACGGGTTTCATCGCCGACTTCGTCGTCGAGCAATTGGCGGATCAAGTGTCGCTCGTCACACCGAGTACCCCCGAGGAACGCGGCGCCCAGTTATCGCTGCGCATCGCCGGAGGCTCGCAGCGTGGTCGCCGCGTGTTCGACGCACTGGCCGACAAGGATGTAATTTGCGATTGGCGCGAACCGGACATCATTCGCGTGGCGCCGGTGCCGCTGTATAACTCGTTTGCCGATGCGGCGGCGCTGTGCGCGCGCCTCGAGACGAGCACGCGGGAGATCGCGTGACCATTGCGCCGGGTCACGTCAACATCGTTGGCGCCGGACTCGCGGGCGCGTTGCTCGCGGTCTTGTTAGCACGGCGCGGCTTTCGCGTCACCATTTTCGATCGCCGACCGGATCCGCGCACGATACGCGACGATTCCGGTCGCTCGATCAATCTCGCCATGGCGACACGCGGTCTGCGCGCGCTCGAGCGAGCCGGCGTCGCCACGGCCGTCGCAAAGCTGTTAGTCACGATGCGCGGCCGCATGGTGCATCCTTTGGCTGGCGACCCGGCGTTGCAGGCGTACGGCCAATCTGAGCGCGAGGTGATCTATTCCGTCGCGCGCGACGCGCTGAACCGCTTGCTCATCGATGCTGCCGATGCACACCCGCAGGTGAGTTTTCGCTTTCGGCATGCCGCATTGCGCGCCGATCCCGTGCGCGGCGCCCTGCTCGTGCGCGATGAGACGGCGCAGTACGGTTACGAAGTCGCCTTACAACCCACCATCGCAGCGGACGGCGCGGGCTCAGCCATTCGCAATGGTTTGCGCGCCGCCGGCCTCACGCGGGCCCGCGAAGAACTCCTCGATCACGATTACAAGGAGCTGACGATTCCGGCAGTTGCGGGCAGGCATGCGCTCGACCCGCAAGCACTGCATATCTGGCCGCGAGGTGGCTTCATGTTGATTGCGCTACCCAATCCGGACAGCACTTTCACGGCGACGCTTTTTTTGCCGAAGTATGGCACCAGTAGTTTCGCGGAACTGACGACGCCGGCGGCTGTGCGCGCGTTCTTCAGCGCGCAGTTTCCGAGCGCGCGCGCGCTGATGCCCGCACTCGAGCGCGAGTTTTTCGAGCATCCGCAGGGCATCATGGGCACGGTGCATTGCGATCCCTGGCGCGTCGGCGGCGAGGTCCTCTTGTTAGGCGATGCCGCGCACGCCATCGTGCCGTTCCACGGACAAGGCATGAATTGCGCGTTCGAGGATTGCGCGACGCTCGACGAACTCCTCGATGAATGCGCCGACTGGCCCGAGGTCTTCGCCGAGTTCCAACGCCGCCGCAAACCTAACGCCGACGCAATCGCGCAGATGGCGCTCGAAAACTACACGGAAATGCGCGCGAGCGTGCTCGACGCTACCTATCAGCGCCGGCGGGAGTTAGCGCTGGCTCTCGAACGCACGTATCCGCGGCAATTCATTCCGCGATACTCGATGGTGATGTTCCACCCGGAGATCGGCTATGCCGATGCGCTCACGCGCGGCGCCGTGCAGCAAGAGATTCTGGCGGCGCTCGACGCCGCTCCCGGTGCCGAGCGCGAGGCCCTCGCGCGGCGCTTGATTGACACGCAGTTGTTACCCATCGCCTAGCTCACTGGGCCCGCGGAGCGCGACGCCAAACCTCAAATGTCATCGCGTAGGCGTGTTTGTCATCGGCGCCGTGCGGCTCGGACGAGTGAAGCTGCCACTCGCCTGGCTCGAGCGGCGCGAAAAATGCATCCCCATCAACCTCAGCATGCACCCGCGTGCGTTGGATCTCCGTCGCAAGGGGTAAGGCTTCGCGGTACAGCGCCGCCCCACCCACGATGCACACCTCATCGACCGCACCCGCAGCGCGCAACGCCGCCTCGAGATCTGCAACGACAGTGACGCCAGCGGGCGCGAACTCGCGCGAGCGCGACAGTACGATGTTGTGTCGCCCTGGAAGAGGACGGCCGATCGATTCGTAGGTTTTGCGCCCCATGATGATCGGCTTGCCGAGCGTCACCGCCTTGAAGCGCTTCAAGTCGTCCGGCAAGTGCCAGGGCAACTGGTTGCCTTTGCCGATGGCGCCGTTGTCGGCCACCGCGACCACCAACACGATGCGGGGCAGCCCCAGCGGTCGATCATTGCCGGGCGTCTGTGACGCGGTTCGCATTTCAGTTGACATATGCACGCTGTGTGTGAGGAATGCACGGCCCAACGGCGCTGCGGTTGCCTATTGTTCGAACCATGATTGTACCGGTCGGTCGCCCTGCCCGGGCCGTCTTACGGCTCGGGGCTTTCGCGTTTGCTTGCCTGCTGCTGTTCGCGTGGGCTGGTAGCGCATTCGCGCAATCGACGCCGATCACGCGCTCCACTCGTGTGACCGGCAATATCAATTTCGTGACGACCGGCGGCACGCTGCGCACGCAAGCCAACACGGGCAATGCGTGTTTGGTCGGCACGACGAGCACGCAGGCGTTGTCCGGCATCCCGGCCGGCACGACCATTCTCGCAGCCTTTCTCTACTGGGGTGGATCAGGCGCCGCGGTCGATGCAGGCGTCACCTTCAACGGCTCGCCTGTGACGGCGAACCGCACGTTCACGGCCACGTTCACCGATTCGGGCACGAACTATCCGTTCTTTGGTGGCGTCGCTACCGTGACGAATCTCGTTACTGGCAACGGCAACTACACGTTCGGCGGACTCACGGTCAACACAGGCGCGCCACATTGCGCCGTCAGCGCTGTCCAGGCTGGCTGGGGCCTGATCGTTATCTACCAAGGCGCTGCCGAGCGGCTACGAGCCATCAATATCTTCGACGGTCTACAGTTCTTCCGCGGCAATGCGCTCACGCTAGTTCCGGACGGCTTCCGCATTCCGCCCACAGGCATTGACGGCCGCGTCGCCATCATCACCTGGGAAGGCGATCCGGGTAACTCCACGCCGCTCAACGGATTCAGCGAGAGCCTGACCTTCAACGGCACCGCCCTCGATGATGGCATCAACGTCGCCGGCTCAGACCCGTTAGTGCAGCAGTACGACGGCACAATCAATACGCAAGGCGTTGCGACCAGTTGGGGTGTCGACGTCGACAGCTACACCGTGAGCGGCTTGCTCACACCGGGGCAAACGACTGCGACGACGGTGTACTCCGCGGGCGGCGACCTCGTCCTGCTCACAGCGCAGATCGTCAGCGTGACGACCGAGCCGGTCGTCGACCTCAGCATCACGAAGTCCGACGTCGCCGACTTCGCCGTCGGCACGACCGGCAGCTATCGGATTCGCGTCAGTAACGGCACGGGCGTTGAACAGGAAGACAACGTTATCACGGTCACCGACGTGCTGCCCGCCGGCCTCACCTACCAATCGTTCAGCGGTACGAATTGGAACTGTACCAACGCCGCGCAGACCGTGACCTGCACTCACCCGCCGCCGCTGCAGCCCGGCACGAGTACGCCGGACCTGACGATCAATGTGAATGTGCTCCCCGGTGCATTCCCCACGGTGTCGAACACTGCAACCGTAGACTCGCTCAGTGTCGATACAAATGCTGCTAACGACTCGGCCACCGACGCGACGGTCGTCCGTCGCCCAGACCTTTCGACGTCCACCAAGACCGTCGTCGATCTAAATGGCGGCGAAGCCAACCCCGGCGACATCCTGCGCTACACCATCACATTGGTGGAATCGGGCGGCGTCGCCGCGACCAATGCGACCGTGACGGATGATGTGCCCGCTAACAGCACGGGCTTCAGCATCAACAGCATACCGCCGGGTGCGACCAACGCATCGACGGGCGCCGGTACCGGTGCCTTTGGCAACGGCTTCGTCAACGTCACAGGCATTACGGTCCCGGCGAACGGCTCGGCGACTGTCGTGTTCGATGTCTCGGTTCCGCCTACCTCGACGCCCGGTGTGACGATCGCTAACACGGCCACGATCACCCAGCCGAATGGACCCGGCGCGACACCCGTCGCCCCTCTGGTCATCGTTTCACCGTCGCAAATTCCAAGTTCGGGTAACAAGCCGCTGTACTTGCGCCAGGCACCGGGCACGCAGTTGTCGCGTAACCCACCCGCGATCACGGAGACGTTTCTGACGGTCGCTGCGTCGACGACGACCACGTGGACCTTGACGCCGGCCTTGCAGTTACCCATCACGATTCCAGCTAACAACATTGGCGTCCGCTTGTGGCTGCGTACGAACGGCAGTGGCGGCAGCTCGCGAACCTTGACGGTGACGTTTGCCAACAGCGTGACCGGCGTGATCGGCACCGATACGCGCACCTATACGCTACCGACCACGGGAGCACCGACGGAACAAGCGTTCACGATCCCGAATGCGATCGTGCGCACCTTCCCGGCCGGTTCAGTCTTGACTTTGGCCGTCCGGCAAGTGACGCCCGCGACCGGCGGGGGCGCTACTCGCGTGTATCCGAACGGCGCGACCGCCGGCAGCTACTCGCGCGTCGAGATGGCGAGCAATACGGTCATCAACGTCGATAGCGTTGCAGCCTACACGGCGGCATTTGCGGGCGGCGTCATCCCGTCGAGTTTCACACCGGGCGCCACCGCGTACCTGCGCACCGTGATCAGCGATCCGTTCGGCAGCTTCGACATCGCCAACGCTCGCGTCACGTTGTTAGATCCGAGTAACAACGCCGTCTTGAGTAACGTCTTGATGACGCAAGTGGCCGACTCCGGCGCCGCGACCCGCACTTACGAAACGCCTTTCCCAATTCCGCTCTCTGCACCACTCGGCGCGTGGACCGTGCGCGTGGTGGGCACCGAGGGCACGGAGGGCGTTGTCACCGATTTGGGAGTTGGCACGTTCCTCGTCACGCCGCTATTGCCACAATTGAACGTCCAAAAGACTTCCGCCGCCTTCAGCGACCCGTTCAACAGCGCGACCAATCCGAAGCGCATTCCCGGCGGTGTCGTGCGCTATGACATCACCGTGACGAACACCGGCCCTGGCGTCAGCGACTCGAGTTCCCTCGCGATCACCGATCGCGTACCCGCGAACACCGCCTTGTTCGTCGCCATGACGAGCGGCAATCCCATCGAATTCATCGATGGGACACCGAGCTCGGGCCTGACGTTCAACTATGCGGCCCATGTGAGCTACTCGAATCAACCCGGCGGTGGCCCGCCGTACAACTACACGCCAGTTCCAGATGCCGACGGTTTCGACCCGAACGTGCGCGGCTTCCGCGTCGCGCCCGCCGGCAGCATGAATGCCACGGGTGTCGCCGGCAATCCGCGCTTTACGATCCGACTTCGCGTGCGCGTCCAATAGCGAGCGCAGGCCGGCGAAACCAGCCGGCGACACTCAGCCGATCGTGCGTTGCCGGTAGCACTTCGTGCTCGAGCTGCGCAGACAAGAACAAGACGAGCCGCCCGCCGAGCGGTGCGATGTCCACGCTCTCGCCGTCGTTGATGTAGAGGCGCAATGCGCCGCCCGCCTCGGCCGGCCACGCATCGTTCAAGTAAAGCACCGAAGACAGCACGCGGGCGTCAGAGTCGCGGTGTCGATCACGATGGCGCTGATACGTCGCACCCGGCGGATACCACGCGTAATGCGCTTCGAACTCGCTCAAGCCCAGGAGCACCGCGCGATTCAGCGCAACCCGCATGGATTCGAAATGGCGCAGCAGCTGTCGCGCCGGTGCGCCCAAATCAGCCGACAGCCAGATGGTGTGATCGCCGCGAATGTCCGCGTTGACTTGCGCGGTATTTGCGCGACCGATTCCGGCTGGGCGCAACGCACCGCGCGCGCGATGTGCTAACAAGTCGCTGCGCAAGGCTTGGATCGTCTCCGGCTCGAGGGCGTCATCGAGGACACACCAGCCACGTGCCTCGAGTGTGCGCCCAGCGGCGGTCATGTCGAGGTGAGGAGACGATGCCGAGGCCATTAGCGCGGGCGTTTCTGCTTCTTGCGTTTCGTCGCGCGCTTCGCCACCGCCTCCGCCACGAAGCGCTTACGCTTAACTGGCGCCTTGGTGCGCGCCTTAGGTCGCTTCGGCGGCCACAGCATCGTGCCGCGGCATTTTGCCGCGCCACAGCGACAAGCGTAGATTTCATCGACGTTCGGCGGATCGTCCTTTTCACGACCAATCTGATAGTCGTAACCCAATTCTTCGCCAGGCTTGATATCGCGAATCGCCTCGATGAAGACACGATGGATCTTTGAATCGACCACCGACTCGCAATTCGGATCGCATTGATGGTTGATGAAGCGCGCATCGTTACCGTTCACGCCTGCATCGATCACGGTGCGCTTGTTCACGATGAACAAGAACGTGTGGTTATCGTTCACGTCGTGATCGTCGTAACGCCGATCGGCTTCTGCGTGTGAAACGCGGTCCCCCAAATACTCGATGATCCGTGTGCCCTTTTTGATGGGCGCCACCGCGAACACACCCGAGCCGTGCACCGACGAGCGGCGCACTTCGATGAGCTTCGACGTCCGAATCGGCGGGCCACCGGCCAACTTTTCGTCGTTCTGGAGTGCGGGATACCGCGGTTGGGTCATTTTGCCGTCAGCCATGATTCATACTGCCACTGGTGCCTTGATTGCCGGATGGAACTGGTAGTTAGCGAATTCGAAATCCGCGAATTCGTAGTCGAAGACGGAGGCCGGCCGACGCCGGATGACGAGCTGCGGCAGCGGCAGCGGCGTGCGTGTGAGTTGTAAGTCGGCCTGCTCGAGATGATTCAGGTACAGGTGGCAGTCGCCGCCGGTCCACACGAAATCGCCCGGCTCCAGATCGCATTGCTGCGCAAGCATGTGCGTCAACAATGCGTACGACGCGATATTGAATGGCACGCCGAGAAAGATATCCGCGCTGCGCTGGTAAAGCTGGCACGACAACTTGCGATTCGCAACGTAGAACTGGAAGAACGCGTGGCAAGGCATCAGCGCCATCGCATCGAGTTCGCCGACATTCCAGGCGCTCACGATGATGCGCCGCGAATCAGGATTGCTTCGCAACTGTTCGACGACGGTCGCGATTTGGTCTACGTGGCCCCCGCCCGGCTTCGGCCATGATCGCCATTGCTTGCCGTACACGGGCCCGAGTTCGCCGTGCTCGTCGGCCCACTCATCCCAAATTGTTACGCCGTTGTCCCGCAAGTAACGCGTGTTAGTCTCGCCGCGCAAGAACCACAGCAGTTCATGCACGATCGACTTGACGTGAATCTTCTTGGTGGTCACAAGCGGAAACCCCTGTGACAGATCGAATCGCATCTGGTGGCCAAACACCGACAAGGTGCCCGTGCCAGTGCGATCGCCTTTGCGTACACCGTGCTCCCGGACATGCCGGAGTAACGCCAAGTACTGCTGCATCGTTACGCGGCCGCCAAATTGCCCGACGGCTCACGCCGTTGGTACGCCATGATCAAGAGCGCCACACCCACCAAAACCATGGGGGCGGTGAGCACCATACCCATCGTGACCCAGCCGCCGGCTAAGTAGCCGATGTGCTGGTCTGGCAAGCGCCAAAACTCGACGATCATGCGCGACAAACCGTAGGTCACCAGGAACAATCCCGAGGGAGCCAGCCGAGGACGCGGCTTCGACGTAAACCACCACAGCAATGCGAACAGCACGAGCCCTTCGAGCGCGGCCTCGTACAGCTGCGTCGCATGGCGCACTTCACCGTTCACCTGAAAGCCCCACGGCACGTCCGTGGGTTTACCCCACAGCTCGTTGTTGATGAAGTTGCCGACGCGAACGGCGAAAAAGCCGATGCCCGGCAACGGGGCGGCAAAATCGAAGACATCGGCGACCTTGCGTTTGCGGCGCACGGCAAATACCGCAAATGCCACCAACACGCCGATCAAGCCGCCGTGAAACGACATGCCGCCCTGCCAGATCTTGAGCGGATACCAGATGTCGGTGGCCCAATAGCTCAACCCATAGAACAGCACGTAACCGATACGTCCGCCCAGGATCACACCGAGCATGCCGAAGAACATGAAATCGTCGACGTCGATGACCTTCCACGTCGAACCGGGGCGCTGCGCACGCTTGCGCCCGAGCCACCACGCCGCCGCAAACCCGACGAGGTACATCACGCCGTACCAGTGCACCTTCACGGGCCCGAGTTCGATAGCGATCGGGTTGAAACCGGGATACTCGATCATGACGTGGATTCTAGCGGCTTATGGCGCGATGGAGAGCACTTCTGCCCCGGCTGGAAACAGCTCCTGGCGGATTTCATGCACGAGCGTCCAGCTTTGGGCGTCGGCCGGATCGAGCGTGGTCCGCTGCCGCATCGCGTTGGTGACTTGCCGGGCGGTCTTACCCGTGTTGGCGGCAATGACCTTGGCACAGTTGTCCATATCGACCCGCAGACTCTTGATCTTCTCGAGTAACTGCATCTCCTCAAGGCTCATGCCTTGATTGAAGTTCATCGAGACGGGGTGCAACAAGAAGCGCGCTTGTGGCACGCACAAGCGTCGGTCGCCACTGCAATACATTGCCACGCCGATCGAATCGACGCTGCCGAAGTTATGAGTCGTTAGTTCGAGCGGCAAGCCCTTCAAATAGTTATAAGCCGTGAGCCCATGGAACACCGAGCCGCCGCCCGTCGACAGCAACAATGTGAGCGTGCGATCGCCAGCGGCTACGCGTTGATCGACGGCACTCATCAGCTTTTGGATCGTGGCTTCATTGACGGGTGCGTAGAACTTGATGACGGTGTGGCCCATAGCAGCTTCTTTCGGCGTTATTCGCGCGTGACCCGACAAAACAAGGCTTTCAGGTATCGCGTCTCGGGAATGGCGGGGTGAATCGGATGATCCGCGGCTTGGCCACCGCGCTCGAGCAATTGCACGAAGCGCGAGGTGGGACGCGCGGCGGCTTGCACGGCGCCGATCAATTCGTCCTCGGGTAGATGGTAGGAGCACGAGCAGGACACCAAGATGCCCCCTTCGGCCACGAGCGGCAGTGCGAGCTGATTGAGCTTGCGGTACGCCGCGAGGCCTTGGTGAAAGTCCTTCTTGCGCTTGATGAAGGCTGGCGGATCGAGCACCACGATCTCGAACTTCGCACCCTCGGCTGCCAAACCCTTCAGCGCATCGAAGGCATCTTCACGACGTGTACGCAATTGCCGTTGGTTGAGTGCCGCATTGCGCTCCGCGAACTCCAAGGCGAGCGCCGAGGAGTCGACACACAGCGCCTCACTGGCGCCTGCGCGCAACGCGCTGACGGCCCACGCGCCGACGTAACTGCACACGTCGAGCACTTTGGCACCCGGCGTGACGTAGCGCCGCAAGCGCTCCCGATTGAACGCCTGGTCGAAAAACCAACCCGTCTTCTGGCCCTCCGCGAGCGGCGCTTCGAACGAGGCTCCCGACTCCCGGACGGTGATGACTTGCGGCACAGCATCTGCGCGCGCAGCCTCCACGCTGCGAGCCAAACCTTCGAGGTCACGCGCGCCGCTGTCGTTCTTCCAAATGAGGCGATGCGGACCGATCACGTCGAGGAGCGCTGCTTCGATTGCGCTGCGCATCGCATCGATTCCTGCCGTGCCGCTCTGTGCGACGAGCGTATCGCCGAACCGATCGACAATCAGACCGGGAATGCCGTCGGACTCGCCATACACCCAGCGCCCGTACGGCTCGGCATTCACGCGCGCCCGCAAGTCCGCGGCCGAG